>CAXYYC010000001.1:0-311502 GCA_964293815.1 uncultured Burkholderiaceae bacterium
TTGACTACTTTTTTGATCAAGACACAATCACTTTGCATGCAAAGTGATTGCGGCGTAGGCTAACATTGCATAGCAATGTTAAGCGTTAGCGGCCATAGCCAAAAAATGCCCCGCGGCGGAGAGCGGAATATCGAAAAAGCAATGGCTAGTCGTGGGCATAGCGCAGTTTCACGGAAAGTAATGACGGCGTTTTGTTTTAACAAATGCACCTCTTTATCAAAAACTCAAAACCCCAAGCACACGGCTTGGGGTTTTTCAATAAAGCATTGGCTTAACGCGCTTTATCAATCGGTACGAATTCTTTACCCTTTTGTTGCAAAATGGTAATCATGCCGTCTTTACGTTCACCGCTTGGCTCAAAGGCAATATTGCCGCTCAAACCTTTGGCTTGAATGCCTTCCATTGCTGCGGCAACTTTGGCCGAATCGTCGGTGGTATTGGCTTTTTTGATCGCTTCGACGATGGTGTAGACCGCATCATAGGCAAATGGTGCGAAGCCTTGGACTTTTTGTCCGCTAAAGCGTTTTTCGAAACGCTCTTTGAATGCCGCGCCTTCTGGCATTTCAGACATTGGCGTGCCGGTCACGGAGCAGTATGCGCCCACAGATGAGTCGCCTGACAATGTGATGTAGTTGTCGGTACAGACGGCGTCAAACATGAATAATTTTTGCGGCAGTCCCAATTCACGCGCTTGTTTGGTAAACGTTGCGGCGGTGTCATCCAAACCGCCCCACACCAAGCCTTCTGCATCGGTGGATTTAACTTTGGTCAAAATGGCTTTGAAGTCGGTGGTTTTGTCTGTGGCGGCTTCGCGGTAAACGACTTCGATGCCGAGTTCTTTCGCTTTGGCTTCAAATTTGTCTGCCAGACCTTTGCCGTAAGTGGAAGCATCATCGACAATCGCCACTTTTTTAATGCCGACTTTTTGGGCATAGACGGCCATAGCTGGCCCTTGCATACCATCGTGTGCCACCATGCGATACGATGAGTTCGAGCCACTGGCGGTTTTCATCGCTTTGGCGACGACGTCGGGGTTACTCGCACTCGGGGTGACGGTGAATAAATTGGCTTTGGCGTATACCGGATTGGCCGCCATAGTCACACCGGAATTGTAGTGTCCGATAACGCCCAGCACTTTGCCGTGGTCAACGACTTTTTGTGCGGCAATCGTGCCTTGTTTTGGATCGGCTGCGTCGTCTTCGGACAGCAGTTCGATGGTGTATTTTTTACCGCCGATTTCAACGCCGCCTTTGGCATTGATTTCCTCCACGGCCAAACGCGCGCCGCTGTCGTTGTCTTTACCCGCCGTGGCGGTACCGCCTGAAAGCGGCGCAACGCTGGCCAAGTAAATTACGTCCTTACCGCCGGCAGAGCCGCCGCCCTTATTGCACGCGCTCAGACCGCCCGCCAGCGCGAGAGACAAAATGGCAACAAGGCTGATTTTTTATTCATGTACGTCTCCTATTATCGATTGGAATATGGATGATGCGAATCACGGCTCATTGGTGTGACCAGTGATTACGCATGATTGCAATATATACCGAAATAGAAAACCTGTTTTATATTTAATTTGTGCAATGCAACACCTTGATGGTGCGGTTTAAACAATGTATTTTAAGCACTGCATTTTTATGCACTGCACTTTAGGCATTGCGGCAAGCGCACGGCTGACCGTCTTTAAATACCAAAAATTCGTTGGTCGCCATTTTGTGCCATGTTTCGTTATCGGTCAGCGGCTGGGTGGCAATCACGGCGACGCGGTCATCCGGCGTGGTGTGCTCGGAAAAGTCAATATTGACATCCGCGTCTTTCAGGTGCGCGGTGGTGAATGGGTGTTTGCGCACGATGTAATACAAATCCGTTGAGCAGTGCGTCCACATGGCTTGACCGTTTGACAGGCAAAAATTAAACGTGCCATGCTGCGCAATCCGCGCCACGATGTCGTCCAGCGCATCGGAAATCTGACGAACGGAGGGCGGATTTTTTGCCGTGGCATGGGGGTAAGTTTGACGCAAATGGTGCAACAGCGTGCAAAAAGCCGCCTCAGAATCCGTCACACCGACCGGTTGATACAGCGCTTCTTCAGGCGCTGAAAAGCCCACCAAATTGCCATTGTGCGCGAATACCCAATGCCGTCCCCACAGCTCACGCATGAACGGGTGACAATTTTCCAACGCCACGACGCCCTGCGTCGCTTTGCGAATATGCGCGATCACATTGAGCGACTTGATCGGGTACGAACGCACCAAATCCGCCACCGGCGAGCTAACCGACGGCTGACTGTCAATCATCAGTCGACACGCGCGATCCTCAAAAAATGCAATCCCCCAACCATCCGAATGATGATCGGTCAGACCGCCACGCTTGGCAAAACCTTCAAATGAAAACACGATATCCGTAGGCGTGTTGCAATTCATTCCGAGTAGTTGGCACATAATCCGTCAAAAAACCTTTCGATATTCAAATCACATCAATCACATCATGCAGCATATCGGGGAATTTTAATACGATGTGCGCCCAAGTCTCAGACAATTTTTACCCAAAAATCCAAAATAATGCGCCAATTGTGCGTCACTCTGTCGGCAAACCATGATTCTTTTACCTTCAATGTACCTTCAATGCCGTCATGCATTCCCCGCACTGCGGTTTATCCGATAAAATGATGGCATCTTTAATTTTTAATTTCTATTGCGGCCTTTCACCATGAACACCATCCGACAGCTTGACCTCATCGCCCCCGACGACTGGCACATCCACCTGCGCGACGACGCAGCACTGGCAACCACCGTGCCGCACGCCGCGCGTCAATTCGCCCGCGCGATTGTCATGCCGAACCTCAAACCACCTGTAACCAACGCCGCACAAGCGCGCGCCTACGCCGAGCGCATCATGGCGCATGTGCCTGCTGGGATGAATTTCACCCCGCTGATGACTTTGTACCTGACCGATCGTACCAGTGCGCAGGACATTCAAACCGCGCATGATGAAGGTTTGGTCAAGGCGGTTAAATTATATCCAGCCGGCGCGACGACCAACTCCGACGCAGGTGTCACCGATTTGGCGCACTGCGACGCGGCGCTGAATAAAATGCAGGAACTCGGTATGCCGCTGCTGGTGCACGGTGAAGTGACCGATGCCGAGATTGATATTTTTGACCGCGAAGCGGTGTTCATCGAACGAATATTGATTCCGCTGCGCGCGCGTTATCCCCAGTTAAAAATCGTGATGGAGCACATCACCACCGCGCAGGCGGCGCAATACGTTGCGACGGCGGAGGAGGGCATCGCCGCGACTTTGACCGCGCATCATTTGCTGTACAACCGCAATCACATGCTGGTCGGCGGCATTCGCCCGCATTATTTTTGCTTGCCGATTTTGAAACGCGAAACGCACCGCGTCGAATTGCTCAAAGCCGCCACTTCGGGCAGCCCACGCTTTTTCCTCGGTACCGATAGCGCACCACACGCACAGCACACGAAAGAAACCGCTTGCGGCTGCGCCGGCTGCTATACCGCCTCACACGCGCTGGAACTGTACGCTACGGCGTTTGCACAAGCCAACGCATTGGATCAACTCGAAGGTTTCGCCAGCCTGCACGGACCGGCGTTTTATGGCTTACCAGCCAATACGCACAAAGTCCGCTTAAGCGCTGCGCCGTGCGTCATTCCAAACACATTTGACTACGCCGATGGACAGCAACTCACGCCACTGAATGCGGGTGAGACGCTGACATGGACATTTGAGGGGCGTATTTAATGTCTCGTCTAGTGCGCACGGTATTATTGACGCTATTGACCGCGCTCACCCTCAGCGGCTGCGCCGTTCTCGCAGTGGGTTCAGCGGCGGTGTCCGTCGCTGCCACCGCAGTCAAAACCACGGCGAAAGTCGCAGGCGCGGTGGTGAGTGCCGCAATCCCGGATGGCGATGATAAAAAAGACGATACGGAAAAAGCCGCCGAATAAGCGAGTAAACAACGCCCCGAACAACCCGAAACCCCTGTTTGTTTGCCCATCATGCATCTGGAATACGCCGAAGCCGAGAAAATCAACTGGAATGCGCCGTGGTTGGCGCATCTGTGTCCACGCTTTGCAACGCGAGTTTCTGGACTTGCGGCGCAACAGTGGAGCCAAGCGCCTGATATGAAAGCCGCGCTCAATGCGGCTGTGGCGCAATTGCGCGCGCAGGGTTTGCCCATGTTGACAGGGCAGGGCGAAGCCCTACATTTCATTGCGCAAGAGGATTTGCCCGAAGGCAAAGCCTACGAGGAGCACATCGCACAAAGCGGCGGCGTGCCGACGCGCCTGAATCTACATGATTTTTTCAATGCCTGTATTTGGCTGACGTTCCCGCTGACTAAAGCGGTTCTGAACGCCCGTCAATTCGAGCAAATCACGGCGCACGGCGTGACGCACCAGCGCGGCATGGCACGCGACGCATTGACGCTGTTTGACGAAAACGCCGCGCTTCTGGTCACGAGTGATGTCGCGATTGCCGAGGCGCTGCGCGCTTTTGACTGGCAAAATGCCTTGGTGAGGCCTCGAACCCGTTGGGAACATAGTGTCAAGCCAAATCCCGACGCGCAAGCCGCTGTGTACCTGTTTGGTCACGCGCTGATGGATAAGCTCACCGCGCCGCGCAAAGCGATGTGCGCGCACACATGGGTGG
This sequence comes from uncultured Burkholderiaceae bacterium, assembly GCA_964293815.1. Lineage (GTDB taxonomy): Bacteria > Pseudomonadota > Gammaproteobacteria > Burkholderiales > Burkholderiaceae > CTSOIL-112. Next base: position 4,666 of record CAXYYC010000001.1, read on the forward strand.
TGTTGGTCGAGCCTGACTGGTTTCGCGCCGATTTAGCCACACGCTTTGCCGAGCTGGACGCGCGTCTGTCTGCCCAATTGCGCACGCATCAGTTTCACACCCACGATTTTTGCCCATTGCCCGTGCTCGGCGTGCCGTATTTTTGGCAAGACAACGCCGATGCAAACTTCTATAATGACACGCAGGTTTTTCGCGCAGGGCGTATGCGCCATCGGATGCCCGCACAGCCATAATTCTTTGTTCAACCCTCCCTCTATTTGGAACCACAATGGCCGTTAATTTCCCCACCATCACAGCAGAACAACTTCACCCCGTCGCCGGCATCGAGCTTGGCTTCGCGCAGGCTGGCATTCGCAAAGCCGACCGTAAGGACCTGCTCGTCATCCGCGTGGCCGAAGACACGTCGGTTTCGGGTGTATTCACCACCAACGCCTTTTGCGCCGCGCCCGTGCATGTGTGCAAACGCCATTTGGCGCTGAAACACGGCATTCGCGCACTGATCGTCAACACCGGTTGCGCGAACGCAGGTACGGGCGAACACGGTATGCGTGATGCCGAGGCCACTTGTGGTGAATTGGCGCAACTATTGAACATTCAAGACAGCCAAATTCTGCCATTTTCCACCGGCGTGATTCTCGAACACCTGCCGATGGACAAACTCATCGGCGGTATGCCGGCTGCGATTGCCAATTTGACACCCGACAATTGGTACAACGCCGCGCAAGCCATCATGACCACCGACACATTACCCAAAGCCGTGAGTCAGCAAATCCAACTGGACGGAAAAACCATCACCATCACCGGCATTTCCAAAGGCGCGGGCATGATTAAGCCCAATATGGCCACCATGCTCGGCTTCATCGCCACCGACGCAGGCATACCGCAGGCTGATTTAGACACCATGATGCGTCGCATCGCCGACCAATCGTTCAACTGCATCACCATCGACGGCGACACCTCAACCAACGACTCATTCATCGTCATGGCCAGCGGCGCTTCAGGTGTCCAATGCGCCGCCGGTACGGTTGAATTTGCCGCGATTGAAGCCGCGCTCACCGCCGTGGCACAAACGCTCGCGCAACTGATCGTGCGCGATGGTGAAGGTGCGACCAAATTCATCCGCATTGCCGTCGAAAAAGCCGCCTCTGTCGTTGAGGCCAAAACCGTCGCCTACAGCGTGGCGCATTCACCCTTGGTTAAAACCGCCTTTTTCGCCAGCGACCCGAATCTTGGGCGCATTCTCGCCGCCATCGGCTATGCGCAAGTAGACGGGCTGGACGTCAACGCCATTGACGTCTATCTGGATGACGTACACGTTGCCACCGCGGGCGGACGCCACCCGAACTACACCGAAGAGCAAGGTCAAGCGGTCATGAACCAAGCCGAAATTACCGTGCGCATCGTGCTCAATCGTGGCTCGGCGAACGGCAACGTCTGGACCTGCGACCTGTCGCATGATTACGTCAGCATCAATGCGGATTACCGCAGTTAAACCATGCGCGATTACATCCGTATCGCTTTGGCAATCACGCTGGCCGCTTTTATACATAGCGCGGCCGCATCGTACGTAGAAAGTTGCGCACTGGACGGAATCGTCACCTCCCCGCCTACAACTATGCGCTTGTATGTATTAGACGACGAAGGCAAAGAATTGGAGCATACCGAAACACAATTCACCTATCGCGTCACCCGCAGTGTGATCAATGGGCGCGCCGATTCAGGCTGTACTCATTTTGTCGGACAAACCCTTCTGGTACAATTGAGTGCATCCGCTCCAAGATTCAACATCCTTATTGGACGAAAATTATCCCTGAGTTACTTTGCCAAAAAAGGTAGAGGTCAACCCACCCTCATTTTTTTTGCGCTGATGCCCAAAGCAACGACCACTCAACCCAAGCAAAGCCAATAGCAACGACCAATCAGCCTCCATGCCCGATACCATGAACAACGAATTACTTGAGCAAACCCTCGCTCAACTCTCCGCTACCCTCGAACGCGCGCAACTGCTGTTGCCACAAACCGCGCAACAGGTGGATTGGAGCGCACACGCCTACATCTGGCAAGTGCGTCACGGCCGTGGATTTTTACAAGCCTTACGCAATCCGCGCTTGCAGGAGTTGGACGATCTGCTTTCGATTGATCGGCAAAAACAAGCGGTGCTGGACAACACCGAGCAATTCGTACTCGGCTTGCCCGCCAACCATGTACTGCTCACCGGCGCGCGCGGCACGGGCAAATCCTCGCTGGTGCGGGCGTGTTTGGCAAAATTTGCGGCGCATGGTCTGCGCGTGATTGAAGTGGATCGACTGGATTTACACCATTTGCCCGAAATCGTTGATTTGGTGCGCGAGCGCGCCAAACGATACATTGTGTTTTGCGATGATTTAACCTTCGATGCGCAGGATTCGGGCTATAAAGCCTTGAAAACCATCCTCGACGGCTCATTTAACGGCTACGCGGACAATGTCCTCGTCTACGCCACCTCCAATCGCCGCCACATGGTGCCCGAATACGACACCAACAATGTGGGGTACAGCCATCCGTCCGACTACGAACTGCACCCATCCGAAGCCGTGGAGGAGAAAATCGCGCTGTCGGAGCGTTTCGGCCTGTGGCTCAGTTTCTACCCGTTCAAGCAAGACGACTATTTAACCATCGTTGACACCGCCGTCCGTCGCCTCGGCCACACGCCCGCGAATGCAACCGAGGCGGAAGAGATGCGCACTGCGGCGTTACAATTTACACTGGAACGAGGCTCGCGCAGTGCGCGCATCGCCCAGCATTTTGCGCGGCTATGGGTGGGGCAACAACAATTGCAGAAAGCACACCTAAAATGAGCAATCCCATCATCGACGTCGTGGTTGGCGTGCTGCGCAACGCCGACAGTGAATATTTATTCACCCAACGCCCCTCTGGCAAACCAATGGCCGGCTACTGGGAATTCCCCGGCGGTAAAGTTGAATTGGGCGAGACCCACCAACAAGCCCTGCAACGCGAGCTGATCGAAGAACTCGGCATCACCATTCGCAATGGCACACCGTGGCGCACGGTTGAACACGTTTACCCACATGCGCATGTCCTGCTGCACTTCATCATCGTGACCGAATGGGACGGCGAGCCGCATGGCCGCGAGGCGCAGGATTTACATTGGCAACGTCTACTGGTACAGGCGGATGGCACAGTCGCCACGCCCAGCACCGAGCCGATTTTGCCTGCGACTGTGCCACTGTTGGCGGATTTGGCACAGTTAAATACAGCCGAAATTCAATAATTAATTACCCCACAGCAACCATGCACAAACCCCTCTCTTGGAACGAAATCAAAGCCCGCGCCCTCGCATTCTCAAAGCACTGGGCGGATGCGGATAATGAAAAATCACAAGCGCAATCCTTCCTGATTGATTTTTTTGAAATTTTTGGCGTGACCAATCGACGCATTGCCACATTCGAGCACGCCGTGAAAAAATACGGTGGTAAACAAGGCTTTGTAGACCTATTTTGGCCGGGTATATTACTGGTTGAAATGAAATCGCGCGGACGGAACTTAGTACCGGCGTTTACCCAAGCGATGGACTACTTTGACGGCATCAAAGAAAGTGATCTGCCGCGCTACGTCCTAGTTTGTGACTTTGCACGTTTTTCGCTCACCGATTTAGATCAAAACACCACCATCGAATTCACCCTCGAAAACCTCTACAAAGAAGTCAAAAACTTCGGCTTCATTGCCGGCTACACCACACAAATCATCCAGCCACAAGACCCGACCAACATCAAAGCCGCCGAACGCATGGGCAAACTACATGACGCGCTCAAAGACATCGGCTACGATGGTCACGCGCTTGAAGTTTATCTGGTCCGTTTGCTATTTTGCCTGTTTGCCGAAGACACCGGCATTTTTCAAAAACGCCAATTTCAAGACTACATCGAACAACGCACTTCCGAGGACGGCTCCGACCTCGCGCACCACCTCGCCAGCCTATTTCACATACTCAACACACCCGAAGACAAACGGCTGAAAAACCTCGACGAAAACCTCGCCGCCTTCCCCTACGTCAACGGCAAACTATTCGCCGAACCACTACCACCCGCAGGGTTTGACAGCGCCATGCGCCAAGCGCTACTCTCCGCCTGCGCACTCGACTGGTCACGCATCAGCCCAGCGATATTCGGCAGCCTGTTTCAATCCATCATGGACGAAAAAGCCCGCCGCAACCTCGGCGCACACTACACCTCCGAAGAAAACATCCTCAAACTCATTAAACCACTATTTCTCGACGCACTCTGGAGCGAGTTTGACAAACTACAGCGCCAACCCGCCAAGCTCAACGAATTTCACGAACGATTGGCACAACTGCGCTTTTTTGATCCCGCCTGCGGCTGTGGCAACTTCCTCGTCATCACCTACCGAGAGCTGCGCAAACTCGAATTAGAAATCCTCAAAAAACTACACAAAACCGACCAACTGCTCGAAATTGACACCCTGACCAAACTCAACGTCGACCAATTCTACGGCATTGAGATTGAAGAATTTCCCGCGCAGATCGCCCAAGTCGCCCTCTGGCTCACCGACCACCAGATGAACCAACAAACCAGCGAAACCTTTGGCGCATACTTTGCCCGCATTCCGCTACGTCACGCACCCACCATCGCGCATGGCAATGCCCTGCGCATCGACTGGCACGAAGTTTGCCCCAATGCCGACTACATTATCGGCAATCCACCGTTTATTGGCAAAAACTACCGCACAGCCGAACAAGATGCGGATATGCAACACATCTTCACCACCAACGCCCACTTAGCACCGGTGCGACTGTACAAAACCCTCGACTTCGTCACCGCTTGACACTACACTGCCACCGCCTACATGAAAGCCCACCCGCGCACGCAAACCGCGCTCGTATCCACCAACAGCCTGACCCAAGGCGAGCAAGTCGCCATCCTCTGGCAACCACTGCTGGATGCGGGTGTGAAAATCAACTTCGCTCATCGCACTTTTAGCTGGAACAACGAAGCACGCGGTAAAGCCGCCGTACACGTCGTCATCATCGGTTTTGCACTGCACGACGCACCCGAAAAAACCATTTACGAATACGAAGACATCAAAGGCGAAGCGCACGCCATCCGTGCCAACACGATCAATCCGTATCTACTGGACGCGCCCAATATAACAGTCACTGCGCGCAACACCCCGCTGTGTCCCGTACCCGAAATGGTCAATGGTAGCAAACCGACCGACGGCGGTAATTTGCTACTCACGCAAGCAGAAAAGGACGAACTACTGCGTCTCGAACCACAAGCCGCCGAATACATCCGACCGTTTGTCGGTGCAGAAGAGTTTATCAATAACATCCCGCGCTATTGCCTTTGGTTGGTCAATTGTCCGCCGGCACAACTGCGCGCCATGCCCGAAGTCTTGCGACGTGTGAAAGCCGTTCAAGCCATGCGTGAAGCCAGCACCGATAAGCAAACGCAAAAAGACGCAGCCACACCGACACTGTTTCAGAAAATTCGCCAACCGAGCAGTAATTTTTTATTGGTTCCCAGCGTTTCATCAGAAAACCGCGTTTTTATTCCTATTGGCTACTTGCCGCCCGAGATAATTGTCAGCAATTTGGTTTACAGCGTTCCTGAAGCTACTCCATTCCACTTCGGCATCCTCACCAGCACCCAACACAACGCTTGGATGCGCACGGTTGCAGGGCGTTTAAAAAGCGATTACCGCTACTCAGCCAAATTGGTGTACAACAACTTCCCGTGGCCGAACCCAAGCGACAAGCAACACGAAGCCATCAGCGCAGCGGCACAAATCGTGCTGGATGCCCGCGCCCTGTTCCCCGAGGCGTCGCTCGCTGATCTGTACGATCCACTGACCATGCCGCCCGAGTTGGTCAAAGCACACGCCCAGCTCGACAAAACCGTTGATGCCGCCTACGGCTACAAAGGCGCGAATACCGACGCCGAGCGTGTCGCCTTCTTGTTCGGCCTATATCAGGATTTAGTTGGCGCGCTCGCTCCAAAAACAGAATCCAAACCCAAAAAACCCCGCAAACGCATCGCTACCGATTAAAATCGTATGGACAGAATGCGTCCTTAAATACCCTTACAATGACCTGCATGAATGTTTCGATAAAAGGAGTAAATGATGAAAGTAGGTGATCGCGTATACCATCGTCGCTTGGGTTTGGGGGTGATTGAGCAGATTCATCAAAAGGACGCAGGCGATGACTATGCGGCGGTGAAATTTGATGCTGGCCGCACCCAATTGATTTCTTTGGCGGGTGATTATCTGACGTTATCCACCGAGCCTGTGCCTGACCCTGCCGAAGATCGTTGGCCGGATGATACGTTTTCGGTAGAAGATGAGACCGTGGAGCATTGTTATTCCATGCGCTGGGTTCCGTTTACCGATGATGCGATTGCATTCATCAACCAATGGTGTCAATCGGACCCTGAGTGGTTGCATAAAGAAGGCTGGGCATTATTGGTGAATAAACAGCCGCCGCAACGGCATTATTGGTCCAATTTATTCAAGGGTTCTTATCTGATTACGCCGCATCGTATGCATGGGCTATGTATGCGCGTGGAGCGCGTCAATGATGAGATTAAAGCGTGCGATTGGTTGGTGTTTGTTCAACATGGTACGCAATGCAATCTGACCATTGATTCCGTTTCTGTTTGGCCGAATCAAGACGAAGCCATCATCAGAGCAAACTGGCATGAGATTGAAATCTGCTTTTACGATACGGCCTATTTACACAATCGCGATTGGTATCGAACGCAAAGCAATCTTTCATTCTTATTAACCGGATTTGCTCTGAGTGCACGCGTGGATGAGCCGCAGACAATGAATATCGAACATAAAGCGGACGTGTTAGAAGCCATCAACCGTCATATGTCTGAATCGGGACAGCCTTTGTGGGAGGAATCCATGCAAGTGAGCACACAAGGAATGGCCGCTTGGCTACCAAACGAAACGGACGCGAATGTGTATCAGTTTCGCGGTACGGTTTGTTCTGTCAAACGGATTTCTGAACTGCTACATGGTCAAAAGCTTTTGGATCAGGATGGTTGGCTACTGGAGGTGATGTGCTTGCGTCCCATGGATTCTGATGAGTTACCGCTGTCAATCGTTGTCACTGAAAAAATCTGGGGACAAGAGCCTGAACCTCAGGTCGGTCAAGATATATTAGGCACTCTTTATTTGCAGGGAGAATTGGCGTACGCCTGACAATTAGGCTCATTTGATTTTATTGATGCAATATTTTGGCTGTTCTAAAAGATGTTTGATCTGAACGCTATGGGTGAGGGCAATGGTTTTTTTCACTAAGATACTTAAGGTTCTGAAATTTTTCTTCGCTGCCTTTTTGGTATTGATGGCGTATTTTATGGCGGCGACGGCCATTTGGATTTTTCGCTATGGTTATAAACCTTCTGGATTTTTGGCTTTGGCTTTGACCTGGTTGGCCTTGTTTGGGGTGGGCAAAATGTATCCCTCTGTCACTCATTGGGCAAAGCGTTGTATATCAAAGACTGGCGTGCCTCGCGTGTTTCAATGGCTCACTCGTAAAGCTGCCTCAATCAAATCAAGCGTGTCCTCCGCTATTGAGACACGTTCAATCTCGTCAGAAAAAGCCAAGCACAATCAATCCGCCACAGTCAAAACAGAAACGGCAGATCAAAAGATTTTGCCGCCACTCGCTTCAACGCCGAGCGTAACGGTACCACCGAGCAAATCATTAAAGCAATCTTTTCAGTCGGGGCTTGAACGGTATAAACAATCTGAGGAGCAAGTGCTTGATAAAATATCAGCCTTGCTCCACTTAACCCAGCCAAAAGTAGAAGAAAAACCTGCACCGTTAATCCGCCCAGTCGGTAATCGTCTCTCGCCACATCCGCCTTTCACCGCTTCATTGTTGAATGAGGACACTGCAAAACCGAAGAAAAAAAAGAATAACCACCGTCGGCAACTGGAAAAATTAAAAAGCTTGAAAACCGATGTGGAGATGACCTTGTCCACGGTCAGAATGGCCCAATCGTCCGTTTCTGCGGCATCGAGTGCTGAATTTCTGGATTTTTTCAGTGATAAAAAATGGGTTTCCATGTGGTCCACTTATGAAAACACCTCCGCGAGCAATGACATTCGACAGGCGCAACATGCCGTGGAAAGTTTGCGCAGTAGATTGTCCCATCTGGAGAACGAGCTTAGTTTGCCCAATAGTGATTGGCTTGATTTGTATGTCGATTTTCAGTTTGATTTGGATTTTGATGTCTTGTCCTACTTCAATTTTGATAGCTTGAGTTCCAGTTATTCAGATTTAATTGCCGTTGCGGATAATTTGCAAACCCTTTCTGATCGCTTGAATTCGTTGATCGACGACATTGAGTTTAAAGACCCATTTGATTAACGACCCTATATTTGGAGTACATGGATGATTTCATTTATATTCACCGTCTTTCTTTATGCGTGTGTCGCAATCTTGGCTGTGTACTGCTTCATTTGGGTATTGATTGGTTTGGCTTGGTTGGTTCTGGCTTTACCAATGATTTTGATACTCGGCTGGATTTTATTTTTCTTTGGTTTGCCATTTTATTTGGCTTTTAATGCCGGATGGTTTTGGATTTTCAGTGCGGTGTTCTTTTGGTATTTATCTGGATTGGGGTTTCGATTATTTGAAAAATACGAATCGTTCAGTGATTTTTGACCACACTTTTTAATGTTTTGCCCCGCCGAGGATCCGACATTTGGAAGTCAGGGCAGTTGTCTTATTTTAGACAATATGCTGTATCCGGTTCGAGCCCGGCGTTCGGCGGGGTTTTTTGGCTTGGAAACACAGAGAATCTCGTTGTCGTAGGTTTTATTTTTTGATTGACAATGACCGTGTGAGATCGCCATTAGCCTCTCCCAAATTTTATTTGGACCACCTGTGTTTTGTGCACAGGTGGTTTTTTTGTTTAAAGATTACTCAAAAGTGGCGCTCTCTTTCTTTTGTGTTTTTTCTTTCGGTTTTAACCGCTCTAATTTTCGCTCGACTTGCCTGCGTATGTAGCGTTTGAGCGGGCGCGGCTCGAGGATGTCGATATTGCCCGCCCATTTAATCAGTAGTTCTTCTATTTCAAGGAAGTTGGTGATTTGGTATTCGATGATGAGTTGACCGTATTCATTTTCATCAATGATTTTTTGGCTGGGTAGGTAGTCTTTGGCGCGAAAGTATTTGGTAACGGCTTTGTCCACTCGAATGCGCACCACTTGTAGTTTTTTACTGTAATCAGCCCAAGGGGTTTGTATCTGTTCGATGAATTGCTCGATGCCGCGCTCACGCAGGAAGGTTTTTCCCATGCGTTGCACGCTGACGATGCGCCCCAATCGCAGCAGTTCTACTCGCGTAATGCGGGTGTTTTTCCCCACCAAATAGAAGTTGTCTTGCATAAAGACAATTCGGTAGGGTTCGTAGGGGATGGTCATAACCTTGCTCTGAGTTTGGTAGCCCAGCTCAATGACCATGCGGTATTTGATAACGTGTTCGATCTGGCGCACGATATCGGGATTGTTTAGTACTTCAAATGGTTTGTTTTTGTAGGCGTATGTCTGGGCTGAGTCGTGTAAAAGTTCTCGTGTCTCTCGGGTCAATTCTTGGTTCGTATGAGCGATATTGAACATATTGGCAATGCCGGATAATTGCATCAGTTCCCCGCTATGCAGGACTTGATCCAGCAGTATTTTGTCATAGGCTCGATAGCTGTCACCTTCTTTGCGGATGAATTCGCCGAAAATCTCTTTGATAAGCGCCAAGTCGCGCCGAATGCTACGCGCGTGTACGCCGTATTGTGTTGCCAATCGTTCGACATTGAGCGCCTGACCGCTATTGAGCCGCGCGATAATCTCTATCGTGCGGCGGATGCTGTCGCTGTGACTCATTTATTCACCTTTCTTTTTACGGACACAATACGTCCATTTAACCCAATATACTGCAAACATGTCAAGTAGATCACGTTTATGAAGAAAGGAGTGCATCATGGCATATACCCGTATCAAATCATTTTTAATCGCTGGCTTTCAATACCACGAAGGTGCGTTGGCATTCAGCCAAATGGAAATCGGTACCAAACTACAACTACGCGCCGAGCCTGAAAACCGTTGGGATCACAATGCGGCGGCGATCTATTTTGCTGATTACAAGCTGGGCTATATTCCCCGCGATGAGAATCACGATATTGCCAAAATATTACAGGCGGGTCATGAGATTTTTGAGACGGTGGTGCAGCAGCTTGACCCGCGTGAAAATCCGGCCAATCAGGTGCGGGTGGTTGTGTATGTTTTGCCTGCAAACCTGACACAGGAGTGTAACCATGAAACTGAAAACTAAAGATTTAGTACGGCATGTGGATTTTGGCTTGGGTATTATTTTGTCAATTGAGTATGACTTAAAACTAACCGATGGCCGAACCCAAAAGCAAATAATTGCTGATAGGGCTTTCATTCAATTTGAAAGCGGTGAAAAGGCAATTTTATGTGACTCAGATCTTCACTCGGTTAAAGAACAACTAAGTACTAAAAGCCCTCTATATTGGCTTTTACATCCAGAACCGCCACCCGTTTACGATTTTGAACCGTTACCTGACCCTGTTTTACCTGATGGATACGTCAGAGGAAAAACATACGGCTCACAATTTGTTCATCTCTCTGATGAGGAAAAACAAGCCATGATCCCATCTGGTGAGCTCTGTTACACTCATGTCCGAGCAACAGGGAACGAAACGTACGTTCAGGGCAGATTGGGGCATGAACAAAGGGAGTTTAAGGGATTCTATCCAGAAACCAAAGGGGTATATTGTCCTTTCTACAACTATACTGAGTATGGAACATTGTGTTGCGATTACTTGGATTTAGAGTTTTTTTATGATGAAGAAAAAGTACAAAAGCACTTTAAAATCAGCGATGCGCGTCAAATGTTCTACTACCCATTCGGAATCTTTGATGATATGTATAAGCTTTGTCAGGTCAAAATGGCGCTCACCGATGAGGATTGGGACATAATGGAAGGAAGATAAATATAGACAATACCATTTTAAATAGAAATTCAGTCAACTTCTCTATCTTTCAACGCACCACAAGACAAATCTTTGGATATGAACTGTGGTTATCTTTACTTTGTACTCTTAAACTGCATTTAATGGATAATACTCAGTGTTCCCTATTGGTGGGTTTCATTTTGCCCACCGTTTTTGTCTCTTGAAAATCACCATGCGCCACCATTCCGCCTCCGCCCCACCCAATGAATCTTCAAACAACCCGAGCCGTTCGGATTGGCAAACACTGAAATCGCTTTGGCCGTATATCTGGGCGAGCAAGTACCGCGTGTTGATCGCGCTGTCGGCCTTGATTCTGGCGAAATTGGCGAATCTGGCGATTCCGACCACACTCAAGCACATTGTCGATGCGATGACGCCGAACCCGACCGTGCAGGCGGTGTTGGTGGTGCCGGTGGCGTTATTACTGGCGTACGGAGCGCTGCGTGTGTCGCAAACGCTGTTCAATGAGTTGCGCGAGATTGTGTTTTTTCAGGTGGTGGAGAATGCGGCGCGTACGGTGTCGTTGAAGGTATTCAATCAATTGCATCATCTGTCGCTGCGTTTTCATCTGTCGCGTCAGACGGGCGGCCTGACGCGTGACATCGAGCGCGGTAATCGCGGTATCCGCACGCTGATTGGCTTTTCGTTCATGACGATTGTGCCGACGCTGATCGAGGTGGTGATGGTGTTGGGCTTTTTGTGGGTGAAGTACGATGCGGTGTTCGTCGCGATCACGGCGGCGGCATTGGCGGGCTACATCGGTTTTACCGTGTGGATTACCGAGTGGCGCACGCAGTATCGCAAGCGTATGAATGAGATGGATTCGAAGGCAAATCAGAAGGCGATTGACTCACTGCTTAATTTTGAAACGGTGAAGTATTTTAACAATGAGTCGTTCGAGGCCAAACGCTACGATGAGGGTTTGAAACAGTTTCGCGTCGCGGCGATTGAGTCGCAAAATTCGCTGTCTTTGCTCAATCTCGGCCAGCAGATGATTATCTCGGTCGCATTGATTGCGATTCTCTGGTATGCCACACGCGACGTGGTGGCAGGGCGCGCGACCGTCGGCGATTTGGTGTTGATTAATACGCTGATGTTGCAGTTGTATGTGCCGCTGAATTTCCTCGGCGTGATGTACCGCGAGATCAAGCAGGCGCTGATTGATGTGGACAAAATGTTCACGCTGCTGGATGCGCCACACGAGATCACCGATGCGCCGAATGCGGCGGCGTTGCAGGTCTCCCACGGTCGCGTGGAGTTTCGCCATGTGGATTTTGCCTACAACGACAACCGGCCGATTTTGCACGACGTGAGTTTCACCATCGAGCCGAACACCACCACGGCGGTTGTGGGTAAAAGCGGCGCGGGTAAATCGACCCTGTCGCGCTTACTGTTTCGATTTTATGACGCGCAGAGCGGCGATATTTTGATTGATGGTCAATCGGTGCGCGCCGTGACGCAGGAAAGCCTGCGCCAAGCCATCGGTATCGTGCCGCAGGACACGGTTCTGTTCAACGACACACTGGGCTACAATATCCGCTATGGCCGCCCCGATGCGAGCGACGAGGAGGTGTTGGCGGCAGCGCAGGCCGCGCATTTGGATGGGTTTTTGGCACGCCTGCCCGAAGGTCTGGACACGCAAGTGGGTGAACGCGGGCTGAAAATCTCCGGCGGGGAAAAACAGCGTGTGGCGATTGCGCGCACTTTGTTGAAAAACACACCGATTTTGGTGTTTGACGAAGCGACCTCCGCGCTCGATACCCACGCGGAAAAAGCCATCCAGTCGGCATTTGATGAAGCCGCACACAACCGCACCACGCTGATCGTCGCGCATCGACTCTCCACCATCGTGCACGCGGAGCAAATCCTCGTGATGGACGACGGACGCATTGTTGAGCGCGGCACGCATGCGGAATTATTAGCGAAAAAGGGCGTTTACAGCGAGATGTGGGCGCAGCAGCAGCGCGAGCCGATGAGCGAATAATAGTTTGCATCCATTCAGAGTCAGCTCACGAATGAGATATCTCTGACCACGACTGCGCTTCGCAACAGAACTCATCCCACAGTTGACCAAATGTGTCACTGCTCAGCCACTCCCATTCTTGCTCACGTGCCGTTTTGATGCTGTCTTGCCAGTGCGCATCTGGCAAAGCAGGATGGCACATCAGTACCGTACCGCGTTCAGGCGCTCGACTCAACCATTCGCGCCAGTAATCGGCCAAGCGCGCTTGATCCGCCTGAAAGTCATACACGCCGCCAAACCAATTATTCTGGCGAATGCCACGCTGCGCGCACATGAGGTTCAACGCGCGTCCGCCCAAAACATAAATCAAGCGTGCTTTAAAGTCGCTCTGTATCGCTTGGGTGTTGCGTATCGGCATGATTGGGGAAGCATAGCGCCGACTCAGTTCCTCCAACAATAACGTGCGCACCACCGGAAATTGATGAACGTGCTGGTGCCCGTCCACGAAAGCCGGCGCCGCGTTCATCGTGGCTTCAAACGCATCAAACTGCTGCGCGATGAGCTGCCGCAATTGCGCCCGACCCCATAGACGTAACCAACTACGCGCCATCACTGCCTTGAGCGAACCTTGACAAACCAAGCCTGTCAAATCCAAGTGCAGGCCAATATCCACATTTAGACGCTGTAATTGCACCACCTCGCTGGGCCGAATCGCACCCGCACTCATAAAGCTGGTCGCATGAATGCGTCGCATCTGCGCCAAACGCAAGACCGCTTGATTCACCGCGTCGGACAAACCCAAATCATCTACATTGAGGGTAATTTTTTTCATGAAGCGGTGTTTTGAGGAGAATGAGGGCGGCGAAACGCCCAAAATTTGGCCAAAGCGAAGGTCATCAGCGTGACCAATAAAGTCACGACAAACCAAATGCTGCGGTAATGATCATGCCCAAAGACGGTTAAACCCATGGTAAACAGTGACTGATTAAGCAAAAACCCACCGATCGAGCTCAGCAACCAACGCCACAAACTTGGCAGCCAACGACCTTGCACCGTGTGTGCACGAAAAGTCCAGCTCAGATGCCCGTAAAAACTCACGCAAAACGCGCACACAAACGCCAGCGGATTCGCCCAAAACGGCACCATACCGCCCCACTGCACCAACAGCACCAATACCGCGAAATGCGTCAGCGCGGCGCACGCACCGACAACGGCAAAAAACAGCGCTTGCTTTCGAGTGGTCTGGCTCATGTTGACGAATCGCCTTCCCAAACTTGATCAATCACATACAAAGGACGCTGTTTCACCTCATCATAAATCCGTCCGATGTATTCGCCAATCACGCCCAAGCAAATCAATTGCACACCGGCGGAGAACATCAGACCGGCAACCAAAGTTGTCCAACCGGCAATTTCTGTACCAAAAATCAAGGTATTGAACACAATATAAAAACCATACATCAGAGACAAAACCGAGACGACCAAACCCATGCGCGAAATCCAGCGCAAAGGTTTTTGTGAAAACGAGGTGATACCGATCAAAGCCAACTCAAACAAACTGGCGTAATTAAACTTGCTCTCGCCATCCTGACGCTCATGCGCCTCAAACGGAACGTACACGGTTTTAAACCCGACCCAAGCATATAAACCCTTCATGAAGCGTTGACGCTCGGGCAAAGCCAACAACGCATCCACCACTTTTCGACTCATCAAGCGAAAATCACCCGCATTCGGCTTGATCTCATAGCGATGGGTGTCCTGCATGAAATGATAAAAACCGCGTTTCAAACTGCGTGCCAGCCAGCTCTCATGCGAGCGATTGGCCTGCACACCGACCACCATATCGATTCCTTGCTGATTGAGCGCCAACATCTCTTGCAGCACCGAAATCGGATGTTGCCCATCCGCATCCATCATCGCCACAATCCGCCCCTGCGTATTGGCCAAACCCGCACTCAGCGCCGCTTCTTTGCCAAAATTGCGCGACAACTGAACCAAGCGCAAGGCAATGTGCACCGGACACGCGGCCAAATGTGCTTGAAACACCTCGCGCAGATTGTCGCGGCTACCATCGTCCACGATCACAATTTCCTGCTGGTCAGGCAACTCCGCCAGTGCGCAATACAATGACGGCAAAAATTGATCCAAAACCGGTGCCTCATTGTAGGCGGGAATGACAATACTCAAATAAATGCTCATGGACTCAACTCATTTTTTCGCAACACACGCATGGCAGGTTGATCAGCGTACTCATTGCCTGAAAACAACCAACAATAATCAAAGGGGCTATTTTGCTTGCAGGATAAACTGCTACGAGGAAGATAGCATCTCCCATACTTTTGGTAAACCCCTTTCGGTAAACCCCTTTCGGTAAACCCCTTTCGACAAACCCCTTTCGACAAACCACTTGGCATCGCCCTAAAGAAACACTTCGTTCCTCCAAGCGATCAGGAAAGCCTATTGTCGCTTCCACAAGCCATACAGCGTCTGCTGGGTTTTGCCCTCGCGCACGCAAGTCCAGCCGAATTGGCTCAAAATCATCCAATCGAAGCCTTTTTCAACCTCAACGTACAACAACGTGTCTTCAACGCACAGCGGCGCAATCAGCGGCAAAGTGCGCGCCAGCCAGTCCTGTCCGAACGGTGGATCAAGGAATATCACGTCAAAATAGGTGTTTTGCTCGGCCAACTGCGCCAATACCTTGAGCGCATCATCGGCCAACGCACGTACTTGCGCGATGCCCGCGTCTTGCTTTTGCCAATGCTGCAGGATATTGCGGATATTTTCAACAGCGGGTTGGTGGTTGTCAATCAATACCACGTCGCGCGCACCACGGCTGACACATTCGAGGCCAAACGCGCCACTTCCGGCGAACACGTCCAAAACCTGTTGCTCGGCAAACTGCCCGCCCCAAAAATGATTGAGCCAGTTAAACACCGTTTCGCGCACACGATCACCGGTCGGGCGCAACCCCTCATGCGTCGGTACGGGTAATAACTGCCGACGCCATTGTCCGGCAATGATGCGAACCTGTCCTTGGCTCACTCGATGGGGTGACGATTTTGGGCGCATGTTGGAATATCGTGGTTGATGGGTATGAATCAGTACGAATCTGTGTGAAAAGACAACTGAAAAGGCAACGCGGTCAATGATTTATCAGCGATGTGATTGTCGCGCTCGGCCGCTTTGCGTACAATGGGCACATTATACCGTAGTGAGTTCAGAGCAAAATGATGTTTAACTTTTTCCGCCGCAAAAAATCCGCCGAAACCGCACCAATTGACGAGCCAGCCATCGTTGAGGCAATCGACCATATTCCAGCCGAAGCCGACGCCACCTTAACGCTGAATGAATCCGCGATTGCGCCGATTGCCGAACCGCTGATGGAGCCAACCGACGCCCCCAGCGAACACGCGCCGCAGCCTCAAACCAGCCTAGCCGATATTTTCAATCGCGCATTGGACGACCAACTGGCGCAGATTCCAGCTGAGGAGCCGAGCGCCGAATACGACACACACACCGCGCAGACGCACGAAGACAGCTTCATCACACCACAACCCGAAACGCAGGACAAACCCAGCGCAGAACAATTCTCCCAGCGCGGCTGGTTGGCGCGACTGCGCGCCGGACTGAGCAAAACCGGTACGAATCTGCGTCATGTGTTCGTCGGCGTGCGCGTGGACGAAGCGCTATTTGAATCGCTCGAAGACGCCTTACTCATGGCCGACGTCGGCGTGAACGCCACCGAAAAAATCATGTCCGCCGTGCGCGCGCGGGTAAAAAAAGAGCGCATCGAGGACGCACAGGGCGTGCGCAATGCATTGCAAAACGTCTTGATCGAACTACTGCGTCCATTGGAAAAAGAATTGGACATTGACGCGCACCGTCCGCTGGTGCTGATGGTCGCCGGTGTCAACGGCGCGGGCAAAACCACCAGTATTGGCAAACTCACGCACCATCTGCAAGCAATGAACAAAAAAATCATCCTCGCGGCGGGCGATACCTTCCGCGCGGCCGCGCGTGAGCAGCTCGCCGTCTGGGGCGAGCGTAACAATGTCACCGTGATTGCACAAGAATCCGGCGATCCGGCCGCTGTGGTATTCGACGCCATCGCCTCCGCGCAAGCGAAAAAACTCGATGTCGTGATTGCCGACACCGCCGGTCGTCTGCCGACGCAACTGCACCTGATGGACGAATTGAAAAAAGTCAAACGCGTGGCCGACAAAGCCCTCGCGGGCGCGCCACACGAAATCATCCTCGTACTCGACGGCAATATGGGGCAAAACGCACTGGCGCAGGTCAAAGCATTTGACGACGCCGTCGGCCTGACCGGTCTGATCATCACCAAACTCGATGGCACGGCCAAAGGCGGCGTGCTCGCGGCGCTCGCGGTTGAACGCAACCTGCCGGTATATTTCATCGGCGTGGGTGAGGGCGTGCAGGATTTGCAGACCTTTGACGCCGAGGAATTTGCTCAGGCGTTGTTGGGTGACTGACTGGGTGACTGACCCATAACAATGAGCGAACAAAAATAAACAACTTCACGCCCAAGGCACATCATGACGATCAAAAACGGACAAATCTTAGCCACCGTTGATATGGGTTCAAACAGCTTTCGCCTCGAAATGGCGCGGCTGGAGCACGGGCAACTGGTGCGCATTGACTACTACAAAGAACCCGTGCGCCTCGGTGCAGGTTTGGACGAAAACGGTAATCTCACGCCAGAAGCCATCAAGCGTTCGATCGAATGCTTGGAGCGCTTCGCCGAGCGTCTGCGCGGTGTAGCGCCGTATGCGGTGCGCGCGGTGGCGACACAAAGTTTGCGCAGCGCCAAAAACCCTGAAGCCTTTCTCAAGCCGGCGCAGGCCGCACTCGGCTACCCGATCGAGATCATCGCAGGGCGCGAGGAGGCGCGGCTGATTTATCTGGGCGTCTCGCACGATTTGCCCAAAGACGGCGAGCATCGCTTGGTGGTGGACATTGGCGGCGGTTCGACCGAGGTGATTCTGGGTAGCAATTTCACGCCGCATGAGCTAAATTCGTTTCGCATCGGCTGCGTGTCGCATACCTTGAAATTTTTCCCCGACGGTCGCCCGACCAAACGTTCATTTGAAAAAGCGGTGATCGCGGCTTCGGCGGTATTTGAGGAAGCAAAAACCACCTTCGGTGCGCAACACTGGAAATACGCCGTCGGCTCATCCGGCACCATCGAGACCATCGCCGAACTGTGCGTGATGCTCAACAAAGACAACCCGGGCAAAGAGCACACGACCTACCCGATCACGCGCGAACGCATGAGCGCGTTGGCACAATTAATGCTGAACAAAGAGCCGAGAAAGTGGCCGTTCGCTGACACCATGCGCGAGCAACGCGCGCAGGTATTGGCCGGTGGTTTGGCGGTATTGATGGGGCTGTTTCACGCGCTGGGCGTGCAGGAAATGCGCCCGTGTTACAGTGCCTTGCGCCAAGGCGTGATGATTGATTTGCTCGAACAATTGCGCGGCGGCAACACGCGTCTGGATGTGCGCAAGCAAACCATGATGCGCCTGATGAAACGCTATAGCGTGGATACGGTGCAAGCGCAACGCGTGCATAGCTTGGCTATGGCGCTGTACGCGCAGGTCGCGCCCGAGGCGGACGATTTGGCACGGCAACGCTTGAGCTGGGCAGCGATGACGCACGAGATTGGCATGGCGGTATCGCACGATGGCTACCACCGCCACGGTGCGTATTTGATGGCGAATACCGACTTGGCCGGTTTTTCGCGCTTTGCGCAAAGCTATTTGGCTGAATTGATCGGCGCGCAGGTCGGTGGTTTGCGCAAATACAGCGACACCTTGGCGAAAAATCCAGACTTTCCTGCACATGTGTTGTGCTTGCGACTGGCGGTGATTTTGGCGCACGCGCGCGTGGAGATTGACTTGCCACAAGCGGTACTTAAATTCAAAAACCAAAAAATCCAATGGCTCATTGAACGCTCGTGGCGCGAAGCCCATCCGCTGACCAGCTATTTGATTGATGAAGAATGGCGCGCGTGGGATAAGGTCGGGTTTAAAACCCAAACCTAAGGAAACACGCGCATCGCTTGCAGGAAGGCGGACGGCGGCTTGACAATTTATCCGCCTTGGCTACCCTGATGATCGCCAATCAACACCGATTCGAGCGCAATCACCATCATATCGTTGAAACTGGTTTGGCGCTCCTGCGCCGAGACCTGCTCGTGCGTGCGGATGTGATCGGACACGGTGCAAATCACCGCCGCCTTGGCACCGTATTCCGCCGCCAAACCGTAAATACCTGCCGCTTCCATTTCGATGCCGACGATGCCGTATTGCTCCAGTGTGTCAAACAGGCTGGTGTCGGGGTTGTAGAATAAATCCGCCGAGAAAATATTGCCAATGTGTACCGGCGTGCCATGCGCTTTCGCCGCCTCCACCATCGCCTGCACCATATAAAAATCGGCAATCGCGGCGAAATCGTGCCCCTTAAAGCGCGTGCGATTGACTTTGGAATCGGTACAGCCGCCCAAGCCAATCACGATGTCGCGCACATGAATGTCGCGCCGCACCGCACCGCACGAGCCAACGCGAATGATTTTTTTCACGCCAAAATCGGTAATGAGTTCTTTAATGTAAATCGAGCACGACGGAATCCCCATGCCGTGCCCCATGACCGAAATCGGCCGCCCTTTGTACGTCCCTGTGTAGCCGTACATATTGCGCACATCACAGACCTGACGCACATTGTCCAGATAAGTCTCAGCAATGAATTTTGCCCGAAGCGGATCGCCCGGCATGAGTACCACGTCGGCGAAAGCGCCCATTTCTGCATTGATGTGTGGCGTAGCCATATTTTCAACCTTCCAATAAATTCGTGCCATACGCCATCGGCGTGGTGCCAAAATAATGCGCCAATGTCTGCCCAATATCGGCAAAAGTCGTGCGCGCGCCCAAGTTACGCGGCGCAATCTGTTTGCCATACAGCAGCACCGGCACATGCTCGCGCGTGTGATCCGTCCCGCGCCAAGTCGGGTCGCAGCCATGATCGGCGGTCAACACAACGATGTCGCCCTCTCCGAGCACAGCATACAATTCAGGCAAACGCGCGTCGATGTACTCCAGCGCCGCCGCGTAGCCTGCGACATTGCGCCGATGGCCGTAGGATGAATCCAAATCCACCAAGTTGGTGAACACGATGGTGTTCTCGCCCGCTGTGCGCAGCGCCGCCAGCGTCGCATCGAACAACTCGGCCAAGCCGGTCGCTTTGACTTTCTGCGTGATGCCCACGTTGGCGTAAATATCAGCGATTTTGCCAATCGACACGACCTCTCCACCGCGCTCTTCGACCAGTTTTTGCAACACCGTTGGCGCAGGCGGTTCGACCGCGTAATCGTGGCGGTTGCCCGTGCGCTCGAATTCACCGACGCGCTCGCCGATAAATGGCCGCGCAATCACACGCCCGATGTTGTAGTCATTCAATTCCTCACGCGCGATTTCGCATAGCTCATACAAGCGTTCCAAGCCAAAATACCCCTCGTGCGCGGCGATCTGAAATACCGAATCGGCTGAGGTGTAGAAAATCGGCTTGCCGGTGCGAATGTGCTCTTCGCCCAACTCATCCAAAATCACCGTGCCGGATGAATGGCAATTGCCCAAATAGCCGTTGAGATTCGCGCGTGCGACGATGCGATCAAGCAATTCCTGCGGAAACGAATTGGTTTTCTCGCTGAAATAGTCCCAGTCAAACAGCACCGGCACGCCCGCCATTTCCCAGTGGCCGGACGGCGTGTCTTTGCCGGACGACAATTCAGCGGCATAGCCATACGCGCCGATCAGCTCGGCATTCGGATTCAAGCCCGTCGGGAATTGTCCCGTGGCTTCGGCATTGGCCTGCGCCAAACCGAGCGCGGTCAGGTTCGGGATGTGCAATGCGCCGGTGCGCACGGCATCGCCATACACAGTACCGTACTGCGCGGCGCGCTGGTCGCATTCGCCACGCGCGCACGCCTGCGCAATATGACCGAGCGTGTTCGCACCCGCGTCGCCGAATTGATCTGCATCGGGCGTTGCGCCAATGCCAAATGAGTCCAACATGAGAATAATGGCTCGTTTCATCGTATTTCCTTTATCCATGCCCAAGCAACTCGGCTCAACGAATAATTTGGTAAATTTCCGGCGTCGGCGTGTACGCTTGCTCATCAATGGTGACGGCCGCCAAAAATGCCTGCGCCGCTTGCTGCCACGATGTTTCGTCTTTGGCATGAATCACCGCCAGCGGCGTTTGCGCATCAACGCGCGCGCCCAATGGCAATATTTGATCGAAACCGACGCGCAAGTCAATCACATCGCTCGCCACACGACGACCACCGCCCAAGCCAATCACGGCGATACCGACACTGCGCGTATCCATCGCATTCAAAATCCCGCTGTGCGGCGCAAACAGTGGCTTGATCATGGGCGCGGCTTCAAAGTAGTTGGCGTAATTCTCGACAAAATCCGCTGGACCGCCTTGTTCCACCACCATGCGCGCGAAGTATTCCGCCGTTTTGCCACTGCGCAAGGCATGTTCGAGCTGCGCATTGGCATCGGCATTGTCTTTCGCCAAGCCACCGTTAATCAGCAGTTGTTCGCACAGCGCCATATTGACCGCGTGCAGACGCGGATTGATGTCTTCGCAGCGCAAATAGCGCACGGCTTCGGCGACTTCCAGCGCATTGCCCGCACTGGAGGCGAGCACTTGATTCATATCGGTGAGCAGGGCGGTGGTCTGACAGCCTGCTTGATTGGCCACATTGACAATGGATTGCGCCAATGCGACGGAGGCTTCGTACGTCGGCATGAATGCGCCATTGCCGACTTTGACGTCCATCACCAAACTGTCCAAGCCCTCGGCGAGTTTTTTCGAGAGAATCGACGCGGTAATCAGATCAATCGATTCCACCGTCGCGGTGATGTCGCGCGTGGCGTAAATGCGTTTGTCACACGGCGCCAGATCGCCGGTCTGACCGATGATGGCCGCGCCCGCCGTTTTCACGATGTGGCGCAGTTTGTCGGGATCGGGAAAGGTGTCAAAGCCCGGAATCGCCGAGAGTTTGTCCAGCGTGCCACCGGTGTGACCCAAACCACGCCCCGAGATCATCGGCACATACGCACCGCAGGCGGCGACCATTGGCGCGAGCATCAAGGACACCACATCGCCCACACCGCCGGTGGAGTGTTTGTCCACCACAGGACCGTTCAATTGCAAGTCTTTCCACGCCAATACGCGCCCCGAGTCGCGCATGGCGAGCGTGAGCGCGGTGCGCTCGTCGATATTGAGCTTATTGAAAAAAATCGCCATGCACATCGCGGCAATTTGTCCTTCGCTGACGCTGTTATCGGTCACGCCGCTGACGTAGGCGCGGATATCCTCGGCGTTGAGTGTGCCGCCATCGCGTTTTTTCTTGATGATTTCTTGTGTGAGCATGGTGTTCTCCTTATTCTATTGATTGTCAATAACTACTGTGGTTCGCCGTGGCATCAACGTCGCTCAAGGTTGCCAACAAATTGTTCAATAAACCTGATGCGCCGAAGCGGAAGGTCGCCGGCTTGACCCAATCCGCACCCATAATGTCGCGCGCCAAATCGAGGTAGATCATCGCATCCTGCACGGTGCGCACGCCGCCTGCGGCTTTGAAGCCCAAATCGCGGCGTCCGCTGGCACGAATGGTCTCGATCATATAACGCGCCGCCTCCGGCGTAGCGTTCACCTTAACTTTACCGGTGGAGGTTTTGAGAAAATCGCCACCTGCGTCAATCACCAACTCACTGACCGAGCGAATCGCACGCTCGCCCACCAACTCGCCCGACTCAATGATGACTTTGAGCAACACATCGTGCGCATGACAGACCTCGGCGCAAGCCGCGACCAACTCGCGCCCGACCATCATATCGCCATCCAAATACGCGCGATACGGAAAGACCACATCGACCTCATGTGCGCCTGCGCTCACGGCCAATTCAGTTTCGCGGATTGCCAAATCCACATCGGCGCCGCCGTTTGGAAAATTAGTCACCGTGGCGATTTTTATCGAGCTATTCGCACCCAGCGCATCGTGTGCCACGCCGATAAAGCGCGGATAAACGCACACCGCAGCGGTATGGCCGAACGGTGTCACCGCATTTGCGCACAATTGGCGAATTTTCTCATCCGTGTCGTTGTCCTCTAAACTGGTTAAATCCATCAGCGTCAAGGCACGTTGCGCATACTGTTTGATATCCATGTGTACTCCAGTCCATTCAAAATATGATTCTGACATCGCCTCCCGCCATTTCACTGCTTGGGGATAAAAAACGCCGGTTGCTTATTATGATGGTTCTTTGCAATGCCGGCGTCAACTGATTCTCTACACTCAGCACCTTGTTTTTTGAATACTGATGGCTCAACGAGCGATGGAGAATATTATTTTTATGCCCACATAATATGTGAATCTAATAACATTTTCAATTTATTTTGATGAAAAAATCACAATTTGATGGTTTTTTCTAAATATTTCAAAAATCGACAATATTATTTGCATTTGTTTTGTTATTTTGATAACATTTTTGGCAGGCAAATTGCCTTTTCCCACACACCAAGCAAGCTCATGGAACTCACCCGCCGAGAAGAGCGCCTCAAAAAAATCGCTCAACAACTCAAACGCACCGGCAAAATTCATCTGAAAGAGGCGGCCGCGCAGCTCAAAGTATCAGAAATGACCATCCGCCGCGACATCCATGCCGAACCCTGCGAGATCGTTCTGCTGGGCGGCTATCTGGTTGCGAATCAAAACAACAGCGGCGTCAACCACTACTTCGTCTCAGATCAAAAAAACAAACTGGTGGCCGAAAAGCAATGCCTCGGTGCGCTGGGCGCACAACTGATCGAGCCGGAAGACACTGTATTTTTCGACTGCGGTACCACCGTGCCGTATTTGATCGATGCGATTGATGACACGATTGCGTTTACCGCGATTTGCTACTCGCTCAACACCTTTTTGGCCCTGCAGGACAAACCCAAATGCCGCGTGATTCTGTGCGGCGGCGAATTCAAAGGCGACAACTACATTTTCACCAGCATCAGCCAGCGCAACGAACTGGACGATCTGCGCCCGAACAAAGCCTTTCTGTCGGCGGCAGGCATCAGTTTAGATTTCGGCGTCACCTGCTTTTACCTCGAAGAGCTGCCGATGAAGCAACGTGCGCTGGCCACCTCGCAACAACGCATTTTACTGGCCGACCACAGTAAATTTGGGCAAACGCGCGCCGCCTACATCGGCGCATTGAATCAATTTGACCTGCTGATTACCGATCGTGCGCCCGACGCCGTGTTTCACGAATACGCACAGGCTAACGGTATTGAATTAATCACGCCGTAAACACAAATGATTGATTTTTCGCTATTTTCAACTTAACAAAACTTTACACCTCATCCACGGTCGCCCCACGTTTTCGCCACAATATCACCACGATAATTCTTTAGCATAGGAAACACGAAATAACCCAAACCAGTCTGAGTTCTGAGCAAAAAATAGTCAGAACGCGACGCATGATAGGGGTCGTAGTCGTTCTACGAAGCCCCTATACTGCAACAAAGTTCTGGGTATTTTTTGCCAGAACCCGATGGGCTGGCGATTGGCGTGCGATTAACTGCGTTGTGACGCTGGTCTATGGAATGACCATAGACTGCGCGCCACGCCTTGTTACTCATCACGCCAATCCACCAGCTCAGACGGTAGGGGTTATTCCGTGTTTCCTTAGTCAACTAATCAGCTGATTCCGCATTATAAGTACTGTCCGATGATGTTTTAGCACTCTCATTCAAAGAGTGCTAAAATACCCTCAGACAAACCGATGCCAATCTCTCACGCGGCATCGTCGAGTTGATGGGATACATCAACCGCATGGAGAACAGAACAGATATGACCACATACGCAATAAGCCCTTATTCAGCCCAATACAACCAATTGCTCGCTGTACCGAGCTTGGGTGATTTGGACGCATACACCCGCGCTGTGAACGCGGTACCAATGCTCACGCCTGAACAAGAGTACGAGTTTGCGATGTCTTACCGCGCAGACCCGAACAATCTACAGGCCGCACACGCATTGGTCGTGTCGCACCTACGCATGGTGGTGTCCATTTCGCGCAACTACATGGGCTACGGCCTGCCGCAAGGCGACTTGATTCAAGAAGGCTCAATCGGCCTAATGAAAGCGGTGAAACGCTTTGACCCGACGCGCGGCGTGCGCTTGGTGTCATTCGCCATCCACTGGATCAAGGCAGAAATTCACGAATACATCATCAAAAACTGGCGCATGGTGAAAATCGCCACGACCAAAGCACAGCGCAAACTATTTTTCAATTTGCGCAGCATGAAAACCGGCGAGCACATGACGCAGGACGAGGTACACAACGTCGCTAAAGTCCTGCGCGTCAAGCCCGAAGAAGTGATCGAAATGGATCAACGTCTGACCGGTCGTGACATCGCGATTGACGGCGGGATGAATGATGACGAAGACGCCGTGGCAATGGCGCCAATTGCCTATTTGGCCGATGAAACGCAGGAGCCGACGCAGGTTTTGGCACGCGCCGAGAGTGACCGCTTACAATCCTCCGGTTTGAGCGCCGCATTGGACGTGTTGGACGAACGTTCGCGCGACATCATCGAAGCGCGCTGGTTGGCCGACGATGAAGGCAAAGGCCAAACCCTGCACGATTTGGCGGACAAATACCAAGTCTCTGCCGAACGCATTCGCCAGATCGAAGCGGCCGCGATGAAAAAAATGCGCGCACATTTGGCGCAATAAGGCGGCAAAAATCAACGATAATACGGCGTGGGCGCAAACCCGCGCCGTTTTCGTTTTTAAAAGGTTTTTCAAAAAGAGGACACCCATGAGCAACCCGTGGAGCAAAACCGCACAAGACACCGTAGAACAATGGATTCAAAACTCGCCGCTGCGCGATTTGAGCCAAAACGCCAAGACATTCCTCATCGGCGCATTACAAAAAATGGATGTGGTCACACGCGAAGAATACGACGTACAAGTGGCCTTGCTGGCGCGCACCCGCGAGAAACTTGAAGCACTGGAACAGCAGGTCGCGGCACTGGAACAACAACGTTCATCCAATTAATGAACGCAGACACAGCAGGATTGAGGTTTATACCTTAATCTGCTGTTGCGTCGCGCAATGGATCGTGCCACCGCCATTGGCCAATCCATCCGTGGTGATTTGCATCACGTTGCGCTCAGGATAAAGCGCTTGAATCTGCTCAAATGCCTGTAAATCCGCCGCCGCATCGCCAAAGCGCGCCATCAGCACACAGTGATTGGCCAGATAAAAGCCGACATAGCCTGCGGCAAAACCATCCGCATTGAATTTCGACTTGCCCGCGCCCCAGTTGCGCGCCACCACGGTTTTCTCCACGTCGTCAAAATTAGGGGTATTCAGGGCAATGGCGCGGATCGCCCGTCCTTGCGCATCTGTGGCTGAAGACAAAATGCGTTTGTGCGCCTGCGTCGCGTGATAATCCGACGAATCAGGGTCATTGTCCAAGGTGTACACAAGCTGTGCAGGCCCGACAAAGCGCGCGTAAAAATCAATATGTCCGTCGGTGATCTCCTTGGCGCGCACGCCGGGCAGCCAAATCACTTTTTTAATACCCAAAATCCGTGCCAATTCGGCTTCGACATCCGCTTTAGTTTTATTCGGATTGCGATTGGGGTTCAAAATACAGCTCTCAGTGCAAATGGCCGTGCCTTGTCCATCCACTTCGATGCCGCCACCTTCCATCACCAGCCATGTGCTGATTTTTGTCGCGCCGGTTTGGGCGATGATGAAATCTGCAATCTGTTGGTCTTCGGTCACGCGCTGATCGTCAATGCCATTCTCGGCTTTTTCAGGGTCTTTACGCCAACCCGACGCGCCGGTGTCCTCTTGCCCCCAGCCGTTGAAATTGAAATTCACCGCATACAGGTGTTTGCTCGCTGATGTGTCCGCAGTATGCACGAAGACCGGCGCAGTATCGCGCGTCCATAGATCGTTTACGGGTTGAATGAGCAGCTCAATCGCACCGGCGGCCTCAATCGGCGGTAGGGCTTTACCGCCGGTATAGACGGTATTTTCCTCATATTGACCAACGAAGGTGCTCACCGATTCTGCGCGAATCTGGGTCAAAAAGTTCAAGGCTTCTTGCTTGTCTTGTTCATTGCTCACCAACATTTTGACTGGCTCAAAACGCGACAAATTGGCCGCAATGCGCATCAAATCTTTGCGCGCAATCGCTCGGCTCGCACCATAATTACCGCTCGTGCCCCACGCTGCGGCAGTCGCGCCATACGCCATCCATGTGGCGCTGTGCGCCTCGCCCTCATCGGGCATGAGATAACCGCCTTGCACCGTCGCAGCGGTTGCCGCAGAGGTTGCCGCAGGCGTCTGTTCTGCGCCATCGGCGCACGCCACGATGGGCAAAATGGACAATGCGCCCAGCCCCTGAATGAATTGGCGGCGTGATAAACGAGAGTGTGTCATGAGGTTTCCTTTGTACTTATTTTGATTCAATTGGTGCGGATTATACACATGCGCAATCTGCTTTGCTTTCGGCCTTTGTGGTATGATCCGCGCTGTTTTAACCTGTTTGGACAGCACGATGACGCAATCAAAATTACGCTTTAGCGGTGACATCAAGGACTATCGTCAACCGATGGTGACATCACTTGGGATTATCTTGGGTTTTTTGCTCAACTTTTTGGCGAGCTGGTCTGCGGAGAGTGATACAGAGGCGGCGATTCAGACCACATCGGATTGGCTGATCGTGATTGCGCTATTGATCTCACTCATGGGAATGCTGTGGGTGCTTTATCGCGTGCTGGACAACCGTTTGGACTCATCGGACAGCGCGTCCGAGCAAGTGGCGCGCTATTATCAAACGACGTTTAAGCTGTATATTGCCAGCGTCAGCTTGGCTTTTTTGGGCGTGATTATTTCTTTATTTTTCTAAACCGCTCACGCCTCAATCCACCGCCATCAATGGCACAAATCGCTGTCGGATTCGTCCAACATGGCGTGCAGCAACGCGTCGTCTATGCTTTGCTCATCCGCCCATAAAATCGTCAGCACCAAGGCTTTAAAATGCGCCACACTGCTCGGCACTGCCGGCAGCATCATGCAGCGCTCAATGATGCGCTCACGCTGTTCGACACTGATGGACGCACCGTGCGCCAAGCTGCTGAGAAAGTTCAGATTCTCATCGCCCAAATGTACGCGCTCGGCGCTGTGGTACACGCGATGGCTGTGTGCATGGGTGGCGTGAACAACTTCGATACCCAAGGGCTGACGCAATAGCTCAACCCAAGCAATGGCCGCGCGCACTTCATTTTCCTCGAAGCCTTCGTACGCCAAACGACGCGCGAGCGTCGCCGCGTCAGGGCATTGCGTAATGCCTGCGTAGTTTTCGAGTAGGTAAAAGAAGATGTCGGCCACGTTAAAATCCTTTGCAACTGGGGGCTGAGAATGAATGCGTCGGCACAGTAAGGCCGCCGCGCGGCGTATTTTAACCGAAAAATCAGTGAGTTGCCGAACAAAAGGCCGCAGTGCTCATGCCATTTTCATGCTATTGGCTTAAGCGCGCGTAGATGTGACCGGCGCGTTTTTCAACCGCGCCTTGCAACTCCAGCCCCATCAACTCGGCCAATAATTCACCGACGTCCAGACCGGTGCGCGCCGCCAGCGTATCAATGTCGCACGGGTCGTGACCCAGCGCATCCAAAATCGTTTGCGCCACGGCGGAGGTGTTGCTTGCTTCTGACGCCGCATCTGATGCGGTGTTGGCAACCGAGACCGCCTCATCTGCCGCAGTCGAAAATAATCGCGTGTGCAACGGCACGCGCAGTTCATCCAAAATATCCTGCGCGCATTCGACCAGTTTTGCGCCCTGCTTGATCAGCGCGTGACAGCCTTTGGACAGTGGCGAGTGAATGGAGCCGGGGATAGCGAAGACTTCGCGGTTTTGTTCCAATGCCTGCCGCGCCGTGATGAGCGAGCCGGATTGCAGTGCCGCTTCGACGACCAAAACGCCTTGCGACAAGCCTGAAATGATGCGATTGCGCCGTGGAAAATGCGTTGGCTGCGCTTTTGCGCCGAGCGCAAACTCGCTGACAATCAAGCCGTGCTCGGCGATCTCGTAGGTGAGTTTTTGATTGCGCGCGGGGTAAATGATGTCGCACCCTGTGCCAATCACGGCGATGGTCGAGCCAGCCAAATTCGGCGCACTGCAGTAAGCTTTGAGCGCGCCCTGATGCGCGGCGGCGTCAATGCCGAGCGCGAGGCCGGAGATGATGTGGCAGCCGCCTTGCGCCAACTCTTCGGCGAACCACTCGGTGTTTTTGATGCCTTGCGCGGTGGCGTTGCGACTACCGACGATGGCCAAGGCGCGCGGCGCATTGAGCAATTCTAACCGCCCTTTGGCGTACAACAGCGCCGGTGGGTCACTGGTGGTCAACAACGCGGGCGGATACTGCGGACAGGCGAGGCTGATGAGGTGGTTGTTTGGCTGCGCGAGCCACGTCAGCGTGCGCTCGATTTGCTGTTGCAATGCCTCGTCTGGTTCGCTCAATAGATTGCGCGCCACGCGTTCGCTGACCACGCGTATCAGCGTGCCGTAACTTTGCGCGAAAATTTGCTCGGGTAGACCAAAATGCGTGAGCAATAGGCGCGCAGTCACATCGCCCACGCCCTCGGTTGCCAATAGCCGCAGCCACGCGGCGACTTCTGCCTCATTGAGTGACGTTGCGATGTGCGGCGAAACCGTCATGGCGCATCCGCTGCTGTTGGGCTTAATCGTCTCAAATACGCGCCGCGCACGACTTCACGCTCGGCATTCTGAATCTGTATGATACTGTATCGCGGCAACACTTGAATGATGCGCACCTGCGCACGTTGGCGCGTGACCTGTGTGTTTTTAGCATCAATCAGCTCAACCAATGACCAGCGTTGTTCCGGCGCCACGCCGTGCTCGGCACCTTGATCCATGATGGCGATGCTGTTGTGCGCACCCATCAGGCGAGTATTGGTTGCGGGCAAAAATCCGAGCAAGCGCGCCTGTGTGCTGGGTGCGCTGAGCGCTGCAGGCGCGGCCGATTGCGGCGGTGTCAGTTGCACGCACATTCGCGGTATCACCTGATCGCCGCGATCGACCTCTTCCGCCGCTTGCACAATGCGCAATGGCGCGATCAGTTCCCGCGTCGCGCTACTGTGTTCTGCCGGTTGATTGATCGGTTGCTCAACCGATAAACGCGTATCCCAACGCGCCTTGGCAATCAGGCGTACAAAGCGTCCCAACGTGTTGCCATTCATATCGTTAATCGGTTCGCCCGCGCGCACCAACACATACGGCTCGCGTTGCGCCCAATGCACTGCCTCAGCCACGGAGGAGCGCCAACGAATCAACACGCTGTCGTTTTTCGCACCCAAAAATCGCTCTGCATCCGCAGGCGTGAGCGTCAAACTGCGCGCGGCTTTATCGCTTGCCCCTTGCGGCTCAAACCACCATTGACCATTGCCGTCATCACCGCCGTGCGCTTGCACGATGCTCGGTTGCAACTGAAACACCTCGATGCAAGTTGACACCACCGTCGATGTCGCCATCGTCTCAGCGTGCGCCGAAAACGCACAAGCGGTGAATAAAATGACGGTGATACGTTGCCAAGCAGCGGGCTTGGAAAGGGCTGTGGTAAAATATGTGGATAAATTCATGGTGTGCGGATTGGTCAATGATTCATCGGACAAACGCGCATCCGACGGCCCACCTTGGTAGCAAACAGAGCAAATACAGGGTGGGCGCATTATTCTACAAGAGATGGTAAAGAATTATGGCGGTATTGTCTATTTTAAAATTCCCCGATCCACGGTTACACACGGTTGCCCAGCCAGTCAGCACCTTTGACGCAGCGCTGCAAACCACGATCAACGATATGTTTGAGACCATGTACAGCGCCAAAGGCGTGGGCTTGGCCGCAACACAAGTAGATATTCATCGCCGCATCGTCGTCGTCGACACCTCGGAAGAACGCGATCAGCCGCTGGTATTGATTAACCCCGAAATCATTGCGCAAAGCGTTGAGCAAAAAGAGTGGGAAGAAGGCTGTCTGTCCGTACCCGAAATTTACGAAACCGTCACGCGCCCCGACCGCGTGCGCGTGCGTGCGCAGAACGCGACGGGCGAATTTTTTGAAATGGAATGTGACGAATTACTCGCCGTGTGCATTCAACACGAAATCGACCATTTGAACGGCAAAGTATTCGTGCAATACCTCTCCAACCTCAAATTAAACCGCATCAAAAGCAAGATCAAAAAGCAACAGCGCGAAGCGCAACAATAACCGCAACAATCACGGAAAGCCGCTCATGAACGTCATTTTCGCCGGTACGCCCGCCTTCGCCGCCAGCGCCCTATCCGC
The DNA here is from genome assembly GCA_964293815.1 of uncultured Burkholderiaceae bacterium. Lineage (GTDB taxonomy): Bacteria > Pseudomonadota > Gammaproteobacteria > Burkholderiales > Burkholderiaceae > CTSOIL-112. The sequence goes on from CAXYYC010000001.1 coordinate 36,172, forward strand.
TATTATCGACGCGGGCTTTCATGTCCCGCTGGTACTCACCCAGCCCGACCGTCCCAGCGGACGCGGCATGAAACTCACGCCCAGCACAGTCAAGCAAGTGGCAGAGCAACACCGCATTCGCGTCGCGCAACCGATTTCCCTGCGTCTGAACGGCAAATACCCCGAGGACGCGCAAGCCGCACGCGCGCAGATCATCGACGCACAGGCCGACATCATGGTGGTCGCCGCCTACGGCCTGATTTTGCCGCAAGACGTGCTGGATTTACCCAAACACGGCTGCGTCAACATTCACGCCTCGCTGCTCCCACGCTGGCGTGGCGCCGCGCCGATACACCGCGCCATCGAATCCGGCGACAGCGAGACCGGCATCACCTTGATGCAAATGGATGCAGGATTGGACACTGGCGATATGCTCGCGGTAGAACGCTTGCCAATCACCGAGCAGCACACCACCGCCACGCTGCACGACGAATTGGCCGAAATGGGCGCGCGCATGGTGGTGGACTATTTACGCCAACTGCGCGACGGCACTGCGCCACAGGCCACACCGCAACCCACCGAAGGCGTGAGCTACGCCGAGAAAATCGACAAAACCGAAGCCAAAATTGACTGGACACAATCCGCGCAGACCATCGCGCGCAAAGTCCGCGCATTTGACCCCGCGCCCGGCTGCGTGTGTACCTACACGAGCGAGTCTGGCGAACAGCCGCTTAAAATTTGGGCAGCGCAAGCCGAGACAAACACCAGCACCGAACACACCGCCGGAACCATCATCGGCGTGGACAAACACGGCGTACGCGTCGTCTGCGGTAACGGATCGGTATTGTGCATCACACAGATGCAAAAAGCAGGCGGCAAACGCAGTCCGGCACATCAAGTGGCCGAAAGCCTAAAATTCGCCGTACAGCAACGATTGAATTAACAATAAAACGCCTACAAAAAAGCGAGCAGAGGCTCGCTTGAGGCTGTAAACAAAGTGGCACATTTGTTAAAACGAAGTTTCGTCATTGCGTTCCGCGAAACTTCGCTACGCTCGTTTTCCCGCATGGTTTAGCGCACGGCTGTCCGAGATAAATTCAAGAGTTGACTTAAGAAGGCTTGCGTTTCCTGAGATAGAGGTAAAACCTCATCATCAGATTTAAAAATCCAAGGAAGCGCACCATTGTTCTCGTTCCCGCTCTCCTGCATGGGAACGAGCATCTCGGGATGTCGTATCCACGAAGTCGATCTTCGTCGCTGTAAGGCATATGAACGCTGTCGTTCGATTGGGCGGTTTGCTGTCTGAGCGTTTGGGACAAACGCGAGTTTCAAACCGCCCTTATATCAGCGTTCATTGGTTTGCATTACCGCGTACTTGATTTTTTTGAATCCTTTTTGTATCAAGACAAAAAGGATTCGCCCCGCGGCGGAGAGCGGGATATTGAGAAAATATGCATTCCCACAAAATTAGAATAACCATCTGGATACCCGCTAAAATCATGCGGGTATGACGATATTTTCTTAGATTTTGTGCTGAAATTCAAAGCCAGAGGTTTGTCCGCAATCTGAAGCGAGCCGAGGCTCGCTTTTGCTTTTTGACAATCGAATCGGATTAACCGCGTTGTGCGGCAAACGCTCGGCACGCATCACCGTATAGTTGAAAAATCTTGATCCACAGCGGATTTTCATGCGTTTTCCATTCAGGATGCCATTGCATACTGAGCGTGAAGTGCGGCACATCGGAGCAGTACATGGCTTCGATTAGGCCGTCCGGCGCGTGCGCCAGCGGCGTCAAGCCTTTGCCCAATTGTTTGATTCCCTGACCGTGCAAGGAATTCACCATAAACTCGGTTTGACCAATCGCTTTGGCAAACCATGTGTCTGGCACCAATTGCACCGGATGATGCGGCCCGTACATTTCGTCCAGCGGAATGTCGCTGCCTTTCTCGCGGTGATCCATTTTGCCTTCGGTTTCATGCACTTTTTGATACAGATTACCGCCACGCGAAATATTCAGCTCCTGATGCCCGCGACAGACGCCCAAAAACGGCAAACCGCGTTCCATCGCCTTGGGAATCAGCGCCGAGTTAAATAAATCACGTTGCGGGTCTTGCGCAATATCAGGGGTTTCGTGATCTTCACCATACAAAGAAGGCATGATATTGGTCGATGCGCCTGATAAATACACGCCGTCGGCCATATCCAAATACTGCTCCAAATGATCCGTACCGTAGCAAGTTGGAATCAATAAGGGAACGCATTCGGAAAAACGAGCAATTGGATCCGAATATTTTTGCCCCAGCACCTGATAATTCAGACCGGATAGTTCGCGATCACCCATGGTGATCAACACCACCGGTTTGCGTTTGCCATTTGTCTCTGTATGATTGGAAATACTCATGTGTCACCTATTGGAATTTGCGATGGACATACTGTAGCTGAAACGCAAACAGAGTTGACAGCACCACTTGAGCACGGCCAAAGCATACACTCCCAGATAGCGCGAATCTGATAAACCACTTTATTTTCATGGTATTAACAGACACAAGCCATTCGCACAGTCATTTTACACCGAGGTAAGTTGTGTGCAAAATGTGGCTTTATGCCAACCAAAATGCATGTTTTTATGGAGTTCCATCGCCAAAAACATTCATAAACCATTTATTTTTTAAGGTTTTGGGCTTACAATAAGAACGTTTTAGACTACCTGCTATATGCCTTGCTGGCCTTACTGCCTTAAGCAGAAGCCGTTGATCTGTATCAAGGCAACGCGCGCAGGTAAGTAATACCGTGCTTGCACTGTGGTTAAAAAGCAAGCACCCCAATAGGTAATGGATACATAGGACTTGGATATGACTCAATCGCAAAACCCACACACCCCAGCCAACGAACAAGACGAACACCTTTCGGAAACCAGTGCAAACGTAATTACCTTAATCGCATTGGCCGTTGTCAGTGCAGTTGTTGGTATCCTGTACTTCTTGGCACAAGTGGTCAGCTCCAACGCCATGGCAGAGGCTCGCGCCGCTCAAGCTGAGGAACAAGTCGTTGAACGTCTGCGCCCAGTAGCGGGTTTTGAAATGGGCGCAACCTCTAAAGGGCCGAAAACCGGTGAAGAAGTATACAGCAGTCTGTGTACCGCATGTCACGCCGCAGGCGTAGCGGGCGCACCGAAAATGGGTGATGCAGGCGTATGGGGTCCTCGCATTGCACAAGGCGAAGCCACATTATTCAAACACGCATTAGAAGGCTTCACCGGCAAGACCGGCGTGATGCCAGCCAAAGGCGGTAATCCTGCTCTGAGCGATCTGGAAGTAGAACGCGCTGTTGTCTTCATGGCCAACAAGAGCGGTGGCTCTTTGGCTGAACCCGCAGCGCCTGCCGCTGATGGCGCCGCTCCAGCAGATGGCAAAGCCGCACCAGTCGCCGCTGGCGCAGCAGTTCCTGCGAAAAAATAATTGCAGCGCATCAAATGATGCGCGCATTCGCCCTTGATTGATTGCTTCTTTTTCAATTCAATTCGGAGCAAAATTACAACACCTTGCCGAGATTATATGATCTCGGCATTTTTTTATATCTCTATGGAGAGAAAGGGGATTGTAAGTGCGTTCAAATCGTCATATACTGCAAAAAGGCGTATGCCTCCCCCGTTTTTCCTCCCTAAACGGGGCGATCGTCCAATGACGATATTTTTACCCCGAGTTTACTCGGGGTTTTTTTATATCTTTTGATTGAGTACCGATCAATGTTGTGTTTTTTTCTAACAACATTTCGCCATTTGATTCAAAGACAGTTTGACAACTATCGAATTGTTTTTTAGAATTGCCACCCATTAGCATCTGCTTACTGCACCAATCAGCACATTGATAGCAGAACTCTCCCGACATATTCGAATAAAAAGAAGCACCGATGGAAATAGATGTCAAACTACTGGCGCGACAGTTCAAAGCCTTATCCAACGAACATCGCTTGGCCTTATTTATCACGATCCTTGCGCATGAGCAGGAGCATGGGCGCGAGCACGGCTGCCTGATCAGCGACATGGTATCGAACTGGAAAATCTGCGCCCCCACCGTATCGCATCATGTACGCACGCTCGAATCGGCGCAGCTGATTGATGTGGAAAAAAATGGCAAATACATCTTGGCACGCATTAATTTGGACTCCTATCGTCTGATGATGCGCGTCGGACGTGTGCGTCCGATTGATGAACACATGGCGCAATGGTTAAACCCTGAATCAACGCCGACTGACGCCACTATTTAAACTCAACTGCAAACCAACCCCAACCCAAAGGTGTTTATGAAACACTCACGCTTATCCCGAACACTGCGTTTATCGAGCATGGCACTGGCCATTGCCGCGCTGTCTGCCTGCGCCGTTGTCACCGGCAAATACGAGCCAATGTCGCAGGTTAACAACGACACACTGAATCTACCCGAGGCATCGGGTCAGACCTTGGCGCAGTGGCCACATGAAGGCTGGTGGCGTGCGTACAACGACGCCACGCTCAATGCACTGGTTGAGCAGGCACTCGCCGACGGCCCCAGCCTAAAAGTTCTGGCGCAACGCGCACAAATCGCCAAAACCAACGCCGATGCTGTGCGCAAATCGCACTATCCTGCGGGACAAATCAAGGCCACATGGACGGGGCAAAAATTCTTCGATGCCAATATCGCCGCTTACCAAGACTCATTAGTGGCACTGCTACAAAGTAAGGGTATGTACGGCGACGTACCCGATCAAGGCATGAAGCAAACCGATATCTCCGCCGGATTCTCTTGGGATTTGGATTTATGGGGTAAAAATCGCGCCGCGTACAATGCCGCGCTGGGTCAAAGCCGCGCGCAAGCACTCGAATACGAAGCCGCACGTCAGGGCGTGATTACCCAAATCGTCGGCCTGCACGCGAATATTTCAGCGCTGAAAAGCCGCCAAGCGATTTTGCGCCAAATGATCGCCCTGCAAACCACGCTCAAACAGCGCTGGTTGGAACGCGAACGCGCCGGATTGCAACCGGTACAAAACAGCGTGCAAACCGACATCATGATCGCCCAACTGGAGCAACTCTCCGCCGGCCTGAATGCACAACACGAAGTGCTGCGCGCGCAATTGGCCGCGCTGGTTGGCGTCACGCCACAGCAATTGCCGCCGATCAGCGCCACCGGCACATGGACCACTTTACGTTTGCCCAATGAGCTTACCACCAATATTTTGGGCTCACGCCCCGACATCGCCGCCGCGCGTGAATACATCAGCGCAGCGAGCGAACAAGTCAAATCCGTGCGCGCCGAATTCTACCCGGACGTGAATCTCAGCCTGTTCACCGGTTTGCAAATCATCGGCTTGGACGACATCCTGCGTTTCAGTGGCAAAAACATGGGGGTAAAACCCGCCATCACCTTGCCACTGTTCAGCAGCGTGCAGCTCAACGCCAAACTGCGCATCCAACAAGCCCAACTGGACGCCGCAGTTACCCAATACAACAAAACCGTGTACGAAGCCATCTCCGACGCGGCGCAACAATTGGCGCAACATCGTCAAACGCACACCCAAGTCAACCAACAATCACGCATCGTCAAAGACCAGCAAAAACTGGCCGAATTGGCGCGTCAGCGCTACCAAGTCGGCATGAGCCCACAGATGGAAACCCTCGGCTTGCAAGCCGCCGCCTTAAGCGCGCAGGACGCACTGTACGCCAACTACGCGGCGCGGCGTTTACAAGAAGCGCGACTGGCCAATAGCTTGGGCATTGGTTTTTCCGACGCATTGAATGACGCGCCGCCAACACCGACGCAATAAAAACCCAAAACGATCCAGCCAATTTACACACCAAAAACACACCCAACCGAATAAGCAACACCTACGCAACAAACACCTATCGAGGACTATATGAGCAACGCACCCGAATCCGGCAACACCGAACCCATTTTGGCAAGCGCCACCAATGACCAAGTCAATAACAACAAGCGCAAAAAAGGCCTCACCATCGCCATAGCGCTCTTTCTGATACTCGGTTTGGCATGGTTGGCCTACTGGTTTTTCTACGCGCGCTACCACGAAGAAACCGACAACGCCTACGCATCGGGCAATATGGTCATGGTCAACGCCCAGACCGTCGGCACGGTAGAAGCCATCATGGCGGACGAGAACCAAGAGGTCAAAGCCGGTCAAGTACTGATTAAACTGAATCCGACTGATGCGCAAGTTGCGTTGAGCCAAGCGCAAGCCCAGCTCGCGCAAGCCACGCGCCAAATCCAAAACGCGTTTAACAGCGCAGGCGTTGCCAATGCACAATTGAACCAAGCCCGCAGCGCGGTACAAACGGCGCAAGATGCGGTCAATCGCCGTGCGAAGCTCGTGGGCACGGGCGCGGTGAGCAAAGAGGAATACGATCAAGCGCGCAATGCCTTGGCACAAGCGCAAGCCGCCTACAAAACCGCGACCGAGCAGAGCAAAACCGCGACAGCGCAAATTGCCGGAACCACGACACAAAACCACCCGAGCATCGAGGCGGCAAAAGCGGCATTTCGCAGTGCGTACATCAACAACAAACGCCTGTCCGTGCTCGCACCGATTGACGGCGTGGTGGCCAAACGCAGTGTCCAAGTCGGCCAACAGATCGCTCCGGGCGCACCACTGATGACTTTGGTCGCAGCCAATCAAATCTGGGTGGAAGCGAACTACAAAGAAACCCAATTGGCAAATCTGCGCGTGGGTCAGCCGGTTGAGCTGAAATCCGACGTGTACGGCAGCAACGTCAAGTTCAAAGGCACCGTGCAAGGCATCGGCATTGGCACAGGCGCGGCATTCTCCGTTTTACCTGCGCAAAATGCGACGGGCAACTGGATTAAAATCGTGCAGCGCATTCCCGTGCGCATCATGCTGGACGCGCAAGAGTTGAAACAGCATCCGCTGCGCGTCGGTATGTCAATGCATGTGAGCATTGATACGCGTGATCGCAACGGCGCGGTTTTGGGCGCGGTGACAGGCAATGAAGCGCCGGTGAATTTGCAAACCAATGTATACGCTCAGGATGAGGCGGAGGCCAATCAGATTGCGGATCAGATTATTCAAAGCAATTTGCGTTAAAAATGACTTCATTCATTTGTTTGATTAATTTGATGGGTTTGATTGGTTGAATACAGATAACGCCTGAAAAACACACCGTCATTCCTGCGACAGCGGGAATGGCGAAGTTCCTTCAATACATGGAATACATTGGGCGCGATCTTCTGCGCGCACATGAAATTTTGAATCGATTGAGAATGTATGCAAAATTCCAATTCTGCTGAATCCGGCGAGCTTGCCACTCAAGCGCCTGCTGAACATGCGGGCGAGGGTTTACCGCCGCTGCATGGCGCACCGCTGGTATTTTTAACCTTAGCCACTGCCTTATCGACCTTCATGGAGGTGTTGGACACCACCATTGCGAACGTCGCTGTGCCGACGATTTCCGGCTCGATGGGTGTTTCTGCGCGTGAAGGTACGTCGATCATCAGCTCGTACTCATTGGCGGCGGCGATTGCCGTTCCGCTCACCGGCTGGCTGGCGCGACGCTTCGGCGAAGTGCGCTTGATGATTACCTCGGTGCTGTTGTTTACCTTGTTTTCAGTATTGTGCGGGCTGGCGCCGAGCTACGACATGCTGGTATTTTTCCGCCTGATGCAGGGTTTGGTTTCTGGCCCGATGGTTCCGCTCGGGCAGGCGATTATGATGAATAGCTATCCGCCGGAGAAACGCGGCGTTGCGATGGCATTCTGGGCGATGACGGTGGTGATCGCGCCGGTGGTCGGGCCGGTGCTGGGCGGTTATATCACTGAGGAATATTCGTGGCACTGGATTTTCTACATCAATATTCCGATTGGCTTATTCTGCGCGTACAGCATCGCCACGCTACTGAAAGGACGCGAGTCAAAAACCACCAAGCAGCCGATTGATGGCATCGGCTTGGGTTTGCTGGTGATCGGCGTCGGTAGCCTGCAATACATGCTGGAACACGCCAATGATCTGGGCTGGTTCGAGTCAAAAGAGGTGATTTTGTTGACCATCACCGCCGTAGTTGGCTTGGTCTTGCTGACTATTTGGGAGTGGTATGAGAAAAATGCGGTGGTGGATTTGCATCTGTTGCGCAGTCGGAATTTCGCCATTGGCGTTAGTTTGCAAACCGTCGGCTTTACGATTTTCTTTGGCAATATGGTGGTGGTGCCGCTGTGGTTGCAGACGGTAATGGGCTATGACTCGTACCATTCGGGGCTGGCGGTAGCGCCGGTCGCGGTGTTCTCCGTGCTGTTTTCACCGGTAATCGGGATGAATATGCATAAAATCGACCTGCGTTATTTGGTCATCGTCGGTTTTGGGCTGTTCGCCTTTGGTAGTTGGTATTCGAGTTTGCTCACACCGGATTCAACAATGGGACAAATCATGCTCGGGCGGTTTTTGTTCGGTTTGGGTATTCCGTTTTTCTTCATTCCATTGGGTGCACTGATTATGGAAGGGCTGCACGGCGAGGAGTTGACGCACGCGGCGGGGCTGTCGAATTTCTTACGAACGCTCGGCGGTGCGATTGGTACGGCGGTATTTGTCACGTTATGGACGCGACGCACGATTTTTCATCATGCGCGTTTGACCGAAAACGCCGTGCCCGGAACGCCTGCTTACGATCAGTTGATGAGCCAATTGGGTCACGCGGGGATGAACAGTTCGCAGCGTTACACCATGCTGGACGGGCTTATCAGCCAGCAGGCGGCGACGCAATCGACTCTGGATATTCTGTACCTGACCGGTGTATTATTCTTGCTGATGATTGTGTTTGTATTCTTTGCCAAACCGGTCAAAGGTGCGAGCGCAACGGGTGGGCATTAACCAAACAATCAGGTCAATATTAAGTATTAAGGGGGAGAAGTTTATGACGGTGGAAAAACCGGCGCACATCGTGCGTTTTGAAAAATTACGTCAGCGCGGCCGTTGGCTCTACATCGCAACAACGGCGGGGTCTGTGGCGCTGGTGATTGGTGCGATTCAGTGGTTTAACGGGCACTTTTCGTGGGAAAGCATTTCACTCTACGCGTTCGCTGGCGCGGCCATTGCGCTGGTTGATTGGATGGTGTTGGCCAAACGCTACAACGACTATCATAGCGACAACCATAGCGCCAAACGCTAAGCCAATGCTCCACTGAATGCCAAACACATTCTAAACCCTGCGTAAAGCCGTTATAATAGCGGCTTTACAGTTTGATACACGAGAACACCATGACACTTCGCTGCGGTATCGTTGGCCTGCCCAACGTGGGAAAATCCACCTTATTTAACGCTTTGACCAAAGCCGGCATCGCCGCCGAGAACTACCCGTTTTGCACGATTGAGCCAAACGTTGGCGTGGTCGAAGTCCCCGACGCGCGTATGAACGCGCTCGCCGAAATCGTCAAGCCGCAACGGATGCAATACGCCACCGTTGAGTTTGTTGACATCGCGGGGCTGGTCGCGGGTGCGTCCAAAGGTGAAGGTTTGGGCAACCAATTTCTCGCCAACATCCGCGAAACCGACGCCATCGCGCACGTCGTGCGCTGCTTTGAGGACGACAATGTCGTTCACGTCGCGGGCAAAATTGACCCGATTTCCGACATCGAAGTGATTAATACCGAATTGGCGCTGGCTGATTTAGGCACTGCCGAAAAAGCCCTGCTGCGCAATCAAAAAACCGCACGCGCCGGCGACAAAGACGCGGCCAAATTGGTCAGCGTGCTCGAAAAAATCATTCCAACGCTGAACGAAGCGAAAGCCATTCGCAGCCTGAATCTGGACGAAGAGGAAATGGCGTTGCTCAAACCATACTGCTTCATCACTGCCAAACCAACCATGTACGTTGCCAACGTACTCGAACACGGTTTTGAAAACAACCCGCATCTGGACACAGTCAAAGCCTACGCCGATAAAGAACACGCGCCTGTGGTTGCCGTCTGCGCCGCCATCGAAGCCGAAATCGCCGGTTTGGATGATGATGAAAAAGACATCTTCCTCGAAGACATGGGTATGCACGAACCCGGCCTGAACCGCGTGATTCGCGCGGGCTACACATTGCTCGGCCTGCAAACCTACTTCACGGCGGGCGTGAAAGAAGTTCGCGCGTGGACGATTCATATTGGCGACACCGCACCGCAAGCGGCAGGCGTGATTCACACCGACTTTGAACGTGGTTTCATCCGCGCACAAACCATCGCTTTTGACGATTTTATCCAGTACAAAGGCGAAGCGGGCGCGAAAGAGGCGGGCAAAATGCGTGCCGAAGGCAAGGATTATGTGGTCAAAGACGGTGATGTATTGAACTTCCTGTTCAATGTCTGATAATCTTCATCATAAATCGAACGGACGTGAATGCGTCCGTTTTTTGCTTGCGGCATAATCCGCCTGTCGGATGACGTTCAACCCACATAGAGATAAAAAATGAATTACTTAATCTTAGCCGTTTTATGCAGTGTCGCCGTTTCGATCTTTTTGAAACTCGCGCGCCGCAACCGCATCGACATCGCGCAAGCCATTGCAGTCAATTACCTGATGGCCACGGCGTTGACTTGGTTTTATCTCAAGCCGAATTTGAGCGCGATCAATACCGGTAGCAATACCATTGGATTATTTGTCGCTTTGGGTGTTTTATTGCCTGCCGTATTCATCATCATGTCCAAGGCTGTGGATTACGCGGGCATTGTCAAGTCGGACGCGGCGCAGCGTTTGTCACTGTTTATCCCCATCCTTTGGGCGTTGGTGTTTTTTGGCGAAACATTAACTAAAGCGCGCGGTTTGGGCATCGTTTTGGCTTTTTTGGCCTTGTTATGTTTATTGTATAAGTCTTCCGGTGGACGCGCCAATGGTAAATTGGGCGGCAGCGGCAAGCAAATCGCGCTGTCGCTGCTCGGCGTCTGGCTCGGTTACGGCGTGATTGATATTCTGTTCAAGCAGGTGGCGAAAAGCGGTAGCGCGTTCGCAGGCAATCTGTTTGTCGCGTTTGTACTCGCCGGTCTTTTGATTTTCGTCTATTTGTTCGTCAAACGCACGGCGTGGGCTGGGAAAAGTTTATTCGCCGGTTTGCTGCTGGGCGCGTTGAATTTTGGCAATATTTTGTTTTATGTCCGTGCGCATCAGGTGTTCAAAGACGATCCGACACTGGTGTTTGCCGGTATGAATGTCGGCGTGATTACCTTGGGAACTTTGGTCGGCGCGTTATTATTCCGCGAGAAAATCTCGCGCATCAACGCATTGGGGATTGTATTGGCGATTTTATCGATTGTCAGTCTGTTTTATTTGAGCAAATGGTTGCCACAGTTGGCGTAAAATAGGCGAACATATACGGAGCAGACATGAAAGAAAATGAATTGATTCAATGGCTTGACCACATCGGTCACTCATCTGGCGGTGCGATCACGATTGTGCAAACCATACGCAACGCCATCATGTCCGCCAGCATCCTTGCCTCGGTCGCGCTGATTGCGCTCATGGGTGCGCTGGCCACCGCGCACAATCGCCCCGATTGGGCGATTCTCGGTACGATTGCTCTGCTGATATTGAGCGCGACCTGTTCGGCCATCTCTATCGGCTTTTTGGCGCGATTGAGCTTTCAAACCCAATTCAAAGACGTGTCCTTGGACTTGACCGCTCAGCGCATCCGCCACGCGCTCAGCCTAATTTGGAGCGCGGTGGTGTTGTTTGTCTTGGCCTTGCTGGTGGCGGCGCTGGAGTTGTGGCTGTAAGCAGCCATCAATTCACCCGATGATCCTCATGCCACGGTGCGATTTTGAATAACATCAGCATCCCCGGAATCGCCAAAATCATACATAAGTAGAAAAACGATTCCCAGCCCATGCGCTCAACCAGCCAACCCGTTGATGCGTTGATGAGCGAGCGCGGCACAGCGGTCAAGCTGGTAAACAAAGCCAGTTGTAACGCGGTATACGACGGATTGGTGGTGCGCGCGATAAACGACACAAACGCCATCGTCCCCAAACTCATGGCAAAGGTTTCTGCCGCGATCACAAACGCGAGCAACATACGCTCACGCGTGCCAATGGTTTCAAACGGCCCGTAATGCGCCAACACGACAAAAGCCAAAATCGCCAAGGTTTGCGCTACGCCAAACACCCACAACGCCTTGTTAATCCCCAGACGCAACATCCAAATCCCTGCGAAAATGCCGCCGGCGATGCTGGAAGCCAAGCCAATGCCCTTGTTGATCGTACCGAGGTCGGTTTTGCTAAACCCCATTTTCAAAATAAAGGTCGATTGCAACGCGGTTGCCATGCTGTCACCCAATTTATAGAGCAGCATAAACGCCAAAATAAACAACGCGTATTTCCAACCCTGACGGTTAAAAAATTCGACAAACGGCTCAACCACCGAGCTAATCAAGGTTTTCGGTGCGGATTTGGACGCCGCCGGTTCCTTGACAAACAGCGACATCAACGCGCCCGGTAGCATAAACAATGCCGTTATGATGAATACCGTATGCCACGGAAGATGGTCGGCCAAAATCAGCGACAGTGCACCCGGCACAAACCCAGCGATTTTGTACGCATTGACATGAATGCTATTGCCCAAGCCCAACTCTTTATCAGACAAAATCTCACGACGGAAGGCATCCACCGCCACGTCTTGGGTCGCAGACAAAAACGACACCACAATTGATAAGATCACCACCCATTTGAGCTGCGCCTGCGGATCGAGCATGCCATAGACCGCAATACCGATCAGCAAACCGATTTGCGTGACCAGCATCCAACTGCGCCGACGCCCTAAGAACGGAATCAAGCTGTAGCGATCCAACAATGGCGCCCATAAAAACTTCAAGACATACGGCAATTGCGTGAGTGAAAACGCGGCAATCGCCTTGATCGTCACACCATACGAGAGCAACCACGCAGGCAACAGCTGGATGATAAAGAACAAGGGCAAACCAGACGAAAAACCCGTAAAAATACAGGTTAGCATCTGTTTGGTGAAAATCAGCCGATACCACGGCTGCTGGCTCACATCATTGGTGCCAATGCTCGGCTGAGTTTTGTTTTGATCGGTACTCAATTGATTCCTCGCTTAAAATTCATTCAATGCAAAATCGTAATCCATAATGATCGGGGCATGATCGGAAAACTTCTGGCCGGTGTAGACGCTGGTGCTGTGCATGGCGTGCGCGACCTTGTGGCTGGCGAGTTGATAATCAATGCGCCAACCGACGTTATTTTCATAAGCACGGCCACGGTTGCTCCACCAAGTGTATTGCGCCGTTTCTGGGTGTAGCCGTCGATAAGTGTCGCACAGTGTGCACTCGTCCAAAAATTGACTCAGCCACGCACGCTCTTCGGGTAAAAAACCCGAGTTTTTCAAATTGCCTTTCCAGTTTTTCAGATCAATCTCTTGGTGCGCAATATTGACGTCGCTGCAAATGATGATTTCGCGCCCTGCGTCGCGCAGCGCCTGAATGTGGGGTAAAAACAACGCGAGAAACCGGTATTTGGCTTCTTGCCGCTCCGGCGCAGAGGAGCCAGACGGGAAGTACACCGAAATCACCGACAGCTTACCAAAACGTGCTTCAACGTAGCGGCCTTCGCGATCAAACTCGCCACCGCCGTCAAAACCGATGATGACCTCGTCGGGCTGATGGCGGGTATACAGGCCAACGCCGCTGTAGCCTTTTTTCTCAGCATACTGAAAATAGCCGCGCAGACCGGCAAATTCGGCAAAATTGACCTCAACCACGTCCGCCTGCGCTTTGAGCTCCTGCACACAGACGATGTCGGCGGATTGTTGCGCTGCCCAATCAAAAAAACCTTTGGTATTGGCGGAGCGGATGCCATTTAAATTGGCGGAGATGATTCGTGTCATGATATTGTGTTATTAAATAGGTACACTTGCTTCTTAAGCCGATTGGATTGATGCTACTCTTTTTGGGGCTTGATTGTAACCGAATTTGCGGCGCGCAACGACCTTCACGGCTCGTAATCGGTGTCATTCGACCATAAATTCAGCCAATTTGAGCGTTACAGAGCCATTGTGATGTGAATTTAGACGCAATCACACCCCAGATAGATGAGCCGATGAAAATGACTGAATGTAATTAGCCTATATAAATCAATTGCTTGCTGAGTCATGTTTTTATACCCAAGTGCTCATCTTTCTATATAATAAGCCCTCATCGTGATCGCGAAATCGATTACATATTGTGAAAGGATACTGAATGAATCTCAAATCCAGTTTGCAGGAAAATGTTTCTGTACCGAATACCGATTCTGAATTTTTAAAAGCCGAAATTTTGTCGAAACTCGCCTACGCGGTCGGCAAAGACCCGTTGACTGCGAACAGCAGTGATTGGCTGACCGCCACCATCTTGGTCGTGCGCGACCACATCGTGGATCGCTGGATGGCGACCACCCGCGAAAACTACCGCGCCGAGAAAAAGCGCGTCTATTATCTCTCGCTCGAATTTCTGATTGGTCGCCTGTTGCGCGACGCCATGAATAACTTGGAGCTGACCGACGGCATCAGCCAAGCCCTGTCTGAATTGAACGTAGACATCGATTTCATCCGTGAATTGGAGCCAGATGCGGCTCTGGGTAACGGCGGTTTGGGGCGTTTGGCCGCGTGCTTTATGGAATCGATGGCCAGCATCGGCGTACCGGCGTATGGCTACGGTATTCGCTACGATCACGGCTTGTTCCGTCAAGCGATCGAGAATGGCGCGCAAATGGAATACCCTGAAAACTGGTTGAATTTTGGCAATCCGTGGGAATTCATGCGTCGCGAGGCCAATTACCACATCGGTTTTGGCGGCACAGTCGAAGTCACGACCGAATGGGACGGCGCGACCACCTCGGTTTGGCATCCGGCTGAAGTCGTGCGCGCGGTCGCGTATGACACGCCAGTGGTCGGCTGGCGCGGTGAAAGCGTGAATACTTTGCGTCTGTGGCGCGCACGCGCCACCACCGAGATCAAATTAGATATTTTTAACAGCGGTGACCACGCCGGTGCCTTGTCTGAGAGCAACCGCGCCCGCAGTATTTCGCGCGTGTTGTACCCCGCCGATGCGAGCGCAGAAGGCCAAGAATTGCGCCTGCGTCAGGAATATTTCTTCACCTCCGCGTCGTTGCAAGACATCACACGCCGCCATTTGCAACAGTACAGCACACTGGACAATCTGGCCGATAAAGTCGCAATTCAGTTGAACGATACGCATCCCGCGTTGGTCGTCGCCGAATTGATGCGTCTGTTGGTCGATCAGCACAATATGAAGTGGGAAAAAGCGTGGGAAATCACCCAAGCCGTGGTGTCCTACACCAATCACACTTTGCTACCTGAGGCATTGGAGCGCTGGGCGGTTAATCTGATGGAGCGCATGTTGCCGCGCCACATGCAGATCATTTATGTGATTAACGCGCGCCTGCTGAACCAAGTTAAGAGCCAATTCCCGAACAACGACGCACTGCTGTCCGCGATTTCACTGATTGATGAACACGGCGGTCGCCATGTGCGCATGGGTAACTTGGCCTTTGTCGGCTCGCACAAGGTCAACGGCGTGTCCGCGCTGCACTCGGATTTGATGACCAAAACGGTATTCCGCGAACTGCATCAGGTATTTCCTGAGCGCATTTGTAACAAAACCAACGGCATCACGCCGCGTCGCTGGCTGATGCAGGCCAATCCAGAGTTGACGCAATTACTGCGCGATACGATTGGCGACGCATTTTTAGACGACGCGAGCCGTTTGAAAGACCTGATTCCGTACGCGGACGATGCGGCCTTCCGTGCGAAATTCCGCGCGGTCAAGCAGTCGAATAAGGCGCGCTTGGCGCAGTTGATTCAAGACCGCGTGGGCGTTCAAGTCAATCCGAATGCGATGTTTGACGTACAAGTCAAACGCATGCACGAGTACAAACGCCAGCATTTAAATATTTTTGAAACAATTGCTTTGTACAATGACATCCGCGCCAACCCGCATAAAAACTGGGTTCCGCGCGTAAAAATCTTTGCGGGTAAGGCGGCGGCAAGCTATTGGCAAGCCAAATCCATCATTCGCTTGATTAACGATGTGGGCAATGTGATCAACAACGACCCGACCGTCGGCGATTTGCTCAAAGTCGTGTTCATCCCGAATTACAACGTCTCGACCGCCGAAATCATCATGCCGGCGGCGGATTTATCCGAGCAGATTTCCACCGCTGGCTTGGAAGCTTCCGGCACGGGCAATATGAAATTCGCCCTGAACGGCGCGCTGACCATCG
The DNA here is from genome assembly GCA_964293815.1 of uncultured Burkholderiaceae bacterium. Taxonomy (GTDB): domain Bacteria; phylum Pseudomonadota; class Gammaproteobacteria; order Burkholderiales; family Burkholderiaceae; genus CTSOIL-112. The sequence continues at coordinate 52,413 of CAXYYC010000001.1, forward strand.
GCACGTTGGACGGTGCGAATGTTGAGATTTTAGAGCACGTCGGCGCGGATAACATCAAGATTTTTGGCATGACCGCGCAGGAAGTTGAGGATTTGCGTGTACGCGGCTACAATCCGCGCGCGACCATCGAATCGATTCCAGCGCTCAAAGATGTGCTGGATGCCGTTGCCGGTGGCGTGTTCTCACCGAACGATCAACACCGTTACAGCGGTTTGGTTGAATCGATGTACAACAGCGATCATTTCCTCGTTGCACCGGACTTCGTGAGCTATGCGCAAGCGCAACGCGAGCTGGATACGCTGTGGCTGGATCAAGATCAATGGCAGAAAAAAGCGGTATTGAATACAGCCAATATGGGCTGGTTCTCGTCCGACCGTACCATTGCCGAGTACGCGCGTGAAATTTGGGGCATTCCCGTTGCCTGAATTTCACACCGCAGGCCAATGTGACGGCCTGCGCAAGATGGAATGACAGTGACTATAGGTTGGATATAGCTTGAAATATGCGCCCTCTGCCAACGCAAAGGTTGGCAGATTCGGCTCAAAGGTGTACACTAACCCTATAGACATTGCATTCAGATGAGTGTCTCCTAAAATACTGGGGGGTGGTTATGTCAAAACAGGTTCACAAGCCGCAAACCGAGGCCATTTTGCCATCGGTCACGATGGAGAGCGGTGAACGTGTGCCTAACCGCCCAGCCGATACCAACGACGCATATCCGACCTTTTTGGGCGAAATGGATCGCTACCTATTCGCCCAAAGTACCCACTTCAATCTGTACGAGAAAATGGGCGCGCATGTGCGCGATGGCGGCACTTATTTTACCGTCTGGGCGCCTAATGCCTCGCAGGTGTCCGTCGTCGGTGATTTCAATCATTGGGATGTCCACGCCAACGCCATGCACCGCCACACCGACAGTGGTTTGTGGGAATTATTCATTGAAGGCATAGGTGAAGGGGTCGTGTACAAATTCGCCGTGCGCGACGCACACGGTCACATGTTGCCGCTCAAAGCCGACCCGTATGGCTTCGCCGCAGAATTGCGTCCAGCCAACGCATCCAAAGTATTCAACATTCACCATTTCGCTTGGACTGACGCCGATTATTTGGCGCAACGCGACCAAGTCAATCCGTATATTCAGCCGATCAGCATTTATGAAGTGCATTTGGGCTCGTGGCAACGCGATGAAAACGGCCTATTCCTATCCTATGACGAGCTGGCCAAGCGCTTGATCGCCTATGTGAAGGATTTGGGCTTTACCCACATTGAAATCATGCCGGTGTCCGAGCATCCGCTGGATGCCTCTTGGGGTTATCAGCCGGTCGGCATGTACGCACCGACCGCGCGCTTTGGTTCGCCCGACGGTTTTGCGCGACTGGTCAACCACGCCCACGAAAACGGCATCGGCGTGATTTTGGACTGGGTTCCAGCGCATTTCCCAACCGATGCTCATGGCTTGTCGCTGTTTGATGGCACGACGCTGTACGAGCATTCGGATCGCCGTCGCGGTTTTCACCCCGACTGGAACACGGCGATTTATGATTTTGGCCGTGGCGAGGTGGCTGGATTCTTAATCAACAACGCATTGTTTTGGCTCGAACACTACCATCTGGACGGTCTGCGCGTGGATGCGGTTGCCTCCATGCTGCATCTGAATTATTCACGTCCAGCAGGGCAATGGGAGCCGAATCAAGAAGGCGGCAGCGACAATTTCGAAGCCATTGCCTTTATCAAAAAACTCAATCAAATCATCCACGAGCGCGTGCCATCAGCACTGATGATCGCCGAAGAATCCACCTCGTTTCCGAAAGTGTCGCAGCACCTGATGCACGGTGGACTGGGCTTTAACTTCAAATGGGATTTGGGTTTCATGCACGACACGCTGGATTATTTCAGCCTCGATCCGGTATTTCGCAAATACCACCACGACAAACTGACCTTCAATCAAATGTACGCCTACAGCGAGCATTTCGTTTTGCCGCTGTCGCACGATGAGGTCGTCCACGGTAAAAGCTCGTTGATTCACAAAATGCACGGTGATGACTGGCAAAAATTTGCCAATTTGCGCGCGTATTACGCCTATATGTGGGGCTATCCGGGTAAAAAACTGCTGTTTATGGGGCAAGAATTTGCGCAACGCGCCGAATGGAATGAAAACCAAAGCTTGGATTGGCATTTGACCCAATACCACGAGCATTCCGGCGTGCAACGTTTAATCAGCGATTTGAACCATCTATACCGCTCCTCACCGGCTTTGTACGAACGCGAGCACAGCTGGGACGGCTTTGAATGGCGCGTGGTGGACGACCACGATCAGTCAGTCATTGGCTGGTTGCGCCGTGGAGAAAAAACCGATCAATTGATCTTGGTGGTGTCGAATCTGACGCCCGTACCGCATCACGGCTACGAAATTCGTGTACCGCAAGCGGGCGTGTGGCACGAAGCCATTAATACCGATGCGACGACTTACGGCGGTTCGGGTATGGGCAATTTGGGGCAGGCACTCACACAGGCGCGCGCTTGGCCACAATTGCGACCCATCCAAAAACCCGCCAACGCGCCGATCAGCCTTGCACCGCATCAACCAGTGCATACGCCGCCGTTGTATATCGAACACGTTTTAACCTTATGCTTGCCGCCGTTGGCAACCCTGATTTTTGAGTGGCGCGCTTAGACTCAATTCCAAACAGTTTGCGCGAAATATTTGATAAAGGAGAACACAATGACCAGCAAACCATCCAACCGGAGTTACTATCCGCATTTGGCACAAGAAGCCATGGCCTTCGTACTGGCCGGTGGTCGCGGCTCACGCCTGTTGGAATTAACCGATTCGCGCGCCAAACCAGCCGTCTATTTCGGTGGTAAAACCCGCATCATTGACTTCGCTTTATCCAACGCGCTCAATTCTGGCATTCGTCGCATCGGTGTGGCCACACAGTACAAAGCACACAGCCTGATTCGCCATTTGACCCAAGGTTGGACCTTCCTGCGCAAAGAGCGCAATGAAGGGTTCGATATCCTGCCGGCAAGCCAACGGATTGACGAAGAATCATGGTACCAAGGCACTGCCGATGCGGTGTATCAAAACATCGACATCATCGAGGGCTACGCGCCGAAATACATCGTGATTCTCGCGGGCGATCATATTTACAAAATGAACTACGAAATCATGCTGGAGCAGCACGTCGCCTCCAAAGCCGACGTAACCCTCGGCTGCGTTGAAGTGCCACGCACGGAAGCCACCGGCTTTGGCGTCATGCACGTTGACGAAGAAGACACGATTATTGATTTCGTTGAGAAGCCCGCCGATCCGCCGTGTATTCCGGGTAGCCCCGATCAAGCCTTGGCATCCATGGGGATTTATGTATTTGAAACCAAATTTTTATTGGATATTCTGCGCCGTGATGCGGCAGATCCTGAATCCGAACACGATTTTGGCAAAAACATCATCCCGTATTTGGTCAAAAATGGCAAAGCCGTGGCGCATCGTTTCTCCAATTCGTGCGTCACCAACAAAGATGAGCCGACGCACTACTGGCGCGACGTGGGTACGATTGACGCGTACTGGGAAGCCAATATTGATCTGACCGCCACCGTGCCACAGTTGAATCTATACGATCAAAACTGGCCAATCTGGACCTACAACGAAATTACTGCGCCGGCCAAATTCGTACACAACGATCCGGGACGTCGCGGCGAAGCCATCAACTCAATGGTTTCCGGTAACTGCATTATTTCTGGTGCGTCTTTGAACCACTCATTGTTATTCACCGGTGTATTGGTGCGTTCATACAGCACCGTGACTAACTCAGTCATCCTGCCCGAAGTGATTATCCACCGCAGCGCCCAGCTATCCAATGTGGTGGTCGATCGCGGCGTGGTCATCCCCGAAGGCATGGTCATTGGCCAAGACCCCGAACTGGATGCCAAACGTTTCCGCCGCACCAGCAAAGGCATCTGTCTGGTGACGCAAAAAATGATTGATGCGCTATAAGCCGCTCAATCACGGCGCATGAAATCGAAAGACGGGCAAATCCAGCCCGTCGGTGTGGTTTCATGCGCGATTCTGACACACTATTCTAAGGGAGTCCTATGGTTCGCAAACAAACCTTGACCGAAACGAGTGCATCAACAAGCACCGCAGCTGACACGCCAGCGCTCGCCACCGACGCCGCCACCGACACCGCCCCAACGAGTAAGCCCAAACGCGTCCGCGCAACCGCTACCGCCACCAAAAATGAGGGCAAAACCATCAGCAAGCCACGCGCCGCTGAGAAAACCTTCGCCCCAACGAAAAAAACCAGTCGCAAAAAAGCCGCGCCGACTCAAGTCTTGGCCGCTGCCTCCGAAATCTATCCTTTGATTAAAACCGGTGGTCTGGCCGATGTGGTCGGCGCATTGCCTTTGGCCTTGGCGTCGCAAGGCGTGCATGTGAAAACGCTGGTTCCGGGCTATCCGCGCGTGATGCAGGCGTTACACGAATTGAGTGGCGACGATGCGCCGAAATTATGGCTGGAAACCCACGGATTTTTCTGGGGTGACGCGCGCCTGTGGTCGGCGACCGTACACGGTATGGATTTATTGGTGCTGGACGCGCCACATTTGTACGCCCGCGATGGCAATCCTTATTTGGATCACGAAGGCAACGACTGGTGGGACAACCCGACCCGTTTTGCCGCGCTCTCATTGATGGCGGCGCAATTAGCATGGGGCGCGTACGAGCACATCGACTATCGTCCCGACGTGTTGCATGTGCATGACTGGCAAACCGCGTTGGCGCCAACGTATTTACATTACTTAGGCGCGGGCAAACACCGCCCGAAAACCGTGACCACGATTCACAACCTCGCGTTTCAAGGTCAATACTCGGCACATATGTTCGGCTTTCTTGGTCTGCCCGGTCACGCTTTTTCCACCGAAGGGGTGGAATACTACGGCGGCGTGGGTTTTCTCAAAGCGGGGATTTTGTTCAGCGACCAAATCACCACCGTCAGCCCGAGTTACGCTCATGAAATCACCACGATTGGCGGCGGCATGGGCTTGGACGGACTACTGCGCTCGCGTGGCTCGGCACTGAGCGGCATTGTCAACGGCATTGACACCGACATTTGGAATCCGGCCACCGACCCTGCCTTAGTGGCGAATTACACCGCGAGCAAACTCAAACAGCGCAAAATCAACAAAGAGGCGGTGGAAAAGCATTTCAATATTCCGCACAGCGATGCGCCATTGCTCTGCATCGTCAGTCGTCTGACGTGGCAAAAAGGCATGGATTTATTGCTTCAGAGTCTGGATGCGCTGGTGGCGATGGATGTTCGCGTGGTGGTGCTCGGTTCGGGTGATCCCGGCATTGAGGCCGGTCTGCACGCGGCGCATCACAAGCATCCGACGCACGTCGCAGTACACATCGGCTATGACGAACAACTCTCGCACCTGATGCAGGGCGGCTGTGACGGCATTCTCGTGCCGAGCCGTTTCGAGCCGTGCGGTTTGACGCAACTGTACGGCCTGCGTTACGGCTGCGTGCCGATTGTCACGCGTGTGGGCGGATTAAACGACACCATCGTTGATGCCAACCATGCGGCTGTGAGCGCGGGCGTCGCCACCGGTATTCAATGCCACGAGGTAAGCGCTGACGGCATCATCAGCGCGGTTGCGCGATTCAAAAACCTGTATGCGCAGCCAAAATTGTGGCAAGGCATCCAAAAAGCCGGAATGGCGACCGATGTCGGCTGGACGCAATCGGCTTTGGCATATAAAAACCTGTTTTAATTACCACTTTGACCTTGGGATAACATAAGAATGAATATCATCACCCACACCACCACCCCGTTTGACGGACAAAAACCCGGCACCAGCGGCCTACGCAAAAAAGTGACCGTGTTTCAACAGCCGCACTATCTGGCGAACTTCGTTGCCTCGATTTTCGCGGCGGTCAAGCCCGAAGATGGCTTTGCAGGCAAAACGCTGGTCATCGGCGGCGACGGTCGCTTTTACAACGACACCGCAATTCAACTGGTCATCAAAATGGCTGTGGCGCAAGGTTTCAACCGCATCCTCATTGGGCAAAACGGCATTCTGTCCACGCCCGCCGTATCGCACATCATTCGCAAATACGGTGCATTCGGCGGCGTGATTCTCTCCGCCAGTCACAACGCGGGCGGGCCGGATGGTGACTTTGGCATTAAATTCAACATGAGCAACGGCGGCCCCGCACCGGAAAAAATCACCGACGCAATCTACGCTTATTCACAAACCATCAGCGGCTACGATGAAGCGGACTGCGCCGATGTGGATTTGAGCCAACTCGGCACGGTAATGATTGGCCAGGTCAGCGTCGAAATCATCAATTCAGTGACCGACTACGTTGAACTGATGCAAGAATTGTTCGATTTTGACGCCATTCGCGCGCTATTCGCCAGCGGCTTCACCATCAAATTTGACGCCATGCACGCCGTCACCGGCCCGTATGCGCACGCGATTTTTGAGGATATTCTCGGCGCGACCAAAGGCTCGGTGGTCAATGGCACGCCATCCACCGATTTCGGCGGTCATCATCCCGACCCGAATTTGGTACACGCCAAAGAGCTGTACGATTTGATGATGAGCGACCAGGCGCCTGATTTCGGCGCCGCCTCCGATGGCGATGGCGACCGCAACCTCATCATTGGTCGTGGCATTCCGGTGACGCCATCCGACGCATTGGCCATTCTGACTGCCAACGCACAACTCGCGCCTGCGTATGCCAAAGGCATTACCGGCGTGGCGCGCTCCATGCCGACCAGTGCCGCCGTTGATCGCGTGGCGCAAAAACTCAGCGTGGAATGCTTTGAAACCCCGACTGGCTGGAAATTCTTTGGCAATCTGCTTGATGCCAACCGCATCACGCTGTGCGGCGAAGAATCGGCTGGCGCTGGCTCCAACCACGTTCGAGAGAAAGACGGCTTGTGGGCGGTGTTGCTGTGGCTGAACATTTTGGCCAAAACCCGCGTATCGGTCAAAGAATTGCTCGAAAACCACTGGGCGCAGTACGGCCAAAACTACTACACGCGCCACGACTTTGAAGAGATCGAAACCGACAAAGCCAATCCGGTGATAGCGCACATCAAGACGCAATTACCGACGCTCGCCGGCAAATCATTTGGTGCGCTGACGGTGCAATCGGCGGATGACTTTTCGTATCACGACCCGATTGACGGCTCGGTCTCGCACAATCAGGGGCTGCGCGTGCTGTTCACCGATGGCTCGCGCATCGTCTACCGCCTGTCCGGCACGGGCACGGTCGGCGCGACCATCCGCATGTACATTGAGCAATACCAAGCCGACCCCGCCAAACACGGGCAAGACACGCAAGCAGCATTGGCCGAGTTGATCCAAATCGCGTATCAAATCGCCGACATTGCGGCCTTGACTGGTCGCGCGGCGCCAGATGTGATTACCTAAATCTCTTCGCGGGCATTAAGCACAAAAAGGCGACCCATCGGTCGCCTTTTTGCATGAGCACTCATCATGAATCAGTCATTATCCGGCACGAAAATCGGATAAATCGGTACCCAGCTGTGTTTGGCCAGCCCCTCTTCAGTCTGCTCTTTGCTGTGCGTGGCCACGCCGGATTCTAAAGCGGCTTCGGCCACCGCGCGCGCCACCACGGTGGTGACGTGCTCCAGATCGGAAATCGGTGGGAACACTGCACCCTGCGCAATGCGTGCGATGGTGACTTGAGTGGACAGTGCCACGGCGGCGGCGGTCATCATCTGCTGATTGATTTGACGCGCGCCCGAGGCGATCACGCCCCAGCCAATACCGGGGAAAACAAAGGTGTTATTGCCTTGGCCAATTTCATAAACTTTGCCTTTCCACTCCACCGGCGCAAACGGGCTACCGGTAGCAACCGTGGCTTTGCCATCGCTCCAGCACAGCGCATCATGCGGTAACACTTCGGTCAAATCGGTCGGATTGGACAGCGCGAACACAATCGGGTTCGGTGTGTTTTCCATCACCGCTTCGATCACGCGCTGGTTGAACGAGCCACCTTGACCAGACAAACCCATCAGCGCGGTCACTTTGGCATTGCGAATGGTGTCCATCATGTTCGGATTTTCGGTGGCGTAACTCCAGCCGACGAGTTTTTCACGGTCGTGTGCGAATGGCAGTTTGTACGGTTCCAACCCTTCGCGGTCGCTCAAGACCAAACCACGCGAGTCGAGCACATAAATGCGCTCTTTCGCTTGCTCCTCGGTTAAACCGACGTGCATCAAGCCATACATGATTTGCGAAGCCACGCCAATACCGCCCGCGCCAGCGCCGCTGACGAGGAATACTTGATCCGCCAGCTTGCGACCATGATCGGTGGCGGCGAGCAAGCCACCCAGCGCCATTGCGCCCGTGCCTTGGATGTCGTCATTGAAGCTCGGAATGGTGTCGCGATAGCGTTCCAGCACGTCAAATGCGGTCGATTTGCTGAAGTCTTCCCACTGCACCATCGCTTCGGGGAAACGTTTTTTGAATGCGGTGACGAACGCGTCAATCATCTCGTAGTATTTCGCGCCACGGGTGCGCGGTTGACGCACGCCCAGATAAAACGGATCTTCGAGCAGTTTTTTGTTGTTCGTGCCAAAGTCAAACAGCACCGGCAGGGTCTCAATCGGGCGAATGCCCGCAGCCAAGGAGTACAAGGTCAATTTACCGATACAAATTGCAATCCCGCCAAACCCCTGATCGCCAATGCCCAAAATCCCCTCAGCGTCAGTCACCACGGCCAGCTTGGTCGTGCCCGAATAGGTGGACAAAATATCGTCCAAATCACGGTAATTCGATTCGGTCACCACCAAACCGCGCGGCTCGCGGTAAATATGGCTGAATTCCTGAATCGCTTCACCCACGGTCGGGGTGTAGACGATGGGCAGCATTTCTTCCAAATGGCTTTTGACCAAGGCGTAATACAGAATACGGTTATAGTCCTGCAATTCACGCAGGTACACATATTTTTCGAGGTTGGTTTTACAGGCCGAATATTGCTCATATTGGCGCTCAACCTGCTCCTCCAACGTCTCAATGCGCGGTGGCAAGCGACCCTCGATGTGGAACGCACGGCGCTCCTCGGCGGTGAAGGCAGTGCCTTTGTTGAGAAAAGGATCTTTGAGTAAATGACGGCCTAAGGCTTTGACACGAATAACTTCTGGCATGATGACTCCACGACATAAAAACCTTGTTATTGTAAACCTTCCCCCAAAATGGATGTTTGCTTTTTCACCCAGCGACAAGCAATCCCTTCATGATGCCAATGAGTTCCTGCTCACTATTCGCCTATTGTTCAAGCACGCTCGCAGCCTCCATTGGGCAACATTTCACGAAGACAACAATGGCAGTAAATACGGCATCAAGCGATCGGCCACCAGCGATAACAACCCCACGCCGAAGACAAACAGCGCCAGAGCCAATAAAACCGCAACAAACACTTTCAGTATGCCTCGGGCACTTTTATCATCAAAAAACTGCACCACGGCGAACAACACATAGACATTACATGCGAGCAACGCAGACCAAACTGAAGGATCCATGCCGGCGATATAGTAAAACACATCGAATCCTGCAGAAATTAAAAAACACTGCGCCAGCAAATACATAAACAGCGTGGCAAACTCCCAGATGTTATACCCACTGTTGCGAAAAAACACAAAGCGCAGTACCGTGGCTAAGATCATCGTCTGTGCCAACTCCACCGGCACGGGATTATCCATCGCCCATTGGCACAGAACACTGTTTCCGCACTGCGCCAACTCGTTGGATAAACCGGATGTCCAATGTGCCACTGCCGCAGTCAGTACCAAATACGGCAATGGCCGCGTGAGCACCTCCCGATCAGTCTGAATAAAGGTGCGAATCCGCTGCCCCGGCGCAATAAATAGTCCCAGCAAAGTTTGGCGAAAAATCTTGGTCAACCAATATTCCACTTTGTTTTCATCCAAAATTGAGGAATCAATTCGTTTGACCACCAATTTTTTACCACACAACGGGCAATACGGATACCCTTCCAAATGCTCGCACACCGCTGATTTTCTAAGCGCAGACTGCCATATTTGACTCACTTGTTTGCGCATCATTCGTCTCCTGTTGGCTTATAAATAAGTTCGTAGAAAACCCAGTAATAGCTGCTGTAACTGCGAATCGGTATAAAATTTCGCATCTGCGTGATCGGCGTCAATCAGGCGTAACTGGCTCGGTACACCCGCCTTTTGCAACGCCGTAGCCATCGCTTGTGACTGCACATACGCCACCACACAATCCTGCCGTCCGTGCAGTAGCAACATCGGCGGATCATCAGCGCTGACATAGTGAATCGGACTGGCAAGCAATGCCTGCTGCTGACGCTCAGGCGTATCGAGCGCACCACCGCCAAGCAGGCCGTATTCGGCCTCATGCGGTTTGTTCGGATCGTACCCCCACGGATTCGGACAGCCTTGTGCCGCCCGTTCGGCAGGTAAATGGCGCAAATCGGCAATGCCGTAATAACTGATCGCGGCTTTGACCCGACTGCTGAATGCCGCATTGCCCAGTGTGCCTTCCAAACTCGGTTCACCCGCACTGACCGCGAGCAGTTGTGCCAAATGACCACCCGCAGACTCACCAGCAACGGCGATGCGCTCGGAATCGATACCCAACTCAGCGGCATGGGCGCGCAAATAGCGCACAGCGGCTTTTACATCGTGAATCGGCGCGGGGAATATGCCCTCGGGTATCAGTCGGTAGTTGACCGAGGCGACCGCGTAGCCGTTGTCCAACAGCAGGCGGAGCAGTTGTTCCAATTGCATGTGCGTGCCGCCGCTCATCCATGCTTTATCGCCGATCATCCATGCACCGCCGTGGATGAATACGACCAATGGCCGATGACCTTGCTCGCTCGGATTCACTGTCACGTCAGGCGCATACACATCCAGCATTTGCGCCTGATTACTCGTACCGGCATAGGCCAAATCGGCATACGTGGGCGCAGTCACCGCAGATATAGTCGTCGAGTTGGCCGTATTCGATTCGGGCGCAGACATGGCGCGCTCAAATGCGCTGTGCGCCGGTTTGCACGCGGACAACACCACGCAGAACAGTAGGGCTAAGGTGATATGGGGTTTCATGAACAAGTTGGTGACGCACGTTGGATATAAATGGTTCAATATACACATTCCCGCCTGCGGCTTCAAGCGGCGCGTGGAGCAATACGTTAAGCAATACATTAAGCAGCAATTCAAGAGAATGACTGCTCCGCACATCAAATAAACTACCCCGCCGCAAGCGGACGAGGTATTAGAATAGTGCCAATTGTCGATTTTCATGTAATTTGACATATTCTTTCCCTTGGCTTTTCACATATGTGCTTATCATATTCTCATCACCATGCTTACCCACCGTGCTTGCAAAATAACCATCTGACCAAAACTCTCCACCCCATAATTGCTTCTTTACTTGTGGACATCTGCGAAATATTTCTCGCGCCGTGAGACTCTTTATTAGTGTGACTATTTTCACCACTGAATACGTAGGAATACTCTGAACTAAAAAGTGAACGTGATCTTTGTCTGTTCCTATCTCTATAAAGTGAATTTGATAACACCCTTCTATCTCTACACAAACAGCTCTCAATGCCTCATCTACTTCCGAACCAATAACCTTGCGACGATATTTCGCAGGAAATACCAAGTGATATAACAACACTGTTACGTTATGACTTTTATGAATATATTCGCTCATGCGAATATATTACGCCCCAAGGGGCGGGGAATTCAACCCAAAGAGATTAAACGATGTCACACACCGGTCACCATCAACCGCACCAATCCAACATACCCGCGCAAACACGCTCATGCAGGGCTGATTTGGCGTGCCGGTGGTGTTATCATGCGGTTGGTACGCGATTGACTGGCGGTTGTTGGCGCTGATTGCATCAGCAGCGTTTTTGGTGCCAACGGAAGCACCACGCACCCGCATTATTTGAAGGATTTTCATGTCAGGCTCATTTTGGCAAGCCTTGGTGTTTGCCTTATCCGTCACACTGCCGAGCATTTTGCTGTTGGCATTGGGCTATTTTTTGCGCCGCAGCGGACAGATTGACGCGCATTTTTGCGACCAAGCATCGAAAATCGTGTTTCGCTACTCATTGCCAGCGCTATTGTTTTTCAGCATTTATGGCAACAAGGTGGATTTCAGCTCGCAAATTCCGCTCATCGCCGCTGGCGCAGTCGCCAGTTTAATCCTGTTTTTCGGCGCAGAACTCGTCGCCGCACGCACACGCATGGTCGCCACAGACAAAGGCGTTTTTGTGCAAGGCGTGTACCGCGCGAACACGATGATTGCGGGGTTGGCGTTCATTGCCAATGCGTATGGTGCCGAAGGCGTCGCGGTCGGCGCAGTTTATGGTGGCGCCATGACCTTGCTCTACAACGTGTTGGCAGTGATTACGCTGAATCAAAACGTGGCTGGCTCGCGCCGTGTGCAGATGGCTTACTTTGCCCGCCAATTGCTCACCAATCCGCTGATCATCGCTATTTTGCTTGCGCTCGCGGCCAAAGCCATCGCGCTGCCGGTCTCGCCGTTACTGGTGCAAACAGGTGGTTATCTGGCAGCAATTGCCTTACCGTTAGCCTTGATCTGCGCAGGCGCCACGCTGAATGTGCAATCGCTGTTCAGCGTGTCCAATATCGCGCTCTGGTCAAGCATGGGACGCCTGATCGCCGCACCGGTAATCGCTGTGTTGGTCGGATTGGCCTTTGGTTTGCAGGGTTTAAATATGGGTGTGCTGTTCATGATGATGACCACGCCAGTGGCCGCCGCGAGCTACGTCATGGCCAAAGCGATGGGCGCGAATGAGGTCGCCGCCGCCAATATCATCGGTATCACCACCGTTGGCGCCATGCCGATTGCGGCAGGTGGTATTGCGTTGTTGCGCGCCGTGGGGTGGTTGTGATGGATCGCCTGCGCACCATTGCCATTCTCGGCCCCGAAAGTTCGGGTAAAAGCACCTTGTGCACGCAATTGGCGACGCATCTGAATGGCATTTGGGTTCGTGAATATGTGCGCGAATATATGCGTGAATATGTGCACGACCATGTGCACGCCAATGTTCACAACGATGTGCCTGCACAGACAGGCGTATACACCGAGACGGATTTACTCGCGATTGGCCGTGGTCAATTGCGCTTGAATCAGGCGGGCATCGCACAGGCACAGATACACGCGCAGACGCATGGGCACGCAGACGTTCTGTTTGACACCGAGGCCACGGTGCTGGCGGTCTGGGCGCAAGCGGCTTTGGGCTATGTGCCGCCGGAAATCGAGCACGCCTGCGCGACGCAAACCTTTACCGATTATCTGCTGCTTACGCCCGATTTGCCGTGGCAAGCCGACCCGCTGCGCAGTGCGCCCGAGCTGGCACAGCGTCAGGCGATTTTTGCGCAATACGAAATTTGGCTGGCGCGCTACCAGCGCCCTTATACAGTCGTGAGCGGTCACGGGGCGGCGCGTTTGCACTGTGCTTTACGCGCATTGAATGGCTAAGACGACCGCGCATCTGCGCCTCAGAACCTTGGCATATTTCACGCCATCAACCTCCATGCCTCAAGCCTGATGCACCAGCCAACGGCTGTGGGAATTTTGCACCACCCAAGAAATTCTTGAAAAAATTTGCCCATGCACCAAAAAAATGCGTTTTGACGCACACGTCCTCATTCATCCAGCGCGCGCACCAAATCAACGCACAAATCGTTAGCCCAACCCGATCAGCGCACCACAACGAAGCAAAATCATAATATATTCAAACACTTACCACCATCAGCTCACAGCCTGATTGCTTTACAAGTGGATTGTTTTCACTCAAACTTCGGCCATGTTTGCTCAAAATCAACGAGGCGCTCTGCGCCAATTGATCGATTTTGGGTATGGCAACGGATTGATTAATCAAATTGCACAGCTTTACAGGAGAATATGTATGAAACGTTATGGAATACCTTTGGTGTTGCTACTCGCCACTGCGGTGAGCGGTGTGGCTTGGGCGCAAACCTCGAGCGAAACACCGCCCGCACCAGAGGCTGTGACAGCCGCCGTCGATTTCGCCGACACCGCATTTATTTTGATCTCATCCGCCTTGGTATTGCTGATGACACCTGCGCTGGCGTTTTTCTACGGCGGGCTGTCGCGCAGCAAAAGCGTGTTGAATACCATGATGATGTCGTTCGCCGCCATGGGCGTGATTACGCTGGTGTGGGTCGCTGTCGGTTTCTCCATCGCGTTTGGTGACAATCCGATGGGTGCGTGGTTCGGCAGTTTTCACAATCTGATGCTCGCCGGCATGGACAGCAGCAGCACCGCCACCACCTTTGACCCAGCGCATTTGATTCCGAAATATGTGTTTGTGATGTTCCAAGCGACTTTCGCGATCATCGCCGCCGCGCTGATCAGCGGCGCGCTGGTGGATCGCATGAAATTCGGTGCGTATTTGGCCTTCATCACCCTGTGGAGCATTTTTGTGTACAGCCCCGTGGCGCACTGGGTCTGGGATGCGTCGGGTTGGTTATTCCAACTGGGCGCACTGGATTTTGCCGGTGGTACGGTGGTGCACATCAACGCGGGCGTATCGGCGCTGGTGGCGGCCAAATTGCTCAGTCCTCGCTTGCAAACCACGCGCAATGGCGCGATTCCGCACAATATTCCGTTTGTGTTGCTCGGCGCAGGTTTGCTCTGGTTCGGCTGGTTTGGTTTTAACGCGGGCAGCGCATTGAGCGCGAACGGCTCTGCGGGATTGGCCATGTTGACCACGCAAATTGCAGCAGCAGCCGCTCTGGTGGTGTGGTTGATCTGGGAACGCGCCACCGGCCACGCCATGAGCGCAGTCGGCGCAGCAACCGGCGCGGTGGTGGGCTTGGTCGCGATCACGCCGGCGGCCGGTTTGGTCAGCCCTGCGTATGCGATTTTGATCGGCGCATTGGGTGCAACGGCAAGTTTCTGGGCGGTGCAAAACAAACGCCGCTTCAAGGTCGATGATGTACTGGATGTATTTGCCTGTCACGGCGTCGCGGGGATTGTCGGTGCGATTTTGACCGGCGCATTTGCATTCTCAACCGGTCAGGGCAAAGGCACGCTGGAACAAGTTAAAATCCAGTTGATCGGCGTCGGCGCGACCATTGTGTACGCCGCCATTGGCACCTTCATCATTCTCAAGTTGATTGCGCTGGCGGGTGGCCTGCGCCTGACCAAAGACGAGGAAATGGAAGGCATTGACATCGTTTGTCACGAGGAGTCGGCCTACACCAATAAATAACGACGCTTGTGAAGTAAAACGCCCTGTACTGGAACAGGGCGTTTTTTATTTCGGATGATTTACGGCGCTTCGTAGAACACATACGAAGTTGAATAATCACTGATTTCAAAATACACACGGCGCTCACCCGGATCAACTTTACCGTTCAAATTCAGGTCAATCACGCCGTAGCCGTAGCGATACGAGCGCGCACCACCATCGCTCGTGCCCATCGCCGTGGACATTTTGTCAATATTCATAAAGCGTTTGACCAAAGTATTGCCCGCATAAACCTCCAAAACACCGTTCGTCCCCGTCCAGTTTTGGATGCTGCGACCAATTTGGTTTTGCGTCTCCTGCGTACACGCGCTGGCGAACAACAACGGCAGGGTGAGCACAACGGCCAATTTAGATAATGTTTGCATTTTTCGCTCCTACGGCGTTTAATTCAGATGTGCGAGGCCAACGAGCCTCGCCTTGACGCAGGCATTATAGAACAAAGCCCGTAGAATTTTTTGTGAAAGGACGTTTTATGCCACATTTGACCTTGATCGGCTCCCTGACCAGCCCGTATGTGCGCAAAATTCGCATCTTGCTGGCGGAGAAAAAGCTGCCGTACGAATGGATTTTGGACGATGTATGGGGACAAAATCCGCACGTCACCGCACACAATCCGCTCGCCCAAGTGCCGTGTCTGCTGATCGACAAAAAGGACGCCGTCATCGACTCGCGCGTGATCGCTGAATATCTGGAGCTGCTCGCACCCATGCACCTGCCGAACGAACCGACACAGCGCATCGAAGCACTCAAATGGGCAGCGCTGACCGATGGCTTGATGGATGCGGCGGCCAAACACCGCGTTGAACAACTGCGTCCCAAAGCACTACAATGGCCAGACTGGTTGGCGCGGCAAAAGGGCAAGTTACGCGCCGGACTGGCGGCGATTGAAACGCGACTCGCCACGCACCCGTGGTTGGCCAACGACACCTACAGCGTGGCCGACATTGGCCTAATGTGCGTGCTCAACTTCATTGATTTTCGCCAGCCCGATGACGCATGGCGCACCGATTTTCCGCACATCGCGCAATGGGAAGCCCATTTAGCCAGCCAACCGGCTTTTGCCGAGACTTTGCCTCGCTAAACCAAGCGCCTTAATATATTTATTTAGCATAAATAAATTCATGTTGGCTATTTAACACAGTTTACCGACCACGCACGGAAAAAGCGCTGAACAATTCCGACAAAAATAGTACAATATGCCTTTCATTTATTTCTGTCGCGAATAAAAAAATGTCCAATATTTATTATGAAAAAGTGACCAGTGTGCACCACTGGAATGACACATTGTTTAGTTTCACCTGCACGCGCGATCCCGGATTGCGTTTCATCAACGGTCAATTCGTCATGATTGGCTTAGAAGTTGATGGTAAACCACTGATGCGCGCCTACTCGATTGTCAGCCCGAATTACGAAGAGCAGCTCGAATTCTACTCGATCAAGGTACAAAACGGCCCGCTGACCTCGCGCCTACAGCACCTCAAAGTCGGCGACGAAGTACTGGTCAGCAAAAAAGCCACCGGTACATTGGTACAAGACAACCTGCTACCGGGCAAAAACCTATACCTATTCTCCACTGGCACAGGGCTGGCGCCATTCATGTCCATCATTCGTGACCCTGACGTATACGAGCGCTACGAAAAAATCATCCTGATTCACGGCGTGCGCTACGTGAGCGAATTGGGCTACCACGAATACATCATGAAAGAATTGCCGAACAACGAATATTTCGGCGACATGATTCAAGAAAAACTGATTTACTACCCAACGGTCACGCGCGAACCATTCTACAACCAAGGCCGTCTGACCGATCTCCTCATCAGTGGCAAACTGACCGACGACATCAGTATGCCGCGACTGAATCGTGAAACTGACCGCGTATTGATCTGCGGTTCGCCATCCATGCTGCAAAGCTGCTGCGACATGCTCAATGGCATGGGTTTTACCGAATCGCCACGCATGGGCGAGCCGGGTGACTACGCGATTGAACGTGCGTTTGTGGAAAAATAATTCGCTCCGTTTGAGCAAGGAATGGAGTCAAAACTGACTCGGCAAAAAAGAGGAGCAATGCTCCTCTTTTTCATACACCGTTTAGCATCATTAAAGCGCCTTTCGCGCACGCGCCGATGCCAAGATCGGCCACGCCACCAAACCGACAAAACCCGCCAGTCCCGCACAAATGCCCAAATGATTGATCCAATCAACCGAATAGCGCATCTCTGTAATCGACGACTTGACCCACATCGGATACACAAAGAGCAGCGCGATAAATGCCAATATAACCCAAGTCATTGCCGGACGTAGTCCTGCACGCCAATTTTTACGTTGTCCGATGGTAATCGCATACGCAATCACCAGAGTTGCCAACATGCCCAATGGTACCGCCGGATGCAGCAAGCACCACTCATAAATAATATTGATTCCCAACCAAATTTCATACATAACATGCTCCCTCAGCCGAAACCATACACATACGCAACATGCAGATTTTCAGCCGTTTATCGTTTTTAAGAAAATCCTTCGCCGCGTTCACACGCGACCTTTCAAAACCGCCATGTACGCCGGCTTGAGCAGTGCATATTTGAGTAACCAAGCCAAATAGCTGTCTTGCAGCGGTTCAATCAGCGGCAAACTCGGTGTCAATGTGCCATCGTAATCAAACTCAATCAGCAACGCAGAGCCCTCGCGAGTCAGCAACGGGCATGAGGTGTAACCGTCAAACAGCTGATCGGCGGCCTTACCCTGAATGGTTTGCAGCAGGTTGTGAACAACAATCGGTGCGCTCTTTTTCACCGTCGCAGCCGTTTTCCCTCGCGCCGTGCCGTTAATATCGCCGATGCCAAATATATTCGGGTAGCGTTTATGCTGCAAAGTGCCTTTGTCCACCTCCAACCAGCCTGCATTGGGCTGTCCCTCCGCGATAACCAGTGGACTATTCTTCACCGAATCGGGCGCGTACATGGGCGGAACCACATGTAGAAAATCATAGGACTCCTTGTGAATATTGCCACCACTGTCTTTGAAATGCGCTTGGCGCGCACCAATATCCACGCCAACCAATTCTTGCTCAAAATGCGTCGCAACAGGCGTAGGCAATTTTTCCCAGCGCGCCAATACATGGTCATTGACCACCTTCACGCTAAAAATGCTTTGGATTGGCGTATAAAAATCGATTGTGGCATCTTGGGATCTGCCACTTTCGCGCAAGCGATCGGACACCATGAAAGTCATTTTCAACGGCGCGCCCGCGCATTTCATCGGGGTTTTCGCCAACGTCATCACCGCACGCCCACCTTTTTGACGAAAAGCATCCATCGCCTGCCAGGTATTTGCGGCGGCAACGGGACTGTGATACACGCTGGCCAAGCCATTCTGACCAATTGCGTTCACATCCATGCCTTCAAGTTTGTCGTACCCCAAACGCACACCGGTCGCCACCACCAGATAGTCGTATTCGAGCGTTTGCCCCGAAGCTGTCGTCACTTTATTCGCGTCTGGAGCGAACTCGGCAATCGGTTCGCGTATCCACTCAACCCCTTGAGGCATCAAGCGTTCATTGCGATCGCTGACTTTATCCGCCGACCAAATACCAGTCGCTACCAAGGTATAGCCGGGTTGGTAGTTGTGCTCTTGCTTACCGTCAATCACGGTAATTTTGGCATTGGGTAATTGTTTCCGCAGACGAGTGGCAACCGCTAATCCACCCAGACCGCTACCGGCGATGACCACACGCACTGCTTGACTCAATGTCTGCGCATGCGCGGCCTGCGGCTGAGTGAGTAAGTGACCACTCAGGACGCTTGCCCCTGAAATCATCGCCGTTTGTTTCAAAAACGAGCGACGTTGGGGATTAATTTGATGATTTTCCATATCACACCTCCTCTTCAAACAACAACATCAAGGGCGGCTTGATTATTTTTATACGCCCCACGAATCCGCCGGTTGATCCCCGACGTGATCTGCTGTGATTGTTTTTTAGTGTAATAGGGTTGGAATGATTGTCTGGTTTATTTTGTCTGCGCTATAGAGACATTATACATCGTCATCGTGACACATCCACTCATCATTCATGCGTCATTCACGCACCCATTGAGTGACAGTATTCGCATCCAAACTTTGCACCAATGCACCCAAACGCAATCGGCTGAGGACGTAGTTTTCTTTCGCTGCTTCTAAGTTGATGCGTACTTGGGTGTTTTGATTTTGTGCGTTCAAAACGTCCAACAGGGTGCGGTGTCCGACTTCTTGGCCGGTTTTGGTTGCATCCAGTCGCGCTGCGCTGGCTTTGAGCGCTTGGTTCAATGCGGTCACTTGTAACTCGGCCGTTTTCGCGCCCAGCCATGCGGCATTGACGTTTTGCTCCACTTGCTCTTGGGCGCGTGTTAAGTCGATTTGTGCTTTTCTCAATGCGGCTTGCGCTTCTTTGTATTTCGCGCTGTTGTAGCCACCGGTGTACAGGGGTACGCTCAGTTGTACGCCGATCATATTGCTTTTTTCTTGGTTCTTGGCTGCGCCGTAATCACCGTCACCGCTGAGTTTTTGACGACCGATTTGCCCGACCAAATCGAGTGATGCGGAGGCGCCGAGGGTGTATTCTTGGGCTTTGGCTTGTGCATTTTGCACTGCCAAGGCTTGCATTTGCGTTTCAATATTGTTTTGTTTGGCTTGCTCCAACCACACGGCAACCGGTTCTAATTTCGGTAGCGGATTGCGCAATTGCAGTGAGTTGGGCAAGGATGCGGGCAGGTGGCCGATGCTGTCGTGCAGGCGCTGTAATTTGATCTGTAAGTCACTTTGTGCGCCGTAATGTGTGGCTTGAATTTCTGCCAGACGCGCTTGCGCTTCGTAGACTTCGGTGATTGGGCGATTGCCAATGTCGAAGCGATATTGGGCTTCTTCGGCGAATTTTTGTGTGGCGTTCAGTTCTGAGCTGAGCAGTTGTAGCTTTTGCTGCGCCAGTTGTGCATCAAAGTAGCGCTCGGCAATGCGCACGATGAGTGCTTGTTCTGCGCCTTGTTTTTGTAAATCGGTCATTTGCGCGCCGAGTTTGAGCTGCTTGCTCTGGGCTTTGCGCGTGGGATTGAACAGCGGTTGCTTCGCACTGATCGCCCATTGTGTGGCGGTTCCGTTGCTAATGGAGGTGTTGAAATCTGCCACTTGATTGAACATATTCATGCTCGGAGCCGAGAACTGTGCGCCGGAGGTTTTGGTCTCATGCGAGCTTTTGCCAATCGATCCGCTGAGCAATACCTGTGGTCGCCACAGGCTTTTTGCTTGGTCGCGCAGGGACTCTGCCGTCTGCGTCAGCGTGTCTGCCGCAAGGTATTCTTTATCATGCAGTTTGGCCGCGGAGATGGCTTCGGACAGGCTCAGGTCATCCGCATACGCTGCACCTGAGAACGCTAATGCAAGACCCAGCGTGAGCTTGCTCAACGTCAATAAGCTTGTGTTCTGAGTATGCACGACCCATTTCATACGATTCTCCCGATCCATCCAATGCTCTATATTCAGTGGTTTAGCAACCGCTTTTAACGCCCAGCTTGCGGAAGATTTTTTCCGGCAAACACCAGCAGGTAAACGCGCTTTGTACAAAATTCAAACCCACAAATGCGGTAAATGCCAGCCACCATTGATTCACGAACAGTGGGCTCGCAGGCGCGCCCAACGCCAGTGAAATCAAAATGAACGAACCGCCCATCAAACGAGTTAAGCCCCATGAAGTCATTTGTCTCTCCTTACCTTCAAATTCAAAGTGATTGTGATTGATTGGCGTATTTTTTACGATACGCAACGTAATACAACAGCGGAATCACCACCAAAGTCAAAATGGTGGACACGAAAATCCCAAAAATCAACGAAATCGCCAAGCCATTAAAAATCGGGTCATCCAAAATAAAGAATGCGCCCATCATTGCCGCCAAACCGGTCAACATAATCGGCTGCGCACGGGTAATCGCCGACTCGATAATCGCCTGAGCGAACGGCATCCCTTGCTCAGTTTGCAAACGAATAAAATCCACCAACAAAATCGAATTGCGCACGATAATCCCCGCCAGCGCAATCATCCCGATCATACTGGTCGCCGTATATTGCGCCCCAAGCAGTGCATGACCCGGCATCACACCGATGATGGTCAAAGGAATCGGCGCCATGATAATCAGCGGCGTGAGGTAGGAGCCAAACTGCGCCACCACCAGCAAATAGATCAAAATCAAACCGACACCGTAGGCCAAGCCCATATCACGGAAGGTTTCATAGGTAATCTGCCACTCACCATCCCACTTGATCGAGTAACCGCGATAAGTATCATCCGGCTGTTTGATAAAGTAATCCGTCAGTTTGCCGCCATCGGGCGAAGTGATTTTTGCAATATCACCCCGCATGCCAAACATCCCATACAACGGACTGTCAATTTTGCCCGCCATATCGCCCACCACGAAATTCACCGGCAGCAAATCCTTGTGATAAATCGCTTGCTCGCGCACCGTATCGCTCACATTGACCAGCTCACGAATCGGCACACTCTGCCCCATCGCATTGCGCACGGTCATTTGCAACAAGCTGTCCAAGCTCCCTTGCTGATTGGCCGGTAATTGCAAAGTCACCGCATCAGGATATTTACTCTGATTGTGCAAATAAGTGGTTGCCTCTCCGGCCAAGCCCGCACGCAGCGTGGCAACGATGCTCTGCTGCGGCACGCCGAGCAAAGCCGCTTTGCGACGATCAATGGTCAATAGCGTGCGCGGCGCATCAGCCGGTGCGCTGTCGTCCACGTCAACGATATTGTCCGTACTGGTGAATACCTCACGCACCTTTTTCGCAATTTGTGTGCGCACCGCATCGTCCGGCCCGTAGACTTCGGCAACAATCGGCGATAGTACCGGCGGCCCAGGTGGCACTTCCACCACTTTCACGTTGGCGTTGTAGCGCGCGCCGATTTTTTGTAATTCAGGGCGCAGGCGCGTGGCAATCGCATGGCTTTTCTCACTGCGGTGGTGTTTGTCTTTTAGGTTAACAATCAACTCACCGTATTCGCCGCCACTGCGCAAGTAGTATTGACGCACCAAACCGTTAAAATTAATCGGTGCCGCCGTTCCTGCGTAGGCTTGATAATTGGTGACTTCGGGTACAGTGCCCAGATAGGCGCCCAAGTCGTGCAACACCGCTGAAGTCTGCTCCAGCGCCGTCCCTGCGGGCATATCCACCACCACTTGGAATTCAGATTTGTTATCGAACGGCAGCATTTTTAATTGAACCAAGCCAATCACCGGCAGCACCATTGAGAGCGCAATCAGGCCAAAGACACCCAAACCCAGCTTGAAGCGATTTTTCGCACCGCTTTTTTCGTCCAACAGCGGACGGAATACTTTCTCAAACATTGGACGCAATTTTGCCGATAGACCGTCGTGGTGCTGAGGCTCTTTGTTCAGCCAAAGGCGCGCCATCCACGGCGTCACGACAAAAGCAATCGCCAATGACAGTAACATCCCCATGCTGGCATTGATCGGGATCGGGCTCATGTACGGCCCCATCAAACCGCTGACAAACGCCATCGGCAGCAATGCGGCAATCACGGTGAGCGTGGCCAAAATCGTCGGACCGCCGACTTCGTCAACCGCACCGGGAATAATTTGTGCCAGCGTTTTATTGGGGAATAATTGCTGATGGCGATGAATATTCTCAACGACCACAATCGCATCATCGACCAAAATCCCGATGGAGAAAATCAGTGCGAACAGCGATACGCGATTGAGCGTAAAGCCCCACGCCCACGAGGCAAACAGCGTCGCCATCAAGGTCAATGCCACCGCAGCACCGACAATCGCGGCTTCGCGCCGCCCCAGCGCGAAATACACCAGCGCCACGACAGAGAGCGTTGCGAATATCAATTTTTGAATCAGTTTAACGGCCTTGTCATTCGCCGTCGCGCCGTAGTTGCGCGTTTCCGCAACGGTTACATCGGACGGAATCACGGTGTTTTGCAGTTGCCCGACACGCGCCATGACTTTGTCCGCGACATCAATCGCATTCGAACCCGGTTTTTTCGTCACGCTCATGGTGACAGCCGGATATTCGCCAAACGTGGCATTGAGTGATTGGCCATCGACCATATCGTTTGCGGTCTGACCGAACCACACATAGCTGCTCGGCGGCGGCGCACCGTCTCGCACAGTCGCAATGTCGCTCACATACACCGGATGACCGTTGCTCACGCCGACGATGATTTCACCGACGTCCTGAGCATTTTGTAAATGTGCGCCGGTTTCGACGTATACGGTTTGATTGCCGGTGAGTAAGTTGCCAATCGGCATGCCCATATTGGCTGATTGCAAAGCCTGACGAATTTCGTTCACGCTCACGCCCGAGCTGGCCATGCGCGCGCCGTCAAGCTCAACCATGACGGCGCGTCCCGGGCCGCCGATGGTTTTAATTTCGCGCGTGCCGTCCACTCGTTTAAGTTCGGCTTCCAAACTGTGCGCCACGCGCTCCAGTTCGCTGACATTGGTTTGCGCATTTTTGCTGTACAACGCGAGAGTAACAATCGGCACATCGTCAATGCCTTTGGGTTTGACGATCGGCGGCTGTACACCCAGTCCCTGCGGTAGCCAGTCGGTATTGGAATTGAGCGTGTCGTACAAGCGCACCAGCGCTTCGGTACGCGGTACGCCCACTTTGTACTGAATGGTGACCACCGCCATCCCTGGGCGAGAAACGGACATGGTGTGCTCAACATCGGCGATTTGTCCCAAAACCTGCTCAGCCGGCCCTGCAACCATGCGCTCGACATCTTTGGCCGATGCGCCGGGGAATGGGATCAGCACGTTCGCCATGGTGACGTTGATCTGCGGTTCTTCTTCACGCGGCGTGACCAAAACGGCAAAAATCCCCAACAGCAGGGCAACCAGTGCCAGCAACGGTGTGATTTGCGCCGATTGGAAAAACGCGGCAATGCGACCTGAAATGCCCATTTTGGCTTTTTCAGGTTCAGCTACCTGCGGCGGCGTGTGTTGATCGGGTGTGCTCATGCGAATTCCTTGTTCTGTCCGAGTTGCTCTGTCTGAGTTGCTTGCCCACTACTTATTGCGCAGTTGCTGAGCTTGCAGCCGCCGCTTGTGGATCAACGGCGATTTCATCATTCGCCGACAGACCGGTCAAAATTTGTACCTGATCGCCCTGCGTTTGTCCCAAACGCACTTGGCGCATGAGGAAAACACCTTCGGGTGATTTGACATACACCGCGTTCACCTCGCCGCGACGCAATACCACTGAGCTGGGAACCCAAATCGGCGTCACGCCGCTTTCCATACCTGCGGGCATTTCCATCCACACACGGGCAAATGTCCCCGGAATCAGATCAATATTGGTTTTATTTAAAGGCAAACGGATTGTGCCGCTGTGTGTCCGCGCATCAACCGCTGGTAAAACCTCCATTGACGCAGGAACCAACCATTGATTCGCATCGGTCATACCTGCCAATTCAACACGCGCATTGGCTGATTTGGGCATTTGATTCAATTGCGTTTGCGGCACTTGCGCACTCACGCGCATCGCCGATGGGTCAAAGATTTGCAACAGCGGCATACCCGGCATCGCCATTTCGCCCTGTTTGGCATTCACTTCGGTAATCACGCCGGAGAACGGCGCCTTGATGAGGAAGTAGCCCGATTGTGCAGTCGCCGCGGCCAATTGCACTTTAGCCTGCTCCAGCGCAGCTTTGCTGATGTAATTTTTACGATACAAGGCTTCTTGACGCGCATATTCGTTGCGCGCAGCCATCGCCGCTTGCTCGGCGGCTTGTCCATCAATGCGCAACAATAATTGACCCGCCGCCACGCGATCTCCGGCACGCGCGCGGATTTCCACCACATTCCCCGCCACCTGCGCGGCAATGACGCTCTGGCGCACCGACTCGACGACACCATCAAAACTCATCTGTCCGGCGCTACCACCTGCGACTACTTTGAGCGTTTGCAGATGAGCGGTTTTGACCGGCTCAACCTTGGCCTCGGGCGCTTTTTTCCCAAAAAGCCACCACGAACCGAGCGCCAATACCACGGCCAAAGCCACCCACCACACTATGCGATTTTGTTTCATAAGCCACCTCATTCAATCATTCGGGTCATTATACACAATTTAATCAAATAGTTAATTAGTTAATTTGTTGTTTTATTGTACCAATAAGGTCTGTTCAAAGACGTTTTTCATCAAATTCGGGTAAGATGGACGCCATGAAAACGACTGTCAAAGAAATGACCCCCGCCACCATTCAAGCCGTCGCACGCTACTTCCATGTGCTGTCTGACCCGACGCGCCTGACCATCCTCAACGAATTGCGCCAATCCGAGCACAATGTCGGCGAATTGGCACAGATATGCGGCTACACGGCGGCCAATATTTCGCGACATTTGTCCCTATTGGCTCAGCAAGGCGTGGTCAGCCGAACCAGCCAAGGCAACAGCGTGTACTACCGCATTGCCGACGCAGCAGTGTACGAGCTGTGCGATGTGGTCTGCGGCAATATCGTCACGCATCTGCAAAAGCAGCAGGAAGAGCAGCAAAACCTCTTGGCCGAAGTGAGTGGTCACCGTTAATCACCACCGTTAATCACCCGCGAAAGAACAAAAAAGCCCACGACATTGCGTGGGCTTTTTCACATAGCTAAAAATCACTTCTTATTCATCGGGCAGGTATTAATGCCCAACAGCGAATACAGACCGCAACGGCTGAACAGTCCGGTCAGCAACGGCAAAATCCCGATGTATCCCCACGCACCGATTCGCCCCGAGGCGGCCAAACCGATCAATACCACACCGATCACGATGCGCAATACTTTATCAATACCACCTACATTTGGACTCATAATCTTCTCCTTTTTTCAAAACACCATCAATCAACGTCAATGTCATGCTCGACACTGGGCAGGATCACCACAGTACCAAGACTATTTTACCGCCAAAACCATGCGGCGAGTGGAAAACACTTCAGCTTTGTGCGCTGAACTCGTCAAACGCCGCCAAAGCATTGGCCGCATACATCAGCGACGGACCGCCGCCGAGATACACCGACATATTCAAGGTTTCATTCAACTCGGCTTTGCTCGCGCCCAAACGCACCAACGCTTTGACATGAAAACCAATACAGCCATCACAGCGCGTCGCCACGGCAATCGCCACGGCGATCAATTCCTTGGTTTTTTCGTCCAGCACATTGGTCTTGGTCGCTGTGCGCGCCAATTCGCCAAAGGCTTTCATCACCTCCGGCGACTCTTGCCGAAACGGTGCCAACTGCTGATTAATCTCACTGGTGAGTTCACGATACGATGGGATGGCCATACTAAGCTCCAAAACGAGTTAATTACTATATTGCTATATTAGCATAAGTTTATTCGATTTGGTTCTAAAAACCCTTCGCGTAGGCAAAGGGTTGAGGCGTCGAAGCGGTAACATGAGCCGACTACGTTGATTCAGGCGCATCCAAAATCGCCAAGGCCTTTTGGCAAATCTCAATCCAAAAACCCTCGTGCTGTATGCCCGAGGTCAAGACCAAATTTTGCAATGCCTGCTTGCGCGTCGGCTCGCCTTGCTGACGGCTCAAATCACGCTGCTCGAATTCACGGTACAAGGCCAATTGCTCCTCGTGTAGGCGCAGACGGCGGCACAGTTCCTGCACCAAGCCTGTAGTTGATTCGGCATCCACAGAACCCAACGCCGCCTCGGCACGCAAACGCACCATCAGCTCATTGCGCAATGGTTGCGGATCCATATTCGTACCGACCCAGCGGCTCAATTCCTCCTGACCCGCCGGTAAAATCTGATACGCACGCTTGCGGCCACGCCCCGATTCGGCGGGCAAAGAGGCGATCCAACCAAGCGCCTCCATCCGCGCCAATTCGCGGTAAATTTGCTGATGCGTCGCGTGCCAAAAATAGCCAAGCGAGCGGTCAAAGCGCTGCGCCAAATCCGAGCCGGCGGCAGAGCGCCCGACGAGAGCGGTCAGGAGTGCGTGAGGTAAAGACATGGCGAAATTCTAAAGGACACACTATTTTTATGCAACCAGTTGCATTAAATAAAAAACCCCGTTATGATTTTGCAACCAGTTGCATAATCACACAAAACCAGTCAACACCGACCAATGACATCGGCGTCTTTTAATGCGCCGCCGGACTGGCTAAGCATTGATTTTGTATCGATTTTTTGTCCATCACCTCGCACCAGTTCGAACGCGAAACACGCGCAAAACCTCTTTAGACTTTGCGATGAATAACCAAAAAGGAACGACCATGAGCCACTATCCATTACTCAATCGCCCGCTCGATTTGGGCTTCACCACCCTGAAAAACCGCGTCATCATGGGCTCCATGCACGTCGGGCTGGAAGAGGTTGAAAACGGCTTTGAGCGCATGGCCGCATTTTATGCCGAGCGCGCACGCGGCGACGTCGGCCTGATCGTCACCGGCGGCATTGCGCCGAACGACCGCGCCCGCCCAATGGCAGGCGGCGCGATGTTGACCACCGAGACAGAAGCCGAGCACCACCGCATTGTCACCGACGCCGTACACGCCGAAGATGGCAAAATTGCCATGCAGATTTTGCACTTTGGGCGCTATTCCTACCAGCCAAATCTGGTCGCGCCGAGCGCCATCAAAGCGCCGATCAACCCGTTCGTGCCACACGAATTGACGGGCGACGAGGTGGAGCAAACCATTGCTGATTTCGTCAACTGTGCCGCGCTGGCACAAAAAGCCGGCTACGATGGCGTGGAAATCATGGGTTCGGAAGGCTATCTCATCAACGAATTTATCGCCGCGCGTACCAATCAGCGCACCGACGAATGGGGCGGCGCGTATGAAAACCGCATTCGCTTCCCGCTCGAAATCGTGCGTCGTGTGCGCGAACGCGTGGGTGAAAATTTCATCATCATTTATCGTTTATCCATGCTTGATCTGGTCGAAGGCGGCTCAACTTTTGATGAAGTGGTGCAACTGGCTCAAGCAATCGAAGCCGCAGGCGCGACCATCATCAACACCGGCATTGGTTGGCACGAAGCGCGCATTCCAACCATCGCCACCGCCGTACCGCGCGGCGCGTTTGCGTGGGTGACCAAGCGTCTGATGGGCAAAGTGAATATTCCGCTGGTCGCAACCAATCGCATCAATACACCCGAAGTGGCCGAGCAACTGCTGGCCGATGGCGCGTGCGACATGATCTCGATGGCACGCCCATTCCTCGCCGATTCGCAATTCATCATCAAAGCGCGCGAAGGTCGCGCCGACGAAATCAACACCTGCATCGGCTGTAACCAAGCGTGTTTGGATCACACCTTCGCGGGCAAAGTCACGTCCTGCTTGGTCAATCCACGCGCATGCCACGAAACCATCCTGCGCATTCAACCCACCACCGAGCCAAAAAACATCGCCGTAGTTGGCGCGGGTCCCGCAGGTTTGGCCTTTGCCACCACTGCGGCCAAACGCGGTCACAAAGTGACCCTCATCGAAGCCTCGGACAAAGTCGGTGGGCAATTCAACATCGCCAAAAAAGTGCCAGGCAAAGACGAATTCAACGAAACCTTGCGCTATTTCCGCCGCCAAATCGATTTGCTCGGCGTGAATTTGCAACTGAACACCCGCGCCACCGTCGAAATGTTGACACAGGGCAAGTACGACGCGGTTGTGCTCGCCACCGGCGTGGTACCGCGCACGCCGCCGATTGATGGCATTGACCATCCGAAAGTATTGAGCTATCTGGATGTGTTGCGCGACGAGCAGCCCGTCGGTAAGCAAGTCGCGATCATCGGCGCGGGCGGCATCGGTTTTGACGTGGGCGAATACATCACCCACAACCATGACGCCGACGTACACGCGCTCGAAGCGTTTTACAGTGAATGGGGCGTGGACACGAACTACGCGCAAGCGGGCGGTGTGCGCCAAGCAGAAACTCCGACGCCGACGCGCCAAGTGCATTTATTACAACGCAAGGCCAGCAAGGTCGGCGACGGTCTGGGCAAAACCACCGGCTGGATACACCGCGCATCGCTCAAAGCGCGTGGCGTCGATATGCAATCGGCGGTGCAGTACGACCGCATTGATGACGACGGCCTGCACATCACTGTGGCAGGACAAGCGCACACCTTGCCGGTGGACAATGTGATTATCTGCGCGGGGCAAGAGCCTTTGCGTGAACTGCAAGCGGGCTTAGAAGCCGCCGGTTGCACCGTCTATCTGATTGGTGGCGCCGATGTCGCGGCAGAATTGGATGCGAAACGCGCGATCAAGCAGGGTACTGAGTTGGCGGCGCGTTTTGATCTGGAGCAACAAGACGATGCGCCTATCAGCGCACCCGCTTTGTCCAAACAATCAACCGTGAAAACCCTGCTCGCCAATGACGCGGCCAAAGCCATTTTGGAACGACACTTGCCGGGATTCTCCGCACATCCGCAACTGGCGATGGCCGCCGAAATGCCACTCGCAACGGTGGCTCAATTCGCACGCGGCTTGATTAGTGATGAGGTATTGAACGCCATTGACACCGAGTTGCGCGCACTTGCGCAAGCGCCAGCAGTACCAGTAGCGCCAGCGAAAGAGACGGCAGTCGCCACAGCAACCTCAGCCACCACAGAAGCCAACGAATACTTCAGCCTCAGCGTGGAGGCGGGCGTCGCACACCTGCAATTGACCCGCGCCGACAAGCTGAACACCATGACGCCGCAGTTTTTCCCATTGCTGCGCGACGCGGTGCGCGCGCTGGATGAATCGGGCGAAACCCGCGCCTTGGTCATCAGCTCGACTGGCAAACATTTTTGCGCCGGCATGTCGCTGGACGTATTCGCCGGTTTGGGTGAAGCTTTCAGCACGCAAACGCCACGCGCGCGTTTCGGCTTTCAAAACGCTTTGTCGCAACTGATGGACTGCTTCAATGTGTTGGAACACGCCCGCTTTCCGGTCATTTGCGCGGTTCAAGGCGGTTGTATCGGCGGCGGCTTGGATTTGGCTGCGGCCTGCGACATCCGCGTGTGCTCGGCTGATGCGTTTTTCTCGATTCAAGAAACGCAAATCGGCATGGTCGCGGATTTGGGCGTATTGCAACGCCTGCCGAAAATGATTCCGCTGGGCGTGGTGCGCGAAATGGCCTACACCAGCGAACGCATGCCCGCCGAGCGCGCGCTGTCGGTGGGACTGGTCAACGCCGTTCTGCCAGACCATGACGCATTGCTCACGCACGCGCTCACACTGGCGCGCAACATTGCCACCAAATCGCCCGCCGCTGTCGCCGGCTGCAAAACCGCGATCAACCACGCGCGCGATCACGGCGTGAACGAATCCCTGCAACACATGGCCGTACTGCAAAGCGCGATTTTTGACCCCGCAGAAATGGCCGAGTCTGTCACCGCATGGCAAGGCAAACGCGACGGACAGTTCGCATCATTGACACCGCTGGCCGATCTGCATCACGCTGCGGCATCGACAGAACATCCCGTAGCAAGCCAGTCAAGCGCTGAAAACACGAGCGCAAGCTCTGCCAATTTGTCTGCCAATCTATCTGCCAACTCGACCGTCCAAGAGTTGCTTGACCATCCGGCTGCGAAAGCGATATTGGAACAGCATTTACCGGGCTTTTCGGCACATCCGCAAATCGCTATGGCGAAAAGTATGCCACTAACAACGGTGACCAAATTTTCGGCAGGCATGATTACGGATGAGGTTCTGGCTAAGATTGATGCCACACTCAAGACCGTATGACCCATTCGGAGCACCATGATTATGCACACATCCACCCAATTACAGCCCGCTGCGGCTAATACATTGACTGCTTGGCACGACATAATTGTACGATATGATTGCGCAGCGCAACTTGGACGGACTGGAAGTTCTGGTGCATCCCGAGGCCGTTTTCCGCTCACCCGTCTCGATTCATCCGTACAGTCCCGCGCCCGCATTGATGATGGCGTTGCGCACCGTCATCACGATTTTTCAAGACTTCAACTACCATCGCCAATTCGTCAGTGACGACGGATTGAGCGTGGTGCTGGAGTTCAGCGCACAGGTGGGTGACAAAAGTCTGAAAGGCATTGATATGATACGTTTCAATGAACACGGCCAGATCGTCGATTTTGAAGTCATGATTCGCCCGCTCAATGCCTTGCACGACCTCGCGGCGGAAATGGGCGCACGACTGGCGCAATTCATGCCCAATTACAAACGCAAGGAATAAAGCAAACCCACATGACCGCTAAAAATCTGTTGGAAACACTCGCATCGCTGGGTCTATGGCCGGTTTTACTACCCGAGGCGTTATATACCCATCGAGTCACGCCGCGCTTACCCGAACCAGACGGCGCGCGCGAAGGCGGCAACGCGGATTCGAGCAAACCGGCATTAAGCGTATTGATTACCGGCGATTCGGCCGCTGCCGGCGTGGGCGTCGCACATCAGGATCACGCTCTGTGCGGTCACATTGTGCGCGAATTAAATCCAGCATTTAACCTCACTTGGCAACTGGTCGCACAGTCGGGCTATACCACGCCCGACATCATTCAGCGATTGCGCAGCACTCCGGCGCGAGCATTCGACGTGGCCGTTCTGTCAATGGGCGCCAACGATGCGCTGTCACCACGGCGATTAAGCACTTGGCTCTCGCATCAGCAGCAACTCATTGATCTGCTCCGTGAGCGTTTTCATGTTCAACACATCATCTTCTCATCGCTGCCACCGATGCATCTGTTTCCCGCGCTACCACAACCGCTGCGCTGGTTCCTCGGATTGCGCGCGCAAAACTTCACCGATGCCTTAAAAACCATACTGCCCTCAGAACCTCAACATCATCTGATACCGCTGGCCTTGCTCGAAGGCGATCAAATACTGGCTTCAGACGGATTCCATCCGGGCGCGGATACCTATGCGTATTGGGGTCAAGAAGTAGCGCGAATCATCAAGAATTGGTATGTGACCGCTTGATTATCAACGATGCTCAGAAAACCGAAAAGGCGTGAGCATTCAATCACCTTCGGCTCTTTACTCAAGCAAAAGAAGCCCAGCAAAAGACATAAAAAAATCCCAGTCGTTTTACTGGGATTTTACTAACTTGGTGCGAGGGAGGGAATCAAGTTTGCCTCTAAAAGCCGCATAAATAGGCGATTCGTACTTTTAAAAGTCAAATCTGATACACAATCTGATACACACTTTTAAAAATGGGTAGGCAAATTCAAGCAAAAAACCGACGCTCACCACCTTCAATAAAACAGGTGAACAAAACACCGCCACCACGCCCGCACCTCACCCAAAAAATACGCAATAATTCCATGAGAAAAAACAATCGTCGGGTTCGATTCCCTTTTGCGAGATAGAACCAGCCCACTAAAAATGCCTCTAAATCTGTCACGAACGGTTTTTCACGCTCAAAATCACCCAAAAAACCGACCACGGCCAAACCCGCGCCAGATCAGCGTTTAAAAAACCAAACCCAGTAAAGTTCACGGTTGGAATGAAGAACCACCGTTCAAACCCTGATAAACACTGAAAAAATATGTTTCCAGTAAATTTCACGGTTGGCGAGCGATTTCCCTTCGAAAACCTTATAAATAGGGCGTTTGTATTTTTGAGAACTCATGAATGTTTTTTTATACCTTGTTTTTTTAGTTGGGGCAATTGGGACAAGTAAAAAATCGCCCTGAAACCCGCATCAAATGGGCTTATACGCGCCCCAAGCATCACTTGGGACAGCACTGGGGCAAAGTATAAAAACTTGGGGCAAATTGGTTGTTAATGATTTTTAGTATTCAGAAATTAAACCCCCCAGAGATATTGATTAAATCATGCGATTCCCAAATTGGCATAGAACAGGGGCTAAAACTTCTCAAATTCTGGAATTGGTGAAATTTGAGGAATATCAGCCCCCGTTATTTTTACCAAAAACAATAAAAAACGCACTGATTCGGCTCAATGCGTTTTTTGTTCTTAGTGGGTTGGGTTTAACAAAATACTTGTGAACTGATGACATAGCACCGTGTTTTTTTGCCGCCCATCATAGGCAGGCGCTCAGACCTTGTAAAACTTTTGCTACTCTCAGGGATTAAAATACCTTTCTCAACAAGCAACCTGCAAACGGCTCTATGGTTAAAGTCTGCGCAAATCTCACTTTTAAACGCCTCAGCGAACACATACCAGCGGCGATCTTCGCCCTTGGTCTTCGTCCATTTTGGTTGTGATGGGTCTTGTTGCCATTCGTCATGCGGTGTTTCCTGATAATCCACATCCGCCCCGTTCGCATCGAGTACGCGCACATAGCCTGCCATTTTCGCAGTTCTTTGGGCGTGGTCATCATCCGCTCGCCGCCATGACTGAAAGCGCGCTTCTTGATTCTGTTCAAACCATGCCCGTACCTGTGCCAGTATTTGCGCATCCTCCGAACTGCCCAAACCGCCGCGCGCCTCTACCCACTCATCAAAACAGATTTTAGCCGCTATTTCAGCCTCATCTTTTACCCAGCCGGTAATCCCAGCGGTTGAAGCCAATTCACCCGCTACCGCCACCAGCGCAAAGCGTTCAGCCACCCGCCGCACTTGACCACTTGCATGAGAAGGAATCCAACTATTAACCAAAGTCACGACATCGCGCTTCAACGAATCACGCAACGCCTTATGATTCGCCTGTACGTATTCGATGAACGCCAATCCAGCAGTGCCGTAACATTCGCGCGTCGCCGATTTCAACGCATCGCTAAAATCCGCGCCGCCGTTATTTTTGTCATAGCGTTCAAATACGCTTCCATCTGAGGCCGCCGCGTCCAAACTAACAAAACGCACATCTTGCCCCGCCTTGAGTTTCTGACCGCCTTCACGCAGTACTTGATCGAAATCCTTTTCACCGCTGGATAACAACATCAAACGCCAACCATCGGAAGGACGTAAACCGCCGGTACGGTGTCCGCGTCCTTTGCCCGCCTCATTGCCGAACATATACATGACCTCGCCAATGCTCTTGACATCCGCCTGCCCAATTTCGTCCAACAATAACACGGTATCATTGTACTGTGACGCAGTAGCCTCCAATGCCGTACTGGTGTTATACCAAGTTTTCATAAACTTGTGCGAGCCATACACCGACGCGGCCAGATACATCAATGTGGATTTACCTATGGATGAATCACCGACCCAGTGAAATCCGCCGGACTGTATCCCCGTTAATCCCAGCAAAGTACCTGCAAAAGCGCACGAAATCGACAGCACAGGGCGCGAATTACGAGCGCATGGCATGGCGACGCGTTCGCGCCAATCGGACAGCGTACCAGCGCTTGCATACAGCCTATGATTACTCTGTTCGCTGTAATACATTAACCGTTCGTTTTCATGCTCGCCACTGGACTTATTGAGCGTTACCGCATCGCCAAAAGTCACATCAGGCAATACGAATGCACCATTGAACCAGCCCGTTTTACCGATCAAATTGAAGCGCTCAAATGAAACCGCTTGATTAAAGAAGTCACGCAATTTATTCCGTGCAGACGAACCCAC
Organism: uncultured Burkholderiaceae bacterium; assembly: GCA_964293815.1. Taxonomy (GTDB): domain Bacteria; phylum Pseudomonadota; class Gammaproteobacteria; order Burkholderiales; family Burkholderiaceae; genus CTSOIL-112. The sequence goes on from CAXYYC010000001.1 coordinate 87,259, forward strand.
ACCCAGCCGAAAATCATAATCTGATAGGTGCTTAATGAAGCCCTCACCACTATTCACATCAGCCAAAAGCACTACACGCCGCACCCACAAATCATCAGATTGCTTTATCTCCACCAAGAACCCAAACCCCGAACGGTCATCCAATTCATGCGTCCGAGTATAGACAGTGGCCACAATGCGAATGGGTGAGCCAATGCGTTCATCCCGTTTCTGCCACGCGTCGCCATTCTTGACGAATGAGCAATAAAACAAACCGTCATCGGTCAAGAAAAACCCTGTATCGACACTTCTTTCAAAACGTCCATTTTTACCGCGTGCGGTATTGGCCGCCGCCTGCGCAGATGGTTCTGACGGTTCAGATTGCAATGGCTCAGTGTGCGCCGATTCGGTGGCCGTGTGTGCATCATCAGCCGAAGGTGAGAGCGCGGACACAGGCACAAACGCGGTCAAACATGCCTCAATCTGCGCCTTGACCACATCCACGCCCAAACGCACCGCTAAATCGTTAAAATCGCTTTCAGTGGCTTCTAATCCATCGGGCACGCACACCATCGCACCCACCAATCCCGCCGCCTTGTGCGCTGATTCCACGCCGGTATTGTGGCCGGTTTTGGCGTGGGTCTGACTATCGTTATCCGCACAAATCAGAATCCGCGCATCGGGATAGCGTGAACGTAATGCCAGACAAACAGGCTTCAAGTTGCCCGCGTCAAACGCCACCGCCACAGGGTAGCCCGTGACCTCGTGCAGACTGGCCGCCGTGGCGTAACCCTCAGCCACCAATAACACGCCCGCCACAGGCTCAGAATTGCCCTCTGTGGGGTTATCTATGGGCGTGTGAATCAAGTGCCACAATCCTGACTTGCGACCGTTCTTTAGAAACAACTTCGTGCCATCGGGCTGAATCCGTTGCAGATTCCACAGCGTGCCATCCGCATTACGCAAAGGCACAAGCAGATTAAACGCCGCGCCTACGGCCTCAAACCGCACGCCGTGCGCCTTCACCAATTTGCGGCCAAGGTACAAATGCGGGGCGTGCTCAATGGCTTTGCCCCAAATCTTTTGAGCCTGTGTTTGGGCTTGCTTTTGGCCGCGCTCAATCGCCGCCGCCTCACGCTCTGCCTGCGCCTTGCGTTCTGCCTCACGCTGTGCGCGTGCCTCTGGGGTTAATTGCTCATGGGGTGCATTCACTGCCTGCGCCTTGGGGTCAAATCCCGCTTGTTTGGCCGCATGAATCAGTGATCCGATACCGACACGCCCACCGGCTTTAAAACTCTTCCAGCGGGTTTTACAGGCCGCCGCGTCGTAGTTGGCCGCGCCTGCACTCCACTCATCCCACAGCGTAAAACCTGAATCGCCATACTCGGATTTCAGCGCCATGCCGGATTTAACCCATACATCAGTGTCCGACGCATCAAGCCACAGCAATGCCCGCTGTGCGGTGTCTATGGTCACGGGATATTTACTCATGCGCCACCCCTTTGTGCATTGACTGCATCGCGGCACAGTTGTTCTATGATGGTATCGGCTGAATCAAGGTACTGTAATGCCTGCCGCGCGGCGTCTATAGTCACGGGGTATTTACTCATGCGCGACCTCGTGCGAACTCAGTTCTTTACTGGTGTGCAGTAGCATGGCGTCGGCCTGATCGCCTAAGTGGTGCATGGCGGTGACGCACATCCGCATGATTGCGCCGCGCTGTGACACGGTAAAAACCGGCTGTGCGTTGGTCTCTTGTGCCGTGTCATCTGCTTCTAACATCTCCATGCACACGGTCAAACCCTGCACCATATCATTGACCGTGGCGGTAAAGTCGGCACTGGCTTGGAGGTATGGGGAGGCTTTTTTGAGCCGTTCCGAATCAAACCACTCATGCGGCGACCAGTCACCCACGCGGTTTAATTCCACAGGGTGAGCGGCGTAATTGAATGATGAAGTGTGTTCGGGTTGAACATGGGTATTTTTAGGCATGATGCCCTCCAAGGTTTTGAGATTGAAAACCACCAATAAAGGCGGGGGAACTCTCACAGCCTTGGGCTGTTGGGACGTTACCGTTACCCAATTCCCCCAAAGCTGTACGGATACCCGCGCGTGTAGACGCACGTTTACCCAGATTCGGGGAATAAAATAACCGCGTTGCAGACGCGGGGCACTGCCAAGGATTGAGAGAGATTGAATTGTAACGTAAATTGTTCATATTGAACCTTGTTTTTATATCTTGTGTTGTTTGTTGACCCACCGCCGTATAGCGTGCGCGTCCCATTCGTTGCGCTGATATTTGGCATTGAGTTGAGCCAATGGGACAATACCACGCTGGCCATCGCGCTCAAATCGCTGTTTGCCATAGCCTTTGACGTGGGGCAGTTTGCAAATTTGCCGCCACAGTACGCGGCCACAGGTGGGCAATTCATCCAGTGTTTTACAGACTTTCAGCGCTTGCCGTTTGGATGGCATGAGCCGTATCAGCGGGATGGGTTTGCCATCTGTCCAGCCATCCGCGTGCCGCATCTCAAGCGTTGTATCGTGTCTCATATTCATATCATTCCCCTATTTCATCTGATCGCTCATCTGGTGACACAAGCACGGTTTGAATCTCATTCCAGAGTGAAGGCGGTTGATTCGTCGCATCATTAGCGCCGCCTATACTCATTATTCGGATTACGCTTGTGTGGGCGAGGATGGCTTCGCTTTGGTCGCTTTGACCCGCATGTGGTTACGAATAACATAGCCCTGATTAAATGCTGTCTTCGCTAATTGTGGGTTGTGCTGGTACGCGTATAGACGCATTAACTTACGGCTTTTGGTGTTTGGGATGTAGCCATCATATAAAACCCCTGCCCACATACAGCGCAGTTGGTGAAATGCTACGGTCTTGGCTCGGTATGCCTTAGGGTCATCCAAATAACGTCGCACTTCCTCCACATCCCAAGAGTGCGTAACGCCGTTTTCAGTCGCAAAAGCGAAGGTAGGCGGCGCGCAACTGCGTTTGGATAGGGATAACCACGCCTCAAATGTACGATCCACCAACGGGGCGATTTGATGCCATTGCACACGTCCAGATACAGGCAATTGCTCCGTGCCCACAATCTCAGTTTCCAAAGCAAAAACAGTTAAATTAATCATTAATTTCATTTTTCATTTCCTTTCACCGCACAATCGCGGTTTGAATCTAATTCCAGAGTGAAGGCGGTGTACTGACACGGCGAAGAAGCCCGCCAATGCCTTCATTTAACGGATAGGGTTTTAGGCTTGCGCTTGATTTTCGGGCGTGCGTGACGCATCAGCGTGGTAGGTGTAACGCATCGGGTCTGCTAACCAGCGGTGACATTCCGCCGCATCCCACATAGTGCAACGGACACTGAATCGAATCGCAGGCGGCGCTTTACCCTCGATGGATAACTTGCGCCATGTCTCACGACTGATGGGCATAAAGGGTTCTAATTGGCTCCAGCGTAATTTGCCGGTTTTGGGTAACTCTTGCGGTATATGTCGCTTGTGATGTTGCATATTTCACCTACAGATTGAACGGTTTGGCCGCTTGCGCCTTGCTTGCGGTATGGTGAAATAATGAGCAATCCAGCCGAATATTGACAGCAGTACACTTGTGTACTGACGCAAATCATCCGGCCATATGAATGCAAAAAAGCCCGTAAGGGTTATACGGGCTTGTGAATTGAGGCTGATTACGATTCGGGGGGTATGTCCTTGCTTATGGCCTCACGCCATGATTGCCACTGCATTTGTTCATTGTGTTCTGCTTCCCAATCTCTAAATTTTTGCATCAAGTGGGCGTGGCTCATTTCACTAAAATCGTAGGCTACCCCATTGTTTGGGCGCTCTTGTAAACGCTCAATAATCGCGTAGGCAAGCGCTGTTTTATTGGTCTTGCCTCGATGTGTGTATGCTTGCTTATTTCCTACCACAAACCAATCAAACCACATAGCCTGCGCCTGCTTATATGCCTCCGACACGTGGCGATTTTTTGCGGTGGCTTTGCCGCCTGTGGCTCTATCTTTATGGGTTTTGTTGACCATCAAACGCAATTCATCTAATTCAGGTTTGATGTCCTCAATAATGCCAAGTCCAAAATTCTCCAGCATTTTCAAGGCTTCATCATCAGTTTCGGCGCTTCGCACATTGTTTAATAAATCGCGTAGCACCCTTTCACGATATTCAGGTAACGGTATATGGGAGAACTCAAAACCGCCCCATAACTCGCTTTTAATAGAACGTTTATAAAAATAAGCGGTTTGTTTACGTGGCATTTTTTTTCTCTATTAAATATTCTCTATATTCAAATAGCTCAAAATAACTATTGAGCCAATTCAAGCCCGAATGAACTACCCGAACCGTCTCAACCAACCAAAGCAATCTTAATTACACGCATCACCAAATAACAAATATTTGGCTATTCTTTTTTTATGCCATAATTACCCAGCATCACCACAGTAAGCAAAACTACGCCAATCGGGTGACATTGTAAAGGCATATCATGAATGATGAAGACGAAAAGCCCAGTCAGTTTTATAAATATTTGGCTGTGTATATGAGCATCCGCGCCGCAGAGGAAGCCCGACAAAAGCGAGAAACTGAAAAAAGATTGTCAGCCCTCACAGAGGGGGACAGTACTTATCGCTCTGAGGCTTTCTTGCAAGCCTACGAGAATAGCATCGCACCTACTCCCCAGAACGCCCCTATACCGCCAATGCCATCTAACGAACCCAGTATATGGCTATGGCTTGGCATTATGGTGTCACCTGTGATTTTCGCGTGGTTTACCCTCAGAAAACAATATCACCCAAAATACCGATTGATCGCTTTTGGATACATGATTCTGTTCTTCATTATTTCATTAAAGTTACCACGATGAACCGGTAAATATTCTTTTCACCCTCAAGCACCTACTAACACCCATAGACGAACATATCATACAACCCCCTTAGGTAGCCCCCTGAATAGCCAGAGGTCAGGGCTCGAATTACCCGTGGACAGAGAAGCCGAGGGGAGTACCTTGAAGGGGGGTGGATAAAGTGGAATCCCTACGCTTTAGGAAAAATATAGGGGGAGTATGGTAGCAATATCAAATAGCGCCCCAAGTCTGCCCCAAGTTTGCCCCAACTAAAATAGTGTATTAGTTGGGACAAACATTCATATATATATCAACATCTTACGTTATGTTTTACCCACTGCCCCAACTGCCCCAAGTAAAATATACACTCTCAGCCAATTACATCATACAAGCAAATGGCTACACACCCTATTAACAAAGCTTTGAAGGGCAAGCATCACGCCAACCGTGAACTTTACTGCGCTCCATAAAATAATCCCAGCAAGAACGTGGCTTACAAGACCATATATCTTTACTGGGATTCATCAGCAACGCACGCCCATCCATCGCGCTATTTGCACCTGCACCACCTAAACCCGATTCGATACGGTGCTAACTAACCACCTTCAACCTTGACCGCTTCACTTTGTCTATAGGCTTTTCATCAGGCTCAGTATTGGCCGGTGTACCAATCTGTTCATTCAATGGTATTTCACGCATGGTACGCACGCCCGCACGCACATCATCCAGACAATCAGCCCATGCCTGCATCATGGCAATGCGCTCGGGGATGTGCAATTTAGCACCGTAGGCGCGTTCTACTTCGCTTTCATTGATATGGGATAGTTGCACCTCTGCTAAATGGCTGGGATAGTTCAGATAATTCACCAACCCTTTTTTAGCCAAGCCTCTGAACCCGTGGACGTCTTGCCTATCCTTGTACCCCAAATCCTCCAATGCACTCATAAAAGCATCTTCACTAATCACGCCTGACTTAGACACAGCAGACGGAAATAGGTGGATACCACCGCCGCTAATGGCGTGTAATTCTTTGAGCAAGGCCACCGCCTGACGGCTCAATGGCACATAATGAACCGTTCTCTTTTTCATGCCGTATATTTTCTGGCCATCCTCGTCATAGACGGCGGCGGGCACTGTCCACAGTTTGTTTTTTAGGTCAAAATCCGCCCATCGTGCGCCCCGTAACTCAACATTACGAACAAAGGTGAGGGCGATCAACTGTAATCCAATTCGCTTTAGGATATTGCCTTGATAGCCGCTTATATCCCGCAACAGTTGCCCCGCCTCTTCTAATGGCACATGGGGGTGATTGACCGTTTGACGGGTAGGAATAATCAAAGTCAAATCAATGGATGCCATCGGGTGAACATTAATGATGGCGCGCACAATAGCGTAATCAAAAACTTTGCGTAAATAGATAGCCACACGACCAGCCACATCATACGAGCCGCGCTTGACCACCGCATCAATCACACTCACCACCACATCGGGCGTTATCTGGCCAATCGGCAAAGTACCCAATTTTGATAAAACGTTTTTGTCCAAAAACCCCCATACGCGCAAAGCCTGCTTATCCTGCTTGCCCGTTCGCCACACATCCCACCACGCCCGCGCCACAGCCGTAAGCGTATTACTGTGCTCTTGTACCTTGACCACCTTATTTTTAGTGCGCTCATGGGCGGGATTAATGTCCTGTTTAGCCAACTCATACGCCGCCTTGTGCAATTCCCGCGCTTTTGCCAGCGACACCGTAGGATAAGCCCCTAAAGACATTCGAGATTCACGCACGCCAATCCGAAAGCGATAAAACCATATCCATGTACCGCTCCTTTGTCGCTGTAACAATAATCCGTGACCATCTGGGATATTCGTAGGTGTATTTAATTGGCCAATAATCGCCGCCTCAATCTCTGCAATGCGTTTTTTTAGCCCACTGTCATTTAGTGGAATAGTTGCCATTTGGAAAGCCCTATATTTACTGGTATTCCCATGAATTTGTGTATCAGATTCATGCGTTTTGTCGTGTTTAGTATAATCTGATACACAATCTGATACACAATTTATTTTGTACCCACCATTAACCAACGTTGCCAACGGTTGCCAAAAAATGTTGATTTATGCGGCTTTTCAAGCGAAAACCCCTTAAAAACCGCGTAAATAGGGCATTTAGACGACAAAAAACCCGCAAAACTCAATGTTTATGCGGGTTCTCTTGGTGTTCTATGGTGTCTGTTGCTAACCACTTGGTGCCGAGGGAGGGAATCGAACCCTCACTCCTTTCGGAACCGGATTTTGAGTCCGGCGCGTCTACCAATTCCACCACCTCGGCGTGAGATCGATATTATGCCGAATCTCTCATGTATGCGCAAGCGTTTTTTACAGAACTGTTACTTTTTCATCGCACCAAACATGACTTTGCCCAACTCCACGCCCCATTGGTCAAAGCTGTTGATATTCCATACCACGCCTTGTAAGAAGGTTTTGTGCTCATACAATGCGATCAACGCACCGAGTGTATGCGGTGTGAGGTTGTTCAAATGCAGGCGCGAGCTGGGTTGGTTAGCAGGGAAATGGCTGTACGAGGGTTTTTTCTCCCATTCGGTGCGCAGGCTGTCCGGCAGAGCGGCGATACCGTAGGCAAGCGCGTCCGATTGCGCTTGGGCAAACAGCAGTAAGTCGGCTTCGCGCGTATCACCCGCATACGCAGGTGGCGTTGATGGTTCTACACTGATGATGTCGAGCGGTACGCGCACACGACCTTGATGCAATAGTTGGAAAAAGCTGTGTTGCGTGGTCGTGCCCAAGCCGCCGAACAATACCGGCGCGGTGGCGTAGTCCACCGACTCACCTTGCTTGTTGATGGATTTGCCGTTGGATTCCATTTCCAATTGTTGCAAATAGTCGGGCAAATAGCGCAGACGCTCAGCGTAGCTAATTACGCCATGAACTTGCGCGCCGTGGAAGTTGGTGTACCAAATACCGAGCATGGCGAGCATGGCGGGCATATTATTGACAAACGGCGTATTGAGGAAGTGTTCATCCATTTCTTTGGCGCCGTTGAGCAATTGTTGAAACTGTTCCGTGCCCAAGGCGATGGCAATGGATAGGCCAATCGCTGACCAGAGCGAGAAACGTCCACCGACCCATTCAGGTAGGGTGTAGCAGCGTTCGGGCAAAATGCCCCATGCGCTGGCAGCTTGGGTATTATTGGAGGTGGCGCAAAAATGTGTGTGTTTGACACCCTGATCGTCACTCATCGACACGCCGTAGTGCGCACACAGCCATGCGTGCGCGGCGGTTGCGTTGACCTGCGTTTCCATCGTGGAGAAGCTTTTCGAAGACAATATAAACAGCGTGGTTTCAGGGTCAAGTTTGCCCAATACGCGTTGCAGTTCAACTGGGTCAATATTCGCCACGAAATGCACACGCGGCACGGTGTTTTCAGCCAAAGCATGACAAATCAGGCGCGGACCCAAGTCGGAACCGCCAATGCCGAGGTTGACCACATCGGTAATCGTTTTGCCAGAGTGGCCGGTGACTGTACCGGCGCGCACCGCGTCGGCAAAGGCGAAAAAGCGTTCGCGCGTCGCGGCAACTTCACTCGGAATCGCGCCATTCGCGCCCGTGTACGAGCCACGCAAGGCAACGTGCAACACCGCACGATTTTCCGAAGTATTGATCGTTTCGCCATCAAACATGCGCTTTTGCCACGCGCGCCACGCTTGCTCATTGAGCAATTGCTCGAACAACATCAACGTCTCATCGGTGATGTGATGACGTGAGTAATCCAATTCGATTTGGCAGGTACACATGCGGTAGCGATCGGCGCGCGCTGGATCAGCTTGGCGCAATTGCTCCAAGCTGTTTTTTTTCAAATCGCGGTGGTGGGAGGTGAGGGTTGCCCAAGCGGCAGTTTGTGTGGGACTCATGAGACATCCTTTGGTTAACGTGGTTGTGTGCAGTGCACAATAAAAACCAAAAATTTGTTATTTTTTATCCGCGTGCTGACGATAAGCTCTGATGATGAGATTCTGAAAGGATTGGATCAATCAACCAGCTCAGACAAATGGCAAACGCGCTTTTTTCGCATCTATTTTAGCGAAAAAAGTCCGCTCGCGCCCAGCTATCTGCACATAAAAAAACCTGCGAGAAACTAATCGCAGGTTTTGGTTGCGGACTAACACAAGCGTAGTTATTCAATGGTGCGCTTGCCATTGTCATGAGGCACTTCAATGCGTTTCTTTTTGTGCTTGGTGATCTGTTTGTCCAGCTTATCCACCGCAAAATCAATCGCGGTGTACAGGTCTGTCTGCGAATCCTCCGCATGAAAATCCTGCCCATCTGAGCGTAAGCGCAATGAGGCTTTTTGAATGTGTTTTTCAACCGAGAAGATGGCTTTGACTTCCACCGCGTGGTCAAAATGGTGTTTGACCCGCTCCAGTTTACCAACCAGATGTGCACGAATAGCCGGTGTGACTTCAACATGATGGCCTGTAAGTTGTACGTTCATACGAACCTCCTTTGAATCAGCGAGTTACCCCGAATACGCAAGCATCGAGTCAATCGCTTGTTGAAAAACCGTTGGGCGCTGATGACAGAAACAACACCACGCTCTTGCCCACAGGATACCACGATGTCACACGATGTGCCAGATACACCAGCGCGCTTATGCGCAGCATGGCGCGAGGTATCTTGAAATACGCAGAAAAAAGCGGCAAAATCAGACAAAACCACTCAACTATTGGATAAATCATCCAAAAAACGCGGTACAATCAATTAATTGAGCCGAAAAAATAAACCAAAAACGCGCCAATTAATGCTATATTGAGAAAATTTGGTGCATTGCACAAATATAAATCCACAATATATCCACACAGGAGCAAACCTTATGAACAAACCTTGGCTCAGTCAATACGGTGATATTCCGGCTGAAATCAATATTCATCAATTCACCTCCATCGCCGCCATCTACGAGGACGCATTTGCTCGCTATCCCGAACGCCCTCTGGCGATGAGTATGGAAAAAACCCTGAGCTACAGCGAAGTCAAAGTCTATTCGGAACAAGTCGGCGCATGGTTGCAACAGCGCGGCCTGCAAAAAGGCGATCGCGTCGCGGTGATGATGCCCAACTGTTTGCAATACGTCGTGGCCGTGGCCGCGATTTTGCGCGCCGGTTTCTGTGTGGTCAATGTCAATCCGCTGTACACCACCGACGAATTAGAACATCAGCTCAAGGACTCGGGCGCCAAAGCGATTTTCATTTTGGACAACTTTGCGGTCACTTTGGAGCACGCCTTGCCGCACTTGCCCGACATGCAGCACATCATTGTCAGCAAAATGGGGGATTTTCTCGGTTTCAAAGGGCGTATTGTGGATTTCGTCTTGAAATACGTCAAAAAGATGATTCCCGCATGGCAAATTGACAACGCTATTTCATTCAAACAGGTGCTGGCCGAGAGCCAAAACCTCGCCATGACGCCAGTCACATTGACGCACGATGACTTGGCGTTTTTGCAATACACCGGCGGCACCACCGGCGTGGCCAAAGGCGCGATGCTCACGCACGGTAATCTCGTGGCTAACGTGCTGCAAATCACCGCGTGGTGTAAAGCCGCATTCGACGGCATGAGCGAACAAGAGCAACCAATCTTTTTGCAAGCATTGCCGCTGTATCATATCTTCGGTTTTACCGCCGGCGCGATGTACTGTATGCACATCGGCGGCCAAGCCCTGTTGATCGCCAATGCGCGCGACATCCACGCCATGATTGGCGATTTGCACAAACACGGCGTGCATGTATTCCCTGCGGTAAACACGCTGTTCAATGCCTTGCTGCACCACCCTGAATTCAAAAAAATCGACTTTTCAAAATTGCGCGTCGCCTTGGGTGGCGGCATGTCGGTACAAAAATCCGTAGCAGAGGAGTTTTACAAACAAACCGGCAAACCAATTATCGAAGCCTACGGCCTGTCCGAAACCAGCCCAGGTGCGCTGTTTAACCCCGTGACCGCAACGCAATACACCGGCTACACTGGCTTGGCATTGCCATCCACTGACATCGCCATTCTCGATGATGATGGCAAAGAAGTACCGCTGGGGCAAACCGGCGAAATCTGTATTCGCGGCCCTCAAGTCATGGCCGGCTACTGGCAACGCCCCGACGAAACCGCCAAAGTCATGACCGACGACGGCTATTTCCGCTCCGGCGACATCGGCGTGATGAATGAGCAAGGCTACGTCAAACTGGTGGATCGCAAAAAAGACATGATTCTCGTTTCAGGCTTTAATGTCTACCCGAATGAGGTCGAAGACGTCGCCGTGACGTACCCGAAAGTACTCGAAGCCGCCGCTGTAGCCATGCCACACGAGCATTCTGGCGAAGCGGTGAAACTATTCATCGTCAAAAAAGACGACAGCCTGACGGCGGAAGAATTGCAAAACTACCTGAAAGAGCACTTGACCGGCTACAAACGCCCGAAAGTGATCGAATTCCGAACAGAATTGCCTAAATCCAACGTTGGCAAAATCCTGCGCAAAGAGTTGCGCGGACAGTAACACATAACAAAACCCTCCACAGCAGAGACCAAACCGCTCATATGCTCAACATATGGGCGGTTTTGGTTTCATATCAAGCAAACACGACTGTGCGTTTGAATCCTCTTGCGCATGATACAATAACGCCTCATGTCCACCAGACAATCGCTGGCGCTGATTGGCAACAATCGCGCGGGAGGAAAGTCCGGACTCCACAGAGCACAGTAGCGGCTAACAGCCGTCCGCCGAAAACCTTCGGGCATAAGGCGAGGAATAGGGCCACAGAGACGAGCGTATTAAGTTACGGTGAAACGCGGTAACCTCTATTGGGAGCAACATCAAATAGGCACGCATTGAAGCGGCTCGCTGAGCGTGCGGGTAGATGGCTAAAGTGCTGTGGTAACGCAGCATGTAGAGGAATGATTGTCGTGGGGCGACCCATTACAGAATCCGGCTTATCGGTGGGCTTGAATGATTGAACACAGTGTGCAAACGCAAGTTTGCACACTTTTTTATTATTCGTACCGATATTCGCGAGTCATCACACTTCCCCATTCAACGCCTGCACCGCGTGCAAGGTATCATCCGCCGCGCCGACAAACACGATTTCGTCGCCTTCGTGCAAAACCGGATCACTGTTCAAATCCAGCAGATTTAAACCACGCATCACGCGACGCACCTGTACGCGCCACGGTTCGAGCGGCAATGTGCTCAGATGTTGATCCTGCCACAGACTATCTTCGGACAAGCGCGCCACACGCTCATCCACCACCATTGAGGTTATATTGGTCTTCGCTACGCTTTCAGCTGTGGCGTTGCGAGCGCCAGCAGGATCGAACTCTTCGTCAAAATATTGACGCAGCAAATCATAGCGCCCGCGCCGTTGTTCGGCGATAAAGCTGAGTACCTCGTTGGGCGATTTACCAAGCGTGAGCAGGGTCTGCGTGGCCAATACCAAACTGCCTTCGAGAATTTCGGGGACAACGGCGACCGCGCCGGCGTGTTGCAATTGTTCCAAATACGCATCATCCAGCGTGCGCACGATCACCGGCACATCGGGGTTGAGGTCGCGCATGTGATGCAATACATGCAACGCGGCTCGCGGTTCAATATAGGTGATGACCACCGCCCGCGCGCGACTGGCACCGGCGGCGGCCAGCGACTCCTTGCGCACGATGTCACCATAGACAACGTCGTGGCCTTTGAGTACGCCTTTTTGCACACGTTCGGGGTCGCTGTCGATGCCAATATAGGCGATGTTTTGCTCGCGCAACAGCCGCGCCAGACTGCGCCCACTGCGCCCAAAGCCGCCAATAATCACATGATCGTTGGCATCAATGCCGTGTTTGACGATATCGGTCAATTGCAGCGACTGCAGCAGCCATTCGCTACGGGTAAAGCGAAACACGATTTTATCCGCGTGTTGAATGATAAATGGCGTGAGGAACATTGATAAGATAATGGCGGCGAGCACCCATTGCGCCACTTCAGGGTTGAGCAGGCCGTTACCAATTTCCAAGCTCAACAGCACCAAGCCAAACTCACCGGCGGGCGCCAAAGCCAATGCGGTGCGGATGGCGTTCCCCGTCGAGCTACCAAACCAGTACGCCAATGAAGCAATGATGGTGAATTTTGCCAACAAAAATAGAGTCAATACCAGCAAAATCGCCATCCAGTTATCCAACACCACAGCGACATCCAACTGCATCCCCATGGCAATGAAGAATAAGCCGAGCAAAATATCCTTGAACGGCAGGATGTCCTCCTCAACCTGTAATTTATACTCCGTCTCAGAAATCAGCATACCAGCGATGAACGCCCCCAACGCCAGCGACAAACCAGCCTTCTCCGTCAACAGCGCAAAACCCAAAGTCATTAAAAGCAAATTCAGCATGAACAACTCGCTGGAGCGACGCCGCGCGACGATGGTCAACCACGCATGCATCGGTTTTTGCCCTAACCCCAGCAAAACCGCCAACACCGCAATCGCCTTCAGCAAACCCACCACCACCTGACCATAAACCGCGCCGCCGGGCTGCGCCAGTGCGGGAATCAAAATCAGCAAAGGCACGACCGCCAAATCCTGAAACAACAGCACCGCAAAAATATTGCGTCCATGCGGCGTATCCAATTCCAAACGCTCGGTCAAAAGCTTCATCACAATCGCCGTGGACGACATCGCCAACACACCGCCGAGCGCGAACCAGCTCGCGCCAGACATATCTAAATTGGCGGGCAAAATATAATTCATCAGCAAGCCCAATGCAGCGCACAGCAGCATACTGCCCAAAACCTGCGCCGTTCCCAAGCCAAGCACCAAACGACGCATGGATTTGAGTTTGGGTAGAGAAAATTCCAAGCCGATGGTGAACATCAAAAACACAATTCCCAGCTCAGCGAAATGCCGTACTGATTCAGGATTGGGCAAAACCTTCAAAGCATACGGTCCAATCAGCACACCCACACTCAGATAACCCAAGACAGGAGGCAAATGCAAGTAGCGAAACACCACCACTGCCGCCACGACAATGGACAAAAACAAAACAATGAGCGGCAACCCCTGCATAAGAACCCAATAGAAAAAGAAAGACCACCCAAAACCCAAATGCAACGCCGCAGAATCAAGCACTTGCATTGTGAGCGTGGGATAAAAACGTTATACTTCATCTTTGATAATAACAAAATTAACCCCTTTTTGAGCAAAAATATGCAGCAACACGAAATACTGGACGCCGCCCGTGAGGTATTGCACCTCGAAGCCACCGCGCTGATCGATCAGGCGGCGCATTTGGATGAATCATTCATCAAAGCGATTGATCTGATTTTGCATTGCAAAGGCCGCGTGGTGGTCTCCGGCATGGGTAAATCTGGTCACGTCGCACGCAAAATTGCCGCGACTTTTGCCTCGACCGGCACGCCCGCGTTTTTCGTCCATCCGGGCGAAGCGAGCCACGGCGATCTCGGGATGATTACGCCGGATGACGTGGTTTTGGCTCTATCAAACTCGGGAAAAAGCGATGAATTGCTGGCCATTTTGCCCATCGTCAAACGCTCAGGGACCAAACTCATCACCATGACCGGCAATATGGATTCAGAAATGGCCAAACTCGCGGACGCGCATTTGCATGTATACATCAAGCGCGAAGCCTGCCCGCTCAACCTCGCGCCGACGGCGAGCACCACCGCCGCACTGGCTTTGGGCGACGCATTGGCGGTGGTTTTGCTGAAAATCCGTGGTTTTAACGAAGAGGACTTTGCCCGCTCGCATCCGGGCGGCACATTGGGTAAGCGATTACTCACTTATGTGCGCGATGTGATGCGCACAGGTGAGCACATTCCGGCGGTGTCTACCGGCGCCAGTCTGATTGACGCATTGGCCGAAATCACCCGTAAGAGCCTTGGCATGACCGCCATCGTTGATGCGGACAGCCATGTTTTGGGGGTTTTGACTGATGGCGATATTCGTCGTTTGTTGGAAAAAGGTGTGGACGTGCGCGGCCTCTCCGTAGATGAGGTGATGTCGAAAACCCCGTATACCATCAGCGCCGATGTACTCGCCGTGTCTGCGGTTGAGTTGCTTCAGCGCCACCACATTAACCAGATTTTGGTGGTCAATGCTGACCATCAGCTCACGGGCGCGCTGAACGTACATGATCTGTTCGCCGCCAAAGTCATGTAAACATGACTTAGAAATCGGAGGCGAATCGAATCAATATGTTTGCCTTCATTGAACTGAAGAACTGAATGATTGCTGTTTAAGCATTGCTGTTTAAGCCTCGATTTTTGAGTCGCATATAACACCCTTTTAACCGGAAACCCTATGACCGAACGTTCCAGTTTTGCCCTGACCAACGACGCTCTGTACCGCCCCATCGGCGCCATGCCGAATGACGGCGTGATCGCACGGGCGGCGCGCGTGCGTTTGCTGATTTTGGACGTAGACGGCGTGCTGACCACCGGCTATTTGGATTACGACGCATCAGGCGAAGCGACCAAATCGTTCTATGTGCAGGATGGTTTGGGACTGCAATTACTGCGTCAACAAGGCATCGTGCTGGCCATCATCAGCGGACGCGATTCGGCAGTGACGACGGCGCGCGCGCGTGACCTGAAAATCCACCACGTTTTGCAAGGCGCGCAGGATAAGGGTGCAGCACTGGCGCAGTTGCTTGATACCGTTGGCATCACGGCGGAGGAATGCGCCTACATCGGCGATGATGTGATTGATCTGCCGATTTTGCGTGCAGTTGGCTTCGCCGTGAGTGTGCCGAATGGGCATTTTCTCGCGCGCACGGCAGCGCATTGGGTCACCGCACAAGGCGGCGGCGCAGGCGCAGTGCGTGAGTTGTCCGAACTGATTTTATACGCGCAGAATAAATTGCGGCCTGCGTATGCCGCGTATTTGGCTCTGCCAAGTGCGGATAAACCGAAACTGGAGATTGTTTGATGGCCACATCCCGTTACAACGGTTGGCGTTATTGGCGTCGATTCAATCTGCCCAACCTCGTCTACATTCTCTTACTGCTCGGCATCATGGCGCTGAGCTACTGGTATGTGCGCAAAGACACTGGCAATCAAAGCGAACCGGTCGCCAAGCCGACTGATCGCATGGATGGTTTTGCCGAGCAAGCGGAATTGACGCAGACCAGCAAAGACGGCACGCTGTTGTACCACGCCTCCATGAGCGGCATTGAGCATTTTGGTAACGACGACATCAAAGGCAAAACCGTGTATTTGATCACCACCAGCGACAAGCAACCTCGCGTGACGGTCAAAGCCGACCAAGCCATCTGGCACAGCCAAGCGCAAACGGTCGATTTAACCGGCCAAGTGGTGCTCACGCGCGAAGCCGAGCCAAACGACGCCGACAGCCGCGCCATGACACTCACCACCGAGGCAATGACGGTGAATATGGCGCAGGGCTTGGCCAGCAGCGACGAGGCGTTCACCATGAAGCAAGGCGATAGCGTGCTCATGGGCAAACGCTTTCGCTACGATTACCAATTGCGCGATTTGAGTATGGGCGGTTCGGACGGCGGACGCATCAAGGCACAAATCATGAACCAAAAATAACATGCACCGCATAAGGACAGCGCGATGAATTTTTTCCCCAAACGCCTCAGCGAATTGACCTTGATGTTGGCACTCACTTTGCCCATCAGCCTAAGTCATGCACAATCGGCAACGCTGAATGACCGCAGCCAACCAATCGCCATCGAAGCCGATGCCGTGACCTACAGCGACGTGACGCAGACCAGCGTCTTCTCCGGTCATGTGATTTTGACTCAAGGCTCAATGCGCATTCAGGCGAACACCGTTGAGGTCGTGATTGACCCGCAGGGCTATCAATACGCCACGGCCAAAGGCGGCGCGAACGGCTTGGTGCGGTTTCGCCAGCAACGCGACGGCGCCAACGACTGGATGGAAGGGCAGGCCGAAAACCTGCTGTACGATGGCAAAACCAATGTCATCACGCTGGCAAAACGCGCGCAAGTGCGCCGCGTTGACAGCAAAGGGCAATTGCTCGATCAAATTCGTGGCGAAGAGCTGACCTACAATCAGCTCACCGAAGTGTTTGAATCAAACGTCAATCGCAAAGGCCGCACCCACGTCATCATTACCCCACGCTCACGAGGGACACCATGAGTGCCGCTGTATTACACCATCCACCGATCAATCCGCTGACGCATCCGCGCTCCGAACTGACCGCCGCACATCTACAAAAACGCTACGGCAAACGCACCGTGGTCAAAGACGTCTCCTTCAGCGTGCGCAGCGGTGAAGTCGTCGGTCTGCTCGGGCCAAACGGCGCGGGCAAAACCACCTGTTTCTACATGGTTGTCGGTCTGGTCGGCGCCGACAAAGGCGATGTCACCATTGACGGCGTCAGCATTGTGCGCGCCCCGATGCATGTGCGTTCGCACCACGGTTTGTCCTATTTGCCTCAGGAAGCCTCAATTTTTCGCAAATTGACGGTGGAAGAAAACATCCGCGCGGTGTTGGAACTGCAACGCGACCACAACGGCAAACGTCTGAACCGCGCCGAAATCGAACGCCAATTACACCAACTGGTCGCCGATTTGCAAATCGGTCACATTTTGCAAAGTCCCGCACCCGCCTTATCCGGCGGCGAACGTCGTCGCGTGGAGATTGCGCGCACGCTGGCAACCAATCCGCGCTTTGTGTTGCTGGATGAGCCGTTCGCGGGCGTTGATCCGATTGCCGTGATCGATATTCAGCGCATCATTCAGTTTTTAACCGAGCGCGGCATCGGCGTATTGATTACCGATCACAACGTGCGCGAAACGCTGGGGATTTGTCATCGCGCCTACATCATCAGCGACGGTACGGTATTGGCCGAAGGCGATGCAAGCGCGATTGTGAATAACGAAGCGGTGCGCCGTGTCTATCTGGGCGAACATTTTTCGATGTGATGTTGCCAAAGAACCGTGATTTGCAACCACGTCACCAACTGGGAGAAACGCTATGGCCAATATTTTACTTACCGGTGGAACCGGCTACATCGGTGCGCACACCGCCGTCTTTTTGATCGAATCGGGACACACGCCGATTCTGCTCGACAATTTTTGCAACTCCAGTCCAAAAGTGGCGCAGCGCATTGAGCAAATCACCGGCGTTTTGCCCAAAGTCATTGAGATGGACGTTTTGGACACCGCCGCGCTGACCGAGGTTCTAAAAACCGAACACATCGAAGCGATCATTCACTTTGCCGCGCTCAAAGCGGTCGGCGAATCGGTTGAAAAACCACTCGCGTATTACCAAAACAATGTCACCGGCACACTCAGCGTACTGGACGCGATGCAACGCGCAGGCGTCCACCACATCGTGCTCAGCTCCTCCGCCACTGTTTATGGCGAGAAAGGCGTACCACCCATGCGCGAAGACGCACCGCTGTCCGCCACCAACCCCTACGGTCAAACCAAAGTCATGATGGAGCAAATCATTCGTGACGTTGCCGTGGCGCAAAAAGACCTGCGTTACGCCATGCTGCGCTATTTTAATCCCGTGGGCGCGCATCCGTCAGGACTGATCGGCGAACACCCGCGCGGCATTCCGAACAACCTTATGCCATACATTCAACAAGTCGCGGTGGGTTTGCGCGAACAGCTCTCGGTATTCGGCAACGACTACCCAACCGCCGACGGTACGGGCGAGCGCGATTACATTCATGTGATGGATTTGGCGCGCGGTCATGTGCTGGCCGTCGCGCGTTTACTCGCGGGCAACGACTCGTTCACCGTCAATCTGGGGACAGGTCAACCCGTGACCGTATTGCAAATGATTCACGCATTCGAGCAGGCATCTGGACAAACCATTGCGCACACCATCGCGCCACGTCGTGCCGGCGATGTCGCCTCTGTTTATGCCAATCCCGATTTAGCCAAACAGTTACTGAACTTCACCACCGAATACAGCGTAAATGATATGTGTCGTGACGCATGGGTGTGGCAAAGTCGCAACCCCAATGGCTACGAAGACGCCTAAAACACACGTTTTTTGACAATATAAGCCGCAAACTCGCGGCTTATATTGAGTTTTCGCCCTGCATACTGTATTTTAACGGGTTGGAACTAATTATTTTCATCCACATTTATCAACGAAAGTCAGGTTTAAAATGTCATTAGTGGTACACAAATACGGCGGAACATCGATGGGTTCTATCGAGCGCATTAACAATGTCGCGCGCCGTGTTGCCAAATGGGTCAAAGCTGGTCATCAAGTCGTCATCGTACCGTCCGCCATGTCGGGTGAAACCAACCGCTTGTTGGGCTTGGCCAAAGAAATCAATCCAAACGCCGCCGACTTATGCCCGCGCGAACTGGATATGATCGCCTCCACGGGCGAACAAGTCTCCGTCGGTTTGCTGGCAATCGCGTTACAAACCATTGGCGTGGACGCCATCAGCTACACCGGCTGGCAAGTGCCGGTACGCACCAACGACGCCTACATGAAAGCACGCATCGAATCAATTGACGGCGTGCGCGTGCGCAAGGATTTAGACGCTGGCCGCGTGGTCATCATTACCGGCTTTCAAGGCATTGATCAGCACAACAACATCACCACGCTGGGTCGTGGCGGCTCGGACACGTCGGCAGTTGCCGTGGCCGCAGCCATTAAAGCAGACGAATGCCTGATTTACACCGACGTAGACGGCGTATACACCACCGATCCGCGTGTGGTTGAAACCGCGCGCCGCATGGACAAAATTACTTTTGAAGAAATGCTCGAAATGGCGAGCTTGGGTTCAAAAGTGTTGCAAATTCGCTCCGTCGAATTTGCGGGTAAATACCAAGTCAAAACCCGCGTATTGTCGAGCTTGACCGATCCGGACATCGACATTAACGAGGAAGCCAACTCAGGCACACTGATTACATTTGAGGAAGATGAAAGCATGGAAAAAGCAATTATTTCTGGCATCGCGTTCAGCCGCGACGAAGCCAAAATCACTTTGGATCAAGTACCCGATATGCCGGGCGTGGCATATAAAATTCTCGGCCCGATTGCCGATGCGAATATTGACGTGGATATGATTATCCAAAATCAGAGCAAAAACGGCACCACCGACTTCTCATTCACCGTCAACCGCAATGAGTACAACAAGGCCATGGAGCTGGTCAACAACGTCATCGCGCCATCAGTTGGTGCAGTTGCCGTGATTGGCAATGACAAAGTGGCGAAAGTCTCTGCCGTCGGTATCGGTATGCGCTCACACGTCGGCGTGGCCAGCAAAATGTTCAATACTTTGTCGCAAGCCGGCATCAATCTGCAAATGATTTCTACGTCGGAAATCAAAATCTCCGTGATTATCGAAGATAAATTCATGGAATTGGCCGTGCGCGAATTGCACCGCGTGTTTGACCTCGAAAACGAAGCCAGCACCGACTCGGTTTAAACCAAACCGCATTCGCCCATCAAAAAAGCCCTCATCTGAGGGCTTTTGCTTTTCGGTGAGAACATCACTCGGCGGCGCGTGGCGGCGGATTCACATAAAACCGCTGATGAATCACCAGCCACGCCAATGCCAGCACAGCCGTGCCGACAAATACCCCGCGCGTTTGCCAATGGTTATTCAACCACGCACCGAGCATCGAACCTGCAAATAGACCCAGCGCTTGAATGGTGTTGTACACACCCGAAGCCGCGCCTTTGGTCGCAGGATGTGTGAGCTTCGAGAGCAGCGATGGTTGCGTTGCCTCCAACACATTAAACCCTGTGAAAAACAGCAACAAAGCACCCGCAATCCAATACGCGCCCACATTCGATTGCAGTATCAAGACGATTTGCGACAGCGCGATCAGCGCAATCGCCCAGCGCATAATTTCAAACATCTTGCCATATTTTTCCGCACGGATAATCAGCGGAATCATCAGCGCCATGCTGATCAAAATCACCACCAGATACAACCATGTGCTTTGCTGATGCGACACATTCAGCGCCAATAATTGATGCGGGATCACCACCCACATCGCCATCTGCACCGCGTGCAGTACAAATACACCCATATTTAACAACCACTGGCGCGAATCGCTCAATACCTGCCGCATCGCCTGAGCACTGGTGATCGGCGCAGACCCTTGTTTGCCCAAAGGAATACTCCAAATCAGACCAATCGCGACCAACGCCAGCGAAGCAATCAACAGAAAAATCCCGCTCATGCCAATGCGATCAAACAGCAGCGGGCCGAGCACCAACGATCCAGCGAAGGTCAGGGCAATACTCATGCCGATCATCGCCATCGCGCGTGTGCGCACTGAGTCGCGCGTCGTGTCGGCCACCATCGCCACCACCACGCTGGAAATCGCACCGGCGCCTTGCAACGCCCGTGCCGCCGCCAAGCCGTAAACCGTCTGCGCCGAAGCCGCCCAAATACTGCCCGCCGCAAAAATCAGCAGCCCGAGGGTAATCACCGGTTTGCGGCCAAACCGGTCCGACGCCAAACCATAAGGAATGTATAAAAACGCCTGCGTCAGACCATACGCGCCCATCGCCAAACCGATCGCCATACCCATTTTTTCGGGCGTGCTCACCGCACCACCGCCCAGAGGCAAGGTCAAGGCATACGGCGCCAATACCGGCAAAACGACAAACAAGCCAAACATCCGCAAGGCGAACACCAACGCCAGCCGCACACTGATTTTGCGCTCTTGCGCCGTTAATTGATTTAATTCAGAAGAAGCCATACCAATTGATCACTCAAAAATATCGAAACCCACAAACGCTCATATTAACAGTTTTAGCCCGCGTTTCGCCAGAATTGATGCAAAGCAAACGCGGTGCGACCCAAACCCTTACAAAACAGTGCGCGTATTGCGCGCCATGATAAAGCCTCAGAATACCGATCCGGCGCACATGACAGATGGGTTGAAAAAAGGTTATAGTAGTGGATTGGCGCACGCACGACTGCGCCTGATAAATTCACTCATTGCACAAGCAAAACGCAGATACCGATTGTTTATGAACGAAATTAAAATTCGCGGTGCGCGCACGCACAATTTAAAGAACATTTCCCTCGATTTGCCACGGCAAAAGTTGGTGGTCATCACCGGTTTATCCGGCTCGGGCAAATCCAGTTTGGCCTTTGACACGCTGTACGCCGAAGGACAGCGCCGTTACGTCGAAAGTTTGTCCGCCTACGCGCGCCAATTTTTGCAGTTGATGGAGAAACCTGACGTTGATTTGATCGAGGGCTTGTCACCGGCGATTTCGATTGAGCAAAAAGCCACCAGCCATAATCCGCGTTCCACCGTTGGCACGGTGACGGAAATTCACGATTACCTGCGTTTACTGTTTGCGCGCGTCGGTACGCCGTATTGCCCGCACCATCATTTGCCGCTGTCGTCGCAAACCGTCTCGCAGATGGTCGATGCGGTGCTGGCTTTGCCCGAGGACACGCGCCTGATGATTTTGTCACCGGTGGTGGTCAATCGCAAAGGCACGCACGAGGATTTGTTTGCCAATATGCAGGCGCAGGGCTTTGTGCGCTTTCGCGTGCGTTCGGGCGGCGGCACGTCCAACGAAGCAGTGCCACAGATTTACGATGTGGACAATTTGCCCGCGCTCAAGAAAAATGACAAACACACCATCGAGGTTGTGGTTGATCGCATCAAGGTGAAAGCCGAGATCAAACAACGCCTCGCCGAGAGCTTTGAAACCGCACTGCGGCTGGCCGAAGGACGCGCGCTGACGGTGGATATGGACAGCAACGCCGAGCAATTGTTCAGCGCGAAATTCGCCTGCCCTGCGCCGGGTTGTGATTACGCGATTGCGGAGCTCGAACCGCGCTTGTTTTCGTTCAATAATCCAATGGGTGCATGCCCCGAATGTGACGGTTTGGGTCACGTCACCTTTTTTGACCCCAAACGCGTGGTTGCGCATCCGACACTATCGCTCGCGTCGGGCGCGATCAAGGGCTGGGATAAGCGCAACGCCTACTCGTTCAGCATGATGCAAGGCTTGGCGGCGCAATACGCATTTGATATTGATACACCGTTTGAATCATTGAACGACACCGCGCAGCAAAAAATCCTCTACGGCTCAGGCCGTCAGACGATTCCATTCACTTATATTTCCGACAAAGGCCGCGCCGTGGTGCGCGAACACACGTTTGAAGGCGTGATTCCGAACTTGGAGCGCCGTTACAAAGAAACCGACTCGTCCACCATCCGCGAGGAGTTGGCCAAACTGCAAAATATTCAGCCGTGCCCATCGTGCCACGGCACGCGTTTGCGTGAATCCGCGCGCAATGTGCGCGTGGGCGAAGCGGAAGCGGCGCGCACCTTGCACGAAATCAGCCATCTCGCCTTGCGCGACACGTTGGCGTATTTTCAATCGCTCGAACTCAAAGGCGCCAAAGCGGAAATCGCCGACCGCATCATCAAGGAAATCACCCTGCGTTTGCAATTTTTGAACAACGTCGGGCTGGATTATTTGTCACTTGAACGCAGCGCGGACACGCTCTCCGGCGGCGAAGCACAGCGTATTCGTCTGGCTTCGCAGATTGGCTCCGGCTTGACCGGCGTGATGTATGTGTTGGACGAACCATCCATCGGCCTGCATCAGCGCGATAATGACCGCCTGATTGACACGCTCAAGCATCTGCGCGATCTGGACAACACCGTCATCGTGGTGGAGCATGACGAAGACATGATTCGCGCCTCCGACTACGTTGTCGATATGGGGCCGGGCGCGGGCGAACACGGCGGTCAAGTCGTGGCGCAAGGCACGCCAACCGAGGTAGAAAACCACCCTGATTCGGCGACGGGTCACTTTTTATCGGGCAAACGCAAAATCGCCGTGCCCAAAAAACGTCGCGAAAAAACCGAGAAAGAGCTGGTGATTAAAGGCGCGCGTGGCAACAACCTGAAAGACGTTGAACTGCACCTGCCTGTTGGCCTGATGACCTGCGTCACTGGCGTTTCGGGTTCAGGCAAATCCACGCTGATCAACGAAACGCTGTATCTGGCCGCCGCCCGTCAGATCAACCGCGCCTCCGAGGAGCCTTCGGCGTATGACGAAATTCACGGTTTGGAACATTTTGACAAAGTAATTAATGTCGATCAGTCACCGATTGGTCGTACACCGCGCTCCAATCCTGCGACGTATACGGGGCTGTTTACGCCCGTGCGCGAATTGTTCGCTCAAGTCCCAACCGCGAAAGAGCGCGGTTATCAACCCGGCCGTTTCTCGTTCAACGTCAAAGGCGGCCGCTGCGAAGCGTGCGAGGGTGACGGCGTGCTCAAAGTCGAAATGCACTTTTTGCCCGACGTCTACGTCTCATGCGACGTGTGCCACGGCAAACGCTACAACCGCGAAACGCTGGAAGTGCAATACAAAGGCAAAAACATCCACGAAGTGCTGGAAATGACCGTGGAGCAGGCGCATGAGTTTTTCAACGCCGTGCCAACTGTAGCGCGCAAGCTGAAAACCCTGCTGGACGTGGGTTTGGGCTACATCACGCTGGGGCAATCGGCCACTACGCTATCGGGCGGCGAAGCGCAACGGGTCAAACTCGCGCTCGAATTATCCAAACGCGACACCGGCCGCACACTGTACATCCTTGATGAGCCGACTACAGGCTTGCATTTTGCCGATATTGAGTTACTATTGTCAGTCATTAACCAACTGTCCGCGCACGGCAACACCATCGTCATCATCGAGCACAATTTGGACGTAATCAAAACCGCCGATTGGATCATCGACATGGGGCCGGAAGGCGGCGCAGGCGGCGGGCAAATCATCGCGCAGGGCACGCCTGAGGACGTGGCAAAAAACAAAGCCAGCGTAACGGGCGTGTATTTGCAACCGCTGTTGGCCAAAGGCAAAAAGAATTAATTCGGTTCACTCCGCCGAGCGTGATACAACATAGGAAAACATATGTGGGTTTCCCAATTTTTACAACTTTTGGCACGGATTTTGGTCGGGGCGTATCCGCGCTGGGTCGGCAGTCAGCCGAACCACAACCAGCGCATTTACATTGCCAACCACACCAGCCACATTGACACTGTGGCGATTTGGGCGGCGTTGCCAACGCATTTGCAGGCGCATACGCATTCGGTAGCGGCGTGGGATTATTGGGCGAACAATAAATTTAAGCGCTGGCTCACAACCAACGGTCTGAACGCGGTGTACATCAAGCGCTCGAAAGACGATGCCAATGGCGAGGATCCGTTGCAACCCCTGTATGACACGCTGGAAAAAGGCGAGTCGTTGATTATTTTCCCCGAAGGGACGCGCAATAAGGGGGAAATTCCCCAGCCGTTCAAATCGGGGATTTATCATTTGGCCAAGCGTTTTCCGCATGTTGAGTTCATCCCCGTGTATTTGGAAAACCTGAGCCGCATCATGCCGAAAGGTGAGTTCTGGCCGGTTCCGCTGGCGTGTACGGCGCGTTTTGGTACGCCGTTTTATCTGCAAGAGGATGAGGACAAAGATGATTTTCTCGAACGCGCCCGTCAGGGTGTGATTTCTGCGCGTGCGCCGCATGTGGCGAGTAATTGAGCCACAGCTATTGTTAATTTTACTGAGTACCCGACATGAATTGGTCTGACTGGTCTGAATACGAACGCTTCATCCTGACTTTGCTGATATTGACGCTACTGGTTGGTATCGGCCACATCATCACGTATTTTTCGCTCAAATACGCGGAAAAGCACCACAAAAAAATCCGCCGCGTGTTTTTGATGCGCACGCAGCGCTACCTCGGCTCATTCTGGTGGATGTTTTTGATCGCGATTTTGACCGGCTTGTTCGGCCTGATCGGCGGTTTGATTGCCAGCACGTTTTTATCCTTCATCGCGCTGCGCGAGTTCATCACGCTCACGCCGGTGAAAATTGGCGATCACCGCGCGATTTCGCTGGCGTTTTTTGTGGTGTTGCCTTTGCAATACGTCTTGATCGGCTTTTCGGAATTTGGCCTGTTTACCGTGCTGATACCGGTGTATGCGTTTTTACTGCTACCGGTGATTACCGCAACGCGGCAGGACACCGACCGCTTTTTGACGCGCAACGCGTCGGTGCAGTGGGGTTTGATGGTCGCCGTGTACTGTATCAGCCACATGGTGGCGATTTTGAACATCGAAACTGTGCGCGATTTTTCCAATGGCCGCCGTGCGTTGTTTCTGCTGTTCTTCCTCGTATTGGTGCGCTCTGCGTCGCTCATACAACACGTTGCCGATTACTATTTCCGCGACGGCTCTATGCGCATTGCCGAGAAAATCTATGATCGGGTGACATGGAATGGCATGTGGGTCAGCGCAGGCGTGACGGCGACATTGGCCGCGTCATTCTTCTGGTTCACGCCGCTGCGCCCGTGGCAAGCGCTGATCGCCGGTGCGCTGATCGCGATGTCCTCGGTACTCGGGCGCGTGGTCATGCGTGCGATCACGATGAGCATGGGCGTGCGCGACTGGGGCGATGTCACAGGGCGCGAGCAGGGCGTATTGGATCGGCTGGATGGCGTGGTGTACGCCGCGCCGGTATTTTTCCACTTCGTGCAGTTTATTACCATTCGCTAAGCCGACTGTTGCATATTTTTTAAACCGCTCACGGTACGCCAATCGCGTCGCTGAGCGGTTTTGCCTTTATAATACAACTTTATTTTGACCAACACAGCCAATAGGAATCACACATGAGCTCTCTCGAACAACTCATCGACGCAGCATGGGAACAACGCACCGAATTTTCACCCAAATCCGCACCCGCAGAAGTACGCGACGCCGTCGCCCAAGTGCTTTCACAGCTTGATGCAGGCACACTGCGCGTGGCAGAAAAACGCGATGGCCAATGGCACGTCAACCAATGGGTGAAAAAAGCCGTGCTGCTCTCATTCCGTTTGGAGGACAACGCTGTCATGCCCGCCGGTGGTTTCACCCAATTCTACGACAAAGTTCCGTCTAAATTCGCCCACTACACCGAAGCCGACTTCGCCGCCGGAGGATTCCGCGTCGTTCCACCTGCCGTAGCGCGCCGTGGTTCATACATAGCGAAAAACGTCGTGCTCATGCCATCCTACGTCAACATCGGCGCGTATGTCGATGAAGGCACCATGGTCGACACATGGGCAACCGTCGGCTCCTGCGCCCAAATCGGTAAAAACGTCCACCTGTCAGGCGGCGTCGGCATCGGCGGCGTACTCGAACCGATGCAAGCCAATCCCACCATCATCGGCGACAACTGCTTTATCGGCGCGCGCTCCGAAATCGTCGAAGGCGTCATCGTCGAAGACAACTGCGTCATCAGCATGGGCGTCTATATCGGCCAATCCACCAAAATCTATGACCGCGCCACCGGCGAAGTCAGCTACGGCCGCGTCCCGGAAGGCTCCGTGGTCGTCTCCGGCTCATTGCCAAGCGCCGACGGCAAGTACAGCCTCTACTGCGCCGTGATTGTGAAAAAAGTGGATGCGCAAACCCGCAGCAAAACCAGTATTAATGAATTGTTGCGCGGGGAATAAGCCATGCCGCGCCGATTCGGGTTTTGGGCACTGTTAATCACATCTGCATTGTGGGCGCAGGGGTGCGCCCATACTTCTTCAGTCATTGATACAACACAACGTAAATCCCTTGAGGATTTATTTATTGGGACATGGTCATGTACAGATGCTAATGAAACATTTCAAGATGGTTATTTTGAGTTAAGCGGATATAGTAAAAAGCATGTGACGCGCGATGAAATCCATGAAGACGGTATCATTATCTTTACCGCACACGGTTTTATGGGAGACTTTACGAACCCTGCTACCAGCGAAATCAAAGGTGCTTCACATGGGACATATGAAATAAAGGGCAACCAACTTTTAACAAAAATGCAAATCACTCAATTTGAAGTAACAAAGTCATCTAAACCACAAATGACCATTTTTACCAATCTTCTTTTTAAAGATATGCCAAAGGAGATGAATGAGTCTGTATACGATATTCTCAAATTGGACGAACATTCTTTAGTTCTGAAAAAAGTAGAGGAACCGGCAAACCTTAACCCAACCGAAACATGTACTCGTTAAAGAAAAATATGTTGATAATCTACGGTATTCCCAACTGCAAGTCTGTGAAAATTTGATACATAAGCCTATAGCAAGACCAGTTTTAATGCGCTCTTGCACGGAAACCGAAGATTAACCTAACTTTGGAGCATATTTATGAAACCAAAAAGCCTCATTGTTTTATTTTTTTTGTCGCTCTTACCAGCAACATCTTATGCATTGAGCTCTGCTAAAGCATCACCTCAAAAAGCGTGGGATTCAGTAGCAGTAACTAAACTACAGGGAAAATGGTCTTGTTTGGCAGATCTCTCTACACTAAACGACAACTTTGCAATTCGTTTGCATGGACAAACTGAAGAGATCATCACCGAAACAGAATGGCTGTCACAAGGAGATATCAATCTTGATCTAACAATCAAGGATGACAACAGTCAAAAAATGTCCTCCAGTTCAGGCGTATTAAAAATCAAGGGACGAGAAAATTTATTAAAAATCACACCAGATTCTATTGTCACTCGAAACACTTTCGCTCAAACAGAGTACTTTTTAATCAAAAGCGATGATAGTCTTAGTATGTTACTCTGGCAGAATTTTGCACATCAAATACAAACAACTTTGTCCAATAATGCCTCAGAAAAAACCATTGACTCAGTATATATTGTGAAACTGAGTGAAGATGAGTTCATTTATCAGACTGAGCATCCGAATAAAGTCACTCCAGAAAATCCTGCGGGGATTATTAGTTGTCGTCGCATTCTTTAAGAGTTAAATTATGATTACCCTTTACGGCATCCCCAACTGCAACTCCGTGAAAAAATCCCGCGTCTGGCTGGAAGAACACGGCGTCGCCTATCAATTCCACGATTTTAAAAAATTGGGGATTGATGAGCAGACTTTGAAACAATGGCTCAAAACCATCCCGCGTGAGGTGCTGGTGAATAAAAAGGGCACGACGTGGCGCGGTTTGTCGGCGGATGAGCAAGCGCTTGCCGCCACCGATGCAGGAGCGATTGAATTGATGCTCGCCAAAACCAGTGTCATCAAGCGCCCTGTGGTTGTGACCGATAAAACCATTTGGGTTGGGCATGATGAGGATCAATTAAGCGCTATAAAATAAGGCGCGCCGCGACGTCATTCCCGCGCACGCGGGAATCCAGAGCTTCATTCTAATTCACGCTCTAAAGATTAGGTAACGCACTGGATCCCCGCTCAAAACCATTGCGGGGATAACGGTTTTCTTATTAATCTCCGCCCGTCACTTGTTTGATAAAGCCACCACCATGACCAACAACGCCACTTTTGCCCTCACCTGCGACCTGATTCGCCTGCGCTCCGTCACTCCCGATGATGCGACGTGCCAAGACATCATCAAATCGCGCCTCGCGCCATTGGGCTTTGTCTTCACCGACATCGTATCCGGCCCCGCTGATTTTCGCGTGACGAATCTGTGGGCGATTCGCAAGGGCGCGGCGACACAGCCGAAAACCTTTGTCTTCGCGGGTCACACCGATGTCGTGCCAACCGGTCCATTGGAGAAATGGCACAGCGATCCGTTTGAGCCAACAGTGCGCGATGGCCTGCTGTACGGGCGTGGCGCGGCGGATATGAAAGCGTCCATTGCGGCATTCGTCACCTCGATTGAGCAATTTTTACACGCCCATCCGAACCCGCAGCACAGTATCGCGCTGCTGATTACCAGCGACGAGGAAGGTCCTGCGAACGATGGCACGGTGAAGGTGGTGGAGTGGCTGAAAGAGCGCGGTCAAACGCTGGATTGGTGCATCGTCGGCGAACCAACCTCGTTGGAAACCTTTGGCGATATGATGAAAAACGGCCGTCGCGGCACGATGAGCGGGCGTTTGACCATCAAGGGCAAACAAGGCCACATTGCCTATCCACAGCGCGCGAAAAACCCAATTCATTTGTTCGCCCCCGCGTTGAACGAATTGGTCGCCACCGTTTGGGATGAAGGCAACGAGTATTTCCCACCGACGTCGTGGCAGGTGTCGAATATTCACGCCGGTACGGGCGCGAGCAATATCATTCCGGGCGAATGCGTGGTGGATTTCAACTTCCGCTTCTCGACCGCCAGCACGGCGGAAGGCTTGCAACAGCGCGTGCATGCGATTTTGGACAAACACGCTTTGGATTATGCGTTGGACTGGGTGATTGGCGGACAGCCGTTCCTCACGCCCGCAGGCGAATTGTCCGACGCGATCAGCCACGCGGTGCACACCGTCGCGGGCAAAAATCCTGAGCTATCTACGACGGGCGGCACATCGGACGGGCGTTTCATCGCCACGATTTGCCCGCAGGTGATTGAGTTCGGCCCTGTCGGCAAAACCATTCATCAGATTGACGAATGCGTCGCAGTGGCGGATTTGCAACCGCTGGCGGATGTGTATGCGGGGGTTTTGAAACAAGTCGTTTCCTAACGCTCTTATCATTCTATATGAGTAAAATTGAAATATTTTTTGTACTAATTTGTCTTGCTGGAAATTACTTGATATTGATCCCTAAGCAGCTGCTTAGGGAACGATTGGTTAATGTGCTCACTGCAGAAAAACACTCTTGCTCTCAAGATGTTTCAGATTGGCGATTCACACAGTTCGGATACACACGAGCAATCAAAAGATCATATGTGTGGGGTGCAGATTATCACAAAATAAAAAGCATACCTCAGGCGCATAGGATTATTCAAAAATTTAGAGTCGTCTTGGCGATTGAATTTTTGCTGATAATTGGTTTTATTGGAAGTATTGTTTTACTCTTTTTTAGATATTCCCAATCATAATATCAGTATTACTTTTTCCCAAAAATCAGTCACATTCGCACAGTCAAAATCCACGCCACCCAAAAACCTCCACGCGTGTTGCAAGGCCGCGAGCGGATTGAGCGAGTCCAACTCGGGCGCTTGTTCGCTTTTCGAGAGTTTTTCGCCGTGCGCATTGGTCAGCAGTGGCACATGGCTGTAGTGCGGCGTGGGGTAGCCGAGAGCGCGTTGCAGAGCGATTTGGCGCGCGGTGGAATCCCACAAATCCGCGCCTCGCACGACGTGGGTCACGCCTTGTGCTGCGTCATCGACTACAACAGCGAGCTGGTACGCCCAGTCGTCGGTATCCTCTGCACCGCGTCTCAGCACGAAGTCGCCGCTGGTTTGAGATAAATTTTCGGTGGTGCTTTGCCCCGATTCATCCATCCATGTGACAACTTCATTCGCTACCGCGAAGCGCCATGAGCGAATCGGCGCACCATCCTCAATGCCATGCAAACAGGTTTGCGGATAGTGCGACAGCCCTAATTGCGCCTGCCGTTCGGCGATTTGGCGACGTGTACACGCGCAGGGGTAAATGCGTTGATGCGCGTGCAGTTGCGCAAACGCAGTGCGATAGGCGACAAAACGTTCGGTCTGCCACATCACCGGCTCGGTAAATTGAAAACCCAACGCACGCAACGTTGCCAACTGATGCTCGCCGGTCGCGTGCGTACAGCGCGATTGATCGACATCCTCCATGCGCACCAGCCATGTACCGCCGTGCCAATGCGCGTGCAGGTAGGAGGCGAGGGCGGCGATGAGCGAGCCTTGATGCAGTTTGCCCGACGGTGAGGGCGCAAATCGGCCAATGTAGGTCGAACCATCATGCTGTTGCGCCGCATACCACGTCTGCGCCAGCCAAGTGTGCGGGCGAATACATGCGGGAAGTGGTTTTTGCGCGGGGAGTGGGGGCATTTATTGGTACAATGTCGGCTGTCGTATTAGCCATTTTAACGTATTTAATTGAAGCTATTTAAAGCCATTTATGAACGCTCCCGCCTTTATCCATCTGCGCATGCACAGTGAATTTTCCGTCACCGACGGGATTATTCGCGTGGGCGACGCGGTGAGCAAGGCGCGCGCGGACAATCAAGCAGCGCTGGCATTGACTGATTTGATGAATACTTTTGGGCTGATTAAGTTTTACAAAAAGGCTCGGGACAAGGGCATCAAGCCCATCCTCGGCGCGGATGTGAATATCGTCAATCCGGACGATGAGCGCGCGCCGTTTCGGATGCTGCTGCTGATACAAAACACGCAGGGCTACAACCGCTTGTGTGATCTGATTACGCGCGCGTATGTGGTGAACAACCAACGCAACTATGCGCAGATTGACGCCGAATGGCTGCTGAACGAAGCCAACGACGGCCTGATTGCACTCTCGGGCGCGCAGGACGGTGAAATCGGGCAGTTGCTGCTCAAAGGCAAAACCAGCGAGGCGCACAGTCGATTGGCGCAATGGCGCGCGGCATTTGCCAACCGTTTTTACCTTGAAGCTCAGCGCATCGACACGCCCGAGTCTGAGGCACAAACCTTGCTCGCGGCACAATTAGCGGCGCAAACTGCAACGCCACTGGTGGCGACGCACGCGATTCAGTTTCTCAATGCCGCAGACCACCGCGCGCACGAGGCGCGGGTGTGCGTGGCGCGTGGTGACATTCTCGCCAATCCGCGTCGCAAAAGCGCGTTTGAACCCTGCCAATATTTACTGACGCAGGACGAAATGCAGGCGCGTTTTGCGGATTTGCCAATGGCGCTGGCGAACTCGGTGGCGATTGCGCAGCAGTGTAATTTGACGCTGGAATTGGGTAAAAACCGCTTGCCGGATTTTCCCACGCCGAACGGCGAATCGCTTGACGAATACCTGCGCATCGCCTCGCACCGTGGGCTGGAAGCGCGTTTGCGCAAGCTTTATCCCGATGACGATGTGCGTACGGAGCAAGCGCCGCGCTACTATGAGCGCTTGGACATCGAGCTGAATACCATCATTCAGATGGGTTTTCCGGGTTACTTTTTGATCGTCGCCGATTTCATCCAGTGGGCGAAGGACAACGATGTTCCCGTCGGTCCGGGGCGTGGTTCGGGCGCGGGTTCCCTCGTGGCGTATGCGCTGCTGATTACCGACCTCGATCCGCTGGCGTATGACTTGCTGTTTGAACGATTTTTGAATCCCGAGCGCGTGTCCATGCCCGACTTTGACATTGACTTTTGTCAGGACGGGCGCGACCGCGTGATTCAGTATGTGAAGGACACTTACGGCGTGGCGTCGGTGTCGCAGATTGCGACCTTCGGTACCTTTGGCGCGAAAGCGGTGGTGCGCGACGTTGGGCGAATTTTGGACATGCCGTACAGCTATTGCGACAGTTTATCGAAACTGATTCCGCACGAGCCGACCAATCCGTGGACGCTGGCGCGCACGCTGGCGGAGGAGCCGACCTTCAAAGAGCGCGTCGAGCGCGAGGACGAGGCGCAGGCGATTGTGAAACTGTCCGAACCGCTCGAAGGATTAACGCGCAATATCGGTATGCACGCCGGTGGCGTCCTGATCGCGCCGGGCAAAATCACCGACTTTTGCCCGATGTACTGCGCGCAAGGCACGACCGACGTGGTCAGCCAATACGACAAAAAAGACGTCGAGGACATCGGGCTGGTCAAATTCGACTTTCTCGGTCTGCGCAACTTGACCGTGCTCAAACGCGCGGTGATGTACCTCAAGCAACTGCACCCCGAGATGGCTGAGTTTGAGTTGGATCAACTGCGTTTGGACGACCCAAACGTATTCGATATTTTTACGCAGGGCAACACCACGGCGGTGTTCCAATCAGAGGCGCGCGGCGCGAAAGAGCTGGAGAAAAAGCTCAAGCCCGACTGCTTTGAGGACGTGATTGCGCTGATGGCGTTGAACCGTCCGGGGCCGCTCGGCTCGGGCATGGTGGACGACTTTATCCAACGCAAAAGCCAGCAAAGAGTCAAAGGCAAGGGCGAAGACGAGTGGTATTTCCACCCGAAACTCAAGCCCGTGCTCGAATCCACCTTCGGCGTGATGGTGTACCAAGAGCAAGTAATGCTGGTCGCGCAGTTGCTCGCGGGCTTCTCGCTCGGTGGCGCGGATTTACTGCGCCGCGCGATGGGTAAAAAAGATGCCGAGGAAATGGCGCGTCAGCGCGCGGTATTCGTACAGGGCGCGCTCGAACACAACAACGTCGATGACAAACTCGCCACGCAACTGTTTGACCTCATGGCCAAATTCGCCGACTACGGTTTTAACAAATCGCACTCGGCCGCCTACGCGCTGATCGCCTACCACACCGCGTGGTTCAAATGCTACTACCCCGCCGAGTTTATGGCCGCGACCCTGTCGCTGGACATGGACTACACCGACAAAGTACAAACCCTGTACCAAGACAGCGTGGAGCTCAACGGGCTGACGATTTTGCCGCCAGACATCAACAGCTCCAACTACTTTTTTGAACCCTTCCTGCGCGCAGGCGAAACCGCCGCTAAAACCATCCGCTACGGACTGGGCGCGGTCAAAGGCACAGGGCAATCGGCAGTCGAAGCGATCACCGACGAACGCGCGGCGAACGGCGCATTCGCCAGTTTCTTTGACTTTTGTATGCGCGTGGACAAAGCCCACGTCAACCGCCGCACCATCGAATCATTGATTAAAGCCGGTGCATTTGACAACTTGCACGCCAGTCGCGCCAGCCTGCTGGCCAGTGTTGACGCGGCCTTGCAAGCGGCCAGCCATGCCGCCGACAACGCCCACCAAAACAGCCTATTTGACGACACCCAAACCCTCGGCGAACAATGGCAAACCGAGCTGGAAAACGTCCCTGACTGGACGCTACGCGAGCAATTGGCGCAGGAAAAACTCGCGCTCGGCTTCTACCTATCAGGACACCTGTTTGACGAATACGAGCAAGAAGCGCGCCAACTTGCGCCAACCAAACTCGCCAACCTGCATCCGAGCCAAAATCTGACCCTGATTACCGGCATCATCACCTCGGTGCGCTGGCAAAATACCGAACGCGGCAAACGCGTATTCATCACGCTGGACGACAAAACCGACCGGCTCGAACTGCTGATTTTCGCCGAAGAAGCCGAACGCTACGCCAAACTGATTAAAGAAGAGCAGTTAATTTTCATCGAAGCCGCCATTTCGCCCGACAAATACAACGGCGGCGACAATCTGCGCATCAACTGCAAACGCATCATGGACCTCACACATGCGCGCGTGGCTAATGCCAACACCCTGCTGATTGATCTGGATTTGCGTGGACACAATCCCGCCCAAGCGTTCGACATCGCCGCGCTGAAAAAACTATTTGCCGAACACGACGACCCCGACGGCCTGTACATCACCCTGCGCACGCGCGTGGACGGCGCCTCGGCAGAAATCAAACTCGGCATGGATTGGCAGATCACCCCGACCAACGAATTGCTCGCGCAACTGAAAAAACTCAAAGGTGTGGAACGGGTGACGTGGGAGTGAGTTTTATTGAAACAGAGGCCTTTTGATGAATAAAAGCGAACAAGACAAACTCAAACGACTATTATCAATAACAGAGGAACACCAAAAGAAAATATCTTCTTTTGGTACTGCATTTCCCTCTCAGTTTAAATTACCAAAGCTTCCTGATAATCTCAACAATACTTTTGATAACCATCAGGCACTTATATCCGCAATTTCGAGACCAGCTTTCTGTAGTATGCCTCATATAGAATCTGCTTTTGAAAACACTTTCAAAATAGGAAAAGCATTTGAGGTCGCTGTTGGTTTCAAGCCAGTATTTCAAACCTTAAAGTTGAATTGGCAAAACTTTTTTGAAAAGCATAAAGACGCCTTGCAGTTTGCAGCACAAACCGGATGGTTCATTCAAGCAGAAGATGATTTTGATATTAGCGTCCAAATAGACTTACATAAGGACAGCTCTGAGTCTTTTAATAAATTCTTTATCAACAATACTCGTATAAAAATTTCTCAAATTGAGGAGCGTTTAAAACAAGATTATCCAAAATATTCATCTCTGATCAACGAGGCATTTTATCTTCATAGTGAGGGCCGATTTTATGCTTCTATTCCTCTTTTTTTGATGATCTCCGAAGGAATAGGAAAGGAAATTTCAGGAGGCAAGTCACCATTCAAAACACAGAACAATAAGTATCAAATTGCTCAATGGATAAACAAGCAAGAGTTAGTAGGTGATATTGATATAGTTCTTGGAGATATTCTTGGTTCAAAGCATGCATTGAGTGAATCCAAGTTAGGTGAACTAAACCGGCATAACATATTGCATGGGAAAGACGTTAACTATGGAACAGAAAAAAACTCTCTCAAAGCTATCTCCTTTTTAGGGTTCGTTGGCTGGTTTCTTCAGTCATTCATAAAAAGATAAAACCTAAACCTGACAATTGTTGCAATAAAACAAACGATACGCCAATTTTTACCACCCACCGTCATCGCCTGATAAAAAATTCATTAAAATGTAACTTTAATGAATCAATCCAATGACTTATATGGGCTTTAACCTCACTCCCATCGACGTGGTGGACGACATCAGCCGCGACGATTTTCACGAACATTATCTCAAGCCACGCCGCCCGCTGGTGATTCGCAATATGGCGCGGCAATGGTCAGCCTATGGCCAATGGACGCTTGATTACATGAAGCACACGGTCGGCGACATCACCGTGCCGCTGTACGACAGCAGCAAGGCCGACCCAGCCGCACCGATCAACGCGCCGAGCGCGCAGATGAAGTTCGCCGACTACATTGATTTGATTCAACGCGAGCCGACCGATTTGCGCATTTTCCTATTTGACCCGATCAAGCACGCGCCCAGCTTGTTGAACGATTATGTCCCACCCAAAGACTTGATGGGCGGCTTTCTCGACAAGCACCCGACCATGTTTTTCGGTGGCATCGGCTCGGAAACGTTTTTGCACTACGACATCGACATGGCGCATATTTTCCACACGCATTTTGGGCGCAAACATGTGATTTTGTTCGATTACAAATGGAAAGAACGGCTGTACCGTATCCCGTACGCAACTTACGCACTGGAGGATTACGATGTGGAGAACCCCGACACGACGCGCTTTCCAGCACTCGATGGGGTGCAAGGGATCGAATGCTTTTTGGAGCACGGCGATACCCTGTTCATGCCCAGCGGCTGGTGGCACTGGATGAAATATCTTGATGGCTCGTTTTCGCTCTCCCTGCGCGCGTGGGACAGCAGTTGGGCGGTCAAAGCGCACAGCCTGTGGAATTTACTGATTCAACGCAAATTCGACGATGTGATGAAAGCACGCTTTCAACAACGCTATATGAACTGGAAAGAGCACACAGCCATCGCGCGCGCCAACGCCGCAATGGCGCAGGGCTTACCGCGCTAAAAGCGCCTATATATCCTTGTCTCGAACCAATACCGGCGCAATGTGCAGTACCAGCAGCCGCAGTAAATGATGGGACAGAATCAACATCACATTCATACCTGCAGCGAGCGTGACGGTCGCCACCGTCTCTATCGCACCCGGAATATACGACACCAGTAGCGTGCGAAAATCCCAATCCAGCACCCACGCCGCAACTGCGGCAAATAGCGCCGTAACCACAATGGCAATCAACAGAACCATCGCGCCGGTGCGTCCGTGCCGCAGCACATCCGTCCAGCGTAAATCTGCCAAGATGGAACCAATCAACACACCCAATAACACCGTGGTCGCATCGGCAATACCGCGCGGCACGGCAAAGGGCGACACATAACCCGCGTGCGTCGTCCACGCGGTCAGCACCATCGCAGTTAATAGATACGGTGCGGGCACATGCCATCGACGCAACAGCAAACCCACGCCGACAATGATGAGTAATAGCAATCCGATTGACAATCCGTTCTGCATCACCGGCAAACCCGCAACTTGCCCCGCAGTCATTGGCGCCGCTGGAATCAAAACTGTCACCGAGAGGGTTAAAACAAACAGCCGCAGCAGATGCACCAACACCACATGATTGGACGCGCGCGTCACATGAAACACATCCAACACCGCGGCCAATGCGCCCGGATACACCGCCAACAACGCATCAGTGCGTGACCAGCCCGCCATGCGCCGCAACCACACAAATGCCACGCCCATATACACCAGCAAACTCGCCCACATAAAGGCAAAACTGATCAGATGTGACGCCGAAAACTCGCCCGCGCCGGATTGAAACAACAAACCCGTTGAAACGCCCAGCACCACCTGAATCAGCGGCAACACCCACGGCGGCATGGTCGGTCTGCGCCTTGTTCGCCAACCCCAACCGACCAGCACACTGCCCAGCAAAGCCCCCAATAGCAAGCCATGCGGCAGATGCAGCCATTCAAAGCCATAGCCAGTCACGGCGGCGATAGCGCACAACAGGGCAAAATCAGCTAGATTTTTCATACAATAAAGTTTTTCATACAATGAACTCAGATCGCGCGCTCATCCGTGCAGGTGATCGGTGATGTCCCACTCACCCCAGCGGCGCACGATGGCGCACGTTGACGCATCATCAGCACACTCAATATCAATGATTTCAATCCCCGTGATGCGCGTCTGGCGGTGCGTCGGACCAACGCCGAGGTAGCATGTCACATTCGTTCCCTGCGCCGACCAACGCACGGCGACACGCCCCCGTTCAATGTCAACCACCACATCATCCACCTGCGTATGCAGATCGGGAAATGCCTCAAGCAGGCCAACAATGCTTTGCGCAAACGCAGCCTTGTCCTCGCCACGCCCTGCCGACGAATGGTCTTTGAACTGCGGCGAGTGCAAGCGTTCATACAGCGCCCAATCAACCGGCTGATTCCACAAACTCACCCATTGTCCGGCGATTTCGCTCAATTGTTCTCGTGTATGCGCCATCAATTTGCCCCCTGATTTGGAATATGCTCGTGCGCAACATCGTATCACTCTATCCGGCGAGCGAACAATATTTCACCGCAATAATGGCGGGCTCTGCGGTACAATGTTTGGATAAATCTGAATCGCCGAAGCGTGGGCTTTCGGTGGCTTTTTTGAGTTTTTATCTGGATTGCGTGATGTTATTGACCCTGATTGGTGCGTTGATTGTGAGTTTCGCAGTAACCATTTGGTTGCTGCGCTATCAGCACGTCCACTCGCATCTGACGCACGACCATCATTTGGGTGGGCCGCAGAAATTTCATGCGCACAGCACGCCGCGCGTCGGCGGGATTCCGATTTTTTTTGGTCTGCTGATCGGTGCGCTGATTTCGGTCAATGTCGCGCCGATACGCTGGCAGTGGTGGGTGCTGTTTATGATGACGCTGATTCCGGCGTTTATCGGCGGTTTGGCGGAGGATTTGACGAAAAAAGTGGGGCCGCGCGATCGACTGCTGGCGAGTTTTTTCTCCGCCGCGTTGGCGTGGTGGTTGCTGCACGCGCGCATTGATTATGTGGCGGTGGCGGGTTTGGATGCGGCGTTGGCGATTCCAATCGGCTCTCTGCTGTTCACGATGTTTGCGGTCGGTGGCGTGGCACACGCGGTGAATATCATTGACGGTTACAACGGTCTGGCGGGCATGGTGGTGCTGCTGGTGACAGCGGCGATTGCGTATGTGGCGTTTAAGGTCGCGGATTATCAGATTCTGGCGGTGGCGTGCGCATTGTTCGGCGCGACGCTGGGTTTTTGGGTGTGGAATTTTCCGCGCGGGATGATTTTCGCCGGTGATGGCGGAGCGTATTTGTGGGGCTTTGTGCTCGGCGTGCTGTCGGTCTTGTTGATTGAACGCAATACGGCGGTGTCGCCGTGGTTTCCGCTGGTGTTGATGCTGTATCCGGTGTGGGAAACGCTGTTTTCAATTTATCGCAAAAAGTTTCTGCGCGGCCAATCGCCCGGCACGCCCGATGGCCTGCATTTTCACATGATGGTGTATAAACGCCTCGTGCGCTGGATGGTGCGTGCGGATGACGCGCATGTGCGCACGCAACGCAATTCGATGACCGCGCCGTATCTGTGGGGGATGGCGCTTTTGACGGTGATTCCGGCGGTGCTGTTTTGGTCAAACACCAAGGCTTTGATGTGGATCGCGCTGTTTTTCGTATTGCTGTATATCTGGCTGTACCGCCGGATGGTGACGTTCCGCTCACCGCGCTGGTTGGTGATGCGCCGTGATTCGTGGCGCGAACGTGTGGCGGAGCAATTGGTGCGCCATCAGCGCAAAAAAAATCAGTTGCGCACGAAAAAGGATGTCGGTAAACCGATTGATCCGCGTTTTTTGGGGCGCGATGAGTAATCTAATCTGATTCAGGCATCGCGCCAAATCGCCCGCGAATGCCATCGACCAAACCGCGCCATAACGCAGGTACGCCGAGATTTTTTTCTTTGAACATCGCCGCGCGCACCATTTCCTTGACAAACAAGACCGCTGTAAAGCCGTGATAGCTGAACCGCTTGAGCCAGCGCGCCCACGCACGCGGTTCGCGTTTGAATATGGTTTGAATCAGTAGAAAGCGGTTGCGAATGTGAAAATAGCGGTACATATCACTGGCGCGATAGAGTGAGCGCACACCAATGTCGATATTGTCATGTCCACGCTGACGAATCAGCGTATGCGCGTCGCAATAAGCAATGGAGAAAAACTCAGACGCACGGTAGCCAAACTCGGTGTCGTCCCACGCGAGAAAGTAGCGCGTATCGGCGTAGCCAATGCGCTCAAACACACGGCAGTGAATCAGCGCACCCTCAAAACACGCGACGTTGGTGTACCAAATATCAGCGCCGTTCTGAAACACGCTGTCGGGGTAGGGTCGGCTGAAACCAATCCACGGCAAAAATCGACTTTGCCAGTAGAACGGTGAGCCGTTCGGATTCGTGCGTCGCCCGTGCAAAATATCCGCACGCTCGCTGAACTTGAGCAAATCCCCCAGTGCGTGTTCGCGCGCCAGCACGTCGTCATCCATCACCCAAATCCAATCGTAGCCCGCCTCATGCGCAACCTGCATACCACGCGCAAAGCCGCCTGCGCCGCCGGTATTGTTCGGACTGTGAACGATGTGCCATTGCATCTGCGGCTGTTGCGCCACGAACGCATCCAGCGCGGCTTGTGTGTCATCGGTGCTGGCGTTATTAACCACGACAAT
Source organism: uncultured Burkholderiaceae bacterium (assembly GCA_964293815.1). Lineage (GTDB taxonomy): Bacteria > Pseudomonadota > Gammaproteobacteria > Burkholderiales > Burkholderiaceae > CTSOIL-112. The sequence continues at coordinate 128,093 of CAXYYC010000001.1, forward strand.
ACCATCGAGCGTGCGCGACTGTGCGAGCAAGGTGTGCAAACACTCGATCAGCCACGCACAGCGGTTATAAGTCACGACCACAGCACAAACGCGCATAGTATTTTCCATCGTTAAATCAAAAGCCCGCCATTCGGCGGGCAAATCACAGCGAATCAATCAACCGATTTTCCAGTTGAATTTTTCGCGCAAGGTGAAGTAGGTTTTTTCTAAAATCACGACCAGAATCAACACTACTGCTAACACCAACACTTTATCCACCAGCATCATGATGCCTTGATTGTGTTGGAACACGTTCAACCATTGCAACAGCATCAAAATCGGCGCGTGAAACAAAAACACGCTCAGTGAATATTTACCCAAAAACTTGAACGGCGCGGTCGAGAAAATCTTTTGCGACATGCTTTCGGACTTGGTCAGCATGATGACAAACAAACCACCGAACAACAGCATCATGTAGTCTTTAGCCGAATGCGGGCTGTCTGGACGCCAGAGGATGTAGAGCATAGCGATCCACACCAGCGGCTCAATCATCGACCATTTTTTTGACCAATGAATTTTCGATACTTGGGTGAAGATAAAGGCGCCAATACACGCGTCCATAAAGAAGCGCAACAAACCAGCCACCACGAAGCTGTTGTACTCTTGCACATGCACTTCGAGCGAGTTGTAATCGTGTTGCAACAGCACCCAGAAGAAAAAGCCGAAAAACGCCGTGATCCACGCAGCTTGCGCTTTAAAACGGCTCAACACCGCGAACAATACCGCGCCGCCGAACACTTCCACAGACAATGACCAGCCCGGGTAGTTATAGTTGATTTCGTAGTGCTGAATGCTAAATGCTTGCAGCAAGAAGATGTTTTTAAACAAGTTCAGCGAGAAGCCTTCGGAATGGTAATTTTTAATCGCCGCATCAAGCAAACCGTAGTTACCGTCATAATGACCGCGCATCAGCGCCATCACCGCCATCAAGGCAAACACCAAAAATACCGAGAATAAATAATGCAGCCACAAACGATCGGCACGCTTGGTGATGTGATCGACCACCACGGCAGGATCCCAAGGCTTTGGTTTGAGCGCACTCAAAGCAATGAAAAAGCCGGAAATCATAAAGAAGATTTCGAGTAAATTGTACAAGCCGGTCCAACCAAAACGACCCCATGCGTTACCGGTAGACCAGTGATTGAGGACAATCATCAAGGCCATCAGGCCGCGGACACCGTCAACGGCGTCCAACCGCGCCTTTTTTGCGGGCGCTACTGCTGTTTGCGTCATAAAAGACTCCTATTTTTTTGGAAATAAAGTTCGCTTTGCTTTGAGTGCGATTTGATACAGTCTCGGGCTGTAATAGAGTAATCCAAAGGCCACAGTTTGACGACGATCCAGCATGCGCGCAACCTGCGGCCATTGAGTGAGGGCGATTTTACCAAACATCTGAACGTGCGTGTCCTTAATTCGACGGCACGCGCCAAAAGCATCGGGAATCTGATGGCGAATGGCATCGGCGCACGCCCACAGATAGGCTTTGCAGGTGAGGCCAAAATACGCTTGGCTCAACAGTGCACCCATCGGCTCGGTCAATTGCAGCCGATCACGCAGCAAACCGACGGTGGTGAGAAAATCCATGCTCTTTTTCTCGTTCCACACCTTCATGATCGAATTCGGATTTTGACGATAGTACACCACTTGGTCTGGTTCGTACCACACCAGCTTGGCGCGTGAGAGCAATGGCGTGGTCGTGCCCACGTCTTCCATATACAGACGCGGTGGGTAGGGGACTTGCAGCAGCAGTTCGCGTTTGGCAATGAAGCGCCATGCGTAAAAGGTCTGTGCTTGAATATAACTAGCCAGCACCTCTTGAGTGACGGCAATTTCGGCTTTCGGTTCGAACTTGAAGCCCTGCATCCCCCACGCATGGTCTTTTTCGTACCAATAACTGCCGAAAAAAATCATGTCCATATTGAGGTTTTTAACGTCTTTGAGTACCTTGATGAAGGCTTTTTTATTGACGTAATCATCCGCATCCAGCGTAAACACATATTCGCCACGCGCGATTTGAATGCCGTGGTTGCGCGCACCGCTCAAGCCCTGATTTTCCGCCAAAGTCTCAATGCGCACCGGCACTTCGCTGTGGTTGGCCCAACAGCGTTGGTGAATCTCATGCAAGCGCGCGCTATTGGCCGCGTCCGAAGCATCATTGACGATGATGATTTCATACGGCGCATCTTGAATACAGGCGTCTAAAATGCTTTGTACGGCGGTATAAATGTATTTACCGGCATTAAAATACGGAATAACAATGGATAGCAGCACACCAACTCCAACAACTGATTAACGACCACCGCGCTTGAGCAAGCCCAGACCAAAATGTAAATTGGCCTCTAAAAATCCGGCCTTGCTACCGCAGTCAAAACGCTTGCCTGAAAACGGCATACCGAGAATCGCCTCCGATTTGAGCAGTTCACTGATGCCGTCGGTTAATTGAATTTCACCGCCCGCACCGCGTTGTGTGGTTTCGAGCAGTTGCATGATTTTTCCGCTGAGAATGTAGCGACCCACCACCGTCCAGTTGCTGGGTGCATCTTCGCGTTTTGGTTTTTCAACGATGGCAGCCAATTCGAGCGGCATTTGCGTCTCATCTTTCGGCGCGACCACGCCGTATTGGTGCACTTCGTCCCACGCCACCTGTTCCAACGCGATGACACTGTTGCCAGTGCGTTGATACACCTCGTTCATTTGTTTCAAACAGCCTTTTTGATGACCGTCAATCAAATCGTCGGGCAGTAAAATCGCAAAATGTTCCTCAGGATGCACCAGTGGCGCACCGCAATACACCGCATGTCCCAAACCCAGCGGTTCGGCTTGGCGAATGTAGATGCAGTTCACATGCGAGGGAATGATGTTGCGCACAATTTCCAAAGCTTCTTTTTTCTGCTTCGCTTCCAACTCCGCTTCCAGCTCAGGATTGCGGTCAAAGTAGTTGGCAATCGCCTGTTTAGAGCGCCCCGTGATGAAAATCAAGGTATCGCAACCGGCTTCCACCGCCTCGCGCACCGCGTAGTCAATCACCGGACGATCCACCACGGTCAACATTTCTTTCGGAACCGATTTGGTGGCTGGCAAAAATCGGGTGCCCATGCCCGCCACGGGGAATACCGCTTTACGCAAAGGTTTTTGTGTACTCATTGCGACATCCTTTAAAAAATGGTTTCAACAATTTTACCGTGCTCCAAGCGTATCGCCTTGTTACACACCCGTTCAATCATGCCCATATCATGCGAAGCAAGCACCATCATCGAGCTGCGGTTGAGCAGATCATTCATGCGTGCCGCCGCTTTTTCGCTAAAAGCCGCATCACCAACCGAGAGCCATTCATCCATCAAAATAATGTCCGCATTGGTGCTGGTTGACACGGCAAACCCCAGTCGCATTGACATACCCGACGAGTAGGTACGCATCGGCATGTACAGGTAGTCGCCCAAATCGGTGAATTCGGCAATATCTTTGATCTTCGTCTCAATTTCCGCCTTACTCATGCCCATCAAGATTCCACGAATCACGATGTTTTCGTAGCCACTGGCTTCACCATCCATACCCAATCCAATGTCCAGCAAACTAGCGACCGTGCCTTTGACCTCCAACTCGCCCGAGGTCGGCGCATACGCACCGGCCAACACGCGCAGCAGCGTGGATTTGCCCGAGCCATTGTGCCCAACCAAACCGAGCCGATCGCCCGGCTTTAAATCCAAATCAATGCCATCCAGCGCGCGAATCACCACATGCTTTTTCGCATCCTGCGCGATCTTGCCACCAGTTGCCGCCTGAATGATCTGCTTTTTCAGCGAACGGTTACTGCTGTTATAAATCGGAAACTCAACGGACAAATCGCGGGCTTTAATATAAGTACTCATTGTTCGCCCCTTACAGCCAATACGCAACGCGTTTTTTAAACGTCGCCTGCGACCACAGCGCCAACAACGTACACACCACCGCCGAAGCGATCATCCAATACCACGACACCATTTGTGGCGCGTGTCCGGTCAACGGCCCGCGCACAATTTCCAGCGCATGAAAAAACGGATTATTCCCCGTCACATACGACTTCTCGACGGGCAACAAATGCGGCTGCCAAAAAATTGGCGTCAGGAAATACACAATCTGCATGATGTTCTGAATAATCGGCGGAATATCACGAAAGCGCGCGCACAGATACGCAATCGGCACTGACAACATCAGCAGGGTATAACTCAACAGCAAAAAGCCCAGCGCAAACTGCCCCAACAAAGGCTTGACCGCACCACCGAGATAAATATACACGCCAATCATAATCACAAAGTTATGCGCGAGGAAAATCAAATTGCGCGCCCACAAACGCAGCAAATACACCGGCAAAGGCAAATTGATCTGACGAATATAGCCCTCAAATTGCGAAAAGCCCGAGCACGCATCATTGATTTGGGTTGAAATAAACACCCACATAATCGTCCCCGCCGCAAAAAACGGCAAAAACGTCGGAATATCCACCTTAAAAATATGCGTCCACAAATACCCGAGCGCCAAAATCATGATCGCTGTAGACAAGGTAATCCAAAACGGCCCAAGCACCGAGCGACGGTAGCGTTGACGAATGTCATACCACGCCAGCAACAGCCACTGATTGGTAGAACCAAAACTTTTGATAAAATCAGACATACTGCCTCAAAAAATGCACATAAACTGTGCAATTTTACGCCAACCACACGCCCAGTCATATATAAAACACCGAAAAAATGTTAAAAAAAGCCCAGCGCCCGCTCAGACGTGACGCAATTGGTACAAAACAGCCTACGGATTTAAATCCGCCAGATTACTGACAAACCTCCGGCTTTGAATTTCAGCACAAAATTTAAGAAAAACACCGTCATACCCGCGTAGGCGGGTATCCAGAGATTTTAATAAAAACAATAAGTTAAAGTGACGAACTAGATTCCCGCTAAAATCATGCGGGAATGACGGAGTTCTATTTAAGCAAAACTGCTACTTTATCAACAGACTCACGCATTTAAGTCCGCTGATTGAAGAAAACATTTCATCGTGATAGCGGTGCAGCAAAACAACTTCACCGAAGCGATTAAGCACACGCGTTACCACGACAAATGAGCCTCCTACGCGCTACAATAGCGCGTTCGCACAACCCACTACAACCCACTCATAGCCATAGACAACCATGCACCTCGACACCAGTTCGCCACCCAGCCAAAATCCGGTCAATCCCGACTTTTACGTCATCGGCGACGTCCAAGGCTGCGCCGAGCCTCTCGCTCGACTGCTCGCACAGATTCCGGCTCACGCCGACGTCTGGTTCTGTGGCGACCTCATCAATCGAGGTCCCGACAACCTCGGTGTGCTGCACCAAGTACACGCGCTGGGCAACCGCGCGCGCATCATCCTTGGCAATCACGACATCCATTTACTCGGTGTCGCCGCTGGAGTGCGCACCCAAGGGCGCTCCGACACATTGGACGACATCCTGCTCTCACCCGACTGCGACTACTGGCTCAACTGGCTCAGACAATGGCCACTCGCCCACCATGAGCACGACATCCTCATGGTGCACGCAGGCGTGATGCCGCAATGGACACTCGAACAAACCCTGCGCTACTCCGACGAAGCACACGCCATGCTCGCGAGTGACAACTACATCGAACACCTCAAAACCCTGTTTGGCAGCTCACCGAATTATTGGAAAAATAGCCTACGCGGCGCTGATCGCGTCCGCGCCATCATCAACGCCTTCACGCGTATGCGCGTGTGCGCACCCGACGGCACGATGGATTTTCAATTCAAAGGGGAAATTGGCGACGTACCCGAAGGCCTGCTGCCGTGGTTTCGCCTACCCAATCGCCAAACCGCCGACCAAGCGATCATCTTCGGCCACTGGTCGGCGCTGGGTTTGCACTATGAGAACAACACGATTTGCCTCGATACCGGCTGCGTTTGGGGACAAGAACTCACCGCCTACCACTACCCAAGCGGCGAGGTGATTAGCGTACCGACAAAAGTGTAAACAGGTGGCTGTGCTTCCTTAATTCATTTGAATTATTCAGAATCAGCCAACGCGGACGATAAAGCAGCGCCCAGCAGCGCATTGTTTTTCACCAGCGCAATATTGGTACTCAAACTACGTCCTTCGGTGAGCTGTTTGATGCGTTCGAGCAAAAACGGCGTGACTGCTTTGCCGCTGATGCCTTGCGCGTCGGCTTCGCGCAGCGCTTGTTCGGTCATCGCATCGATTTCTGCTTTCGGCATGGCGTGCTCGCTCGGTACGGGATTGGCGATGACCACGCCGCCGTTCAAACCCAACTGCCATTTGGTGCGGATGAAGTCGGCCAATTCCACCGCGCTGTCGAGTTGAAAGTCGGCATTCAATCCGCTCTCGCGGGTGAAAAATGCGGGGAATTGCGCTTGACCCACGCTCACCACCGGCACACCGTGGGTTTCTAAATACTCAAGCGTTAAAGGCAAATCGAGAATGGACTTCGCGCCCGCACAAACGACTGCAACCGAAGTGTGCGCTAACTCCTGCAAATCCGCCGAAATATCAAAACTGGTTTCTGCGCCACGATGCACGCCTCCAATCCCGCCGGTGACGAACACGCGAATCTCGGCCAAATCGGCGCAAATCATGGTGGCGGCGACCGTGGTCGCACCGAGTTTTTTCTGACTCAAAACATACGGCAAATCGCGGCGGCTGACTTTGAGCACGCCTGCGGTATTGCCCAATTGTTCGAGCTGCGCATCCGACAAACCCACGCAAATTTTGCCATCCATAATCGCAATCGTCGCGGGCGTTGCGCCGCCGTCGCGGATGATTTGCTCGACTTCGCGCGCGGTTTGCACGTTTTGCGGGTAGGGCATACCGTGCGAAATAATAGTGGATTCGAGCGCGACAATGGGTTTGCCTTGCGCACGCGCGGCGAGGACTTCTTCGGAAAAATGTAACAATGATTTCATGGGATTCCTTTGTTTGAGGTGTTCATCAGACAAGCACCGTTGGCTTGTATTTAATTAGTCAATGGTTTCGAGCATCTGCGCATTCAAATCGGGCAATACGCTGTGCTCGGCTTGCACGGTCAGGGCGGATAGGGCGATGCCGCGACGCGCGGCCAAACCCAAATCATCGGGCGCGTGGAACAGCGACCAGCATACGGCGGCAGAAAACGAATCGCCCGCGCCGGTCACATCGCGCACTGCGACGGCGGGCGCGGGAATATGGCTCAGGCCATCGCTATCGTCGCTACTGTCGCTGAACCACACACCTTGCGCGCCGCGCGTGACGATGATGCGACGCGCACCTTGCGCGTGTACCTCGCGGCAGGCGGCGGCGATGTCCGCCTCATTGCTCAATGTCCGACCGACGCGCGTACACAATTCGCCCCAATTCAAAATCAGCAGACTCAATCCGTTGAGATCAACGGGCAAATTCGCCATTTTTGGCTCGGACACAGCGACCATCACCAAGGGCGCGGCACTTACCTGCGCATCATGCAACAATTGCGCCACACTATCCGCAGACAAATTCAAATCCGCCACGACCAAGCTCGCCGCAGCGCGTTGTGCCGCGCACTGACGCAACCATTCGGGCGTTTGCCGTGCGCACACATCCATGTGCGCCAGCGCGAGCACCATTTCACCCGAGTCGTCCAATATCGCGGTATAAGTGCCACTGCTCAAACCATCGACCGACAAACAGCCGCTCGTATCCACGCCAAAATCACGCAAAGCGGCCAACAGATGCGCACCGGCAGGGTCTTGGCCAACGGCGGTGAGCAATTGCGTCGGCGCACCCAGCCGTGCCAAATTCTCCGCCACATTGCGCGCCACGCCACCGAAGGTTTCTTGCACACGCACAGGGTTGGACGTGCCCATTTGTAACGGCGACAGCGTGCGCATTTTGCGGTCAATGTTCGCCCCGCCGATACACACAATCGGACGCTGTACTTGCGGCAACACATACGCGCGCCCCAAAATCAGCCCCTCGCGCGTCAGCGCCGAGATGTGTCCGGCCACCGCCGAGCGCGAAATGCCGATCTGCTCGGACAGCTCCTGCTGCGATAAATAGGGGTTGCGCTGAATCAGCGCGAGGATGCGTTGCTTGGGTGTGCCGAGGTCATCTGCCATGATTTTGTTCGCTCAATAAACTTTTGTTTTAAATATTAGACTTTTGTTTGAAATCTGTCAAGCGATTAAGAAAACGCAGAGCAATTCCTTTGCGCGGCCTTTAGCTATTTGCTTAAAAAATAATCAATTGATTCTTGAAAACACAAACCCTTATCCCCAAATATTATGCAGAAACAGACCATTAATTGTTCTGGAATACATTGAAAATAAAGGTAAATCATGAATTTAGATAAATTAACCAGTAGTTTCCAAACTGCGCTTCAGCGTGCGCAGGGTTTGGCGAGTGAAAAGGGGCATTCGACCATCGATGCGGCGCACGTTTTGTCGGCGATGGTGGATGACTTGGACAGCAGTGTGCCAGCGCTGTTGCGCTATGGCGGCGTTGATCTGGCGCGCGTGCGCGCCGAGGTGAAAAAAGCGGTGGGCAGTTTGCCTGTCGTGGAATCATCGGGCATGCCGATGTTGTCCTCCGATTTGGCGCAAACCATCATGCGCGCGGAGCAACACGCGCAGAAATACGGCGACAGCTACGTTGCCTCCGAGTTATTTTTGCTTGCCTTGCTGGACGACAAAAGCAAACACAGTTTGAAAAAAGTTTTGAATGGCATGGGGTTGAACGAGAAAACCCTGTTGGCCGCAATCGAAAGCATTCGTAAAGGAAAAAACGTGGACAATCCAAACGCAGAAAATACCCGTGAAGCATTGAAAAAATACACGCTCGATTTGACCGAGCGCGCGCGCAGTGGCAAGCTCGATCCGGTGATTGGCCGCGACGACGAAATCCGCCGCACGATTCAGATTTTGCAACGTCGCTCAAAAAACAATCCAGTGCTGATTGGCGAACCGGGCGTGGGTAAAACCGCCATCGTTGAAGGGCTGGCGCAGCGCATCGTCAACGGCGAAGTGCCGGACAGCCTGAAAAACAAACGCATTTTGGTGCTGGACATGGCGGCATTATTGGCCGGTGCGAAGTATCGTGGCGATTTTGAGGAGCGCCTCAAAGCCGTGTTGAACGAGGTTGAACAAGACGCTGGTCAAACCATCATGTTCATCGATGAGATTCACACCATGGTTGGCGCGGGCAAAGCCGAAGGCGCGATTGACGCGGGCAATATGCTCAAACCAGCGCTGGCGCGTGGCGATCTGCATTGCATCGGCGCGACCACGTTGAACGAATACCGCGAGTCTTTGGAAAAAGACGCCGCGCTGGAGCGTCGTTTCCAAAAAGTATTGGTGGACGAACCGAGCGTCGAATCAACCATCGCAATTTTGCGCGGCTTGCAGGAGAAATACGAGGTACACCACGGCGTGGAAATCACCGATCCGGCGATTGTCGCGGCGGCAACGCTGTCCAACCGCTACATCACCGACCGATTTTTGCCCGATAAGGCGATTGACCTGATTGACGAAGCGGCGGCGCGCATCAAAATTGAAATTGATTCCAAACCCGAATCATTGGACAAACTCGACCGCCGACTGATTCAGCTCAAAATTGAACGCGAAGCGATCAAGCGCGAGACCGACGATGCGTCCAAGCAACGTCTGCAATTGATCGAAAGCGAAATCACCGAAGTGGAAAAAGAACTGGCCGAATTGGAAGAAATCTGGCGCTCTGAAAAAGCGCAGGCGCAGGGCAGCGCGCACATCAAGGAGCAAATCGACGCGCTGCGCGGTGAAATGATCGAACTGCAACGCCAAGGCAAACTCGACAAAGTGGCTGAAATCCAATACGGCAAACTACCGCAATTGGAGCAACAACTCGCGCAGACCGAATCCGCCGAAGCGCAAGCGAACGCCAGCGACAAACCGCGCCTGCTGAAAACCCAAGTCGGCGTGGACGAAATCGCCGAAGTGGTCAGCCGCGCGACCGGCATTCCGGTCTCGAAAATGATGCAAGGTGAGCGCGAGAAACTGTTGGCAATGGCGGCACATCTGCACCAGCGCGTGGTCGGTCAAGACGAAGCGGTGCGTCGCGTCGCCGACGTCATCACCCGTTCGCGTGCGGGGCTGTCCGACCCGAACAAGCCGTATGGCTCGTTCCTATTCCTCGGCGCGACCGGCGTGGGCAAAACCGAGCTGTGCAAATCGCTCGCGCAGTTTTTGTTCGACTCAGAAGACCACCTGATTCGCATTGATATGTCCGAATACATGGAGAAACATTCCGTCGCACGTTTGATCGGCGCGCCGCCGGGTTACGTTGGCTACGAAGCGGGCGGCTATTTGACCGAGCAAGTACGGCGCAAACCGTACAGCGTGATTTTGTTTGACGAAGTGGAAAAGGCGCATCCCGATGTGTTCAACGTCTTATTACAGGTGTTGGACGATGGCCGCATGACCGATGGGCAAGGGCGCACGGTCGATTTTCGCAATACCGTGATCGTCATGACCTCGAATCTCGGCTCGCACGAAATCGCGCGTTTGGCCGATATGGGTACGCCGGATGACGCAATCAAAATCGCGGTGATGGAGGAGGTGAAACAGTATTTCCGCCCTGAATTCATCAACCGCATTGACGAAGTCGTGGTGTTCCACAGCCTCAAGGCCGAGCACATTCAAGGCATTGCGAAAATCCAATTGCAACGCTTGGCCGCGCGTCTGCTCGATCAGGAGATGACGCTGAACGTGACCGACGCGGCATTGGCCGAGGTAGCCAAAGAAGGCTTCGATCCAACGTATGGCGCTCGCCCGCTCAAGCGCGCGATCAGCCAACTCATCGAAAATCCGCTGGCACGGGCGATTTTGGCGGGGCAATATGCGCCGAAAGATACGATCACGGTGGATTATCGCGATGGCCAAATAGTATTGGCGTAACTTGAATGCGGTTGTTGTCCAATAACCGTGAATGACAACGTGACAACGGGGCGACCAAAAGATCGCCCCGTTTTTTAACGATTGCTTTTACAGCGAATTAAGCAACGAAGGTTGAGTGTTGCAGCACCTCGCTTATCGTCACATCATGCACGGTGGTCATGAATGCGCCTTGCGCAATCACCACATCAGCGCCGGATTGGCGCGTCACCGCCGCCAAAGCACTGGTGCTGGCAAACAGATCTTTTGAAAAAGCCAAAATATCCTGATCGCCAATCGCTCGGTTAAAATCCATGATGTGGGTATTGTTCGCCGAGCGATTGAGCATGAACAGGTCATCACCAACGCCGCCGTACATTGTGTCATAGCCATGCGAGGCGTACACAATATCGCGACCTTCTGCGCCGTATAAAGTATCATTGCCATACGCACCGCGCAAGACATCGTTGCCTTCGCCGCCATGTAGCAGTGAGCCGGAGCTGAGCGCAGTCAACGCGTCGTTACCGTCTTTGCCAAATACGGTTTTGCCCGTTAACGTGTCGTTGCCATTGCTGCCTTCGGTGGCTTTTTGATAGCCAATATCACTGTTCCACCACGAAATCAAAAATCGATTATCAATCAAGCCGCTCGCGCTCACATCATACGGACGCGTCCAACTGAGCCATTCGTTGTCAAACGAGATGTGTTCTACATGCTCAACTTGTTTCAAACCGCTGCCATCATGCGCATTGAAAAACAGCGTGCCATCGGATAAACGGTACGCATCCCAATCGCCTTTCCCACCCGCCAAGCGCAAATCATCCGTGCCCGCACCACCGTCAACACGATCAGCGCCCAAGCCGGTTTTGATCGTGTCATTACCAGCACCGCCGTAGATATAGTCGCCTGCCGTTCCGCCTTGTAGCAGATCGTCGTATTGCGAACCGATGATGAACGCGGTTGTGCCGTAGTGGTCTGAGGTGATGGCCTGTTTATCCTGCACCCAAGTTGTGCCGCGTGATAGGGCGGACAAATTCGCCACGATGGTGGTGCTGTCACGCTCCATGAACTCATAAAACGGATTATTGGCAATGCGCAACTGCGCATCACTCATCAAACCATCAATGTGCGCGTACCATGCGACCGGAATATTCAACAGGGAAAAGATCGGCGCCGGCCACAGCGGCGAGGCATGCATATCATCAAACAGCACGATATTATCGCGCGTTGAATCGTACATGCTGTCTGAATTGACCAAGCCCGGATCACCGGCCTCAATGGCCGCCAAGACCGAACGCTCATCGCCCACAATGCGGTACACCACATCATTTTCATAGCCGTAATTCAACACCACACCCGGATCATCGCACACCAACGGCGACGCACAGCCAACATAGTTCGCCTCAGCAAAAAAACCACCGGCGAGCGTGTCACGATGCAGCGCCATTAGATTGGTCATGCCGCCACCCAAGCTATAACCGGTAACAATCACGTCCTCGGCGGTCAAACCGTTGTGCACCACAAAATCGCGCACCGCCAGCAGCAACGGCTCCATATTCGGCGCCAATTCGCCCGTATTGAGCTGAAAATAGTCGGCCAGATCAACCGGCGAATTGGTTCCGGCAAACGAAATGGAAACCCGCGTCAAATGACCTTGCGCATCGTATTCGCCCAAAATTTTGGCCTGCGGACCGGACAGCGCATCACCGGTCAACGGGCTGGTGATGCTGTAATACCCCCACGCATCAACCGCGCCACTGGGCAAAGATAATTCACTCGGCGCAATTTCACGCCAGCCGCTGGGCAAAAGCACATTGACCTCATTCGGGTAAAAACCGCCGGTTTGCATCGCATCGCCCAGAGACTGCATGATGCTCTCTGTTGGCCAACCGAACACCCCCGATACCGAGCTAAATGTCGCCAAGCGATAAGCCGTACTGAATAATTCGACCGATTGTGCGGCGTCGTAGGATTTGTAATCAAACATTCCCATGTGGTTGTCTCCTATTGTCATTGATATTTTTTAATCACACCGTCCACGAAACACGCAAAAACGAACGTTCGTACCGATGTGTTTGGCGAGTGTAAAATAAATTGGTTTAACTCACAACCGACCATGCCAAAATATTAAGCGCAAAAAAAGCGACCCAAACGGATCGCCCAATCAAACCAACTGTTCAACACCAGCGGCAAATCAATCAAGCCACCTCAGTGCGCCTCTGACAGGTCAACCACGTCCGCACCACCAATGCCAGCGCCAAAATCACGCCAGTGGTGATGTTCAGCGCCTCCGTGAACAGCGGCGTGACCAATACCGCCACAGCCGCCACAGGAAACACCCATGCACCACGCGATTGCCCCACGCGTTTATGAATCAACCAAGTGGTAAACACATAAATCGCCACCGGTATGGTCAAACCAAACCCCACGCTTTGCGCCGACAAACCCTGCGCATGCCCCAAACGAAAATCCACCTGCGCGGCCAAACCCGCGCCCGCTGCCGCGGCAGAGGCAAACACAAAATAATGTCCATAACCCCAGTAAAACGCGGTTTTGTAATTATTCAAACGATGCGCCACGCCTTCCTCTTCAAAATACAGCCACCACATACAAAAGATCACCAGCAGCGCGCCCAAGCACGCAAGCATAAAACCCACATCCAGAAAATGCTCAACGATACCGCCTTGCACCGCCTTGGCTGTGGACAAAATCGACTCGCCCAAAACAATCAGAGTGAGCAAACCATAGCGCTCGGCAATATGATGCGGATGCCATGAGGTCATTGCAGACTTTTCCGCCCACATCGGCACCAGCAACTCCAACACCACCAAGAATAAAAACACCGGCATAAACATTGATGGCGTTCCGAATAAAACCAAGGCAAACCAAGCCAATTGCAAGAGAAAAATCCCGATCGCATAACGCGTCGTTGCGGGGCGCAAATGCGGATTATGCCGACCTGCGCGCAACCACTGCAAAATCGCCACCACCCTAATCACCCCATAGCCCATCGCCATCGGCAACCAATGCCCCTCAAACGCCCCCTCGGCCGCTGCCGCAATCAGTAAAGCACCGGCCATCTGCACAAACACTGCGATGCGATACAACACATCATCATTATCAAACGCGGATGCGAACCATGAAAAATTCATCCACGCCCATCAAATACAGAAAAACACCATCAGATAACTCACAACGCCATGCGCCGCATGACCCGAAGCCAAAGCATGGTGCAACTGCGCCGCCGCCGTTGCGATCGCCACCACAAACACCAAATCGAACAGCAACTCTAAGGTCGAGGCCACCCGATGCGGCTCGTGCGGCGAGCGCGCCAGCATTTGACGCCACGCCATACTTCCGCCTTTGGCGGGGAATGGCGCATGTGTTGCTGATGCGGATGATGCGGTATGGGCTTGATGACTCATGGTTTAATTCCTGAATATGAAATGTTTTTTATTATTAATACGGTGTCGCACAAGGAGCTTGACTCAATCATCATCCAGCGTAATCTCAATACCGCCCAAATACTTCGCCAAAAAGTTATACACCATCGTCAATAAAAACGAACCGATAAAGACCAACACCAAATTAATCGCCACCGCCGACCACAACGCATCGGCGGTCAAGCCATCAAACGCATGGCCAAAATCAAAACCGGTGGAGACCGTGGTCAGCACAAAACTGATTAAAAATACAATCAACGCAATGACGGTATACATCACGGTGAGTAGGATACTGCTGTGCAGCGGATTGATGCGAACGATGTGACGAGTAGTCATGAATGGCCTCGAAATCAATAGGTGAATGTTTGGGGGAAATAGCGGCAGACGATGCCACGTGCGCCATTATACTGTTAGCTCGGCGCAATTGCATCGCTCAAAGCTTATATGGACTGACGCTGCAGACAGCGGGATTTCACAACCACTTTCAGAACACCATTCACTGCATGATTCATCTCATTCGCCGCGCGGATGGGGCGATACCCGAGTATAATAGAAGCCTACACATTTTTAACGAGTCGTATTTTATGTTAAGCCATATTCGCACCCAAATTATTGACAGTTTCACCGCCGCTCTGCGCACCGTTGCGCCCGAAGCGAGTGCTCAGCCGACGCTGGAGCGCCCGAAACAAGCCGCACACGGCGACGCCGCGTGCAATATCGCCATGCAATTGGCCAAACCGTTGGGCAAAAATCCGCGCCAATTGGCGCAGGAATTAATCGACGCGATGCCAGCCAATCCCCACATCGCCACACTGGAGATCGCAGGCCCCGGCTTCATCAACATCCGCCTGACCGACGCGGCCAAGCAATCGGTGATTCAAACCGTGCTGGAGGCGGGCGCACAGTTCGGCTCGTCGGACGCACACGCGGGTGAGCGCGTGATGCTGGAGTTCGTTTCGGCCAACCCAACGGGACCATTGCACGTCGGCCACGCGCGTCAAGCAGCGCTGGGTGATATTCTTGGCTCGGTCTTAAGCCATCAAGGGTACGACGTCCACCGCGAGTTTTACTACAACGACGCAGGCCAGCAGATTGCCAATCTCGCGATTTCGGTGCAAGCGCGCGCCAAAGGATTGGGCGTGGACGATCCGAGTTTTCCCACCGATGGCTATCGTGGCGACTACATCATGGACATCGCGCAGGCGTATTTGGCCAAGGAAACGATTAATGATGTGACGGCACTCGGCGACGCGGACGATTTGGAAGCCATCCGCGAATTTGCCGTGGCCTATTTGCGCAATGAACAGGATTTGGATTTAAATGCCTTTGGTCTGAAATTTGATGAATACTTCCTCGAATCCTCGCTGTACACCAATGGCGCAGTCGAGCAAACCGTGGTGCGCCTGAGCGAACAAGGTCATACGTATGAAGAGGGCGGCGCGCTGTGGTTACGCACCACCAATTTTGGCGATGACAAAGACCGCGTCATGCGTAAATCCGAAGGCGGCTACACCTACTTTGTTCCTGATGTGGCCTACCATCTGAACAAATGGAGTCGCGGTTTTCACAAGGTCATCAATATCCAAGGGGGCGACCACCACGGGACAACGGCGCGCGTGCGCGCTGGCCTGCAAGCGGCCAATATCGGCATTCCGCAAGGCTACCCCGACTACATCCTGCACAAAATGGTGATGGTGATGAAGGGCGGCCAAGAGGTAAAACTCTCCAAACGCGCCGGCTCGTATGTGACCCTGCGCGATCTGGTGGACTGGACCAACAAAGACGCGGTGCGCTTCCTGATGATTTCGCGCAAAGCCGACACCGAATTCGTGTTCGATATTGACGTCGCGGTCAGCCAGTCGGACGAAAACCCCGTGTATTATGTGCAATACGCCCATGCGCGGATTTGCTCAATCTTAGAAAAAGCGGGCATTGCGGTCAACGGTACCGATGCCGCCACACTCGCGCTACTAACCGCCGCCTCGGAAATGAACCTGATGCAGCAAATGAGTTTATACCCCGACACGCTGACCGTCGCGGCGGACGACCTCGCGCCACACCACGTCGTGTACTACCTCAAAGATTTGGCGGCGGCGGTACACAGCTTTTGCGGTGGCAACGAGCGTGTGCTCACCGATGACCTCGCGCTAAAAACCGCGCGCGTACATTTACTCACCGCCGCACGCACCGTGTTGGAAAACGGGTTAAAATTACTCGGCGTCAGTGCACCAAATCGTATGTAATGCGTTATACCGTCGCTATATCCACCACACAATTTCGCCACACTATTGCCTTAAATTACGGGCTAAATAGCTAAGCGCTTGATTTTGAGCATTTTTTTGGAATCACTATGACCGACAACACCCACGCTTCCCGTAACTCTGGCCGCAACGCCGGCTCGGCACTCAACATCGGCATCGGTACGCTCATCGGCCTAATTGTTGCGCTCATCGTCGCCTACTTCGCGATGGCGGGCGGCCCGTTTCGCGATAAAGCCAATACCAACACCCTGACGCCAACCACCGGCAGCACCGATCCAAATGCACCGCTGTACGGCAATCAAAGTGTCGGCGCGAACACGGGTGCGGTTACAACACCAAGCAACGACCCTGCGGCCAATGAGCAAGGCGCGGGCACGGGCGTATTAATGGGTGGCCAAGCGCCAGCCAATGCAGGTTTAAGCCAAAAACCAGCCAATGCCAATGATGCCGCGATGGCCGATGACACCGCAACGGCCAAGCCAAAGAAAAGCGACGACCCGATTGGCGACCTAATCAGCAACAAAACCAAACCGACCAGCGACAACAGCGCAGCCGATGGCAGCAAAGCACCGCCCAAAGCGGACACAAAGACCGCCGTTCAGCCGGCCACACCTAAAGCCACTCCAAAAGCACCGAGCACCGACGCGCCCAAAGCCGTAACGCCGGTCACCGCTCCCGGAGCCGCCAATAAAAATGGCAACTACACCATTCAGGCGGGCAGCTTCACTGACGAGCAAAACGCGCAAAAATTGAAAAAACAATTGGCGACCCAAGGGCAATTAGCCACCATCACCAAAAAGCAAACCAGTGACGGCGCGGTGTACCGCGTGCGCGTGGGCAGCTATGCCTCAGCCAAAGACGCACAAGCCGCGAACCAAAAAATCAAAGGCGTGGTGCTGGACATGCCCTAAATAGGGTCAATAGAATGCGTGCGTGATTAACCAATCCGGCCTATGGAACAGCTTGGAACCCATATGAAAAAAACCATCACTCACTGGCTTGGCGCGTCGCTTATCGGCGCGTTTTTCGTCTGTGCACCCGCGTATGCACAGCAAACAACAGCCGATGACTGGCAAGCCAGCGCTGACGTGCTGACACTCAGGCAACCGGGCAAAGTAGAGACTCAAGCGCCGGACAACACCATCGAAGTGGTCGAGTTTTTCAGCTACACCTGCTCACATTGCGCCACCTTTGCCCCCCAATTGAGTGCGTGGCGTGCGCAGCAACCCGACAGCGTTCGCCTGATTCTTTTGCCGGTTAGTTGGCGCGCGGATATGCTCGCGCCGCAACGTTTGTATTTCACCTTGCAACAGCTCAATCGACTGGATTTGCACGAGCAAATATTCACCGATTGGAACAACAATCCGAAAAGCCTTTCAACAAATGCGGCGGTTTTAAACTGGGCGCTGCGCCAAGGCTTTGACCGAAAGACATGGCAAAGCACTTACAATAGTCCCGCCATCACGCGCCAAGTCCGCGCGGCACAGCAAGCGTATCAACGCTTTGAATTACAGGGCGTTCCAAGCATGGTGGTCAATGGCCGCTACGCGCTGATTCCGAGCGATCAACTGTTTGATACCCTCGATCGCCTCGTGGCGCATGAATTGCAGCATACAACGACGAAACACACGAACGCAGCGCAGTGAAAAACCAGCGATAATAGCGCATTCGCTGTTTTGTCCCTGTTTTGTCCATTGACCCTTTATTAAATAAGTAACACACGATACCATTCATAATATGTATCAAATTTCTGGATAAAATGCCTGCCTTACCGGTTTTCTGAAATCATTGATTCAATTAAACCCATTGGCAACCATCCGCTTTACAACGGTATAAACACGGTATAAACCCGTACCAACACGACACCAAAACATGACACGAAAGGTTGATATGTCCATCGCTCTGCTCGCTTCTATGACTCAATCCACTCGCCGCGCGGCATTGATCGGCGCACTCTCTGCCAGCACCTTATTGTTTGCCTGTAGCAAATCCGATATCGTCACGCAACCGAGCACCAGCAGTAGCGCAAGCACCACGGCCAGCGCGCCTGCGCAGCCAACTTTCACCGCTGAAAGCTTTTCGCCCAAAGGTCTGACCATCACCGAAGGCAAGGATTACACCAAGCTGGCCAGCCCACAAGCGCCGAAAGACGGTAAAAAAGAGGTGCAAGAATTCTTCTGGTACGGCTGCCCACACTGCTACAAAATCGAGCCAGCCGTTCAAGCGTGGAAAAAAACCTTGCCTGCCGACGTGCGTTTCGTGCGCTACCACGCGCAGTGGAATGCCGCCATGCAATCGCACCAACGCATTGCCATGACTCTTCAATCTTTGGGCAAATCGGACGAATTGGATGACAAGGTATTCGCCGCGATTCAAGATCAAGGCCGCGCTCTGACCAATGAGGACAAAATCAGTGAATTTATGGTTGAAAATGGCGTGGACAAAGCCACTTGGGACAAAGCATTCAAAAGCTTTGACGTCAATGCCAACATCGTGACCGCCGATGCGCTGTTCAAAAACTACCAATTAGACGGCGTTCCGGCGCTGATCGTCAATGGTAAATATGTGGTTAAGGGCGATTCAGAACAGGCTTTGCGCGTGGTGAATAAGCTGTTGGAAGAAAATAAATAATACCTATGATTTTCACCTAATTAAGACGAAGGGCGCACATCCATGCGCCCTTTATTTTACACTCAGCGCACGCATAAAATAATTTCGCCAAAACAGCGCGCAACCCACGCAGAATGCGATTCACGGGTTAAAATAGCGCATCACACTCAGCAAAGGGCACATCATGGCATTTACCGTTTTCATCACCGGCGCATCCAGCGGCATCGGCGCGGCACTGGCGCAGGAATACGCGCAAAAGGGCGCTGTGGTTGGCTTGGTCGGTCGCCGCCGCGAGGCGCTGGAGCAAATCCGCGCGACCATGAATCATCCTGAGAACCATGAAATTTATGCCGCGGACGTGACCATCGAAACCGAGCTGCACGATGCAGCGCGCGCTTTCATCGCCAAACACGGCGCGCCCGATGTGGTGATTGCCGCGGCGGGTATTTCGGTGGGCACATGGACCGAATATTACGAGGATTTGGCACACATTCGTCGGGTTTTCGAGACCAATGTGTTTGCGATGGCAAGCACCTTCCATCCGTTCATCGCGCCGATGAAGGCCGCCCAAAAAGGCGTGCTGGTCGGTATCGCCAGTGTGGCGGGTATCCGCGGCTTACCCGGTTCGGAAGCCTACTGCGCTTCAAAAGCGGCGGTCATCAATTATTGCGAAAGCCTGCGCGGCGAGCTACGCGACTCGGGGATCTCGGTATTGACGATTTCGCCGGGCTATGTGGCGACGCCATTGACCGCGAAAAATCCGTATCAAATGCCGTTCATCCTTCAACCCGATGAGTTCGCCCGTCGCGCGGTGCGCGTGATTGAGCGCAAATGCTCATACACGGTGATTCCGTGGCAGATGGGCGTTGTGGCGAAATTGATGCGCGCATTGCCGAACCCATTGTTTGATAAATTGTTCGCGGGTAAAAAACATAAACCTCGCGCGCATGAGTTGAACCCAAACAGCTCGGCCGCCGATGACGGCACGCAGCATCCTTCTTCATAACCGCATAATCGTATAACAGCAGAACACCATGAGCACTTTATCCGCTACCGAATTGGCCGAGGCACGGTCTTTATCCGAAAAAGTTTTGGATGGTTTTAACCGTCACTACGCGCGTTTTCGCGAATGCGCGCGCGCGGCGAAAATTTCGTTTGAAAAGGCCGATTGGCCGCACATCCAAAAACTGGTGGCCGATCGGATTGAGTATTACGACGAACGCGTGGCCGAGACCGTGCACACGCTGGCGACCAATGCGCAGGTACATCCGAACAATAAGGCGTTTTGGCACGAGGTGAAAAGCCATTACGTCGAATGCCTGATGAACCACAAGCAACCGGAATGCGCGGAAACGTTTTTCAACTCAGTCTCGACCAAGGTGCTGAAGGCGGAATATTTTCACAACGAATTTATTTTCAGCCGCCCGATGATTTCAACCGAGTACATTGACTCGGAATCGGTGACGTACAGCAGTTATTACCCGATTCGCGATGGCTGGCACAAGGCGTTGGTGAAGATGTTTAATCATTATCAGCTGGCGCATCCGTTCACCGATTTGAACCGCGACGTGGCGACGATTATTGATCGGCTGCGCCATTTGGATAAAGTGATGTTTGAGCATCCGCGTCCGAACCTGCAAATTCAAGTGGTCAGCTCGCTGTTTTACCGCAATAAGGGCGCGTATATCCTTGGCAAAGTCATCAATAGTTTTTTCGAGTATCCGTTTGTGATTCCGATTTTGCACGACAATGAGGGTGGCTTGGTCGCCGACACCATCATTCTCGACACACGCCACATCAATTCGCTGTTCTCATTCAATCGCGCGTATTTCATGATTGACTGTGACGTGCCATCGGCGGTGGTGAATTTTCTGCATTCAATTTTGCCGAGCAAGCCCAAATCCGAGTTGTACAATATGATCGGCCTGCAAAAGCAGGGCAAGGCGCTGTTCGCACGCGATTACAAACAGCACATCCGCCACTCGACCGACGAGTTCATCCTCGCGCCGGGGATTAAGGGTTTGGTGATGCTGGTGTTCACGCTGCCGTCGTTTCCGTATGTGTTCAAAATCATCAAGGATGTGATTTCACCGCCGAAAGAGGTGGACAAGGAAATGGTGCAGCAGAAGTATCAATTGGTCAAAAAGCATGATCGCGTCGGACGCATGGCGGACTCGTTGGAATTTTCAAACGTGAATTTCCCGCGTAGCCGCATGTCGCAAGAATTGATCGATGAAATCCTGCGCATGGCGCCGAGCGAAATTGAGCTGACTGATGACGAGGTCATCATCAAACACGTTTACATCGAGCGCCGCATGGTGCCGCTGAATATGTATTTGCAGGACGCGACCGAAGCGGGCGATTTGACCGCGAAGGACAACGCGATCATCGAATACGGCAATGCGCTGAAAGATTTGATCGCCGCGAATATTTTCCCCGGCGATTTATTGTTCAAAAACTTCGGCGTGACGCGTGGCGGCCGCGTGGTATTCTACGACTACGATGAAATTGAATACTTGACCGATTGCCGATTCCGCCCGATTCCAAAAGCGCGCTACGATGACGATGACACCGCTGGCGAGATTTGGTTCTCGGTCGATCGCTTTGATGTATTCCCCGAGGAGTTTGAGAAATTTTTATTGACCGACCCAGAGGTCAAAGACGTCTTCATGCGGTATCATGCGGATTTACTCGACTGGCGTTATTGGAAAGAGCACCAAGAGCGCATCCGCGCCGGTCACATTGAGGATTTTTACCCCTATCCTCATCACCTACGCTTTGCCGAATCCGGCTACGCGGAATATCACCCTGAACACACCGAATAACAGGAGAAATTATGTCACGCACTCGCACCGCCTTGGCTTTATCCATCGGCCTTATGCTCGCCGCCTGCGGCACCATCGGCACAGCCAACGCCGCGCCAGACACATCCGGTAACGCGACCAGCGCCTCTGCACCTATGGGCAACAACTATGCTGAACGCACCGACGTACAAAAATTCGTCGAGCAACTGAACGCCAAGTATGACTACCCGAAAGCCGACCTGCTCAAAGCATTTGCCCAAGCCGAACGCATGGA
This sequence comes from uncultured Burkholderiaceae bacterium, assembly GCA_964293815.1. Taxonomy (GTDB): domain Bacteria; phylum Pseudomonadota; class Gammaproteobacteria; order Burkholderiales; family Burkholderiaceae; genus CTSOIL-112. The sequence continues at coordinate 150,429 of CAXYYC010000001.1, forward strand.
CACCGTATTGCGCCAGCTCGAACGCGACAAACCCGATCCAAATTTCAAGAAAAACTGGACGACTTATCGCTCACGCTACATCGAACCCATCCGCATCCGCGCAGGCGTGAATTTCTGGAAAAGCAACGCCGCCACCCTCAGCCGCGCGGCGCGTGAATACGGCGTACCCGAATACATCATTGTCGGCATCATCGGCGCGGAAACCATCTACGGTCGTTACATGGGCGACAACAATATTTTTGACGTGCTGACCACGCTCGCATTCGACTACCCACGCCGTTCCGACGAGTACAAAGAATTCCTCGAAGAATACATCATCCTCACACGCGAAAACAAAATGCCACTGCGCTCGGTCAAAGGCTCCTACGCTGGCGCGATTGGCATCCCGCAATTCATGCCTGACTCATGGCGTGACTACGGCGTTGACTTTGACAACGACGGCAAAGTTGATCTGCGCAACAGCAACGCCGATGCCATCGGCAGCGTGGCCAATTTCCTTAAAACCAAAGGCGGCTGGCAAAAAGGGCTGGACGTCATGTACGCCGTACAATTTGACGGAAAACCCAAAATCGCCGACGCATTGAAATTACCGATCGAACCGTCCAAAACCATCAGCGAACTCAAAGCCTATGGCATTAGCTCGCCCGAAAGCATTCCTGCGGACGTCAAACTCTCCTTGATTGACCTGCCGAACGGCGACAATCCGGCGCAATACGTCCTCGGCTCGAAAAACTTCTACGCCATCACGCGCTACAACAAGAGCTATATGTACGCCATGTCCGTGTACGAACTCGGCGCGGCGGTGAAAAAATCCTATGATGCGGGCGGCGCCAGCACCACCAAAGCGCCTGCGCCAGCAGCCAAACCGGCGGCGAAGCCGACTGTAAAACCAGCCGCGCCTGCAACCAAACTAAGCAATACCACAACAGCCAACAATGCGGCCAGCAAAACCGCCGCAAAGCCTTCGGCTACGAGCGCAACCAAACCCGCTACCAAAACAGCCGTACCCAAAACGAGTACAAAAAGCACAACCACCGCTGGTAGCAATGCCGCCAAAGGGGTTGATCCGAAGAAAAAAGTGGTCACACCAAGCAAATAAGCCCGCGCCATGAGCCAAAACCGCGTCCACATCATCTTCACCGGCGGCACCATCGCCATGCGCACCAACGCGCACGGCCAACTGGTACCTGCCAACAACGGCGACGAGCTGATTGCCGCCATTCCGGCGTTAGCGCATACCGCGGCATTGAGCACCCACCAGTTGAGCAATGTCGCATCGGCGCACCTCACCACCGAGCATTGGCTGCAACTGCGTCAAGCCATCATCACCGCCTGCGCCGATGACGCCATCTGCGGCGTGGTGGTGGTGCAGGGCACGGACACGCTGGAGGAGACCGCCTTTTTCCTTGATGCCTCGTTGAGCAACGAACAATTGCACGATAAACCCATCGTGCTCACCGGCGCCATGCGCAGCGCAGACGAAGTTGGCGGCGACGGCGCGGATAATTTGCTGAACGCCGTACTCGTCGCACAAGACGAAGCCGCGCGAGGTCGTGGCGCCATGATCTGCATGTACGCGCACATTCACGCCGCGCGTCATGTGCGCAAACTGCATACCACGCGCACTGATGCTTTTGGCTCCTTGGAACACGCCATTTTGGGTGAGGTTCGTCACAATCCTGCGGACAATACCCGCACCGTTGCATTCCACAGTTCGGCGCAGCGAACGCTACCCAGCATTGCGCTCAACGAGCATTCATCCGCTTTTTACAGCCAGCCAATCGAACTGCCCAGAGTTGATATAGTGAGCACTCACATTGCTTGTGATGCGCTATTGATCGACACTTGCATTCAAATCGGCTCTGCCGCTATTGTGGTCCAAGCACTTGGCGCAGGCAATGTTAATCCGAGCGCCAGCGCGGCCATTGAGCGTGCATTGGCACAAGGCATTGCAGTCATCGTCGCCTCACGCTCGCCGCTGGGCGAGACCGAACCAGTTTACGGCTACGTTGGTGGCGGGCAGTCACTGCTCAAAATGGGCGCCGTCATGAGCCATGATTTACCGGCGCACAAAGCGCGGATTTATGCGCAACTGTTGCTCGCACAAGCGGGCGCAACGCTTGCTCCATTGGCCGTTATTCAATCCGGCTTTGATTTACTCAAAAATCCCGCGCCATAATTCCCCATGTCTCCAGATATTATTCAACAGCTATTCTCGCCCGAATTGTTTCTGCTGCTGCCGTTGGCTTTTTTGGCGGGGCTGATTGATTCCGCTGTTGGTGGTGGCGGATTGATTCAATTGCCGGGGATTTTCTCGATTTATCCAAATCAAGCGCCCACCATCTTACACGGCACCAATAAACTCGCGAGTTTTTCTGGCACCTCGGTTGCCACATGGCGCTATGCACGGCATGTCAGCCTGCGCTGGTCAATGTTGTTCGGCGCAGTCGTGATGGCGTTGATCTTTTCCTATCTCGGTGCAAAAACCATCCCGTATTTACCGAAGGAATATTTGCGCCCGATTATGTTGGTTTTGATGATTTTGATGGTCATCTACACTTTTTATAAAAAAGATTTGGGACACCTCCATCAACCAAAATTTACAAAAAAGCACGAAATTTTCGCTGGTTTAGCCCTAGGGGTAGGTATAGGCTTCTACGATGGTTTTTTTGGTCCGGGGACCGGATCATTATTGGCATTTGCATTTGTCAAATGGTTTGGCTTCGATTTTCTCAGCGCCACTGCGCATGCCAAAGTGGTCAACCTCACCACCAATTTTGCCGCATTATTATTTTTTGTACCACATGGTTATTTGCTCTGGGGCATCGGTTTGGCGATGGGCGTGGCGAATATTTGTGGCGCACTGGTTGGCACGCATGTGGTGACACGTTATGGTTCACCACTCATTCGAAAAATATTGATCGTGGTTTTGTGTGTGACCATCAGTAAATTCGCTTACGATACATTCACGCCATTCATCTAAAATCCAACAATGTTTCACGTGAAACAATCGAAAAAAACCCACCAATTCATCTAAAACCCCGATGTTTCACGTGAAACATCAATCGGGTAAAAATCGTTCTGCGTTATAATATCGCCTCAAAGACAAATAACGCATTGAATAAAATGATTTTTTCCAAACATTATGATGTCATCGTCATTGGCGGCGGTCACGCAGGAACCGAGGCCGCATTGGCGGCTGCGCGCATTGGCTGTCAAACTTTACTGCTCACCCACAATATCGAAACATTGGGGCAGATGAGCTGCAACCCGTCTATTGGCGGCATTGGCAAAGGACATCTGGTCAAAGAAGTGGACGCATTGGGCGGGCTAATGGCGCGTGCCGCTGATTTGGGCGGCATACAATTTCGCATTCTGAACTCCAGCAAAGGACCCGCCGTACGCGCCACGCGTGCGCAAGCGGATCGAATTTTATACAAACAGGCGGTGCGCAGCACACTGGAAAACCAGAAAAATTTAGACCTATTTCAGCAAGCCGCCGCAGATTTAGTCGTACAAGGCGATCGCATCAGCGGCGTGATTACTGAGCTGGGGATTCAATTCAATGGCACTTGCGTTGTTCTGACCGCAGGCACATTCCTCGGCGGAAAAATTCATGTCGGCTTAGAAAATACCCAAGGTGGCCGCGCAGGTGATCCCGCATCGGTCAAACTTTCGGAACGTTTAAAGGAACTCAATCTGGGGCAGGGCAGACTCAAAACCGGCACACCGCCACGCATTGACGGTCGCAGCATTGACTTTAGCCGCATCACCGAGCAGCCGGGCGACCTTGATCCCGTACCTGTTTTCTCATTCATGGGGCGAGCCGAACAACATCCGCGCCAAGTACCGTGCTGGATCACACACACCAATGAAAAAACCCACGACATTATTCGCAAAGGTTTGGATCGCTCACCGATGTACACCGGCGTGATTGAAGGCGTCGGGCCGCGTTATTGCCCATCGATTGAGGATAAAATCCATCGCTTTGCCGATAAAAACCAACATCAGATTTTTTTAGAGCCAGAAGGGCTAACCACCCACGAGTTTTACCCAAATGGCATCTCAACCAGTTTGCCGTTTGATGTTCAGCTTGACTTGGTTCGCTCCATGGTTGGCTTGGAAAATGCCCACATCCTGCGCCCGGGCTACGCCATTGAATACGACTACTTCGATCCGCGCGGCTTGAAAGCCACATTTGAAACCAAGGCCATACACAATCTCTATTTCGCAGGTCAAATCAACGGAACCACCGGCTACGAAGAAGCCGCGGCACAAGGTTTACTCGCCGGCACCAATGCTGCACGCCGCGCCCAAGACAAAGAGGAATGGCGCCCGACGCGGCACGAATCCTACCTCGGCGTACTGGTCGATGACCTCATCACCAAAGGTGTGTCCGAGCCATATCGCATGTTCACCAGCCGCGCCGAGTACCGCCTGAGCCTACGCGAGGACAATGCCGATGCGCGCCTGACGCCGATTGGTCGTGAGCTAGGCTTAATCACTGATGAACAATGGGCGTATTTTGAACGCAAGCGCGAAGCCATTGAGCGCGAAAAACAACGCCTAAAATCCACTTGGGTGCATCCCAATAATTTTGCAAGCAGTGCGGCAGAACAACTGCTCGGTCAAGCCATCGAGCGCGAATACACATTGGCCGATTTCCTGCGTCGTCCCAATGTCAATTACGATGCCCTCATGCGCGTGAATGACCCGCGATTCCAACCGGAAAACCCGCTGGATGACGACCCGATTGAAGCAGCCATCATCCGTGAGCAAGTGGAAATCGACATCAAATACGCTGGTTACATCGAACGGCAAAAAGAAGAAATCAGCAAACATGCCAACCACGAAACCACGCACATTCCTAAAAACCTGAACTACCAAGAAGTCAAAGGCTTATCAAACGAAGTCAAGAATAAGCTCATCGACCACACACCCGAAACCATCGGACAGGCAGCGCGCATTTCCGGCGTGACGCCCGCTGCGATTTCACTGCTATTGGTGCATATCAAACGCCTCAATCAAAAGCAGGGCGGACTAAAAGCGAGCGGAGCAAACGATGAATAAAGCCACATCCACCCGCTTCGACACAGTCAAAGCCCGTGAATTATTGTGCGCCGGTCTTGATGAAATGCCGCTCACAATTAAAGAGGGACAGATTGATTTGCTCATCGACTATCTGTCGCTGATGGCCAAATGGAACCCCGTATACAACCTCACGGCCATTCGCCAAACCAGCGAAATGGTGAGCGCTCACTTACTGGATTCTTTAGCGATCATCGAAATGTTTGATCTATGGTTGGAAAAAAAGCCCGAAGCAAAAATCCTCGATGTCGGTACCGGCGGCGGCTTGCCCGGCGTGGTTTTGGCCATCATGCGCCCGCAGTGGTCATTGACCCTGATTGATCCGGTACACAAAAAAACCGCTTTCTTGCAGCAGGTCAAAACGCAGTTGCAATTGGATCATCTGACGGTAATCAACGGCAAAGTCGAGGACTTGCCGAGCGAGGCACGATTTGACCTCATCACCAGCCGCGCCTTTTCCAGTTTGGTCAATTTTGTCCAGCTATCCGAGCACGTTTTACAGACGGACGGCTGTTTCGCCGCGATGAAGGGCGTGTTCCCAATCGAGGAAATGGATGCCTTGCGTGAAGCTTTTGCCGATCAATGGCAGATTGAACCACACGAAATTCGCGTCCCGCAGCTGAACGCCGAGCGACATTTGGTTAAAATCACCCCAATACCCCCCAATCCCTGAGCAAAAGAAAAGGCACAACCATGACCAAAATCTTCTGTGTGGCCAATCAAAAAGGCGGTGTCGGCAAAACCACCACCACCGTCAACCTCGCCGCAGCGCTGGCACAGCTTGGCCAACGCGTCCTGCTGATTGACCTTGACCCACAAGGCAACGCCACCATGGGCAGCGGCGTGGACAAGCACAGCTTGCCGTCCACCGTCTACCACGTCCTGCTCGGATTGAAAGAGATTCAAAAAGCCATCATCCAACCACCCGAAATCGGCTACTCACTGCTCGCGGCGAACCGCGATTTGGCGGGCGCCGAGGTCGAGCTGGTTGACTTTGACCGGCGCGAATACCGTCTGCGCGACGCATTGGCACAGATTGCCGACCAATACGACTACATCCTCATCGACTGCCCACCATCGCTCTCCATGCTCACGCTCAACGGCCTGTGCAGCGCGCAAGGCGTACTCATCCCGATGCAATGCGAGTATTTTGCGCTTGAAGGCCTGTCCGATTTGGTCAACACCATCCGCACCCTGCACAGCAACCTCAACCCCGACCTCGAAATCATCTGCCTACTGCGCGTCATGTTCGACCCGCGCATCACGCTACAACAGCAAGTCGCGGCACAACTGAAAACCCACTTCGGCGACAAAGTATTCGACACCGTCATCCCGCGCAATGTGCGCCTCGCCGAAGCGCCGAGTTACGGCCTGCCCGGTGTGATTTACGACCGCAATTCACGCGGCGCGCAAGCCTACCTCGAATTTGCACAAGAACTGCTCAACAAAAAACTGTAAACGGAACCCATCATGGCAAGCAAACCCAAAAAAGGCGGCCTCGGTCGCGGACTCGACGTCCTCATCGGCGCATCACACCAAATGAACGTGCAACACGCCGCCGAACTCAGCGACGCCCAAGCCAACAGCAATCCCGCCGGACAACTCACTATGCTTGCGCGCAAACAGATCCAAGCAGGTAAATACCAACCGCGCACCCACATGGACGAAACCGCGCTCAACGAACTGGCCGAATCCATCAAACAACAAGGCCTGATGCAACCCATCATCGTGCGCCCCATCAGCGAAGGGCGCTACGAAATCATCGCCGGTGAACGTCGCTACCGCGCCGCCGGAATCGCAGGACTCGACGAAGTCCCCGTACTCATCAAAGACGTCGACGACAAAAACGCACTCTCACTCGCCCTGATCGAAAACATCCAGCGCGAAGACCTCAACCCACTCGAAGAAGCCCAAGGTCTGCAACGCCTCATCCGCGAATTCGACTACACCCACGAAACCTGCGCCCAAGCCATTGGTCGCTCACGCAGCGCCGTCTCCAACCTCCTGCGCCTGCTCAACCTCGCCCAACCCGTACAAACCATGCTGCTGGCAGGCGACATCGAAATGGGGCACGCCCGCTCGCTCCTCTCACTGGATGCCGCCCAACAAATCATGCTCGCGCAAGAAATCACCAACCGCCGCTTAACCGTACGCGATACCGAAAAACGCGTCAATGAAATGCTTAAAGGCGAAGTGGGCGCTCACACCAAAAAAACCAAAATCATCTCCGGCGACATCATCCACCTGCAAGAAACCCTCTCCGACAACCTCGGCGCACAGGTTGAAATTAAAATGGGCGCAAAAAATAAAGGCAAACTCGTCATACAATTTGCCAATTTGGATGTGCTGGATGGGATCATTGCCAAGATGACAACGGGCGGAGCGGAATAAACCCACTGCAAAAGCGAGCGTAAAACAAAGAGGTTGGGGTTGTTCGCAACCCTACTCACCCAAACCGATGCACTCGCTTTAATATACATATTGTTACCACAGCCGAGCCACAAGTCGATAAATGAGATATGCCACGATAATAGCCCAAGGCAAAATCAAAAAGGCCACACCCATAAGTACGCCATCAAATAATTGAGCAATACTCTGTCCAATATGCGGAGCAAATCCTTTCAGCAGATTTTGTATTAATAGACGAGTCATTTCTGAAAATGACCCGACAAATTGTTGAAACTGCACATCCATCCAAGAAGCGAGCCAAAACAAAGGGATCAACAGCACGGCACAAAAAATGCCCAGCCAGATGAGAAACTGACCAAAATATCTTTTCATTATTTTTATCTCCAAGCACATAAGTTAAATGGTCATATTCACGCAATGATGCCCTGCTATTAACCAACCTGCGCTTCAACCAACTGCGCCAAAAGCAACAGCGACTCTTGCCAACCCAAATAACACGCTTCAAGCGGAATAGACCCGGGTATGCCTTCTTGAGTGACGTGAAGCTCCGTACCGACAGCAACCGATTTTAGGCTGATGGTGGTTTGCATTTCACCGGACAAATTAGGATCATCAAAGCGATCCGTGTACTTCAAACGTTCGTTTTCGATTAGTTCAATGTATTCACCGCCAAAAGAGTGGCTTTGACCGGTTGATAAATGGGTGAAATACATTTTATGCGAACCACCGACAACAGGGTTCAATTCCAAAACCCGCCCGACAAAGCCATGTGGTGGCAACCATTTCGCCAGCGCATCAGCATTGGTAAAGGCTTTATAAATACACTCTGGCGATGCTTTTATCACACGGTGTAGTTTAACTGTTCCTGTCGACATGACGACCTCCGATATAACCGTTTATTGTCAAATAACACCCGACCATTTGCTTTTTAAAAACCAATACGACTTCACTCGTTCATTCATCTTGTCCAAACAAATCATGGGACGGATGCTACTCTTTCCAATCAATCCATGTCAACTTTAAGGAGGCAGATCAGAAGGAGAATCGTTTATAATTCGCAGCAAATAAATGACTCTTTTCTAAAAACTTATGTCCAAACCCGAACTCTATTTTGTCACCGATATCGAAACCGACGGCCCGATTCCCGGGCCGCATTCGATGCTGTCCTTTGCTTGTGTTGCGGTGAATGCGGCGGGTGAGACGCTCGGTGAATTTTCTGTAAATTTAGAGACTTTGCCCGATGCACAAGCGCATCCGATCACAGCGGCGTTTTGGCGCAGTGAGCCGCAGGCGTGGACGGCGTGTCGGGAAAATCCGATTGCGCCGGAGCAGGCGATGAAGGATTATGTGAAATGGATTACGCAGTTATGCGCCCATCACAGCGCACCGGTGTTTGTCGGTTTTCCGGCGGGCTTTGATTTCACCTTTGTATTTTGGTATTTACAAAAATTCACCGGCGGTTCACCGTTTTCATGGTCAGCGTTGGATATGAAAACCTTCGGCATGGCGTTGAGCGGTTTACCCTTCAAACAGAGCATCAAACCGCGCCTACCGCAAGAATGGCTACCGGAGCATTTGCCGCACACGCATATTGCGCTGGACGACGCACGCGAACAAGCACACATTTTCGCGAGTATGTTGCGCGTGTGGCAAGGGCAGCACGCCAATGGTAATGGCAAGCTCACTGCCCAATAAGCTTAACTACAATTTCTCCGGCCCAAAGCTATTCGGCAGCAGCGCCTCTAACGTCGTATCCAAACGTTGCTCAGAGTCGCAAATATTCAGGCACACGGCATTTCGCCCGAACTCGCGGATCACCTGACGACATGCGCCACACGGCGTGGTGGGCGTGTCGGTGGGCGTGTACACAACCACATGGGTGATTTCGGTCGCGCCTTCGGAAATGGCTTTGAAAATCGCGGTGCGCTCGGCGCAGTTGGTCAAGCCGAATGAGGCATTTTCGATATTACCACCGGAGAAAATCCGCCCATCAGACGTTAAAATGGCCGCACCCACTGGAAAATGGCTATACGGTGAATAGCTTGTCTTGGCGGCTTGCTTGGCGGCGGCTTCGAGTTTTTCTTGTACGGTGTGATCGCTCATGACAATTCCTTATTATCAAAATAATTATCGGGATGAAGTTTGATTGTACACGTGCGGCGCGCATAAAAAAACCTCAAACCACGCTTGGCTTGAGGTTTCCTTAATATAGATAAAGTTAATCGTTCGGATGCAGCAAACGCGCCATTTCCTTGCGCAATTGCCGCTCGCGCACCTCATGCGCATGCCAATCCTGCCGTATCGCCCGCACCAGCGCAATCGCCATCAACACCAGCACCAAACTGAACGGCAGGGCAAACACAATGGTCGCCGTTTGCACCGCCTTCAGACCACCGGCCATCAGCAACGCCAAGGCAATGGCCGAGACCAGTACACCCCAAATGATCTTGGTGCGGTTCTTCGGATTCACATCGCCATCGGTACTCATGGTGGCCAACACCAAGGTCGCTGAGTCGCCCGAAGTGATGAAAAAGATCACAATCAAAATCGTTGCCAAAATCGAGCTCAGCCAAGCCAGCGGCAACTCGCCCAACAAAGCAAACAACGCCAATGAACTATTTTCCCCCGCCACCTCAGCCAAACCCGATCCGTTGAAAATCTCACTGTTCAAAGCCGCACCACCAAAAATACTGAACCACGCAAAGCCCACCAAAGTTGGCACAATCACCACGCCGAGCAAAAATTGGCGAATCGTGCGTCCACGCGAAATGCGCGCGATGAACAAACCGACAAACGGCGACCACGCAATCCACCACGCCCAGTAAAACACCATCCAGTCGCCGACCCATGCCGAATCACGGAACGGCGTCAGGCGCAAACTCATACGCACCAATTCGCTCAAATACGCACCCAGCGTTGAGGTTAAAGTATCAATAATCACCACGGTTGGCCCAAAGACAAACACCAACAGCGCCAAAAAAGCCGCCAACAACAAATTCGCCTGCGACAACCATTTCACCCCGCGATGCACCCCCGTGACTGCCGAAACCAAAAACATCGCCGTGACCACCACAATAATCACCGCCTGCCAAAACACCGACATCGGCAAACCAAACACCGTGTTCAAACCACTGTTGATCTGCGCCGCGCCCATACCGAGCGACGCCGCCACGCCAAAGGCCGTGGCCACCACCGCCATCACATTAAACACCGGCGAGAGCTGCTGCGCCCAACGCCACGGCAACGTATTGGTGGCCGAGCTAACCAACGCTTTGCTCCCGTGACGAAATTGAAAATACGCAATCGATAAAGCCACCATGCCGTAAATCGCCCACGGATGCAAACCCCAGTGGAAGAAAGAATAACGCATCGCCGCATTCGCCGCCTCCGGCGTACCATCAGCGATACCTGGCGGCGCACTGCGGTAATGCAGCAACGGCTCCGCCACGCCCCAATACACCAAACCAATCCCCATACCCGCCGCAAACAACATGGCAAACCACGACCACAGCGAAAACTCCGGCTCCTCATCCTCCGCGCCCAGCTTCAAATCACCGTAGCGACTTAAGGCCAAAAAGGCCGACAACACGACCAAACCAAACACCACCCACAAATACAACCAACCAAAATTTTTGGTCGCAATGAGCAAAGCCTGATCAAACATACTGCCCAATGAGGTCGGAGCAATCAGCCCCCACAACACAACCACAGCAATCAATCCCGCTGAAATCAATAATTGCATCAGTTATTCTCCTTTTAGCAATTCAATTTTTTGGCAATTCAATCATTTAGCCATTCAACTATCTGGCAATGAACCATTTAACCATGGCGCACCTCTCGGACTTAGACCGAATCACGGAACACGAGCAAACCAAAAGATTACTCACCACGCACATCGCAGATTTTCAAAGACAGTCGGCGCACACTTTCTCGCAAGGTATATAGTCATCGGCTGCCGACAGCAGGGGGTATGCTAACAAGCGAATGGGGACATTTCGCGGAGGGGATAGAGCGTGCGCAGACACATTGTTGGAGCCTCGCCCATCCAAATGTGAGGTCAGGAAAAAGACATGATCGGCCAGCCACGATCGCAAACACCATGAAAAAACCCCACATAACGCAGGGTTACGCGGGGTTTTGCAAACAAACTCGTAAGATAACGACGAATAACGAGCGATCAATGACCGTATTTTTTCGTCACCACCCATTGCTGAACAATGGAGAAAATATTGCTAACAACCCAGTACAACACCAAACCGGCAGGGAAGAAGAAGAAGGTGAATGCGAACATAAACGGCATAATCCACATCATTTTTTCCTGCGTCGGATCCGCTGGTTTCGGATTCAACCACGTTTGCAGCAACATCGTCGCCACCATCAACACCGGCAAAATATACAGCGGATCAGGGATGGACAAGTCTTTAATCCAGCCAATCCACGGCGCACCACGCATTTCAACCGATGATTGCAACACATAGAACAAGGCGATGAACACCGGCATTTGCACCAAGATCGGTAAACAGCCGCCCGCCGGATTGACCTTCTCTGAGCGATACAAAGCCATGGTTTCCTGATTCAACTTCATCTTGTCATCGGCATATTGCTCCTGCAACATTTTGACCTTCGGCCCCAATTTGCGCATTTTCGCCATCGATTTGTAGCTGGCCGCCGCCAATGGGAAGAAGGCCAATTTCACCAAAATCGTCAACGCCACAATCGTCCAACCCCAGTTCGGGATGAAGCTGTGCAAAAAGCTCAGGAACCAGTGCAAAGGCTTGGCGATGATGGTCAACCAACCGTAATCCACCGATAAATCCAGCCCCTCGGCAATGCCTGCCAAGGCTTTTTGGTCTTGCGGACCGACATACAACTGAGAATTAAAATTGGTTTTCGCGCCCGGTGCAATTTCGCCCAGACTGACGCGTTCACCCACGCGATACACGCTGTCCAGCGGTGTACTACCACTTTGGATCACACCAGTATAAAACGTGCGTTCACGCGTTTCTGGTACCACCCACGCGCTGACGAAGTAGTGTTGCAGCATCCCCACCCAGCCGGTTTTGGCTTGCGCGGTGTAGTCTTGCTTGCCTTTGGCGATGTCCTCGAAATGCACTTTTTTGAATTTATTGTCTTCGTTGTACACCACGGGACCAGTGTAGGTCACATAGAATTTGGAGTCACCAATTTGCGAACCATCACGCACCAACTCCATATACACATCCGGTTTGATCGCTTGCGCCGAGCCATTTTCGACTTCGTAATTCACATCCATCAAATAACTACCGCGCTTGAGCGTATAGGTTTTTTTCAAAGTTACACCGTTGTTTTGCGCGCTCAACACCAGCTTGGCCTCGTTTTGTCCCTCTTGCAAGACAGCCGATTGCGCATCAGCGGTAAACTGCGTGGTGTGATCCAGCCCCACATCGGTCAGGCCACTGCGTCCGGCGTACATTTCATTCGGCGAAATCACCGCTGGATCGTGGGCTTTTGAGTTAAATAACACCGTGTTCAACGCGTGATTTTTCGAGTTGAAAAACTGCTTGAGCATGGCGTATTGCACCACACCGCCTTGGGTATTGATATTTAACTGCATCACATCGTTTTCCAGCACCAAAGGCTGGCCGGATAAGCTCAACGCACCAGTTGGCGTCGCCGTACTGCTGTTGGCCGCCGACGCAGCATTCGCAGGTGCCGCGCCATTGTTCGCCGTCGCGTTTTGCGTGGTCTGAACCGCAGTTTTCGGCGCAAGCGATGCCTGATAATTGCTCCACAGCAGAATCAATGAGGAAGCGAATATCAACCACAACATCGTGCGTGGGTTAAAATTTTTCATAAACGGTCTCTTCTATAATATTCCGGCTCAAGTCTTCCTGAGCCGATAAACTCAACAATCAAAGCGGCAATTATACCAATACTCTGGCGGCTTTCGGCGGCTTTTCATCCACGGCAATTCGACGACCCACATCACTTGCCCATCAATTTGACCATCAATGACAGCCACAATCGCCATGATCCGAATGCTTCGGAGCCTTTTCCGGTACCGGATCCCAGCCACCAGCCGAACCGGGATGACAACGGCCAATACGACGAATCGCCAGCCATGAACCCTTGAGTGCGCCGTGCCGTTCAATCGCGATCAAAGCGTAGCGCGAACAAGTCGGCTCGAACCGGCAATGGTTCGCCATCAACGGACTGATGGTCAATTGATACACCCGCACCAACAGCAACAAAGCCCGTTTGAATAGATTGGAACAAATTTGTACGGTGGTTTGTAGGAAATTCATCGGCTTAATCCTCGCCTTTGGCTTGATCGGGCATAACCTTGCTCGCCGTCTGCGTCGATCGAGCTGGGCGCTGGTTCATCTGTATGGCAAAATCATGCCCCTGCGCAAATAGATTCGCCAACTGCGCCGCCCATTGACGCTTTTGGCTCAAACTGAGCGGCAGATCGTTGATCGAACGATTCAAACGCACGACCCACAAGCCGGCATTCAATGATTCCCCACGTTGCCCTGCATATTGCCGAAAACACTCGCGTGCCAAGCGCTTGATCAAATTGCGCCGTACCGCGTGTTTGGCAAAACGTTTCGGCACCACCAAACCGAGCTGCGGCCAAGGCTGCGTTAAGTCACTGTTTGAACGATAGACTGAAGTGGTTGGCTTGCCCGAACGATGCGCCATGAAATGCAGCACAAAGTCATCGGTACGCGCACACACGCGCATGCGCAAAGCGGATGCAAATGCATCCGCTTTAGTGATTTTGCGTGTTCGAGGCAAGCCGAACGATTTGATGTGCTGGTTGATCATACATCCATTGAGCGAATATGAGTCATTCATTCATACTCATTCACGTTATTGTGATTTGAGCGCGCATTCGATCAGCTGGTATCGTATTAATCGCATCAAACAGTGATTAAACTGCCAAGCGTTTGCGGCCTTTGGCACGACGCGCATTCAATACAGCACGACCACCGGCCGTTTTCATACGGGCGCGGAAACCGTGGGTGCGTTTGCGGCGAACAACTGAAGGTTGGTAAGTACGTTTCATGATTTTTATCCAAACAAAATTTCAAAATTCTTTCAATAACTCAAACACCAACGATTGAGTAAGCCCTGTTTGCCCGCTTTATTTGCTTATTGGACACAAATAAATGGAAAACCGATTGACTCATTGAGTTTCACAAAACCCGCCAGCGTTTACGAACCTGACATTAGACCCGATTTTTTTAATAAAAGCAAGCACTTAAAGCCGCATTCCTTGATAAAAGCGTTATTTTTGCGAAAACTGTGGATAACTTTTTAAAAAATCTGCCAAAGCGTGTAAAATAACCCACAGATACCCAATCTCACCCGCCATTATGTTTCGCAGCTTGGCACATTCTTACAATCAAGAGCCGCGCACAGAAATTAAACGCTATGGGTTGCTGGGTATGCGACCACCGCTTCAAAATTTCGCTTTAGGATTTCGATACGCATTTTTCAGCCAACTGTATTCATCAGATCGGTGAGGCACTGCGCGTATTGGCTTATTTTACGGTTTTAATTTGGAAACACCAATTCAATGGTTTGTCGTTTATTCGCGCATCATTGTTCGGCCACTTATTTTTTAGAAATACATTATGTTGCACTTTTGGCAAGCTTGCTCCAATCAACTTCAAAAAGAATTGACCCCTCAGCAATTCAAAGCATGGATCGTGCATTTATCGCCCGAATCCTATAATGAAGCCGCGCACCTGCTGACCATTTCGGCGGCTACCCGCATCAAGGCCGAGAGCTGTGCCCGTCAATTCGGCTCGCGCATTCAAATGCTGGCGCAAGAATATTGGGGACAAGCAGTACAGTTACAATTCGTGGTGCGCAGCAAAAGCGCCAAAAACAGTGCCAAATCCTCAAAAAATGCTGGATTGAGCGCTGAAGTTGGCACTGCAAACACACCAACAGCGGCTGAAAATTCGATTCCCCATCTTGGTAATGGAAATGATACGGACTCGGCTAAACCGACCGCCGTTACCACAACGGACACCATCAGCAGTCAAACCCACGAAACCAGCAGTTCGCGCAAAAGCAAAGAAAACAACCTGTACAAAAACCACCATTTGGACAAAAACCTCAATTTCGACACCTTAGTAACAGGCAATGCGAACCAAATGGCGCGCATGGTCGGGCTGGAGGTAATCAAGCAATTGGGACAACGTTACAACCCATTTTTTATCTACGGCGGTGTGGGTGTGGGCAAAACGCACCTCATGCAAGCCATTGGTAACGAGGTGTATCGCCTCGATCCGAGTAAAAAAATCCGCTATCTATTCGCCAACACCTACGTCAGTGAAGTCGTTAAAGCCTATCAAAAAAACCAATTTGAAGAATTTAAAAATTATTACCACAATTTGGATTTACTGCTGATCGACGACATCCAGTTTTTCGGCGAAGGGGATAAAAGCGGGACACAAGGCGCATTTTTCGAGCTGTTTGAAACCATGATTCGCAACCACAAGCAAATCATCATCACCAGCGACCGCTATCCGCAAAGCTTAGAAGGCATACAGGAGCGATTGCGTTCGCGATTCATGTCTGGCATTGATATTGCGATTGAACCGCCCGGATTTGAGATGCGCGTGAGCATTTTGCTCAAAAAAGCGGAGTTAGAAGGCGTCGCCTTACCCGAAGAAGTCGCCACCTTCATCGCACAGCTACTACGCGCAAATGTGCGTGAATTAGAGGGCGCTCTACGCAAAGTGATCGCTTACTGCACCTTTACCAATGCGCCGATTGATTTACCCCATACCAAGATGGCTTTGAAAGATTTACTCTCGAAAAATCAAGAACATATTTCCATCGAGTCCATCCAAAAAATCGTCGCGGATTTTTACAAAATCAAAGTCGCCGATATGTATTCGACCAAACGACCAAAGAAAATTGCCGAGCCGCGCCAAATTGCCATGTATTTGACCAAAGAATTGACCCAAAAAAGCCTGCCTGAAATCGGCGCGCATTTTGGCGGACGCGACCACACCACGGTTTTGCATGCTTGCCGTAAAATTGCCGAACGCAAGGGCAACGATACCCAATTGCAACACGAATTGCATATATTGGAGCAAATATTAAAAACATAGGCGTGAACGCCTCGATGTGTGATGTGAACAAGGCTGTGGATAAGCGACAAAAGATGTGGATAACTATTGCACTATTTCAGCGAATAAACCTTAAAAATTTAAGGCCCAAAATCAACACACAGATTATCCACAAGGTAAAAACTACGGTAAAATAGCGTATTGTCTGGCATTGAATCAGTTATCCACTGAAAAAGCTGTGCTTATAAAAATCTTTCTTAAATAAAGGATTTATTAATATGGAATTCGTTAAATGTGGCAAAGATACCCTTTTGAATCCTTTGCAAACGGTAAGTGGTATTGTCGAGCGTCGTCATACATTGCCCGTTTTAGCGAATGTATTGATTAAAAAAGAAAACCAACAACTCACCTTAACCAGTACCGATATTGAAATTCAAATCAAAACCTCTGTGGCGATGGATGGCGATGATGCGGCGGTTCAAACCACGGTGAATGCGAAAAAGCTGTTGGATATTTTGAAAGCCTTGCCTGATGGCAAGGATGTTAGCCTGAAGCTCAATGATTCTAAAATCGCCATTGCCTCAGGTAAAAGTAAATTCAATTTGCAAACCTTACCGGCCAATGATTTTCCGGAAATGACTTTATCTGGGAATTTCGGACAAAAAATCAGCATTGCACAAAAACATTTCAAAGAATTGCTGAATAAAACCAGCTACGCGATGGCGGTACAGGATATTCGCTATTACCTGAACGGCATGTTGATGATTTTTGAAGGGCAACATATTTCCGTTGTCGCTACGGATGGCCACCGTTTGGCTTTTGCCAGTGAAGCGCTTGCCGAGGATTTGGGGGAAAAAACCGATATTATTTTGCCACGCAAAACCGTGATGGAATTGCAACGCTTGTTGCAAGACACCGAAGAGGCGATCACCATTGAAATTGGTTCAAACCAAATTCGTTTTACCTTTAACGACATCGAGCTGACTTCCAAATTGGTTGAAGGTAAATTCCCTGATTACAAAAAAGTGATTCCGCAGGATTACACCAATCAAATCAGCATTAACCGCATTGATTTTCAGCAAGCTTTACAACGCGTAGCGATTTTGAGCAATGAAAAAATTCGCGGCGTGCGTTGCTTGATTGAAGCAGATGCGTTGAAAATCAGCTCGGCCAATACCGATCAAGAAAACGCACAAGAAGAATTGGACATCAGCTACGCGGGCGACAGCTTGGACATTGGGTTTAATGTGATGTATTTGCTGGATGTGTTGTCCAATCAAAAAACCGAAAACGTTGAGCTTAATTTTGGTGTGGACGCGAGCAAGAGTGTATTGATCACCGTGGCGCAAGACCCGAGCTTCAAATACGTGGTCATGCCAATGCGTATTTAAAACATATTTATAAAACGTATTTAAAGCGCAATTGGGGCGTAAACTGTTTGATTTTAAAGATTTAATTGGAAATACTCAGTCGGTGCGTGACACAAAGTGCCACACAATCGGCGCAAAGAGAGGCTTATGACAGAACATATCACCGCACAAAACAACGAATATGGTGCGGATTCGATCAAGATGCTCAAGGGCTTGGAAGCCGTGCGCAAGCGTCCCGGCATGTACATCGGTGACACCGCTGATGGCACGGGTTTGCACCACATGGTGTTTGAGGTATTGGATAATGCGATTGATGAAGCACTCGCGGGTCATTGCGACGACATTGTAATCACCATTCATCCCGATAATTCAGTTTCGATCTCGGACAACGGTCGCGGCATTCCGACCGATATTCACAAAGATGATGAATTTCACCGCAGCGCGGCGGAAATTGTCATGACGGAGCTGCACGCCGGTGGTAAATTCGATCAAAACAGTTACAAGGTTTCTGGTGGTTTGCACGGCGTGGGCGTATCGGTGGTCAATGCGCTGTCCGACTGGCTCAAATTAACGATTTACCGCAATGGCGAACAATTCCAAATGGAGTTTCGTCACGGCGAGCGCGTTGAGCCTTTGCAAAAAACTGGCACGACCGAGAAAAAAGGCACCACAGTGCATTTTCTCGCCAGCGCGGAAATTTTCGGTGATGTGAATTTTCATTACGAAATTCTGTCCAAACGCATTCGTGAGTTGTCCTTTTTGAACAATGGCGTGAAAATCCGCTTGATCGATTTGCGCACGAATAAAGAAGAAAATTTCGCCTTCAGTGGCGGGATTGCGGGCTTTGTGCAATACATCAACCGCAGCAAAACAGTGTTGCACCCGAAAGTGTTTCATGCTATTGGCGAGAAAGACAATGTCACGGTTGAAGTCGCGATGCAGTGGAATGATTCATACAACGAAAGCGTTTTGTGCTTTACCAACAACATTCCCCAACGCGATGGCGGCACGCATTTGACCGGCCTGCGCGCAGCAATGACGCGCATTATGAACAAATACATCGAGGAAAACGATTTTGCCAAAAAAGCCAAAATCGAAACCACGGGCGACGATATGCGCGAGGGTTTGACTTGCGTCTTGTCGGTCAAAGTACCTGAACCAAAATTCTCCTCGCAAACCAAGGACAAACTGGTTTCATCCGAAGTGCGCTTGCCGGTGGAAGAGGTCGTTAGCCAAGCTTTGCACGACTTTTTGCAAGAAAACCCGAACGAAGCCAAAATCATCTGCAACAAAATTGTCGAAGCCGCGCGCGCGCGTGATGCCGCACGCCGTGCGCGTGAGATGACGCGACGCAAAGGCGTATTGGACGGCGTCGGTTTGCCCGGCAAATTGGCCGATTGCCAAGAAAAAGACCCGACGCTCTCCGAAATTTTTATCGTCGAGGGTGACTCTGCGGGCGGCTCGGCGAAACAAGGACGCGACCGCAAATACCAAGCGATTTTGCCGCTGAAAGGTAAAATTCTGAATGTCGAAAAAGCTCGCTTTGACAAAATGCTCTCCAGCCAAGAAGTGGTCACGTTGATTACTGCGCTCGGCACCGGTATTGGCAAAGAAGACTACAACGTGGACAAATTGCGCTACCACCGCATCATCATCATGACCGATGCGGACGTGGACGGCGCGCACATTCGTACATTGCTACTGACCTTTTTCTACCGTCAAATGCCGGAGCTGGTGGAACGCGGCCACATCTATATCGCGCAACCGCCGCTGTATAAAGTCAAACATGGCAAAGACGAGCGTTACATCAAGGACGACACCGAGCTGAATCGCTACATGTTGCGCATTGCATTGGATAAAGCCAGCATCACCAGCAATACCGGACAACTGATTCAAGGTGAAACACTCGCGGAATTGGCGCGTCAATACCAAACAGCCGAAGCAATTGTGCGCCGCTTGTCATCGACGCATGAGCCATTGCTGTTGCGCGCGATCAGCGACGGATTGAGCATTGATTTGAGCGACGAAGTTGCAGCCAATGCGACGGCGCAGGCGCTGCGTGACTATTTCTCGCATCAAGCCGATGTCAAACTTGAGGTGATGGTGCAAACGGACGAGCAACACAAACCGCGTCTGATGATTCACCGCCGACATTTTGGCAATATCAAATTGTCCTATATCACGCAGGAATTCACGCACAGCGCGGATTACCTCAGTTTGACCAACAGCGCGCACGTGTTGAGCCAATACATGGACAGCCACACAGCGGATGCGTTTGTCACCGTGACCCGTGGTGAAGGTGACAAAGCCCGCCAAGCGCGCGTGAAGGACTTCCATCAGGCGATGAAATGGCTGCTCGAAGATGCCGAACGCGGCGTGAGCAAGCAGCGTTATAAAGGTCTGGGCGAGATGAATCCAGAACAATTGTGGGAAACCACGATGGATGCTTCGGTGCGGCGTTTGTTGCAAGTGAAAATTGAAGACGCGATTGATGCCGACGAGATTTTCTCAACGCTGATGGGCGACGACGTGGAACCGCGCCGTGCATTCATTGAAAACAACGCGGTGTATGTGAACAATATTGATATTTAATCAGTCGCTCACTGCTTTACCAGTAAAAAAGCCTTTGCAATTGAATGCAAAGGCTTTTTTATGGACATTGAAGGGGTTTGGCGCTGATGGTTCATGTTTCTCAGCTCACTCAAGGTCATCCTCACGGCAAAATGGATAAAAATATGCCCCGCATCCAGTGCCAGAATGATTCGGGAACCCAGAGCAAGGCCGCGGTCATCAACACAAATCGTAAAAATTTGCCGATTGTCATCCAAAACAATACCGGTTTCCAATGCAGCTCCAGCCAGCCCGACATCGCGCACAGTGCATCGCCAATGAGCGGTAACCATGAAAACAACAGTACGGGCGCACCCAGTCGTTGCAACCAGCGCAAATGCACCGAGGGCTTTTCTTTGGCGAGTAATTCGCGCGCACCGTAACCCATGTAATAAGTGACCATACCGCCCAAGGTATTACCGATGGTGGCCACCAAAATCGCTGCCCAAAACAGATTCGGATTGAGTTTGACAAAGCCAAACAGCACCGGCTCGGTCGCCATTGGCAACAGCGTCGCCGAGACAAACGACACCGCAAAAATGGCTGGCAACCCGACCGATGAGATCGAGAAAAAATGTAATAATTGATTGAGCCATTCGGCCATTGAACCATCCTATTACGGGTTAAAAAATCAAATGATTCGGACGTTTTGCCCACGGTCGGTCCGATTGAGTGTGCATTATAGGGACAAAACGGGTAAGAAATGCGCATATCGGCTTGTGCGGTGTGCCAAATCGCATACGGATGTGGTATCTTTAAACCTTTGTTCAGTGAAACAATGGAGTGCTAAAGTCATTGCGGTATTTGCCTGTATCGCCGTTGACGCTGACCCTCCCAATCCTGCTATTACAGACCATTCAATGACTCTCGATTGAGCCGCATCATGCCGTATACCAATTATTTGAAAAAAACCCTGTCCGCCCGTGTGTATGAAATCACTTCTGAAACCGCATTGGACTTTGCGCCGCAAATTTCGCGCCGGATTCACAATCAAGTGTATTTGAAACGTGAGGATACGCACGCCGTGTTTTCGTACAAAATTCGCGGTGCGTACAACAAAATGGCGCAATTAACCCCCGCGCAACTCAAGCAAGGCGTGATCACCGCCTCGGCGGGCAATCATGCGCAGGGCGTGGCGTACTCGGCGGCGAAACTCAAATGCAAAGCCGTCATCGTCGTACCCGAAACCACACCGGCGATCAAGGTCGATGCGATCAAACGCTTTGGCGGTGAATACGCAGAGGTTGTGTTGCATGGAACCTCCTATACCGACGCCTACGATCACGCGGTGCATTTGGAAAAAGAGCGCAAACTCACCTTCGTCCATCCGTTTGACGATCCCGATGTGATTGCGGGGCAGGGCACGATTGGCATGGAAATTCTGCGCCAATACGACTCATCGCAGGGGCCGCTGGATGCGGTGTTTGTCTCCATCGGTGGCGGCGGCGCGATTACCGGTATTGCCTCGTACATCAAAAGCATACGCCCCGAGGTGAAAATCATCGGCGTACAGACCTTTGACTCGGACGCGATGAAACGCTCATTGGATGAGGGCAAGCGTGTCACGCTCAAAGAAGTTGGGATTTTTGCCGATGGTACGGCGGTCAAGCAGGTCGGCAAAGAAACCTTCCGTTTGGCTAAGGATTTGGTCGATGACATCGTTTTGGTCGATACCGACGCGATTTGCGCGGCGATCAAAGACGTGTTTCAAGATACCCGCTCGATTTTGGAGCCATCTGGCGCGCTGGCCTTGGCTGGATTGAAAGCCTATGTTGAGCAACATCAACTGAACAACAAAAATTTGATCGCGGTCGCGTCGGGTGCGAATACCAATTTTGATCGTCTGCGTTTTGTCGCGGATCGGGTCGAGGTCGGTCAGGCACGCGAGGCACTGTTTGCCGTGACCATTCCCGAGGAGCGCGGCTCGTTTCTGCGCCTGTGTGAAGTGGTTGGGCAGGAGCGCAGCGTGACGGAGTTCAACTACCGCATGAATGAGAGCAAGGCCGCGCACATCATGGTGGGGATTGCGGTGAGCAATGCGCAGGAGTCGGTCAAAATCGCCGAAAAATTCAGCAAAAAAGGCTTTAAAACACTGGATTTAACGCACAACGAGCTGGCCAAACAGCATGTGCGCAATATGATCGGTGGCGCTAGCGCGTCAGTGACCGATGAACTGATTTACCGCTTTGAATTTCCCGAGCGCCCAGGCGTGCTGATGCACTTTTTGAGTGAAGTGTCGCCGCACTGGAATATTTCACTGTTTCAATACCGCAATATGGGCGGTGATTTTGGCCGTATTTTGGTCGGGATTCAGGTGCCAGTAAAAGAGCGCGCGCAATTTAAGAAATTTGTCACCGGCTTAGGGTATCGTCATTGGGACGAAACCGATAACCCCGTGTATCAATTATTCCTCAAAGCATAAAAAATTTTGATTCAATACTCGGTTTGAAATGAATATACACGATTCTCAGCCTATGTTAAAAATTCACGTTATTCCCGTAACGCCGTTTGCGCAAAACTGCGCCATCATCATGTGTACACAGACTCACGCTGCCGCAGTGGTCGATCCGGGCGGTGATGTGGATGCCATCATGCAGGCGGTGCGACAGATGAATGCGAACGTCGAGCAGATTTTGCTCACCCACGGTCATTTGGATCATGCTGCTGGCGCGCCGGCATTGGCGGCGGCGTTGCAATCGGCTACAGGTCAAGTGGTGCCGATCATCGGGCCTCATCTGGCCGACCAATATTGGCTCGATGATTTGCCTGCGCGGGCGCGTGCCTATGGTTTTGGTGAGGCCAAAGCATTCACGCCGACACGCTATTTGCAGGACGGCGATAGCGTGTCGATTGGCGCACAGACCCTGCAAGTATTGCATTGCCCCGGTCATACGCCCGGTCATGTGGTGTTTTTCCATGAAGCGCAGCGTATGGCGTGGGTCGGTGATGTGTTGTTCAAAGGTTCGATTGGCCGCACCGATTTTCCGGGTGGCAATCACGCTGATTTGCTGGATGCGATTCACCGCAAATTATTGCCTTTGGGCGACGATGTACAATTTATTTCTGGTCACGGACCGATGTCCACGTTTGGCCATGAGCGAGCGAATAATCCGTTTTTAATCTAAGCGTCGATGACCGAGTGGTTATTGGCCATTGAACAAGGCAAAACCATGAGCGAAGTCAACCGCAACAATCTGTATCAGGAAACCCACGCACGGCCTTATTTGAGTTTGCCCGTACCCTGTGCGGTCGGGCATATTTTGTACTGGCGCGGCGATCAGCAATCATCCGAGCTACTCAATTTGGCCAAATCGCTGGCCAATCGCCAAGGCGAGAACCCGAGCAATAAACACAATTCGTTTTTTGAATACACCTGCCAAAATTATCACATCCGTTTTGAGCAACACACCGAGTTTGACACGCTGACCATCGCGCAATCAATCAGCGCCGAGGCCGAATTGTTTGGCGATAATCCGCTGGCCATCATTGACGATGCGCAATTACAGGCTCTGGAGCCGAATTTGTTGGTCAAAACCCGCATTCATCTATTGCTCAAACCGGCAGATGAAAGCAGTGCAAACGAATCCACGACCGAGCGTCCGAATAGCCTCATCGGCGCACAATTTAGCGATATTCACGGCTCGGCGGCGATTTACGGCTCATGGATTATGGGGCGTCGTGCCGAGGCGTATTCGGATTTCAAACTCGATGCACAGGGCTACTCGCGCTTTTTGGTGGTCAGTCATGCGCTCAATCCGGCGGACGCGGGGCGCGTGGTCACGCGCCTATTAGAGATGGAAAACTACCGCATCACCGCGCTGATACCGCTGGACGTCACGCGTGCGGTGAGCAAAACCTTGTCGCAGGCCGACGCGCAACTGGTGCGGATTTTGGACGAAATCGCCGATTCGGATTCGGCGGAAACCCAGCATGATTTGCTCAACGATCTGCTCGCTATCGCACAACAGGTCGAGAGCCACCGCAATCAATTGTCCTCACGCTTTTCCGCCAGCCAAGCCTACTACGAGCTGGTCAAATTCTCCTACGAGAAACTCAATGAGGAAAAACTCGGCGGTCTACAACGTCTGCAAACCTTTGTCGAGCGCCGCTTGGGACCGGCAATTCGCACCTTTTCTGCGTTGCGCGCACGGCTGGAGGATATTTCCCAGCGCGTTGACCGCATTGCTGAACTACTGCGCACTGAGATCAATGTGCACATGCAGTTGCAAAATAGTGAAATGCTCGCCGGTATGAACCACAGCGCAAAAATGCAATTGAAAATGCAGAAAACCGTTGAAGGCATTTCCATCGTAGCGCTGACCTACTACGCCATTGGCGTGCTCGGCTATCTGCTGGCGATTTTCCTGCATGGCGATGACAAATACACCGTGATGGGCTTGCTGGTATTGCCGGTGGCGTTCCTGATTTGGTATTTACAGAAAAAAATCCTACACCGCATCAATGCCTCAACGCATTTGGATGAGGAATAATTCAGCGCTACAAATGGCCTAAGCCGACGCCGGAAACACCGGCCATTGCTCGCTGATGCGTGCTTGATCGTACACCGCGAGCGTGCCAAATTGCAGCATCAGCATTTCGCTTTGTGTCGGGCGGAAAAACACATAATCACCGGCGTGGTAGGCGAAATTTGGCGCGGCGGTCAGCACTTTTTGGTTGGTCGATGTGCCGTACAGTTCGCTGTTGCGCACGCCTTCGGGTGAAATCAGCTTCGCGCGCCATTCGCCGCCGTGGATGATCACGCTGGTGCGTTGATTGACATCCCACGCGCGCGTGAGGTTCGATACCATTTGTGCGCCGTAGGGCAGGGAAAATTCGCCGACTTTCAATATCGGCGCGGCGATGTACAGCGCCGGTTGCAGATCGCTCAGTAATTCTGAATCAAAATCTGACGGCTTGACCACCGCCGAGCCGATGGCCAATTCGTTTACATCGGGATTGTCGATGTGCAGACGATAGGTCGGCGAACCGGCAGTATTCAGGGTCAATTGCTCGGGCGCAAGGCGACTGGCCGGATGGCGCAGAGCGAGTTCGCGGAACTCGCGGTAGAGCGCCTTGGCGTGCGCTTCCGTCTGGGCGCGGTTGTGCAGCAGATTCGGCACTTTGGCGATGTGCGCCTCATAGCCCATCAAGCCGGAGAACTGCGCCAGCGGTTCATTCGAAATCATATCCAGCATGGTGTTCAGCGTTGCCACGTCGGGTACGCCACCACGATGCAAGCCGACGTCGATTTCGATGTTCAGACGCATGGGCTTGGCCTGCGCGCGGGCAAATTGTAAATAAGCGCGCAGGGTTTCGGGCGTATCAACCAACCATTGAATCTGTTGCGCGGCGTTGAATGCGGGTGCTTGCGTTTGGCTCAGGCGGCTGAAAAAATTGGGCAGTTCCACGGGGCTGAGCGGTTTGCCAAGCAGCAGATCAGCCTGCGGCATGAACTGCGCGAGCGTGAGCAGCATGGGGTAATTGAACACCATATACCGCTGCGTATGCCACGCCTGCGCGGTGTGTTCGAGTAAATTCAGGCAGGGCAAGGATTTGGCAACGATGCGCAGGTGTTTGCTTTGCCCTACCTGCTCGGCGATGGTGTGCAGATTGTGCTCACTGCGCGCTTTATCCCAGATCAGGGTCGGGCTGCCGACACCGGCGGCGCGCAGCGCCTGCGACAGTTGCGTGAAATACGCGTCATGCGTACCGCGACCGGCGCGCGGTTTGAGCGCATAGCCAACACCCAATCCGACACCCGCCGCGAGCGCACCGCCTAAAAATTGTCGTCGTGACAACATGAGCTGATTCCTTGTTCATTAGGCCAAATTAAAAATCCGGCGCGTGTATTCGTTGGCAAATTTACCGCGCGGATCCAATTGCGCACGAATGCGCAGAAAGTCGTGCCAACGCGGATACAACGCGGCCAAATCGTTAAAGCCCAAATCGTTGAGTTTACCCCAATGTGGCCGCCCGCCAAAGTGTTTAAAAATCGGGCCAATGGTGC
Source organism: uncultured Burkholderiaceae bacterium (assembly GCA_964293815.1). Lineage (GTDB taxonomy): Bacteria > Pseudomonadota > Gammaproteobacteria > Burkholderiales > Burkholderiaceae > CTSOIL-112. Next base: position 176,984 of record CAXYYC010000001.1, read on the forward strand.
TGAGTAAATAATCATACGGCTCAACGTGGCTGGCGTGTACCGCGATCGAGTGGCAATCGCGCTGGTAGAACGGCGAGAGCCACGCGTCGTCGCCCTTGGTCAGGCGAAACTCGATTGGATAATAAGTGTTCGGCAGTTTGTCCATGGTGGCGCACACCTGCTCAAAGCAGGCGAAGCCGTGCTCCTTCGGAATATGATACTCGGATTCGTTGAATTTGCTTGGGCGCGGTTGCGCGAGCACGCGCCACGATTGGTCTTTCGCCTCCTCCATCACTTCGCCGTCCTTGATTAGAAAGCGCGCAAACAGTGGGCGCAAAAAGGCGGGAACTTGATCGCGCAATTGTTTCAAGTCGTTCAGACCATCATCGTCTTTCGAGGCCAAGCGCGGCTCAATCTCACCGTCATACGGCGTGTGCGAAATCAGAATGCAAAAGCCGGTGTGCGGCAGATACAGCAGCTCAAAATGCTCCAGTTGCTCAAACAGCGCCGTGCCGTCGCGCAGCACCGATTGCAAGGTTTGCACCCAGACTTTACGATGTAATTTGCGTGCGGGGCGATTTTGTAACGTCACCTCGGTGATCGCGCCGAGCGCGCCGAGCGAGACTTTGGCGGCAGACCAAACCTCGGGATTTTCCTGTGCGCTACAGGTCAGAATTTGCCCGTCGGCGCTCATGAGTTTGATTTGTGTGGCGTAATGGTGCATGGCGCAGGTGTCTTTGCCCGTGCCGTGCGTCGCGGTGCTCATCGCGCCGGCCAAACTTTGGTACAACACGTCGGGCAGATTGATGGTTTCTTGCCCAATGACCTCCAAATCACGTGCGAGTTGGGATAATTTGGTTCCACCCAATACGGTAGCGGTGTTTTGTTGTGCATCATGCGCCATGACGCCCGCCAGTGGATCAAGTGAGATGATGGTTTGATCGGTGCAGACCAGCGGCATGAAGGAGTGACCAGAGCCGACGAAGCGCACACTCGGCGCGGTGCGGATGATCTGCGCTAATTCGGCCTCGGAGGTCGGCGTGAGGATTGCCTGCGGATGGCAGGTTTGGCCTTCTGACCAGTTGCTCCAAGTGAGTTGCCCCAGTCCCGCTTGCAGGCGTGCGTGCTCACCGGCGGTGGTTTGCGGTGCAACGGTGTTGCCACAGCCGCTGAGTGCGGTGGCCACACCACCACCCAAGGCAACGACGCCGACGCTTGCGGCGGAGTTTTTCAGAAAAGCGCGGCGCTTTGGGTTGTGTGGGTTGTGTGGGTTGGCTGGGTTCACAATGCGTCTCCCATCATGAATCGGGTTAAGGCTTTGAGTTCTGCTTCGCTACAATCCATGCATTGGCCTTTGGGCGGCATGGCGTTGAAACCGCTTTGCGCGTGGCTGATGACGGTGTCCAAACCGCGCTCAGCGATGCGTTTTTGCCAATCATTGCGGTCATGTACCAGCGGCGCTTTGGCGTCAGGACTGGTGTGGCACATCAGGCAGGAGCGGCTGTATTTGGCGGCCAGTTTCACATCCTGCGGTCGCAGGGCTTCGCGAGCTCGTTGTGCTTGGATGTCGTGTAGCGTTGGCTTGATTTCTGCGGGTTTTTCGGGCGAGCAGGCGCTCAGTTGCCAAATGCCGAGCAGAACCATTGTCATGCGCAACCATCTGCCAAGGTGCATGGTTGTCTCCTATCAGGATGTATTATTTTCGTGCAGTTTATCATCAGTAAAGCGCTGTTGCGTGCTTTTGTATGAATACACGCGTGATTGAGCGCATGAATGATGGAGCCACTTCGATGCGCGCAGGGGATTTGTGCCAAAATCTGCTTGTATCCGCACGGCCTGCTGATAGAATGGACGCCTCGCACAGATTTGCATCATTATAAAAATGACTCGCACCACGGTTGTACCACGGCCGCGCGATCAACGTAACGCAAAGGACACAGACTATGAAATTTGATTTCCCTATTATTATTGTCGATCAAGATTTTCGCGTGGATAATATTTCCGGCTCAGGCATGCGTGCTTTGGCCGAAGCCATCGAAGCCCAAGGCGGTAGCGTGGTGGCGGTGACGCAGGCGCGCGATTTTCTTGGCTTGGCACAACAATCGGCGCGCGCTTCGGCCTTCATTGTCTCGGTCGATGAGCCGGAAAACGGTGAGATTGAGTTGGACGAGGCAAAGGCACAAACTATCGAGGATTTGCGTGCGATGGTGCACTCGATTCGTGCGCGCAACCTTGATATTCCGATTTTCCTATACGGGCGCACGCACACCTCGCGTGACTTGCCGACCGATGTATTGCGCGAAATGCACGGCTTTATGAATATGTTTGAGGATACGAATGAATTTATGGCGCGGCGCGTGTTGCGCGAAGCGAAATTGTACGTCGATGGCCTATTTACCCCGTTTTTCAAAGCGTTAGTGAACTACGCGCAAAACTCCTCGTATTCGTGGCATACGCCCGGCCATTCGGGCGGCGTGGCGTATCTGAAAAGCCCTGTTGGACAACTGTTTCATCAATTTTATGGCGAAAATATGCTGCGCTCGGACGTGTGTAACTCGGTCGAGGAACTCGGTCAACCGCTCACGCACACCGGTCCGCTGTTTGACTCGGAGCAAAACGCCGCACGGATTTTTAAGGCCGATCACTGCTTTTTCGTGACCAATGGCACGTCCACCTCGAACAAAGTCGTGTGGCACGCCAGCGTCGCGCCGGGCGACATCGTGGTGGTTGATCGCAACTGCCACAAATCGAATTTGCACGCCATCATCATGACCGGTGCGATTCCGGTGTTTCTCTCGCCGACGCGCAACTACCACGGCATCATCGGGCCGATTCCGAAATCCGAATTTTTGATGGAAACGATTCAACGCAAAATCGACGCGCATCCGCTGATCGAGGACAAAAACCGCAAGCCGAAGATTTTCACGCTCACGCAGTGTACCTACGACGGCATCATGTACAACGCGCACGCGATCAAAGGTATGCTTGATGGCAAAATCGACACCCTGCATTTTGACGAAGCATGGCAGCCGCACGCGTATTTTCATCCGTTTTACAAAAACTACTACGCGATTGATGGCGACTACGGACGTACGAAAGAATCCTTGGTGTTCTCAACCCAATCGACGCATAAATTGCTCGCCAGTTTGTCGCAAGCCTCGCAGATTTTGGCGCAGGACGCGACCAATCGTCCGCTGGATCGCTACCGTTTCAACGAAGCCTACCTCATGCACGCCTCGACCAGTCCGCAATACTCCATCATCGCCTCCTGCGACATCGCTGCGGCCATGATGGACGAGCCGGGCGGCACGGCGCTGACCGAAGAATCACTGATCGAAGCGATGGATTTCCGCCACGCCATGCGCAAAGCCGAGGCCGAATACGCCGCACAGCAAACGTGGTGGTTCAGCGTTTGGGGACCGGATTATTTGCCCAAAAATGGCTTGGGCAGTCCCGAAGATTGGCAGGTCAAAGGCGGGGATGATTGGCATGGGTTCGGCGATATTGAGCCAGATATGAATATGCTCGACCCGATCAAAACCACGGTGATGATGCCCGGCTTGAACATGGACGGTTCATTTGACGCGACAGGGATTCCGGCGGCAATCGTGACCAAATACTTGGCTGACTACGGCATTATTATTGATAAAGTCGGCTTGTATTCGTTCTTCGTGATTTTCAATATTGGCATTACCAAAGGTCGCTGGAGCAGCCTGCTGATCGAATTGCAGCAATTTAAAGACATTTACGACAACAATAAGCCGATTTGGCGCTTGTTCCCAGATTTTGGCAAACAATATCCGCAGTACGAAACCATGGGCGTGCGCGATTTGTGCCAAGCGATTCACGAAACCTATCAAAAACACAATATCGCCAAAACCATCCACGATATGTATTTGAGCAAAATTTCACCGGCAATGACACCGGCGGATGCGTGGGGGCGCGTGGCGCATCGACAGGTCAAGCGCGTGAATGTGCGTGATTTGACCACCGAGCACGTCACGGGTGTTTTGCTCACGCCGTATCCGCCGGGCATTCCGCTGCTGATTCCGGGCGAGTATTTCACGCAAGAAGTGATTGACTATCTCAACTTCGCGCGCGACTTTAACGCCCAATTCCCCGGCTTTGAGCAATCCGCACATGGTTTGATTAAGCAGATGGTCGATGGTCGTGAAGAATATTTCATTGACTGCGTTGAGGTTTAACGCATTCAGCGGATTTATTCGACATTGCAGATACATGAAACCGTCATTCCCGCGCTGTGGGATGACGGTTTTTTTGTTCAAGCGACGAACTGCCGCAGCGAATGGATTTGGCGCGCAAATATCCAATTGACCGATAATGGGCGGAAGATAAGCAAAAATAACGAGTGATGAAGAAAAATAGTTGGATTCTGATCCGGCTTGGTTCTACAATGACGCCGAGCTATCATCACCCATAACTCAAAAAATTGTTCTAACAGCAACGATTTTTCCGCCCAATCACTCGTATCAATTCAGGAGACAAAAAATGAAACTTCGCTCAGGCCTTCTCATGGTTGTTCTGGCGTTTCCCACCATTAGCGCACATGCCGCAGCCCTATCCCGCACCGATCAAAATGTGGATTATCTGTTTGAGTCGGGTAATAACGCGACGGTCGGCGTCGCCGTGGTGTCCCCTTCGGTTAAGGGAACCGATTTGGCCGAAGGCTCGGCCACTGGCAATGTGGCGGAAAATTTTACCCCCGTGAACGCATCGGTCAAATACCAGCTCAATGATCAGCTCGCGCTGGCTTTGGGCTACGATCAGCCGTTCGGAATTGACGTGAAATACAATCCAACGCCGTACAATATGTCACCAACCAGTGCGATGCAGGCGCACGCGAAAGTTCATGCCTTAACCGCGTTGGTCGGGTACAAAACAGCGCAAAATCTTTGGGTTTATGGTGGCCCTGCGTATTACAACGTGAACGGTTCGGTGTCTTTGCCCAGTGACTCAACCGCAGCGTATGCCGTGAATTTGCCCAAAGATGGGGCGTGGGGCTATGTGGCGGGCGTTGCGTACGAGAAGCCGGAAATTGCTCTGCGTGCCGCATTGACCTACCGCTCATCGGCCAAGTATGCCAAGCCAATCACCGAAAGTTTTGCCGGACAAGCTTTGCCTGCTTCGGATTTGAACTTTAAATTGCCGCAATCGGTGAACGTTGATTTTTTGACCGGCATCATGCCAAAAACCCAACTGATTACCGGTGTGCGCTGGGTTAACTGGAAACAGTTCAAATTGGAACCAGCGGTATACAGCAGCTCTTTTGGTGCACCCTTGGTCTCATTTCCAAAGGATTCGTGGGAATTTAAACTCGGTGTCGGACGCCAACTGACGGACAAATTATCCGGCAGCGTGGTGCTCTCGTATGACACGGGCAATGGTGCGCCAGTCTCGCCATTGGGCCCGCCGGACAAAGGCTACGCCATCAATGTGGGCGCCAAATATGCGATCAATAAAAATGTGGATGTCAGCGCCGGTGTGCAATACAACTGGTACAAAAATCAAACCGTGGCGGTCGAGGGCGGTGGCATGGTCACGCCAGTTGCTGAGTTTAAAAACATGAATGTACTGGGCGCAGGCGTTCAGCTCGGGGTGCATTTTTAAACGACGTGGAAAAGTGGTGCGCCGGTCTGCCGATGGTCATGGATCATCGGTTTAATCAATGATGTAGAAATATCGGCCATCAGAACACATCCATCACAAACTTTGGTTAGAATGAGCGCGCTTTGCACACAAAGCGCGTTTTTAATGATTTTTGTGCGGTTTTGAATGTTTTAATTGGATGAAAGGACTCATCGTGAATAAATTATTGGCAGAATTTTTCGGCACGTTTTGGTTGGTGTTTGCCGGTTGTGGTAGCGCGGTTTTGGCCGCGGCGTTTCCTGATGCGGGCAACGCATTGGGCATTGGCTTCGTCGGCGTCTCTTTGGCATTTGGTTTGACCGTGTTGACGATGGCGTATGCTGTTGGACATATCTCTGGCGGGCATTTCAATCCGGCGGTCACACTCGGCTTGGTCGCTGGTGGCCGTTTTCAGGCCAAAGATGCAGCAGGCTACATCGCGGCGCAAGTGATCGGTGGGATTGTCGCTGGTGCGGTGTTGTATTTCATCGCGTCGGGCAAAGCCGGTTTTGTCGCAGGTGGTTTTGCGTCCAACGGTTATGGTGATTTGTCTCCGGGTAAATACGGCTTGGCATCTGCTTTCGTGATCGAAGTGGTGATGACCGCGATCTTCTTGTTCGTGATCATGGGCGCAACGCACAAAGATGCGGCGGCAGGCTTTGCGCCAATCGCCATTGGTTTGTGTTTGACCTTGATTCACTTGGTGTCCATCCCCGTGACCAACACCTCGGTCAATCCAGCGCGCTCATTGGGCGTGGCCTTGTTTGCTGATACTGCGGCGTTGTCACAAGTGTGGCTGTTTTGGGTCGCGCCGATCATCGGCGGGGTGCTCGGCGCTTTGGCGTATAACGCAGTTAAATGCGAGCGTTGCGCGAAAAAATAATCGGATTGTTGCCTTTGTTGAAGCCGCTCGGTGATCGAGCGGTTTTTTTATGGTCAGCGGGCTTGTGTTCCGTTGCGAACAAGCCTATATTATCGTTTAGTGAACATATGTTCTTTATAAATGGTCATTTGTTTACTAACATTAATGGACGCATCATCATCTTGTCATTCAGAGAGAGTACCATTGGTTCGGTTATGACGTACGTCTATTAAAAACTCTGCTTTTACATTCAATTCAATAACAAAGGAGCATACAATGAAACGGTATTGTTCAAATATCATCAAGCCGATGAGTTTGGCTGTATTGATCGCAACAGGAGCAATGATGAACGTGGCACAGGCAAATAATACGGCGCAATGCCCGACGCTTGACGGTAAAGCGCCGATCGTGATTGCCCACCGTGGTGCGTCCGGCTATATGCCCGATCACACGCTGGAGGGTTACACCCGCGCAGTGGAGCTGGGTGCGGATTACTTTGAGCCGGATTTGGTTTCGACCAAAGACGGCGTGCTGATCGCGCGCCACGAGCCGAATTTGAAAGACACCACTGATATCGCCACGCGCCCTGAGTTTGCCCAATACAAACGCACGATGGACGTCGATGGCAAAGCCGAAGAAGGCTGGTTCGCCTCCGATTTGACCTTGGCGCAAATCAAAACCCTGCGTGCCAAACAACCGCGCGCGGATCGTTCGACCCAATACGACGGGCAATTTCAGATTCCAACATTAGAAGAAATCCTCAAATTGCGTGCCGATTTGTCTAAAAAATATGGCCGTGAAATCGGCATCTATCCAGAAACCAAACATCCGGCATGGCACCACGCTCTCGGTTTGGGTTTTGAAGACAAATTGGTCAATATTTTGAAAAAACACGGCCTGAATCGCGCCAATGCGCCGGTCTATATTCAATCATTTGAGTTGACCAACCTCAAAGCCCTGAAAAAAATGACCAAAGTGCCGCTGATTTACCTGCTGGACGCGGATGACGTGAACAAAGACGGCAGTGTCGCCACCATTCGCCCGTATGATTTCGTCAAATCTGGCGATACGCGCACCTATGCCGATATGCTGAAACCGGAGAACCTGAAGGAAGTGGCGAAATACGCCAATGGCATTGGCCCGTGGAAAGTCTACGTCGCCTCCTACCGCACCGATGCGGACGGCACGACGCACCGTTTACCAGCCAATGATCTGGTCAAGCGCGCGCACGACTTGAAGCTCAAGGTGCATTTGTACACCTTCCGCAATGAGGCCAAACACCTGACGACGGACGACAAAGGTGATCCGTACAACGAATATGCCGCATTTTTTGCCACGGGTATTGATGGACTGTTCAGCGACTACACCGACACGGCAATCGCCGCGCGTGATCGTTTTTGCCAAGTCAAACGCAAATGATGACTTGAAATGGTCATAACCTCCCGCTTGATGATTGCATCAAGCGGGAGGTTGTTGGTAAACGCTTCTCTTGCTTAAATAGAACTCCGTCATTGCGTTCCGCGAAGCTTCGCTTTCCCGCATGGTTTTAGCGGGAAAGCCGTTTTTTGGCTTCGAGCTTGCGGCCATCCAGTTTGTTAGTCTAACTTATTGTTTTTATTAAAAACTCTGGATACCCGCCTGCGCGGGTATGACGGTATTTTTCTTAGATTTTGTGCAGAAATTCAAAGCCGGAGGTTTGTCAGCAATTTGCGCCTAATAAGCGGTTTTTATTCTCAGCGTTATGTCGTTGCCATGCTCTGCATGGCGCGCGTATAGGCAGGGCGTTGTTGAATCCGTTGGATATAATCACGGCACACACGGCTTTCAGGCCAAACATTCATGCGATAGCAAAATTCCAAAAATGCGCTCATATACAAATCAGCGGCGCTAAATTGCTGCCCCAGCAAATACTCTGTATCGCTCAGGGCTTGCTCCACCGTGCGCACCACGCGCTCAAAATCACCGTAGCCCAAGGATCTGCTGGCCTCTGCGGGTGGCGAGAACTGCCAAAATTGTGCCATCACCGCCGCCTCCATCGGACCGGCCATAAAGCAAAACCAGCGGTAATAACTACCGCGCTCTGCGCTACCGACCGCAGGCGCGAGTTGCTTTTCGGGAAATAGATCGGCCAAAAACAAAATAATTGCCGCCGCCTCGGTAATCACCGTATCGCCGTAGCGCAGGGTTGGAATTTTCCCCATCGGATTGATCGCGAGGTATTCGGCTGATTGCAGGCTGCCATCGTAATCCATGATGACGGTATCGAACGACGCGCCGCATTCCTCCAGCATCCAGCGCACCGAACGACCGCGTGACTGAGGATTGGTGTAAAACGTGAGTTGCTCCATGATTGGCTCCTTGAGTTGACGATTCTGGGTTAACAACAGCCATCAGTATAAATCGCTCAAGTGTCAAAAGCTGTCAGTAGTTAGACGCAACTACACGTTTTGCAGTGGAATGCCCGTTTGTGCGTGCCAGCGCGCCAATAATTCAGCGGCAGACTGCGGTACGGGTTCATCGCACACAATGAGTTCGGCAATGCGATCGGTGCGAAAGTGCCGAAATGCGCCGCGCAGTTCACACCACGCCGCAACCACGCGGGTTTGGTCAAAAAAGCCAATCGCAAACGGCCAGATCGTGCGGTCACTGTGCTCATCCTGCGCGTCAAAATAGCGGATGTCGATTTTGCGCCCCAGACGAATCGCATGACGAATCTCGGTCACGATCTCCTGCTCGTGTGGCTCATATTCGCGGCGCGAGCCGACCAGCAAGGGCGACTCATTCAGACGTGTGCGTAAATCGGCGGGCAAAACCTGCTCAATTTTCGCAAAAGCCTGCTTTGCGGCAGCGGCCAACTCCGCATCACCGTGTTTCGCCACCCAGCGCACACCCAGCAGTAAGGCCTCAGTTTGCTCCGCCGTCAACGTCAATGCGGGTAATAAAAAATCCTGCCGCAACAAATAACCCACCCCGCTTTCACCCTCAATGCGCGCACCTTGCGCACGCAAGGCATCAATGTCGCGGTACACCGTGCGTATACTAATGCCCAGCGTGTCCGCCAACTGTGTCGCAGAAATGGCAAGCCGTTGGCGGCGCAGTAATTGCAGTAATCGAAGCAGACGATCCGTGCGTGTCATCATTGATTAGATTCAATTAGGTTGGTGTTTACTTACCAATACAAAAACTGGAGAAAATCACACCCAGCAGATCATCCGAGGTGAATTCGCCGGTGATGGTATTGAGCTGCTCTTGCGCCAGTCGCAACTCTTCGGCGAATAAATCGAGCTTTTGATCCTGTGTGAGCGCGTGCGCGTAGGCCATTTGCAGGTGTTCATCCGCTGCGCGCAGCGCGGTCAAATGGCGCTCACGAGCGATGAAGGCGTCGGTTTGTGTGGTTTCAAAGCCGACGATGTGCAGCAGACGTGCGCGCAATTCGGTCAAGCCTGCGCCGGTTTTCGCGCTGATGGCGAGGGTATTGTCATCCACTGCCGCGTCGGCATCGCTTGCCAAATCCACTTTGTTGCGCAAGGTGAGGAAGGGTACGCGTGCATCAACGCGTTCGTGTAATTGCGCCAGCAGTGCGTCGTCTGCGTGATTTTGTCCGCTGACTGCGTCGATCAAATGCAGGACAACGTCTGCGCGCGCAACCGCCGCCCAAGTGCGCTCAATGCCGATTTTTTCCACCACATCTTCCGTCTCACGCAGACCGGCGGTGTCGATGATGTTCAGTGGTACGCCGTCAATCTGGATGGACTGGCTGACGGTATCGCGCGTCGTACCGGCAATGTCGGTGACGATGGCGATGTCTTGTCCCGCCAAGGCGTTCAAAAGTGAGGATTTACCAACATTCGGCTGACCAACCAAAACGACGTTGACGCCGTTGCGTAGAATCGCGCCTTGTTTGGCCGATTGTAGAACGTGGGCGAGTTGCGCTTGGATACGGTCAAGCTGACCGAAGGCGTCGGCTTTTTGCAAAAAGTCGATTTCTTCTTCGGGGAAATCGAGCGTGGCTTCGACTAACATGCGCAGGTGGATGATTTGCTTGACCAGCTCATGAATTTTGCCCGAGAACTCGCCGGTGAGCGAGCGCACGGCACTTTTGGCCGCAGATTCGGTGGCGGCTTCGATCAGGTCGGCGACGCCTTCGGCTTGCGCCAAGTCCATTTTGTCATTGAGAAAGGCGCGCTGGGTGAATTCGCCCGCGTGCGCGAGGCGGATGTTGCTAATGGCGCTTAGGCAGCGGCGCAGCAGCAGTTGCATGACGATTGGGCCGCCGTGGCCTTGTAATTCCAAAACGTGTTCGCCGGTGTAGGAATGGGGCGCGGGGAAGTAGAGCGCAATGCCGTGGTCAATCGCTTGATCGTCCGCATCGTAAAAGGCACCGTAATGTGCGTGACGATTGGTTAGTATTCGCTTACAAACTTGCTCGATGAGCGCTTGAATATCCGCTTGGCTTCCCGAGGCGCGAATCACGCCGACGCCGCCACGCCCCGAGGCGGTGGCGATGGCGATGATGGTTTCGACGGGGCTTTGCGTATTCATGGTGTTGGCTGTGTTTTGAAAGGGTATTTGTTGGGATGTGATGCGTTTGTTTCGAGGTGCGTGCGCTCAATGCGGTGTGGCGCTTGTTTGTCCTCGATCTTGCGGCTACAATCCCCAATTTTCGGGTATTTTAGCATGGTCACAATGAATGAAGTGGGCTTGTTTGCGTTGTGCGCGATGACTTCGGCGCTGACTTCGGTCATCGGCGTAGGCGGCGGCATGACGCTGTTGGCGACCTTGCCAAATGTGTTGGCGCCGAATCTGGTGATTCCGATTCATGGCGCGACGCAGCTCATCAGTAATTTGTCGCGGTTGGCGCTGGATTGGCGTTTGGTCGCGTGGCGCTTGATTTGGCCTTTTTTGCCCGGCGCGGCGATTGGCGCGGTGCTCGGGTCTTTGGTTTTGGGCGGTTTTTCGTTTGAGTATTTGCCTTTGCTTTTGGGTGTGTTTATTTTGTTGGTAACGTGGACGAAGCTGGTGCAGCGCTCGGGGGTGCTATTTAATAATATGACGGTGCTGGGCGTGTTTTTGACCAGTACGTCGCTGTTCATCGGCTCGATGGGGCTGATTTTGCCGTCGGTTCTACTGAATCAGGGCTTAAAAAAGGATGAGGTGATTCTGACGCAATCGGCGATGATGTCGGTGATGCATGCATCTAAAGTGGTGGCGTATATCACGGCGGGTTTTGCTTTTTGGCGCTATGGCGGTTTGATGGCGATGATGTTGAGCGGTTCGGTCTTGGGTTCGTATTTGGGCAAGCATTTGCGCGGGCGGGTGAATGAGGCGCGCGGTGTGTGGTTGCTTAAATGGACGGTGACCTTGTTGGCTTTGCAATTAATCGGGCGCTGGTTGTGGGAAAATGCCCATAGATAAGCGATTATCGTCGCTAGCCCTTGCATTCAAAGGCTTAACGCGGTTATGATGAGCCGCCCTGCCAAACCCGCGTGCATTGACGTGGGTTTTCGGCGTCTATATATAGAACCATTTATTTGAGTATGCCATGAGCAAAACTTTGATTATTGCCGAGAAGCCTTCGGTCGCCAATGATATCGCGCGAGCGGTCGGCGGCTGTGTGAAAAAAGACGATCATCATGAGGGCGAGCAGTATGTGATTGCCTCGGCGGTCGGTCATTTGCTCGAACTGTGCGTGCCCGAAGAATACGATATCAAACGCGGCAAATGGAGCTTCACGCATCTGCCGCACATTCCGCCGCATTTTGACCTGCGCCCGATTGTTAAATCCGAAGCGCGGCTCAAATCTTTGGCCAAACTCTTGCGTCGCAAAGACATTGACCGCGTGATTAACGCCTGTGACGCGGGGCGCGAGGGCGAACTGATTTTCCGCTACATCATGCAGTACACCAAGGCCAAGCAACCGTCGCAACGCCTGTGGTTGCAGAGCATGACGCCGCAGGCGATTCGTGATGGCTTGGCCGCACTGCGCACGGATGAGCAAATGCTCAATCTCGCCGATGCCGCACGTTCGCGTTCCGAGGCCGACTGGTTGGTCGGGATCAACGGCACACGCGCCATGACCGCATTCAACTCACGCGACGGCGGCTTTTTCCTCACCACCGTTGGCCGCGTGCAAACGCCGACATTGACCATCGTGGTGGAACGCGAAGAAGCGATTCGCAAATTCGTTTCACGCGATTATTGGGAAGTACACGCAGAGTTCGTCTGCGCACAAGGCGTCTACAACGGTCGCTGGTTCGACCCGAAATTTGACAAAAACGCCAAAGAAAACCTCAACGACACCGAGCGCAAAGACAACCGGCTGTGGAGCAAAACCGCCGCCGATACCGTGGTTATGGCGTGTAAAGGTCAAAGCGGCACGGTGACGGAAGAATCCAAACCCACCACGCAGATGGCGCCGGCGTTGTTTGATCTGACCAGTTTGCAACGCGAGGCCAACGCCCGCTTTGGCTTCTCGGCGAAAAACACCCTCGGCTTGGCGCAGGCGCTGTACGAAAAGCACAAAGTCCTGACCTATCCGCGTACCGATTCCAAAGCCTTGCCCGAAGACTACATCAACACGGTCAAGCAAACCGTCGCCATGCTCAAGGAGCAGGATAACTACACCCGCTTTGCCCAACAGATCGAAAAGAACCAATGGGTCAAACCGAACAAACGAATTTTCGACAACGCCAAAGTGAGCGATCACTTCGCGATTATCCCTACGCTACAAGCGCCCAAACATTTATCCGAGCCTGAGCAAAAACTCTATGATCTGGTGGTTAAACGCTTCATGGCCGTATTTTATCCAGCGGCAGAATTCATGGTCACCACGCGCGTGACCAAAGTCTCGGGACACCATTTCAAAACCGAAGGGCGCGTTTTGACCAATCCGGGTTGGCTCGTCATCTACGGGCGCGATCAGCAAAAAGACGACGATATGCTGGTGGCGGTGGCCAAAGACGAAACCGTGCAAACCGAAAAAGTCGAACCGAAAGCCCTGCAAACTCGCCCACCGGCGCGCTACTCCGAGGCAACTTTGCTCTCGGCGATGGAAGGCGCGGGCAAACTGCTGGATGATTCCGAACTCAAAGAAGCCATGAGCGGCAAAGGACTGGGCACGCCTGCGACCCGCGCCGCCATCATCGAAGGGCTGTTGACCGAAAAATACCTCGTACGCGAAGGGCGTGAAATGCACCCGACCGCCAAAGCCTTTCAACTGCTCACGCTGCTGCGCGGCTTGGGCGTGGAGGAATTGACTTCGCCCGAATTGACCGGCAATTGGGAAAACAAACTCGCGCAAATGGAGCGTGGCGAACTCGGACGCGACGCCTTCATGCGCGAAATTGCGAAAATGACGCAAATCATCGTCAAACGCGCCAAAGAATACGAAGCCGACACCGTGCCGGGCGACTACGCCACGCTGAAAACGCCATGCCCGAATTGTGGCGGCGTGATTAAAGAAAACTACCGCCGTTTCGCCTGCACGCAGTGCGAATTCTCGATGTCCAAAACGCCGGGCGGACGCACCTTTGAAATTGACGAGGTTGAAGACCTGCTCAAAACCCGCGAAACACCGTTGCTCCAAGGATTCCGCAGCAAAATGGGGCGACCATTCGCCGCGATTTTGCGCATTGTCGAGGATAAAGAATCCGCCGCGAAATACAAAATGGAATTCGATTTTGGGCAAAGCTCGGACGACGAAGAAGCACCCGATTTCTCGGAGAAAACCCCACTCGGCGCCTGCCCGAAATGCGGCGGCAATGTTTACGAACACGGCCTAAGCTATATTTGTGAGCGCGCCGTTGGTGCAGAAAAAAATTGTGATTTCCGCTCCGGCCAAGTCATTTTGCAGCAAATCATCGAACCGACGCAGATGCACAAACTCCTTACCGAAGGCAAAACCGATCTGCTCACCGGATTCAAATCCGCGCGCACCGGACGATTGTTCAAAGCCTATTTGGTATTGGACAAAGCCAAAGGCAAAGTCGGCTTTGAGTTCGAAGCCAAAACGCCAAAAGTAGGCAAAGCAGGCAAAGCCGTGAAAGATGATGCCGGCAATGACAGTCAGGCGACGGCAGAAAAAGCCACGAGCAAAAAAACCGCTGCAAAAACCAGTTCTAAAGCAGCAACCAAAACGGTAAGCAAAGCCGCGGGCAAAACCACAGCCAAGGCCAAAACCGCCAAAGCCACGCGCGCGAAAAAAGTCGTGAGCGACGATGCCCCGCCGCATGATGAAGCGCCGCCGTTATCGGCGTATGACGACGAGCCACCGTTTTAAACAGAGGATTGCCTATTTCTCTGAGCAAGGAGTTCGACATGAAGAAACACCGTTTGGTGCAACCCGTCATCTTGGTGCTGGGTTTGGCACTCAGTGGCATGGCCTTGGCCAAGCCGCAGGTATTCAAATGGGAAACCGAGATGTGCCGCGCGAGTGTTCGTTACGATGACCAAAAAGTCACGGCGGCGCAATTAGACGCGACGATCAAACTCAATGATGATCGCTTGATCAGCATTTACGATGAGAAAAATTCGCAGGCGCAGGACGACGCCGAGCATCAGAAAAATCAGGCGATGTTGCAAGAACCACGGCATTTTATTGTGCATCCGATGATTGAAACGGTGCGTCAGCGCATGATCGCGCGCGATCAATTTTTCTACGATTTGCAACGGGTGAAACGCGAAGCTGCACGCAAAAATGATTACCAACTATTGAATCAATTCGCGCCGTCGCAACGCCCGCAGTGCCAAAACATCGTACAAATCCTGCAAAGTCCGCCATCGGCGGAAAAGACCGCCAAAGCTTTGCAACTGCTCAAAGCCAGTTGCCGTGACAACAGCGATCCAGCCGATTGCGTAGCGCGTTCGCAACGCGCTTGGGCGCAGTCAGAAAATCACATGAACCATGAACTGCTCAACCATCATTGGCACAATTGCGTCAACGACCAGCAACCCAATGTTTCGGAAAAAGAGCAAAAAGCCGCCGACCAAGCTTTTACACAAACGGTCGGAAAAATCCGTTACTATGACTGTGAAGAGCCATAAAACGGCAAACGCCGCCGCTCATCACTGCTAACGAATCAGGAGAACGCCATGCTCTATCTATCCGTCCCCGAGCTCATCGCCGAAGCGGCCAAATTCGTCCCTGCGATAAAAGACGCGGGCGTGACGGCGACTTCCGAGCGCCTGACGCAATTGCAAGACAAAAAAATCGTCGTCAAATACGGCGGTAACGCCATGACCGACGAAACATTACAGCAGCAATTCGCGCAGGACGTCGCATTGCTGACCGCAATGGGCGTGCCAGTCGTGGTGGTACACGGCGGCGGGCCGCAAATTGACGCGATGCTCAAACGTGTCGGCATCGAAGGACAATTCGTACAAGGCATGCGCGTGACCGACGCCGACACGATGAGCATTGTTGATGGCGTGTTGTGCGGCAATGTGCAAGGTCAAATTGTTAATCTCATCAACCAAGCGGGTAAAAGCTACGGCGTGCGCGCGGTTGGCATCAGTGGCAAAGACGGCCGCATGATTCGCGTGAAAAAAATGTTGCTGCCAGATGTACAAAACCCTGAAATTCAACACGACATCGGCTTGGTTGGCGAAGTCATCGGCGTGGACGCCGCACCGATTGATGCGCTTTTGGACGCAGAATTTTTGCCGGTCGTCTCGCCGATTGCCGCTGACGATCAGGGCGTGACGCACAATGTCAATGCCGACGTCGCCGCAGGCGAAATCGCTGTCGCAGTCCGCGCGAACAAACTCATGCTGTTGACCAATATCAAAGGCGTTTTGGACAAAGCCAGCACGCTGATCCCGACGATCAACACCGCCAGCGCCGCCGCGCTCAAAGCCGATGGTACGCTCTACGGTGGGATGCTGCCGAAAATCGATTCGGCGCTGGATGCCGCGCAGCGCGGCGTGGGCGCGGTACACATCGTTGACGGACGCGAGCCGCACGTCTTGCTACAATGCTTGCTCACCGATGCGGACGTGGGTACGGCAATTTGCGCTTAAATGTGTGTATAAAGTCGTGCTTAAATTCGTGTTTAATTGAAAGAATTCTATGAATTGGGATAATAAAGTCGCCGGATGCGAGCTGTGTGAGCAGATCGGCGGCGAACTGATTTGGCAAAACGAACAACTGCGCGTGGTGCTGGTGGACGATCCGCTGTTTCGTGGCTTCACGCGCGTGATTTGGCAAGAGCACGTCACCGAGATGACCGATCTCATACCCGAGCAGCGCAGCCAATTGATGCGTACCGTGTGTTTGGTGGAGCAGATTCAGCGCGATGTCCTCAAGCCGCACAAAATTAACCTCGCCAGCTTGGGCAATATGACGCCGCATCTGCATTGGCATGTGATTCCGCGCTACACGGATGACGCCAATTTCCCCAATCCCGTTTGGGCGCTCACGCCCGAACAGGCGAAAAAATCCCAAGCCAATCGCGTGGATCAAACATTACTGGACGACTACGTGCGTGCGCTCAAAATCGCACTGTGGTCAAATTGAACCAACTCATAAGAAAGTAAAAAATGCCTCAAGTTTTTGATGTTGTCATTATCGGTAGCGGTTTGGCAGGCATGAGCTGTGCCTTATCGCTGAGTACAGAACATAAAATCGCCCTGATTTCCAAAGGCGGACTCATCAGCGGCTCGTCTGATCTCGCGCAGGGCGGTATCGCTGCGGTGATGGACTCGGATGACAATTTTGACAACCACATCCGCGACACCTTCATCGCTGGCGCCGAGCTGGGTGAAATCGACGCGATTCGCCACATCATCACCCATGCACCCGCATCAATCGAATGGCTGATCGAACAAGGCGTGAAATTCAGCATGGAAGAAGGCAGCGAAAACCAGTTGCACCTGACGCGCGAAGGCGGCCACAGCCACCGCCGCGTGGTACACGCGGATGACCTCACCGGCCACGCAATCCAAGTTGCGTTGGCGCAACGCGTGCGTGAGCGCAGCAATATTCAAGTATTCGAAAACGTCATTGCCGTAGACCTCATCACCGACAAACACAAACGTCAAATTGAGCAAAAAAGCAAAGACGCCCGTTGCTACGGCGTCTACATCCAACACCGCGACACGCAAAAAATCAACTCGATTCAAGCGCGTTTCACCGTACTCGCCACCGGCGGCGCAGGCAAAGTCTATAAAGTCACCACCAACCCCGACAGCAACTCAGGCGACGGTATCGCTATGGCATGGCGCGCAGGCTGCCGCGTGGTCAATATGGAATTCATGCAATTTCACCCGACTTGTCTCTACCACCCGCACGCCAAATCATTCCTCATCTCCGAAGCCCTGCGCGGCGAAGGCGGCATACTGCGCCTACCGAGCAAAGACGGACAGCCCGGCTACCGCTTCATGTTTGACCATGACGAGCGCGGCGAACTCGCGCCGCGTGATATCGTGGCGCGCGCCATTGACTTTGAGATGAAAAAGAACGGCGTGGACTGCGTTTACCTCGACATGACCCACCTACCCGCCGAATTTCTACACGAACACTTCCCGAACATCAATGCCAAATGCCTTGAGCTGGGCATTGACATGACCCAGCAACCGATTCCTGTCGCGCCCGGCGCGCACTACACCTGCGGCGGCGTCGCGACCGACCTCGCAGGGCGTACCGATATTCAAAACCTCTACGCCATCGGCGAAGTCACCTACACCGGACTGCACGGCGCGAATCGCCTCGCCTCCAACTCACTGCTCGAATGCATTGTCATGGGTCAATCCGTGTCGGACAACATCACCGAACTTGCCGCGAAAAACTTCGCCTACAAAGCCCCTGAGCTACTCGAATGGGACGCCTCGCGCGTCATCCCTGCCGACGAAGCCGTCATGATTACCCACTCGTGGGACGCGCTGCGCCAAGCCATGTGGAACTACGTCGGTATCGTGCGCAGCAACAAACGCCTCGAACAAGCCGAAAAACGCGTGCGTCTGCTCAAACAAGAAGTCAACGACTACTATGGGCAGTATCAAATCACCCCCGATTTGGTCGAACTGCGCAACCTCGTTACCTGCGCCGAACTCATCATCAACAGCGCGAGCTTCCGCCATGAGTCGCGTGGACTGCATTACAGCTTGGACTACAAACGCGAATTACCGAAAGCGTTGCCGACGATTTTGACGCCGAAGAATTGATTCTATACTTTGATGGATTTTGGTAGATATAAAAATGATGATAAGTTATTATCCGAATTAATTACATATTATAATTTTTTGAATATTAAGTAGTGCAGTTCTATTCGTGAAAATTCGCTTTGCGTGATTTCTGGGTATTGTGAAATATCTGCTATTAACTGACCATGAGAAGGAGTCAATATTATGACTATTACATATCAAACAGCATCTGGTGGTAATGGTATTGACCAGAGTGTTCAATGCATTTCTTTTATTCCTGCTAACACATTAAGTTCCGATCTTCGTGTAGCAGATTTAATTCGAACTTGGGTTAGTAGTAGTGCTGAAGTGTTTTCTAAATGGGGTGGGGATATTGGTCAAGGAGTAGCGATAACATATAGTTTTTACAATGGATCAGTGGGTTATTCTCAAAACTTGTTGCAAGGAGATATACCCGCTGCTTTAACTTTAGCCCAGCAAAATGCGGTTGCAGCCGCTATGGGCGCTTGGTCTAACGTTGCTAATGTTAGCTTTATCCAAGTTATTGAATCGATGGATTTAGTCGGAGATATCCGCTGGGCAGGGACACGAAGAGCATTGACAACTGCACCTGGTTGGGGAAGTGGTGGAAATGGTGACATTGTTATACCTTCTAATTCGTTTTCATCACCAACCGGTGCGTGGGATCCGTCTTCTTATAAAACCTATATGCACGAGTTGGGTCATGCTTTGGGTTTATCACATCCTCACGATACTGTGACTGTTGGCATAGAAGGCCATGACCAGTGGCGATATTCGATAATGAGTTATAACCAGAATGGTATCTCCTATGCGCCTACCACACCCATGTTGGATGATATTTTGGCTATACAGTATTTATATGGAGCCAATTTACAATCCCATTTAGAAAACAATACCTATAAGTGGGATCCCAATAGTGTGGTGTATGAGACCATTTATGACGCCGGTGGTATTGATACCATTGATGCATCGAATCAAATACAGTCCGTTGTTATCAATCTGAATCCAGGAACTTGGTCATCGATTGGGCTTAAAGTTTATGACTCTGTTAATCATATTGATATAAATAATCTGCTTGCGATGTCCTACGAGGTTCGAGACAGTAGTGGCAATGTGATCAATTACATCGAAAATGCAATTGGCTCAAACTATGATGACACATTGATTGGCAATGCCGCGAACAATGTTCTGGATGGTGGTGCAGATAATGATACTTTAAGTGGTGGTCTTGGTGCGGATACGCTGATCGGCGGAATGGGCAATGACACATTAAGTGGCGAAGATGGCATTGATACACTTAATGGTGGTGATGGCAATGATAGTCTCAATGGGGGTGCTGGAGATGACGTGCTGGACGGTGGGGTAGGTAATGACGCAATGTCTGGTGGTGTAGGCAATGACACCTATATCGTAGACAGTATTGATGACATCGTCACTGAAAACCTCAACGAAGGTACAGACCGAGTTAAAAGCTCAATTACATACACCCTTAATGATAATGTTGAATACCTTGAACTAACTGGCTCAGCCAACATCAATGGCACGGGTAATGCTCTAAATAATATTCTCTTTGCAGGTGTAGGTAACAATGTGCTGGACGGCAAAGCAGGAACGGATGCGGTTTCATACGTTTATAGTGGTGCGGCCGTTACGGTTGACCTCTCCAAAACAGGCGCACAAGCTACGGGTGGCTCAGGTTCTGATACTTTGCTCAGTATTGAGAATCTGTATGGCTCTCAGTTTAACGACACACTATCAGGTACCGCAGGAAATAACTATATCAATGGTAATACCGGTGCAGATCAGATGTCCGGCGGACTGGGAAATGATACCTATGTGGTTGATAATATCGGTGAC
This sequence comes from uncultured Burkholderiaceae bacterium, assembly GCA_964293815.1. Taxonomy (GTDB): domain Bacteria; phylum Pseudomonadota; class Gammaproteobacteria; order Burkholderiales; family Burkholderiaceae; genus CTSOIL-112. Next base: position 197,487 of record CAXYYC010000001.1, read on the forward strand.
AAAGTTCAAGAATCAGTTAATGCAGGTACAGATATAGTTCAGAGCACCATCTCTTACACTTTAGGTGACAATCTTGAAAACTTAACTCTGATTGGTTCTGCGGCAATCAATGGTACGGGTAACACCTTGAATAATGTTCTAGTAGGTAACAATGCGAACAATATATTGGATGGTGGTGCGGGGGATGACAATCTGAATGGAGGTCTTGGAGCGGACACCTTATTGGGTGGATTGGGTAACGATACTCTAACGGGAGCTGATGGCGCGGACAAGCTGGATGGAGCCTTAGGAGATGACATTCTGAATGGTGGCGCAGGGGCAGATACATTGATCGGTGGCGAGGGGGCGGATACACTTATCGGCGGAAAAGACAATGACATCTATGTGGTTGATAATGTGGGCGATCAGGTTCAAGAACTACTTAATGAAGGTGCGGATTTAGTCAAGAGTAGTATTACCTATGCGTTAGGAAGTAATCTGGAGAATTTAACGCTAACAGGAACCAATGCCATCAATGGTACAGGCAATAGTGTCAATAATATTCTGACAGGTAACGACGCCAATAATGTGTTAGATAGTGGCGCAGGTGACGATACGCTGAATGGTGGTGCTGGCGTTGATACGATGATTGGTGGTATTGGCAATGACACCTATGTTGTTGACAATGTGAACGATATTGTCACTGAAAACATCAACGAAGGCAACGATCGAGTAAACTCATCCAGCACTTATATCTTAAGCAGTAATTTAGAAAATCTACAATTATTGGGTAGTGATAACATCAATGGTACGGGTAACGCACTCAACAACATCATCTACGCAAACTCAGGTAATAATGTACTGGATGGAAAAGAGGGGATTGATGGCGCATCGTATTACTACAGTACCGCATCGGTCAATGTAGATTTATCCAAAACAGTCGCCCAAAATACCGGCGGGTCTGGTTCTGACACACTAATCAATATCGAAAATCTATATGGCTCACAATTCAACGATGTCTTGATTGGTAATTCTGGCAACAACTATCTGAATGGCTATGCAGGTGCAGACCAAATGTCGGGAGGCTTGGGTAACGATAATTATGCGGTAGATAATGTCGGTGATGTCGTGCAGGAATCTACTAACTCAGGTACCGATGCGGTTGTGAGTAGTATTGCATCCTATACGTTAACAGATAACGTTGAGAATCTGACTTTAAGCGGATCCGCTGCTTTGAATGGTACGGGTAATAATCTCAATAATACCATCACGGGGAATGATGCCAACAACGTACTGGATGGTGGTGCAGGCAATGATGTACTCAATGGAGGTGCAGGGGCGGATACTTTGATTGGTGGGATTGGCACTGATACCTTGATTGGAGGGGTGGGTGATGATACATACATAATTGATGATGTAGTAGATCAGATTCAAGAGGGTATTAATGCAGGTATGGATACCGTACGTAGTAGCATTAGCTATGTTTTAGGAAGCAATATAGAAAATCTAACATTGGTTGGAGCGTCTAATATCAATGGCACAGGAAATGATGCGGGCAATGTGTTGATTGGTAATAGTGGTGCCAATATGTTAAGTGGCGGTGTGGGGAATGATACTTTGGATGGTGCGGCAGGGGCTGATACCTTAGCAGGCGGCCTGGGAGATGATGTTTATATTGTTGATAATCTTAGCGACAGAATTCAAGAAGTAATTGGTGAAGGTATTGATACAGTACAAACCAGTGTTGATTTTTATGGATTGGCTGATAATGTTGAGAATCTTATTCTGGCGGGAGACAGTATCATTAAAGGATATGGCAGTAATGGAGATAACACTTTGATTGGGAATGCCGCTAATAATGTGCTTGATGGTCGAGCAGGGAACGATATATTAGAAGGCGGCCCGGGGAATGACTCGTTGATTGGAGGTAGTGGAGCTGATACGATGATTGGTGGTTTTGGGTTCGATTCTTATGATGTTGACGATATTGGCGATATAGTGATAGAGAATGCAAACGAAGGAGGAGGTCGCGTAAGTTCCTTTATTGATTACATATTAGGTAGTAATTTACAGGAGTTATCTTTACAGGGAGCAAATAATATCAACGGCATGGGAAATGACTTGAATAATATTATTTACGCAAGTTCTGGGAACAACATTATAGATGGAGCGAGTGGAACGGACAGGGTTTCTTACTATTATTTCAGTACGTCAGGAGTTACCGTCGATTTGTCTCGAACAGATGCTCAGATTACAGGAGGTTCTGGAACGGATACTCTTTTAAACATTGAGAATTTATTCGGTTCAAAATTTGGGGATAAAATTTCTGGCAATAGCGATGTGAACTACCTATATGGTGACAATGGGGATGATTATATTTCGGGATCATTAGGTAACGATACCCTACAGGGCGGCTTGGGAATGGATACTTTTGTGTTTAATACGAGCCTAAATGCCTCAACCAATAAGGATATGATTACTGACTTTAATGTGGTTGATGATACGATTTGCTTGGCTCAAGCTATTTTTACCCAATTGGTTAATATGGGAGTCTTGAACGAAAGTAATTTTTGTTCAAACATTACTGGTCAGGCGAATGACAGTGATGATTTTATTATCTATAACCAAACAAGTGGCGTCCTGAGCTATGATGCCGATGCAAATGGCGTGGGCGCATCGGTGGCTTTTGCTGTGATGGGAGTAACCTCTCATCCAATATTAACCGCTGCTGATTTTACGGTCGTTTAGTCAAATAGGATATTTACTGTTTCACTATCCCTCAAGTTTCAAATTCTCCTAATATCACACTGATTAGATATTGGGTGAGAGACTGCTTTCCGGTTCACCTTGTCTACTTACTGCGCTTTGATTTATCGATTTTGGCTGATAGGGTTTATTGAACACGGGTTAGATAGCGCCAGTAAATACCCGTCTTACCGTCTTGGGACGGTACGCTCATAATCAGCGTCCCTTTACGAATGATTTGGTTGTCAAAGTAGGTATCTTGGCCGAGGAAACCACTGGCCCAATAATAGGTCTCTTGTCCATTGATGGCTTCGGTTTTGACAAAGCCTTTGGGCAGTACCGCGTAGCGGAATGTTTGCGGTAAGGTTTTAAACATGCGGCGCAGTTCGGCAGCAGAGATTTTGGATGGGTTGGTAGACATTAGACTGGAATAAGTGCCATCTGCGTCAAAGCAAAACCATTGGTAGGGTGCTGGCCACGGATCAACAGGATTCATTTGCTTTTTTACCGCCTCAGAAAAAACCACGCGCTCCCAGCAGCCTTCTATGTCTTTCGCACTTTTAAGTGGCGTATTCTCGGCGTGAGCGCTATACGGTATGGCAAGTAGAGCCAAGAATAAAGGCAGTTTTTTCATCACAATTCCTCATCAGCAAGTAGGATAGACAGTGTCATTGAACTGTCATCGATATTATAAAGGTGTGCAAATTTTGTTTGCACACCTTTTGCGTTCCGTGAACCGAGAAAGATTGAAAATAATGTCTCGCTCGGTTTATCGGACATACACTGAATTTATACGGGAATCGGTGCGGGTTGTACCGCAGGCAGATGACACATGTCCATCCAGCAATGCATGCTCTCCCATGACATACATTCCTCTTTGGGGGTGTCAATGGGTTCGTATGGGTCGAAACGCATATCGTTACCACCGCATTCAGCACCTGAATGCATATTTTGTAATAGACGATCAATGTTTCCTTGAATGTTGCTCATGCTGGCCAACAGCGTGGAGATGTCTGCGGCGCTGGATTCTGCGGCAAAATTGGGAATCGGAACCGGCGTGTCGTCTTTTGGACAGTCGTGATGCTCCACAACTGGCGGAGGTGCGGAGTGGTAACCGCCACCGTGATGATGCTCATGGTGATGTTCGTGGTGACCGTGGTGACCGTGGTGTTCGCCATCGTGCTCATGGGTGCTGCAGTTTGTTTCTGGGCTGGCATTAGGAATCGGAACGGGCGTGTCGTCTTTCGGGCAATCATCGTGGTGCTCTACAACCGGAGGTGGCTCTGGCTGACAGTCGTTGTGATGATGTTCGGAATGATATTCATGCGCCTCTGCTGTTGACGTTGAGGCTGTTTCTGCGACGATATTAGGGATCGGAACGGGCGTGTCGTCTTTCGGGCAGTCATCGTGAGGATCTACAACTGGAGGTGGCTCGGAATGACAAGAATCGCTGTGGCTACGGTAGTGACGATCATAGTCATAGTGATGGCGTGAGGAAATCGCCTGTATCAGTTGCTCGAAAGCAGAATGATTGAAATCACATGCGGCAAAGATTTGGCTATTTGATAAAAAAGAATTGAGGAACATCATGGACTCCCGATAAAAATCTAAAAAATATGAATGATTTTTAGAAAAGGTAAACATCAAACGGAGGGTTAAGCAGGCTAAATACGATTCACCTGCTTAAGATTATACACAAAAGGGATTATTAACTATCTAATTAAGTCTTTATTTATGCGTGAATGTTTATATTTATTTCGAATGGTCGTGTTATAAAAGGATTGATTTGCTCAATAACAGCCTCAATGATGTCATTAAATACGGTTTTATTGAAGAAGAACAAACGCGTGGATGGTTCGCCATTTGATAATTCAAATAAAAAGAGCAACTTGAAGTTGCTCTGAAGTTGCTCTTTTTAGTGGTTCAACAGCGAAGACTCACGCTGGTCCAATATTCGGCTGAAAGTCGGCCTCTACTTTGCTTTGTTCTGCCTGTTGCGCTTTGGCTTTGTCCGCAGCGGCAAAGTCAAGCATACGCGTGATCGGCAGTTTGGCGCGTTCGGCAATCGCGGGGTCAATGGTGATTTCGTTGTAGCCCGTGCCGAGTTTTTCGAGGACTTCCACGACGCCTTGTAGGCTGTTCATGGCCATCCACGGGCAGTGCGCGCAGCTTTTACAGGTGGCGGATTCGCCTGCCGTTGGTGCTTCGATGAAGGTGTGCGTTGGGTATTTTTGGCGCAGTTGGTGCAGCATGCCGCTGTCGGTGGCGACGATGAAGGTGTCGCTGTCGGGGAACTGCGCGGGGCCGTTGAGGATGGCGGAGGTGGAGCCAACCACGTCGGCCAGTTGTACAACTGGATCAGGGGATTCGGGGTGAACCAGCACTTTGGCGTGCGGGTATTTGGCTTTGAGATTTTCCAGTTCGATGGCTTTGAATTCGTTGTGTACGATGCATGAGCCTTGCCAGAGCAGCATATCCGCACCGGTTTGCTTTTGGATATAGGTGCCGAGGTGACGATCCGGCGCCCAGATGATTTTTTTTCCTTGTTCTTTCAGATGGGCGACGATTTTCAGCGCGATGGAGGAGGTGACCATCCAGTCGGCGCGCGCTTTGACCTCGGCGGAGGTGTTGGCGTAAACCACGACGGTGCGGTCTGGGTGTGCGTCGCAAAAGGCAGAAAATTCGTCAATCGGGCAGCCTAAATCGAGCGAGCATTCGGCGCGCAGATCGGGCACGAGCACGGTTTTTTCGGGCGATAAAATTTTTGCGGATTCACCCATGAAGCGCACGCCTGCAACGATGAGGGTTGGCGCCGGATGATCGCGCCCAAAGCGTGCCATTTCGAGCGAGTCGGAGACGATGCCGCCCGTGGCTTCGGCGAGGTCTTGCAGGTCGGGATGGACGTAGTAGTGCGCGACCAGCAGGGCATTTTTCTCGATCAATAGGGCTTTGATGCGGGCGATGAGCGCGTCGCGTTCGGCGGAGGATGGTTCGCTCGGAACTTGCGCCCACGCCACCGAGGTGCTGCAGACATTGTTTGATTGCGGCAGGTCAAAATCGACTTGAAACATTTTTTGTTCGTTGATGCTCATGGTGTTTCCTCAATTGATATGCGGTTGGTCATCACTCTGGCGGTGAATGGTGTGCTGGATTCCCGCACGCGCGGGAATGATGGCGCGTTGTTTCAGTTTTTAGATGTTGATATCAAATGGCATTCACGCGCATGGAGAAGTCAATCGCGCGGATGTGTTTGGTCAAACTGCCGCTGGAAATGCGATCCACGCCCAATTCGGCGTAGCTGCGGATGTTCTCCAGCGAGACGTTACCCGAAACTTCGAGGATGGCTTGGCCGTTGAATTGGTCGCGGTTGATGGCGACAGCTTGCGCGATTTGCTCGTGTGTCATGTTGTCGAGCAATACCATTTTCGCACCGGCTTGTAATGCTTCGGTCAGTTGATCGAGGCGTTCGACTTCAATTTGGATAAATGGGGCAACAGGGCGCGCGGCAACGTCAGGCGCGGCGACGATGGCGTAGGCATCTTTGAGCGCAGCGGTCACGCCGCCTGCGGTGGCGATGTGGTTTTCTTTGATGAGAATGCCGTCGTACAGCCCGACGCGATGGTTCACACCACCACCGACGACGACGGCGTATTTTTGCGCCAGACGCAGGCCGGGAATGGTTTTGCGCGAGTCAACGACGTGGGTTTTCGTGCCTGCGATGGCTTTGACGTAGGTGTTGACCGTGGTGGCTGTGCCCGAGAGCAGTTGCAAAAAGTTCAATCCGGTGCGCTCGGCGGTCACCAGCGCACGCGCCGAGCCTTCCATTTCGACCAAAGTTTGATTCGGCTCAATCGTTGCGCCTTCTGCGACGTGCCATGTGATTTTGACGTTCGGGTCTACTTGATGAAAGGCTTCATTGAACCACGGTTGGCCGCATAAAATGGCCGGTTCGCGTGCGATGATTCGACCGTGTGCTTGTTGGGTTTCCTCAATCATGAGTGCGGTCAAATCGCCCGTGCGGATGTCTTCTTCAAGCGCGCGTCGAACGTCTTCGGCGACGCAATCGGGTGTGGTGTATGAGTGGTTCATGGCCTGCCTTCGTGGTTTTGATGGATAGTATTAGTCTAACGCAAAATAGGTGTTTTGGCGATTATACGCCTCCTGCGAAACCGCATTGTCGCCACGCTTCGTAGACGATGATCGCCGCGCTATTGGATAAATTCAGACTGCGGTTGTTCGGCATCATCGGCAGGCGAATGCGTTGCTCGGTCGGAAAGGTGTCGCGCACCGCGTCAGGCAGCCCGCGCGTCTCTGAGCCGAACACGAACCAGTCGCCTGCTTGAAAACGCGTTTCAGTCAGGATGTTTGAGCCTTTGGTGGTCAGCGCAAACAGCCGCGTCGCGTCGGGTTGGGCGCGATTGAGGAAGTCATCCCATGATTCATAAACGTTCAGATGGGCGAACTCGTGGTAGTCCAGTCCTGCGCGCACCATGCGTTTGTCATCGAGCGGAAAACCGAGCGGTTTGATCAGATGCAGTTGGCAGCCGGTGTTGGCGGCGAGGCGTATGATGTTGCCGGTATTCGGTGGAATTTCGGGTTGGACGAGGACGATATTAAACATGATAGACTGGGGTGTAAAAAGCGGCATTTTACTTGTTCGCGGCTTTGGGTGTGCGGGCAATCAGCACATTATCGACTTGTTTGGCTCCGGCATTTTTGAGCAGCTGCGCGATTTCGTTCAGCGTCGCGCCAGTGGTGATGATGTCGTCGAGTAGGAGGATGTGGCGGTCTTTAAGGGCTATCGTTTCACCTAGCGCAAAGGCATTTTTGACTTGTGTGCGGCGTTGCTCTGGTTTGACGTGGACTTGCAATTGATCGTGATGCACGCGCACGAGCGCGTCGGGTGCGTAATGGGGCGAGGCGTTTGGCCACAGTGTACGCAGGTCAATTTGTTGGATGAGTAAACGCAAGGGATTGAATCCACGCACCTGCGTCCGCTCAGGCAAGGCAGGAACCAGCATGATGAGGTCGGGCTGATGTGTCTGCGCATAGGCGCGCAAAATCTGCTGCAAACAATCGGCGAGCAGGGGCGCGAGGTGCAAAGCGTTGTGAAATTTATATTGCAGTAAAGCGTGCTGTAGCATACCCGCATAGTCGCCGAACACCACCGAATGCGTGAATGCGGGCGGCGCGCTCAGACAATCGCCGCACAGCGGGTCGCCGCTCGGCAATAGATGCGCGCATTGAGTACAGCGATGGCTGCGCTCGGGCGCAATCAAGGAATGCGGGATCGCCTGCGCACACGCGGCGCAGATACGCGCGGAAAGTGCGCTGTGGCGGGTATCTGCACCACACATTGCACAGCCACCAACCCTTTTGGCCAAATGGTTATTGAGCCAAATGCGCGCATGATGGAGCCGACCAAATAGGGTCAGGTGGTTTTGCGGGTCGGCTGTGTGTGCAGTCATGGTAAAATCATTCCTTTATGCCATAGTACGGATAATCCCTGCGGGGCGCAAGCCGCCGACCGACGTCATCAAACGCTCATGAACACCACATTCACCACGCCCAGCCAATTGCCCGACACCCTTGTGCAGTATGTCGCGCGTGATTTACTGCGCCGCGCCAGCATTGTCACCGCGCCGATGGCGCAGGTGCGCGAAATCAGCGCCGCGCCTTTGCCATTGAGCGAACTGCGCGCGCAGTATGGCAAAACGGCGATTGAACAATGGCGCATGGTGAATCATGGGCGTGCCAACAAGCCATCACCGTGGCGCAAACTCAACCCTTTTGCTGCGAATGATGCACCGCAAGAGGTCGCGTGGGCGGACTGGTCAACTCAGATTAAAAACACACGGCCTGCATCAATGGTGCTCGCGCCGTTGGTATTGGACGGCTTGACTGACGACGTATTGAACCAGTTGGCCGAATTGCCGCAGTGGTTCGCGCCCGATGGCGTACTGCTGTTTGCCACCTTGGGCGCTGGCGCATGGCCGGAGTTGGTCAACCGTGATGAAGCATGGCTGGCGTTTGTTCAACACTTGCCCACCATCATGGACATGGGGCGACGTTTGCAAGATTTACGCTTCGGCTTGCCGGTGTTGGATGTCGAAACCGTGCGTCTGGGTTATACCGATGCGGACACGCTGTGGCAGGATATGTGCAACACCAGCCCGCGATTGCGCGCGTTAGCCGCTGACGAACAAGCATACTGGCGCGCGCAGATGGAGAGCGCTTTTGCCGACGGGCTGCGTGAACTCTCGCTGGAAGTCATCTACGGCCAAGTGTGGCAGCCGACCGCCGCATTGCCCGACAATGGTGTCAGAACGGTCTCGCTTGAATCGCTCACTGCCAGCCTCAAAAACCGCTCAACTGACAAAGGAGTCTCATGAAAATGCGCCCAACCGCCCTGATCGCCGCCGCGCTCGTCTGCGCCGTGGCCACATTAACCGCCTGTCAGCCAGCGCCGCAATACCTCAACAGCAACGTCACCGCCAGCAATCTGCACACCGATATGCCGCTGACGACGCAAAACGGTGAAACGATTCAAGTCAACGCGCCGCACAAAGGCCAAGTCAGCGCAGTGTTTTTCGGCTACACCCAGTGCCCCGACATTTGCCCAACCACGCTGGGTAAAATGAAAATCGTGATGGACAAACTTGGCGCCGATGCGGACAAAGTACGCGTCGTGTTCATCACCGTTGACCCCGAACGCGACACCCCCGAGGTGCTCAAAGCCTACATGGCCGCGTTTAACCCAAGTTTCATAGGCGCCTACACCGACCCCGACAATACCAAAAAAATGGCGAAACAATTTCAAGTCGTGTACGAAAAAGAAGGCGCTGGGCCGAACTACATCGTCAACCACACTGCCAATCTCTACCTGCTCGATGAAAACGGCAAAACCATCGTTTCTGCACCGTATGAAGCCAAACCCGAAGCGATTGTGCATGACATCCAGCAAATGCTGGCGGCGCAAAAACCGTAAATTCAGCGCGTGCGCTATACACCTTTACGCGATAAGGAAGGGCGTGTTACACACGCCCTTATCGATTGCTCAATCACTACCACTATGGCAATTTCAACGCCTGACACACCAGCAAATGCGCGCCCAACGCACCGCGCGTGTCCGACAGCCACACGTCGCCGTCCTGTATCGTGCATTGCAAGCTCATATTGCGCTGGCACAGGGCTTTCAACGCAGACGTATCGGGCAGTTGAAACACAGACACCTTATCCAGCGCATTCATCGCCTGTTCATTATCGCGCCACCATTTATCTGCCAACGTTCCGTACAAATACACCTGCACCGCGTCAGCACGCCCGCAGGCTTTGCGAATGCGGCGCTCATCCGGCAAACCCACCTCAACCCACAGGCGAATCTCACCCGAATAATCCAAATGCCACAGATCCGGCTCCTCGTCGGTGGAAATGCCTTTGCCAAAAATCAACCGCTCATGCGCATTTCGGGTAAAGGCCAACAGCCGCACCATCATACGCTCCTCCGTCTCGGACGGATGTAGGGCGAGGGTCAACGCGTGCTCGGCGTAATAGTGCCGATCCATGTCGGCAATCGACACCTCGGCTTTGTAAATCGTGGATTTGAGTGCCATAAATCATTCTAAGTCTGGGACAAAAATTTGTTTGAGTGGTAATAAAACCCGATAACTGGGTGCCAATTGTTCATAGTGTTTAAAAATTAAATCGACTACGGCCTGTCCATCGATGAGTGTCAATTTGGATTTACTGCGTTCAATCGCGCGTGCATCTCGGCTATAACTGCCTAAATTAACAAACAATCCATACTCGCCATCACCTAATGTTCCCAACAGTTGATTGATCTCAGCCGTCCCATTACTTGATAAAGAACGCTTACACTGTACTTTAATTACTGGTGGCTCAAACCCAAAAGCGTCTTTATGGGCAATTACATCTACGCCGCCGTCTCCTGATTTTTGTGTGGCATAAGCGGTATACCCCATGCAGTTGAGTAAATGTGCGATAAATAATTCAAACTCATAGCCTGTGAGTTTTGTGTGTAATTGACGAATGACAAAATCAACCGTACTTTCTGCCGCGACATTGGCAATTTGTTGATTAGTGACATTGTTCATTGGGCTGTCGGCAATCTCTACCTCTTCAGCTTTATTTGTTAATGTTGATCCTAAATCCTTCCTGTTGATTTTGTTCAAAAACTCAGCTGTGTTGACCTTAATTTCAAACAAAGTCATAAACGCACCAATTTCATACAATGCCTCTTGGCTGAAAATATTGCGTTCAATACCATCGGGAGTAAGCCACTGAACATGGCGGCGATTAGGGTAGTCGTCATCACTTAACCCATCTCGAAACTCATAACCACCAATAATTTCACCAATATATATTCGTCGATTTTCTTTACACGGATAAACGACCCAATCACCACGCTGAATAGCATGTACAAAACGGTAAATACTGGCTACTTGAGTGCGAATCGATGCTTCAGTAGCATCTGGTTGAGCCTCACGTAAAACCTTTTTAAACTCCTCACGATCATCTGGCAAATGGCTGAGATCGCCCAACTCATCTGCCCAACCAATACCGATGTACCCTTGCTCAATTGGATCTGTACCGATTTGTGCGCCCATGTGAATGCCCCACAATGTAGGCGTATGATGACTCATGTTTTTCTCCTATATATCGACCAAGTACAAGTATTATGTTTATTATTTTAAAAGCTCATCCATCACCTCAAAATACGTCGGGAAGGTTTTACCCACGCATTTCGGATCATTGATTGTTACGCCGACGGGTGACAGCGCGAGTAGGGAAAAGCACATCGCCATGCGGTGATCGTCATAGGTGTCAATCTCGGTGTGGCGCCATGCATCCGCTGCGGGCGGCGTGATTTCGATGAAATCCGCGCCTTCGATCACTTCGGCGCCGACTTTGCGCAGTTCGGTCGCCATTGCGCTCAGGCGGTCGGTTTCTTTCACGCGCCATGAGGCGATATTGGTCAAACGGGTTTTGCCGTGCGCGAATAGCGCAGCTGTGGCCAGCGTCATCGCCGCATCGGGAATGTGGTTGCAGTCCAACTCGATGCCGCGCAATTGCTCGGAACCATCGTCCTGATGAATGCCGCGCACCTCAATCCAATTCGTCCCCATCATCACGTTCGCACCCATCATCTGCAACGCGTCGGCGAATTTCACGTCGCCTTGGATGCTGGACAAACCGACGCCGTGGATTTTGATCGGGCCGCCGCCCAAGGCACCGAGCGCAATGAAATACGAAGCAGACGATGCGTCGCCTTCGACAAAAATGTCTTTCGGCGAGGTGTAGCGCGAGCCTGCGTTGATGGTGAACGATGACCAGCCGTCGCGTGTCACGTTCACACCGAAACGCGCCATTAGGTTCAGCGTAATTTCGATATACGGTTTGGAAATCAATTCACCAATGACGTGGATGGTGACGCGGCGCTGAGTTGGTTGAACCAACAATGGCGCGGCCATCAATACGGCGGTGAGAAATTGGCTCGATACATTGCCTTTGATCGACAAACTCAAATCACCGTCGGGCAAGTGCGCGGGCGTGAGTGTGAACGGCGGATAGCCTGCATTGCCGGTGTATTGTACTTGTACACCGATTTGCTGTAACGCATCCAGCAGATCGCCAATCGGTCGCTCGTGCATACGCGGCACGCCGTGCAGATGATAGGTGCCATTTTGCAGTGCCAATACGGCGGTCAGCGGGCGAATCGCCGTGCCCGCGTTGCCCATAAACAGATCGGCGGATTTGTTCGGAAAGTCGCCACCCGTGCCGATGATGTCGTAGTCATGTTCGGCCACCTGTGTGACGCTCACGCTCAGCGTGTTGAGCGCCGCGAGCATCACGCGCGTGTCGTCCGAGTCAAGAACGTCGCGCACGCGCGTCACCGCGCCTTTTTCGGACAAGGCCGCGAGCAACAATACTCGGTTAGAAATGCTTTTCGAGCCGGGCAAAGTAATTTCGCCACGGGCGTGTTGGGTCGGATTGAGGGTGAGTTGTTCCATGTATTTGAATTTAATTTTGGTAAGGGTGTGCAAATAAAATCTCTAAATCGTTTTTGGGCGTGAAGTGGGTTTTGGTCGCTTCAAATCGGGTGTCAGATACTTTTTTCAATGAGGCATCCCAGCACATGGACAGCAAGGCGTCGGCTGGTTTTTCAACGGTCAGATGAAAGCGCTCAATCGGCTTGGCCCAATTCGCACCGGTGGTTAGGATGTAGCCGAGTGCAGAGTAACTGGTTGGACGATTACCCAATTTGCGCATGAATGTGCGATCCATGCAGTAGTCGCGTTTCAAATCATTCAGCCCGTCATCGACGCTACGCGGCAGATATGCCGAGCCACCCACCAGCGGTGTGTACTCGTGTTGCACGCGGATGCTTTGTTTGGCAGGGAAAGTTTGCTGCCAGCTATAGACCATTTGCGCATCCCATAGACGCGGTTGGTCATCGCTTGGGTTATTTGGGTAGTGAATGGCGCTTCGTTGCGCCAGTGTGTTCAAGCACGGTTCAACGCGTTTGTCCAAAAAGTCTTCACCGCGCTCATTGGAAAACGGCTCGATGATTTCGGCATCGCTTAAGCGACATTCACGGCGCACTGCGTCGGTAATGTCCTTTTTACCCCAAAGTACGCGCAGGTTTTTTTGCGGCGCAATGGACTGGCCGTTAACCCATATTTTGAACGAGTTGTGCAGGCCGTCTATATCCGCAAAATCGCCATCTACGCCCAGACGCATGGCGGGCAATGGAAACAGAATGGTTTCATGGACGGCTTGCGCGCTGTCGTTCGTAAATTCGTATTGCACGCGAATTTTATCAAGACTGATGTACAAATCCTCAGACACCATGCGGATATCTTGATTCTTGAGGTACTGCACGCCGCCGGTCGATACCCAGCCGGTCGAATCATTGGCCCATGCGGGCAAACTGAGCGTACCGACTAAGCCAATGGCTGTCCAACCGATGCGTTGTGCGAGCTGTTTCATCATGACTCCTATTGCCTTACTGTTCCTTACCCCACGCCAAACGCTTTTCACTCGCGCGCGTAAATTCGTTCAATAGCGCTTCGCTATTGGCAGCGGCGATTTGATCGCGTAGCTGCTGCGCGTGCGCCAAATACAAATCCAAGTCGTGCAAAATTGCCTCACGGTTGTTCAGACACACGTCGCGCCACATCTCAGGACTGGCGGCGGCGATGCGCGTGAAATCACGAAAGCCAGCGCCGGCCATGGCGAATTTGTCATCGGATAAATTCGAGTCCGCCACATGATTCATCAGCGCGTAGGCGAGGACGTGCGGCACATGCGACACAGCGGCAAAAATCGCGTCGTGCGCTTGCAAATCCATCTCGTATACCAAGCCGCCGGTGGCCTGCCACATGCTGACGACCGTGGCGATTTGCTCGGGCGTGTTGTGCGCGGGTTTGGGCAATGGGCAGACCATGATTTTTTTATTCACATACAAATCCGCCAGCGCCGCATGCGGGCCATTGACTTCGCGTCCCGCAATCGGATGCGCGAGGACAAATTGCGTGATGCGTTCGCCCAATACGGCCAGTGCGTCGTTGTATACCGATTGCTTGGTGCTGCCCGCGTCGGTGATGATGGTGTGCGCGGATAAATGCGGCAGCAAGTCGCGCAGGACGTTTTGCGTTTGTCCGACCGGCATGGCCAGCACGATGACGTCGGCAGATTGCACCGCTTGGGCGTACTCCGGCGTGTTCGGTTGGACAAAGCGGTCAATCAGCCCGAGTTCCAGCGCGTGCTGCATCACCTCAATGCGTCGTCCGACACCGATGACGTTTTGCGCCACACCGGCATTTTTCAATGCCAAGGTGAGCGAGCCGCCGATCAGGCCTGCGCCGATGAGTAGGAGATTTTTAATCTGCGGAGGTGGCAGGGTAGAATATAACTTCATGTTTAATACGGTCTTTGTTGAGCGGGTTTGGGCGATCAAGCCAAATATATTCGTTTACGCCGTGAGCGCAGGTGATAGCCGCGCCATTGATAGCCCATCGGCGTATTGTCCCGCACGAAAAGCAAAGGCGCGATGCGTGCCTTCGATCTGAAAACCAAATTTTTTGTATAAAGCGATGGCGTTTTGATTATCGCTAAACACCTGTAATTCAATTCGGCTGAGATTAAGCCAATTATCTGCCAAATCCAACAAAGCGTGCATCAATGCTTTGCCAACGCCTTTGCCATGCCAGTCGTCGTGCACGGCAATACCCAGCGTTGCCGCATGTCGGCGACGCGGCGACGGCGATTCTGACCACAGACATGCGTGACCGACAATCGTGCCATCCATGACCGCCACTAAAGTGCAATGCCCCGATGGATCGGCAAGTCGCCTTTTCCATGACTCCAGCGAAGGATAGGGTATCTTCATCGTACCGTGAATCGCCTGAGGCTGGTTGTACAGTTGATGCAAGCCATCATAATCGCTGGGTTCTGCATGGCGAATGTGTATTGACATAATTTTCTCCATCTGTGTGTAACAAGCGTTCGGCATACCGTTTTTGAACGGTGGGGAGCGAATGCTACGGCCAGCACTACTTATAAGGTCACTGGATACGACCCCAAACATTTATAAAAAGCCGCTTGCGCTTCGATTTCAGCCAGCGCGTTTGCGACGTTTTCCTGCTCCGTATGCCCGATAAAGTCGATGTAGAAGTAGTATTCCCAGCCTTTTTGCTTGGCCGGACGCGATTCAAAGCGCACCATCGAGACGCCGTGACGCGCCAGTGGTTCGATCAGTTGGAACACCGAGCCAGCTTTATTTGGCGCGGCGAGGATGAGGGAGGTTTTATCCGCTGGGCTTGGGCTGCACATTTGTTTGCCGAGGACGACGAAGCGCGTGCGATTGTTCGCATCGTCTTGTATGCCGACGGCAACTTTTTGCAATTCGTACATCATGGCGGCGGAGTCGCCGGCGATACAGGCGATGGCGTCGGACTCCTGCGCCATGCGCGCGCCCTGCGCATTCGACGAGACGGGTTTTTGCTCAATCTGTGGATAGTGTTGCTTGAGCCAGCCGTAGCATTGCGCCAATGCTTGCGGATGTGCGACAATGGTTTTCACCTGCGACATATCGCCGCTGCGATGCATCAATGAGTGACGGATGGCGAGCGAAACTTCCGCGCAAATGCGTAGCGGCGAATTGAGCAGCAAGTCCATCGTGCGGTTGATTGCACCCTCAATTGAGTTTTCAATCGGTACGACGCCGAACGTCGCGCCGTCGGCCTCGACCGCGTGAAAAATGTCGTCAATACTCACGCAGTCCACACCGACGATGGCGTGGCCGAACTGTTTGAACATCGCCTGCTCGGTATACGTCCCCGCAGGACCGAGAAAGGCAACTTTGACCGGCTCCTCCATCGCGCGGCAGACGCTCATGACCTCGCGCCACAGGGTTTGCAGCGCAGGCGTGGGCAACGGGCCGGGATTGCGCGTGGCAATTTTTTCCAGAACCACGGATTCGCGTTCGGGGCGATAGACCGGTTGGTCGTATTTTTGCTTGACCTCACCGACTTGCTGCGCGAGTTTGGCGCGCTCATTTAATAGATGTAGTAACTGCGCGTCCACTGCATCAATTTGCGTGCGAATGGGGGCAAGGTCTTTATCGATAGAATTAAAGTATTCCGACATGTCATTTCACTTTGGCAACAATCCAAAAACTGCGATTTAATATTTTTTTCCCGGCTTTGCTTGCGGCATCATCACTGTATGAATTATAAGATGAATAATCGTCTTGAGATACAGAACAACTGCTTGGTGCAATGCTTATAATTTCTCCAGAATGTTTGTCCATTGAAGTTAATATGGTTTTCAAATGTTCATCCGCACTTTTGTAGGCAAGACCTATCAGTTGGTATTCCGATTGCTTTGTCAGTTGATTGGATATATTGGGCGTGAACTCAAACTCAATACGCTCAAATTTTGAGCGGAGACGATTCTCTATTTCTTTAACATCCTCTGGGGATGTAATGTCCTCTATGATGATTGGCTTTAGCATAGAGAAGTATTGCTGAGGCCCCCTTTTTGTGCCATTATTTGAGTATGAGTCGAACTCTGGTTGATTAGGGGCAAACTCTATTACACCTTCAAGATCGGAAAATAATTTATTAATATCCTCCTCTGCTTGACGAGCCTTTGATTCTGTTTCAGTCCAATTTTTCCCAGTCAGAAAAATAGTTGATTTGATCGAAAAGCTGTCAGGTAAAATATCCACTTTACTTTGAGAGCAAAACTCAACCGTTAGGTTATCTTTAGTTAATGGAAATGCGTGAGCAATATGGCTAAATAATAAAAAAGCAATAAAAACTATTTTTTTCATAATTAATCCTATTGATTACTTGATTCTTAAATTTCCAGAGAATAGTAGCAGATCACACACTTGCGTACTTGCTATATACTTCGTAAATCCCATGCTATTGGTTTGACCATTGATTATTACAAGCTTTGAATTCGGACATTTTACTGTGATGTGGTATGACATTCCTTCGATAGGTTCTTGATTTTGGTCTGTTATCACAAAAAGTTGTCCTAAGTCACCTTCTCCATATCTTTCTGTTAGTGTAACGTCTTCAATTTCAATCTCCTTGTCGGAAAGTACTGTAATGGTTTTTCCATTGCTATCAGTCACGCCGTTGTATGAACCCTTCTGTGTGTCCGTTAATGGATGATTGTGAATTTCCAAAAAATAAGGCGTATGAGCTAAGACCCATGAATGTCCGCCTGTTTCATTAATAACTTCCTTCCCCTGTTTTGTATCTGTTGAATATAGGGTATATTGATAGAGGAATTTTTTTGTTTTTTGAGGTTTCGGATGTTTTACACTGGTACACGCGGCTAAAGATATAAAAGATAATAGCGTAAAACCGGCAATAACCAATTTCATATAGGTGTGCTGAATCATAACTTTTTTCTTTGATTCTGTTCAAACTCACCCATAAACTCCACCAGCGCCTGCACCGCATCCATGCCCACCGCGTTGTAAATACTCGCACGCATCCCGCCGACCATTTTGTGACCTTTGAGTGCGGCCAGACCGGTGGCTTGGGACTCGGCGAGAAATTGGGCGTTCAGTGATTCGTCGCGCAGGAAGAACGGCACGTTCATACACGAGCGGTATTGGGGCTGAACGTCGTTGCGATACAGCTTGGAGTTGTCGATAAACTCGTACAGTAGTTTGGCTTTGGCGTCGTTGATTTCGGCCATGGCCGCCACGCCGCCTTGTTGTTCCAGCCATTCGAATACCAAGCCTGCAATATAAATCGACAGCGTCGGTGGGGTGTTGAACATGGAGTCGTTGTCCGCGACATTGCGCCAGTTGAATGCGGATGGGCACAGCGGGTGTTGGCGATCCAGCAAGTCGTCGCGCACGATGACGAAGGTCACACCGGCAGGACCAATATTTTTCTGTGCACCGCCATAAATCACGCCGTAGCGCGTTACATCCAGCGGGCGCGAGAGGATGTGCGATGACATGTCCGCCACGAGAAACGAACCGCGCGCGGCCAAATCGTCTGCGACTGATTGCGGGGCGAACCATTCGACGCCGTGGATGGTTTCGTTGGTGCAGAGGTTGACGTAGTTCGGCGCGGCTGATAATTGCCATGTGTCGGGCTCGGGGAAGTAGAGGTATTTGCCGTTGCCATCATCGGAATTGGCAATGATTCGGCATTCGCCGCCACGTTCACGCGCGTAGCGATCGGCTTCTTTTTGCGTTTTCACCGACCAAGCACCGGAAACCACGCTGTTCACGGTCGCATTATCACTGCCGAGCAGATTCAGTGGGATGATGGCGTTTTCGCCAATCGCGCCGCCTTGCAGGAACAGAATTTGGTAGTTGTCAGGGATATTGAGCAGGCGGCGAAATGCGTCGCGCGTGCGCAGGAATACGTCGGTGAAAACGGCACCGCGATGGCTCATTTCCATGATGGACATGCCCGTTCCATTGAAATTGAGCAGCTCGGACTGCATTTTTTCGAGAACGGGTGTGGGTAGCGCAGCGGGACCCGCCGCAAAGTTGTGGATGCGTTGGTTCATTTTAAACTTCATTAAAATCAAAGGGAGTGACGTTATTATCGCTGAAAACGCGGCGCGGACATAGGGTTTTTACCGTGAAATAGTGAAGGCGTGCGGTTGTGGCGGTGTGTTGGCAAACAAAAAGGGGCACAATGAATTGCGCCCAGATTGCCGACAAACCTCCGACTTTGAATTTCAGCACAAAATCTAAGAAGAATGATGTCATACCCGCATGATTTTAGCGGGTATCCAGTTTGTTACTCTAATGGATTAATTTGATTAAACATCCCGCTCTCCGCCGCGAGGCTTTTTTGGCTACGGCCGCTGACGCTTAACATTGCTACGCAATGTTAGCCTGCGCCGCAATCACTTTGCATGCAAAGTGATTGTGTCTTGATCAAAAAAGTAGTCAAAACGAAGTTTCAGTGAAGACTAACTTTTACGCAGTAAAAGTTAAGCAAAGCGGTCGGAACTAAAAAAATCAAGTACGCGGTAATGCAACCCAATGAACGCTGATATAAGTGCGGTTTGAAACTCGCGTTTGTCCCAAACGCTCAGACAGCAAACCGCCCAATCGAACGACAGCGTTCATATGCATTACAGCGACGTGGCTCAACTTCGTGGATATGACATCCCGCCACGCTCGTTCCCAAGCTGGGGCGTGGAAACGAGAATGGTAATAAAAAAGGGCGCAATGAATTGCGCCCCTACGGTCGTTACAAATACGATGGTTTATTCGGCTGTGCCCGTATCTGGCGCAGTCGATGGGGTTTCGTCGTTTTCCGCCGTGATTTCGCTGTCGATTTCATCGTCTTCATCGTCCACGGACATCATGACTTTTTGTACGCCGCTCAGTACGTCGTCGTCATCCAAGCCAATCAATGTCACGCCTTGTGTCGCACGACCCACCACGCGAACTTCGGCGATACGGGTGCGAACCAGCGTGCCGCCTTGGGTAATCAGCATGATTTGATCGTCTTCCTCGACCAACTGCGCAGCGACGACTTTACCGTTGCGCTCAGAGGTTTGGATGGCAATCATGCCTTTGGTGCCGCGACCGTGGCGGGTGTATTCGGTGATCGGTGTGCGTTTGCCGTAGCCGTTTTCGGTGGCAGTGAGTACAAACTGTTCTTCGTTTTCGGCCACGAGCAGGGAGATGATGGCTTGACCTTCTTCGAGATTCATGCCGCGCACGCCGCGCGCGCCGCGTCCCATTGGACGGACGTCGTTTTCGTCAAAACGCACGGCTTTACCCGCGTCGGAGAACAGCATGACGTCGTGTTCTCCGTCGGTGATTGCCGCGCCAATGAGGTAGTCGCCTTCGTCCAGCGTGACGGCGATGATACCGGCTTTACGCGGGTTGGAGAAGTCGGACAGCGGGGTTTTCTTGACCGTACCCATGCTGGTGGCCATGAAGACGTATTTGCCTTCGGCAAAGCCGCCTGTCGCGTCAATCGGTAACATGACGGTGATTTTTTCACCTTCTTCAAGCGGTAACATGCGGATGATCGGCGTGCCGCGCGAGGTGCGCGAACCAGCAGGCACTTCGTACACGCGCGTCCAGTAAACGCGACCGCGATTGGAGAAGCTGAGGATGGTGTCGTGCGTGTTGGCGACGAATAGGTTTTCGATCCAGTCTTCTTCGCCTTTGGTGGCGGCGGCTTGTTTGCCGCGCCCGCCGCGACGCTGTGTGCGGTATTCGGACAGGGCTTGTGCTTTGATGTAGCCGGTATTGGACAACGTCACCACCATGTCTTGCGGCGTGATGAGGTCTTCGATGTCGATATCGGAGGCGTCCATTTCGATGATTGAACGACGCGCGTCGCCGAATTCGGCTTCGATGGCGGTCAATTCGCTGTCAATGATGGCGGTGACGCGTTCGGGACGGCTGAGAATGTCGATCAAATCGGCAATGTGCGTCATGATGTCTTTGTATTCTTGGACAATTTTGTCTTGTTCCAAGCCGGTTAAGCGTTGCAAACGCATTTGCAAAATTTCTTGCGCTTGGATGTCGGACAGGCGATACAGACCGTTTTCTTGTAAACCAATATCGGCGAGCAGGCCGTCAGGGCGGTACAGTTCACGCGAGCCTTCGGTGCGGGAGAGCATTTCGCGTACCAGCGCGGAATCCCATACTTTGGCCATCAAATCGGCTTTGGCTTGCGGTGGCGTCGGCGCAGCCTTGATGATCGCGATGAATTCGTCGATGTTGGCCAATGCGACGGCGAGCCCTTCTAATATATGCGCACGATCGCGCGCTTTGCGCAGTTCAAACACGGTGCGGCGGGTGACGACCTCGCGGCGGTGTTCGAGGAAGTACAAAATCATCTCGCGCAGGTTCAATAATTTTGGCTGACCGCCGACCAGCGCGACCATGTTCATGCCAAAAGTGTCTTGAAGTTGCGTGTGTTTATAGAGGTTATTCAGAACCACTTCGGCCACTTCGCCGCGTTTAAGCTCAATCACCACGCGCATACCCGATTTGTCCGACTCGTCGCGGATATCGGAGATGCCTTCGAGGCGTTTGTCATTAACCATCTCGGCGATGGTTTCGAGCAGTTTGCGTTTATTGACCTGATACGGTAGCTCGTCCACGATGATCGCTTGACGATTGCCTTTTTCCATATCTTCAAAATGAGTGCGCGCACGCATGACCACGCGCCCGCGACCTGTGCGATAGCCCTGACGCACGCCTGAAATGCCGTAAATAATCCCCGCAGTCGGGAAATCCGGCGCAGGAATCAGCTCGATCAACTCATCGACGGTGGCTTCAGGGTTGTGCAGCAGATGCAGACAGCCTTTAATAATCTCGCTCAAATTGTGTGGCGGGATGTTCGTCGCCATGCCGACAGCGATACCGGTAGAACCATTAATCAATAAATTAGGAATGCGCGCAGGCAAGACCAATGGTTCGCGTTCGTTACCATCATAATTCGGGCCAAAGTCGACGGTTTCCTTGTCAATGTCCTCTAATAACTGATGGCCGATTTTCGCCATGCGAATTTCGGTGTAACGCATCGCTGCCGCCGCGTCACCGTCAACCGAGCCGAAGTTACCTTGGCCGTCCACCAGCGGGTAGCGCAGCGAAAAATCCTGCGCCATACGCACCACGGTGTCATACACCGCCGTGTCGCCGTGCGGGTGATATTTACCGATCACGTCACCAACGATACGGGCGGATTTCTTATACGCGCGATTCCAATCATTATTCAATTCGTGCATCGCATACAGCACGCGGCGATGTACCGGTTTCAAACCGTCACGTACGTCCGGCAGCGCACGACCCACAATCACGCTCATGGCATAATCGAGGTATGAACGACGCATCTCGTCTTCAAGTGGAATCGGCAAGGTTTCTTTAGCAAACGATGACATAAGGCATCCTTATTTTTGTATCGGACACAGAGGCTGTCCCAATCAGTCAGATTTCAATCCGTTATTCTAACATGGCGTTTGGCTCAGAAACAGGGCGATTCATCTTTGTTTCTATTTGAATGACAAGGTGTCGGTAGACAATGATGGTTCGATGGGTAAATTGCTTTGCCCCATAAAGCGCGATTGAAAAACCATATATGGCTTTATAAAGTCTGTGTTGCATAATTGAAACAAAAATCGCATGATGAACGCAAATCGTGAAACTTAATTGATTTTTGTCTGCACTAAGGCGTGTAAGTTGTGGCACAATGAATTCGTGCGGTGTTGATGATGCATTGGTTGTGTGGGTAAGCGTATTGCACAGTGCACAATCAATAGCTATAATATGGCACTGTTTAATAAAGGGTTTAACACTTCATTAAACTCGTGGTGAACGTTCTCGCAGGCTGACTGCGCACTTTCCAAAAAGAGGAGAAACATGAAAAACTTCGTAAAAGTTGCTTCTTTGGTCGCAACATTGGCCTTGGCGGCATGTCAAACTAACCCAAGCACTACTTTTGCTCCAAAAGCAGATCCAGTAAACAGCCGTAACGTACAAAATTCTGACGGCCAAATTTGGTTGAGCGGCGATTACGGCGCGACCAACGGCACAGACAAATTGTGCTGGCAAACTGGCTACTACCCAGATGGCAACCCAATCCCAGGTTGCGATGCAATGCCTGAGAAAAATGTAACCATCGACAAATCTCGTTTGAACTTTGACGCGCAAACATTGTTCGGTTTCGACCAAGCAACTCTGCGTCCAGAAGGTCAAGCTATGTTGTCTCGCTTGGCATCAGCTTTGAACTCAGTTGCATACAAAGATGCAATCGTTGTGGGTCACACTGACTCATGGGGTTCTGACGCATACAATGACCGTTTGTCATTGCGTCGTGCCGAAGCGGTTAAAGCATACTTGGTTGGTCAAGGCGTTCCTGCTGGCAAGATCGTTACCAAAGGTATGGGCGAGCGCGAATTGATCGTTGATCCAAAAACTTGTAAAGGCACTAAAGCTGCTCGTCAAGCATGTGAGCAACCTAACCGCCGCGTGACTGTGGATATCGAAGGTGTTGTTGTACCTGCGAACCAAGTAAACAAATGGCGTGATACTTTGAACGCTGTTGGCGTAAACGTTAAGAAATAATTTTTCTTGATGGACAAAAAGCCTCGCTGATGCGAGGCTTTTTTATTGCTCGCGCTCAGTTGTTTATCCAGTCAAGTGGGAATAACGCACAGAACAGGTGGCGACGAATGAGGCTTTGGCATAAAATGCTAAAGATTACTTGGAACGAAAGCGCAGGTCATGCAGGATGGATGACGAATGACTTCGTAAGTAAAATTGACATCTGACATAAGAGATATTCTATGAATACACATAATGTGAACGCCGCCGAAATTGAAAAATTTTCTCAACATGCATCCGAATGGTGGAATGAGCAAGGGCCATTAAAAACCCTGCATCAAATCAACCCGACGCGGGTGCAGTGGATTGCGCAGCACGCCCAACTGGCAGGCGCCAAAACCCTGGATATTGGTTGTGGTGGTGGGATTTTGAGCGAGGCGCTCGCACGAGAAGGTGCGCTGGTTACCGCTTTGGATATGGCGGAGGACTCGATTGACATTGCGCGCGAGCACGCGAAAATCAGTCAACTTGAAATTGATTATCAAGCGGTTACGGCGGAGGCTTGGGCAGAAGCACATCCGGAATCCTACGATGTCATTACCTGTATGGAGCTGTTGGAGCATGTGCCTGATCCGGCTTCGGTAATTCACGCGAGCGCACAACTTTTGGCGCCCGGTGGTATGGTTTTTTACTCCACCATCAACCGCAATCCCAAAGCGTGGGCGTTAACTATCGCCGCCGCCGAATACCTGCTCAAATGGATTCCCAAGGGCACACATCAATATGACACCTTCATCAAGCCAAGTGAATTATCGGCGATGGCGCGTCAGTCGGGTTTGGAGGTGGTTGCATTGGCAGGGGTGGGTTATCAACCTTGGAAATCCAAAGAATATCCATTTGTACCAACCAAAGACACCAGTGTGAATTACATGATGGCCTGCCGCAAACCGAAATAATAAAAATTTATTCATTGGTACATAGTAAGCTGGGACTGGTGTCGTCTCGGTGGCGCAGCGGTTACTTGTTGGTTTTTGCCAGTCTCTTTTTAGAGTGTCGATTGGCTTGATGGTTTCTTAGCGTTGATGTTTAAACGTGACGACGCGACGTTGTCCGATGAGGGGCTGCTTGGTGGGTCTATGATTGTATATAAGAAAAGCATTACAGGCATCTTGTTTGACTTGGATGGCACGCTGATTGATTCCGCGCCCGATTTGGGTGGCGCGCTTAATGCCATGAGGATTCGGCGTGGGTTGGCTGTTCTTCCTTTGACGCAGCTACGCCCATTCGCTTCGCACGGAGCGAGGGGGTTGCTTTGGGCGGGCTTCGGCATGAATGAGTCGCATCCGGATTATGTGGCCATGCGTGACGAGTTTCTGGAGTATTACGAACAACATGCCGCCGACACGACACAGCTGTTTGATGGTGTTGCTGAGCTGCTTGATCTTTTAGATCAAAAGCAGATGGTCTGGGGCATTATCACCAATAAATATCAGCGATTCACCACGCCGGTTGTCCAAGCGTTGGGCTTAGACAAACGCGCGCATGTCGTTGTGTGTGGTGACACAACGCCGCACTCCAAGCCGCATCCTGAACCGCTGCTCTATGCGGCGCAGCAGATTAAATGTGCGCCGGAAGAGCTTGTGTATGTGGGAGATGATCAGCGCGATATTCAAGCCGCTCGTGCTGCTAACTACGCGATCGCAATCGCGGCGGGTTATGGGTATGCCGATGCGCTTACCATCCCTGATTGGCGAGCGGATGCATGTATTCAGAGTCCGGCAGAGTTAACGCGTTGGTTAGCTGGGTAATCCATAATATAACGTAGTTTTCATTTGAGTTCTCTTTCCTCTTCTGCAAACAATAAATATTAATGTTGCGTATGTACAACAACACGTTAAAAAGTTGAGACAAAAAAGAAGTAAGGTGCAATAAAGATGGACAAAAAAAGCGCATGATAGGACAATGAATGCGTCGGAATTGCAAAAAATTCGCATTTCGTAAGTGCTCTTGTAAAGAGTGGTTAAGGTTAAAGAAAAACTTTAACTTTTAAGTTTAACTTTTGAGGGGATAAACAAATGAAAAAGACTTTAGTAGCTTTGGCTGTTTTGGGTTCGTTCGCAAGCGTAGCTTCTGCCGCTACCAGCGTAACTTTGTACGGCCGTGTGGATGTGGGTTATGAAAGCCGTCATCACGATGGTTTGAAATTGGTTCAAGGTACAACTTCTGAAGATAAAGATAAATGGTCATCAGGCGCTGACAATCAATCTCGCTTGGGTATTAAAGGCGAAGAAGATTTGGGTAACGGTTTGGCTGCTACCTTCAAATTAGAAGGTCGTTTCAGTGCAGATACTGGTGCTTACACCAAAGACATGTTTGATCGTGAATCAACTGTTGGTTTGAAAGGTGGCTTCGGTCACGTTCGTTTCGGTCGTGCTTTGGCTGCAATGGATAACGGTATTGGCGGTTTCTCTGTAGGCGAACGTGTTGCTTCTTTTGACACTTACTCTTCTGCAGCTCGTCACAGCAATTCAGCATTCTATGACTACTCTAACAGCGGCTTCTCAGTAGGTGCGAACGTATCTACTAAAGGTGGTGCGGCTAGCAACGCTGTTGAAGGTGTTGATGGTACCAAAGTGGGCTATGGCTTGTATGCTAAATACGAAGCGGACAGCTTCGCTGTGGGTGCGGCTTATCAACGTGATGGAGAGCCTAACGTTCGTAAAGAATGGGGTGTTGGTGCTTCTTATACCTTCAAACCTGTAACGGTTGGTGCTTCTTATGCGCAATCTAAATTGGATGGTTCTGACAGCAAAACCAAAATCATCAATGCTTATGTATCCGGTGATGTAACGCCTAACGATACTGTATATTTCCAATACAACCGCAACAAAGTAACTGATCAATCAGCGAATAATGCGTATGGTTTGGGTTATATGCACTCTTTGAGCAAACGCACCAGCGTTTATGCTGAAACTGCACGCACCAAACGTGCTGGTGAAAACGGTTGGGACTACAGCGTTGCTATGCGTCACAAATTCTAATCTAAAGTTTTTCTTTAGTTAGATCAAAAAGGCTCGCGATTGCGGGCCTTTTTACATTCGTTCAGTGTATCTAAATGCCATATAGTGTCGCTGATTTGCAACAAATAGCCGATCAATTGATTAAAAACCCTACTTAAATGTAGACAATACAAACGGTCAATACGACAATGGAACTGTCGGAATGGGAGCGAAGTCGCATTTCGCAAGTGCTTCGAAAGAAGCCGTTGGGGGTTTATAAAAACACCAACTTTTAAGTTTGATTTTTAAGAGGATAAACAAATGAAAAAGACTTTAGTTGCATTGGCTGTATTGGGTTCATTCGCGGGCGTGGCTTCTGCTGCGACCAGCGTTACTTTGTACGGTACTGTAGATGCGGGTTATGAAGGTTGGAGCTATGGTAAAGATTTCTCATCTTTTAACAATACTTTTGTTCAAGGTGGTACTTCTGAGGCCAACAGCAAAATCGGTGTAAAAGGCCAAGAAGATTTGGGTAATGGCTTGGCAGCTACTTTCCAATTGGAAGGTAATGTTAATGGTGATGTAGGCTCTGCCTCTTTGTTTGATCGCGAATCAACCGTTGGCTTGAAAGGTGCGTTCGGCGAAGTGAAAGTTGGTAAATCCAAATCACAAATGGACTTGGCTTTGGGTGGCGTGGTTCCGGGTCATCGTGTAGCTGATGTGGCATTGTACTCTGTTGTTGATGCGCGCCACAGCAATGGCTTGTTCTACTCTTACGACAACGCTGGTTTCTCTTTCGGCGCTGACGTTACCACCAAAGGCGGCGCTTTGGGTGATGGCAACGAAGGCAAAAAAGGTAAAAAAGTGGGCTGGGGCGTTCGTGCCGGTTATGCGGGTAACGTCGGTGGCAACGTGACTTTGTTGGCACGTGCTGCTTACCAACGCGATGGCGTTGTTTTGTCTAATAACAAGCAACAATACGAAGCGGGTAGTTTGTTGGCTGCAGTTGTTCCTTATTCTAACAACGCATTAACTGTAGGCGTGGCTTATGCCCAAGGCCGTGGTGATGCAGAAGATTTGGTTACCGCTAAAGTCAATAGTGTTGCTAAGACTTTAGCTGGTCGTGATACCAAAACTGGTCGTATCTATGCGGACAAAGCACGCACTTGGTCTGGTGTGATTGCCAGCACTTTTGGTCCGAACGATTCTGCTTACGTGAAATACCAACAACGTAAAGGTAAATTGGACGACGGTACTGTTGCATACAACGGTAACGTTTGGGCGATCGGTTACGAGCACGCTTTGAGCAAACGCACTTCTGTTTATGCTGATGTTGCTTACGCAACCATCAAGAAACCAACAGTTGCTGACAAAGGTACTGCAACAGGTTACAGCGTAGGCTTGTCTCACTCTTTCTAATCTAAGTTTTTTATTAAACGGATGTTTAGAGAAAAGCGACCTTCGGGTCGCTTTTTTGTATTTGAGCGGTTATGTAGCAGTGAATTATTTTTATGGTGGCCTTTTCACTAAATAACAACAAAGTGAAAGAATTTAGCGTGAAATGTGTGTTTTTTTGCAACAAATGTAAAAATAGTGTGGACAGAAAAAAGAACACCCGTAATAATTGAGTCATCGAAAAAGCATGATAATGGACAACGGAGACAATATCAGCGTTTCGTGTTTCGCGAATCATACCCAGCGCGGTGCTGGCGTGATAATTAGTAAATATTAATGGAGAGACAAATGAAAAAATCATTGGTTGCCTTGGCGGTTTTGGGTTCGTTTGCAGGCGTGGCTTCTGCTGCAACCAGCGTGACTTTGTATGGTCAAGTGGAAGCAGAATACTACGATTTGTTTGGTAAAGGTGAGTTGGCAAATGGCGCGACCGCAGATGTAGCAGGGTTGACCGCTGTTCAGGCGGCGGTTAAGAAAAATACTTTGGCTACAGCGCAAGGTTTGTTGAGTCATTCTTTGTCACAGAAGCCTCGTCGTACGGATTATATCGGTGTTAAAGGTGAAGAAGACTTGGGTAATGGTCTGTCGGCTATTTTTAAGTTGGAAGGCAATATTGGTGTTGACGTTGGTTCTGCCAATTTGTTCAATCGTGAAACGACCGTTGGTCTAAAAGGTGCGTTTGGTGAGGTTAAAGTTGGTCGCGCCAAATCTCAAGTTGAATTGACGATGGGTGGTTTGACGGGTGTTCATGGCGTGACTGATGTTGACCTGTACGCTGTTTCTAATGCGCGTCACAGCAATGGTTTGTTCTATGAATACA
Organism: uncultured Burkholderiaceae bacterium; assembly: GCA_964293815.1. GTDB lineage: Bacteria > Pseudomonadota > Gammaproteobacteria > Burkholderiales > Burkholderiaceae > CTSOIL-112. The sequence continues at coordinate 226,075 of CAXYYC010000001.1, forward strand.
AGAACTCAGGCTTTACATTTGGCGCTGACGTGACCACTAAAGGTGGCGCGTTAGGTGATACCAGCGAAGGTACAGATGGCTCCAAAGTGGGCTATGGTGCGCGTTTGGGTTACTATGGTCATGGTTTATTGGCGCGTGTTGCATACCAAAACGATGGTCCTGTTGCTGCCAGCTCTACTGTAGCAGGCAATGCTTTGGCTTTGGGTAAAAAACAGCACGAATGGGCGGGTGTTTTGGCCTATAACTTCTACGAAGGTCAAAAAATTCCTTTGGCAATCGGCATGTCTTATGCGCAAGGTAAAGGTATGGCCAAAGGTTTCTTCACTGCTACTGGCTTGAGCACTGCTGATACCGTATACGCTAAAAAAGCAACTACTATCGGCGCGATTGTGCGTACATGGTTTACACCAAACGATACGGCGTATGTTTTGTTCCAAAAACGTAAATCTACCTCAGAATCTGATACTGTCTTGAATAACGCGTGGGCTCTTGGTTTGGGCTATGAGCACAAATTGAGCAAACGTACCGCGATTTCTTTGGATACTGTTTATCTGAAGGCTAAGAGCATTGGCGTACCTGTTGCAGCTACTGGTGGTTATGTTGGTGTTCCAACCAATGGCAAAGCGTATGGTTATAGCTTGGGCTTGTCTCACAGCTTCTAATCGGTTGACATAGCTTTTGTCACAGTCAAGCGACCTTCGGGTCGCTTTTCTTTTGACATGATTCAGTTTGAGAATGTTGTTGTGATTGGCTTTTTTGCGGTCTCGGGGTTTTCTGCTTGTTTGGGTTTGTGCGCGGATCGCGATAGGAAATGCGTGCCTGCGTTGTTTGTTGTAGACAAAAAAGCTACAATCTTGCATTGTTGTTTGGTCGGGTACGTTTTTTAAGGATATTTATGGGTTTGGACATAACGGTGCATTCGGCGTTGTTGGGTACGGCGCCGCAGGCGTGTCCTGAGGATATGGCGCAGGTGGCGCAGGCGGGCTTTGTTTCGGTGATGGTGAATCGTCCGGATTTTGAGGGCGGTGCGGATCAGCCAACGGCGCAGGCGGTTGAGGCGGCGGCGCGTGCGCAGGGTTTGCATTTTTATCATTTGCCGTTTTCGGGGGCGGATTTGTCGCCAAGCTTGGCGTTGCAATTCGCGCAGATGTTGGGTGATGCACCGAAGCCGATTTTGTTGTATTGCCGCACAGGGACGCGCTCGACGATGATTGTTCGTATGGCGTTGGAATTGGGGTTTTTGAACCCGGATGATTTGAGTTTCGTGGCGCGCGTTTGATGGGTGTTGGCCGCATGGTGAGTCAAATGGTGCGCGGGTGGCGCATGAGTGGTGTGGTTGCTTGGCTTTTAACCGTTGATTGAAAATTACGTATGTTCGCTTATTTAATCGCACTTGTGCGTTTGTTGGGTTTTGCTTTGTGGTTGTCGAGCGGTTTGTTTTTGACGGCTTTGGTGTTTCCGTTGATTGGCTGGCCGAGAAAGCGGCGCATCATTCGTCTGTGGTCGCGCTTTTTGTTGCGTACATTGGGCGTGCGTTTGGTAGTGACAACACAGCCGTCTGAGCCGAATTTGCGCGGCGTGATGGTGTCGAATCATTCGTCGTGGGTGGATATTTTCGCGGCCAATTCGGTGCAGGCGGTGCGCTTTATTTCGAAATCGGAGGTGCGCGATTGGCCGATTTTGGGTTCGTTGGTGACGTTGGCGGGAACTTTGTATGTGGAGCGCGGTAATCGCAGTCGGATTAATCAGACGAATGAGGAGATTCGCGCGGCGGTTGAAGGCGGTGATTTGGTCGGTTTTTATCCGGAGGGGACGACGACGGATGGGACGCATTTGTTGCCGTTTAAAACGAATTTGTTTGAGCCTGCGGTGCGCTTTGGCATGACGGTGTATCCAGTGGCGGTGACGTATCGTGTGGATGGTGCGCCGACGCAGTTGGCCAGCTATGCGGGTGACACGACGTTTGGACAAAGTTTTGTGCAGTTGCTTTTGGCACGTGGGGTTGAGGCGCAGATTGCGTATGGTGCGCCGATTGATGCACGTCAGTTTGCGAATCGTGCGGATTTGGCTTTGGCAGCGCAGGCGTCGATTGCGCAGATGACGGGTTTGTCGGTTGCGGCACCGTCTGAGTTGCAGGCAGCGCTTTTGTCTGGGCAGAAGGTTTAAGGGCGTAGCGTAGATTGGTTTGGCTGGCGCTCAGACTACCCGATGTTTTAAGTGTAAAATGGCTGATATGCTTGGTTTTACGGCTTTCGCTGAGTTAATGGTGTAGTTTTTTGCGGTTGGATTCTTGTGATTTTTGGCAGATTTTTCTGTATATAGTGAAATCACAGTAATTTTTTTGTAAATTTATTTAAAAAATGTTCGTTGGCCTATTGACAAGACTATGTGGATTGTTGAAAATAGTACGAGCGTTCGATTTTTGTTGGGAATGATGATGACAAAAGAGCGGGCTCATGTACGCAAAGGGGATTTGACCCGTGCGGCAATTTTGGATGTGGCTTTGGATGTGGCGTCAAGAGATGGTCTGGAAGGTGTGACCATCGGTATCTTGGCCGACCGTCTGGATATGAGTAAGAGCGGTGTATTTTCGCATTTCGGTTCGCGTGATGAGTTGCTGATCGAGGTGCTGAAGGAATACGAAACACGCTTTCTCGCGGATATTCTGAAGCCTGCATTGGCTTTGCCTCGAGGGTTGGAGCGCTTGCGCGCGATTTTGCACAATTGGTTCAATAAATTGGGGCAGGAAACGGAGCACGGTTGTTTGTATATTTCCGGCGCTGTGGAATACGATGATCGCCCGGGTGTGGTGCGGGACGAATTGGTGGGCTTGATGACGGCTTGGGAAGAGCAACTGCGTCGAGCGATTCGTTACTGTATTGATGCGGGCGAGTTTCGTGAGGACACGCCGGTTGATTTGATGATTTTTGAGTTGTACGGTTTGACCTTGGGTTTTCACCAAAGCGTCCGTTTGATGAAGCGCACAAACGGTATGGATATGGTCAAACAGGTGTTAGAGCGCATTTTGAAGCAGTATCTACGCACAACATGATGGTACGCCTCCCGTGGTGTGCGAATTTGAGTTCAGTCCCTTCTTTTATCAGGAGATATCATGGGAAGCTATGTACCACCACTACGTGACATTCAGTTTGTCATGCACGAGTTGCTCAACACAGAAGCAACATTACAACAATTGCCCGCACATGCCGAATTAGACGTTGACACGATCAACGCGATTGTCGAGGAAGCCGGTAAATTCTCATCACAAGTCATTTTCCCGTTGAACCACACGGGCGACCAAGAGGGCTGTACTTTGAATGGCTCCGAAGTGAGCACCCCGAAAGGCTACAAAGAAGCCTACAAACAATATGTCGAAGCAGGCTGGCCTGCGCTCTCATGTGATCCTGAGTACGGCGGTCAAGGCTTGCCGATCGCGTTGAACAACGCGCTGTACGAAACATTGAACTCAGCCAACTTGGCGTGGACCATGTATCCAGGTTTGAGCCACGGCGCGTACGAATGCTTGCACGCGCACGGTTCGGACGAGTTAAAAGCGGCGTATTTGCCAAAATTGGTTTCTGGCGAATGGACTGGCACAATGTGCTTGACCGAGCCACACTGCGGTACCGACCTCGGTATTTTACGCACCAAAGCGATTCCGAATGCCGACGGCTCGTACGCCATCACCGGCACCAAAATCTTCATCTCCAGCGGTGAACACGATATGGCGGAAAACATCATCCACCTCGTGTTGGCACGCTTGCCAGAAGCACCGAAAGGCACCAAAGGCATTTCCCTGTTCATCGTACCGAAATTCCTGCCAAACGCGGACGGCTCGCTCGGCGCGCGCAATCCAGTGTCTTGCGGCGCGTTGGAACACAAAATGGGTATTCACTCGAATGCCACTGCGGTGATTAACCTTGATGGCGCGGCGGGCTGGTTGGTCGGTGAGCCGAACAAAGGCTTGCAAGCAATGTTCGTGATGATGAACGCGGCACGTCTGGGCGTGGGTATGCAAGGTTTGGGCTTGACTGAAATTTCTTACCAAAATGCCCGCACCTACGCCAAAGAACGTTTGCAAATGCGTGCTTTGACCGGCGCAAAAAATCCTGAAAAAGAAGCCGATCCGATTCTCGTGCATCCAGACGTACGTCGTATGCTCCTGACCCAACGTGCGTATGCCGAAGGCGCGCGCGCGTTCACCTACTGGATCGCATTGGAAATCGACAAAGAATTGTCACACCCAGATGAGGCAGTGCGCAAAGCGGCCGCGGACAACGTCGCCCTGTTGACGCCGATCATCAAAGCATTCCTGACGGACAACGCATTCGAATGTACCAACCACGGCGTACAAATTTTCGGCGGTCACGGCTTTATCGCAGAAAACGGCATGGAACAATACGTTCGTGACGCGCGTATTACCCAATTGTACGAAGGCACCAACGGCGTACAAGCGCTGGACTTGCTCGGCCGTAAAGTTTTGGGCGACATGGGCGCGAAACTGCGTGCATTTGGCGCGACCGTACAAAAGTTCGTTGAAGACAACGGCGTTGATCCGAAAATGCAAGAATTCGTTAACCCATTGGCCGACATTGGCGACAAAGTACAAAAACTCACGATGGAAATCGGCATGAAAGCCATGCAAAACCAAGATGAAGTCGGCGCGGCCTCTGTACCGTACCAACGCGTGGTTGGTCACATGGTGTTCTCATATTTCTGGGCAATGATGGCCAAAATCGCTTTGGAAAAACAAGACCAAGACGATTTCTACAAAGCAAAATTGGCAACGGCACGCTTCTACTTTGCCAAACTCTTGCCTGAAACTGCCGGTTACATCCGTCAAGCGCGTGCGGGCGTGGCCAGCTTGCAAGAAATGCAAGACGCTTGGTTCTAATCAGGCCATCACATCGCTTGAGTAGGTTTTAATGCGCATCGGTTGATGAATAAATCATTTATTCGTCAACCGAACGTACGTTAGAATAGTTAATGTGCATCGTGTGACGACTAACTCACGTTCACATTCATGCTGAAGCGGTCATTGAATGACTGATTGAATTGGTTTTAATAGATTTTTAACAGGTTTATAGGGCAACAGCCCAAAACATCCACAAGGAGACTGAAATGAAAGTACTGAACAAAATCGCATTGGGTTTGGTAGGCTTGGCGGTATCAGGTATCGCTATGGCTGACCCGACTGGCGTATGGCGCACCATCGATGACCAAACGGGTCAAGCCAAATCATTGGTGAAAATCACCAACGAAGGCGGCAAATACGTGGGTCGCATCCAGCAAGTATTTGGCGGCAATGTCTGCGATAAATGCGAAGGTGACTACAAAGGCAAAAATCTGTCTGGCGTGACCGTACTGTGGGGCGTCAGCTCCGAAGGTGGTAACAAATACGGTGGCGGTACCATCATGGATCCAAAAAATGACAAGCGTTACAAAGTGTCATTGACGGATAACGGCAATTCTATGACCGTGCGCGGTTACGTTGGTATCAGCGCATTGGGTCGTAACCAAACTTGGCAACGTGTCCAATAATTTGACACATTTCTAAGTCATTATGAGGGTGGTAACGGTACAGCATGCCGTTACCTCTTTTCACACTACGCTGGTGTGTTTTTTTCAGAAAAAATCGCACGGGCGTTCGATAAAAAAGGGTAGAACGTGAGTAACTTAATCATTCGTAAAGTCGCCGTTCTCGGCGCAGGCGTGATGGGTGCGCAAATCGCCGCGCACTTGGTCAATGCCAAAGTTCCAGTCATCTTGTTTGACTTGCCAGCCAAAGAAGGCTCAAAAAATGGCATCGTTGAAAAAGCATTGGCGAATCTGAAAAAACTCAGTCCAGCGCCATTTGGCGACTCAGCTCATGCGGCATACGTTGAAGCAGCCAACTACGAAACCGATTTGGACAAAATCAGCGAGTGTGATTTGGTGATCGAAGCGATTGCCGAGCGCATGGACTGGAAACACGATTTATATGCAAAAGTTGCGCCGCACTTGGCGCCTAACGCAATTTTTGCTTCAAACACCTCTGGCCTGTCGATCAACGAATTGGCTGACGGCTTTGACGACGAACTGAAAAAACGCTTCTGCGGCGTGCATTTCTTTAATCCACCGCGCTACATGCACTTGGTTGAATTGATTCCAACCGCGCACACCGAAGCCGCCACATTGGATAACCTCGAATCATTCGCCACCACCACTTTGGGTAAAGGCGTGGTTCGTGCTAAAGACACACCGAATTTCATCGCCAACCGCGTGGGCGTATTCTCAATCTTGGCCGTGATGGCCGAAGCGCAAAAATACGGTTTGGGCTTTGACCTCGTGGACGACTTGACCGGCTCAAAACTGGGGCGCGCCAAATCAGCGACCTTCCGTACCGCCGACGTGGTCGGTTTGGACACCATGGCGCACGTGATTAAAACCATGGAAGATGGCTTGAAAGACGATCCGTTTGCGGCCAATTATCCTGTGCCTGCGGTACTGAAAGCCTTGGTCGAAAAAGGCGCCTTGGGTCAAAAATCCGGCGCAGGTTTCTACCGCAAAGAAGGCAAAGAAATTAAAGTTTTGGATGCAGCCAAAGGCGAATACGTCACCGGCGGCACAAAAGCCGACGAATTGGTCGCACGCATTCTGAAAAAACCAGCGGCAGAACGTTTCAAATTGTTGCGCGAAACCGATCATCCGCAAGCACAATTCTTGTGGTCCATTTTCCGCGACGTATTCCACTACATCGCCGTTCATTTAGAAAGCATTGCTGACAACGCACGCGACGTCGATTTCGCGGTTCGTTGGGGCTTTGGCTGGAACGAAGGTCCGTTTGAAACATGGCAAGCGGCTGGTTGGAAAGAAATCGCTGGCTGGATTTCTGAGGACATCGCTGCGGGCAAAACCCTGTCGAGCGCGCCATTACCGGCTTGGGTCAATGAAATCGACGGCGTTCACACACCGCAAGGTTCATATTCACCAGCGAAAAAAGCCTTTGTACCGCGCAGCGATTTGGCTGTGTACAAGCGCCAAGCCTTCCCTGCGTTCCTGTTGGGCGAAAATGCAGCCGATCCGAAAACAGCGGGCAATACCGTATTTGAAAACGACGCCATCCGCTTGTGGGATCAAGGCGACGACGTATTGATCGCCTCGTTCAAAACCAAAATGAACACCATCGGGCCAGACGTATTGGACGGCCTGGTACAAGCAGTTGAACTGGCTGAGCAAAAATACGCAGGCTTGGTGATTTGGCAAACCGGCTCATTGACCGGCGGTCCATTCTCTGCGGGTGCGGATTTGCAGGCGGCCATGCCATTGTTCATGAAAGGCGGCGCGAAAGCGGTCGAACCATTCGTGAAGAAATTCCAAGACACCGCGATGCGCATCAAATACGCACAAGTGCCTGTGGTGGCTGCGGTCGCAGGCTTGGCACTGGGCGGCGGTTGCGAAACCTTGATGCACAGCGCGCACCGCGTGGCGCATCTGGAATCCTACATCGGTTTGGTTGAGTTGGGCGTGGGCTTGGTGCCTGCGGGTGGCGGCTTGAAAGAAGCGGCTCTGCGCGCATCCAACGCGGCGGCAACCTACGGCTTTAGCAATTTGACCGAATTTGTCAAACCGTGGTTCCAAAACGTGGCCATGGCCAAAGTGGCTAAGTCAGCACGCGATGCGCAAAGCTTGGGCTACCTGTTGCCAACCGACACCATCGTATTCAATATCCACGAATTGCTGTTTGTTGCCAAAGAGCAAGCACGCGCCTTGGCAAGTGCCGGTTATCGCCCACCATTGGCGGCGGCGAACATCACTGCGGCAGGCCCATCGGTACAAGCGACTTTGCAATCGATGATTGTGAACATGCGCGACGGCGGCTACATTTCGGCGTATGACGGCGAATTGGCAACCCGCGTGGCGAGCATTCTCTCGGCAGGTGGCGTGGAAGCAGGCGTACAAGTGGACGAAGCATGGTTATTGAAATTAGAGCGTGATAACTTTATTGAAGCTTTGGGTAAACCAAAAACCCAAGAACGCATCATGGGCATGCTCTCAACCGGCAAACCGGTTCGTAACTAATGAGGTAGGGTGGGCAAAACGTTTGCCCACGCAATCGCTGACTAATCAAGCGGTGGCGAGCCACCGTTTAGGAGTAAAAAATGACTCAATTGCAAGAAGCATACATCGTCGCGGCAACGCGTACCCCTGTGGGTAAAGCACCTCGCGGCGTTTTTAAAAGCACCCGTCCGGACGATTTGTTGGTACACGCGATTCAAGGCGCATTGGCGCAAGTGCCAACCTTGGATCCGAAATTGATCGAAGACGCCATCGTTGGCTGTGCGATTCCACAAGGTCCACAAGGCTTGAACATGGCGCGTATGAGCGTGTTGTTCGCCGGTTTGCCGCACTCTGTCGGCGGCGTGACCGTGAACCGTTACTGTGCATCCGGCATCACTGCCGTTGCGATGGCGGCTGATCGTATTCGTACTGGTCAAGCGGATGTCATGATCGCGGCGGGCGCGGAATCCATGAGCATGGTTCCGATGAACGCGATTTTGACCGATATGAATCCGGCGATCTTTGAAAAAGACGAAAACCTCGGCATTGCCTACGGTATGGGTTTGACTGCGGAGAAAGTCGCAGAGCAATGGAATGTATCTCGCGAAGACCAAGACGCATTCTCGGTTGAATCGCACCGTCGCGCGTTGGCAGCACAAGCGGCGGGTTATTTCGACGCGGAAATCACACCGGTGACGGTGCGCGACACCTACGTTGATTTGGCCACGCAAGAATTGAAAACCAATGAATTCGTGGTGTCTAAAGACGAAGGTCCGCGCGAAGGCACGACTTTGGAAGGTTTGGCGAAACTGAAGCCTGTATTTGCCGCCAAAGGCAGCGTGACTGCGGGCAGCAGCTCGCAAATGTCGGATGGCGCAGCGGCGTTGATCTTGGTTTCCGAACGATTCCTGAAAGAGCACAACTTGACGCCAATCGGTCGTTTCGTTTCATTCGCCGTGCGCGGCGTTGATCCGAAAATCATGGGTATCGGTCCGAAAGAGGCCATTCCTGCCGCATTGAAAGTGGCCGGTTTGACCTTGAACGACATGGACTGGATCGAGTTGAACGAAGCGTTTGCGGCGCAATCCTTGGCTGTGATCCGCGATCTGGACTTGGATATGAGCAAAGTCAACCCGTGGGGCGGCGCGATTGCGCTGGGTCACCCATTGGGCGCGACTGGCGCGATTCGTTCGGCAACCGTATTGAACGGTCTGAAACAAACTGGCGGCAAATACGGCATGGTCACCATGTGTATCGGTACCGGTATGGGCGCAGCGGGTATTTTGGAACGCCTGTAAGGCTGGTCTAAACTGCGGTCGGGCTTTTCACACAAGAGGTGCAAGCCCGAATCGCAGCATGTGTAAAAAGCAAACTCTATTTCGTGAATTTGATTCAATTTCGCGACGGCGGGTTTGCTTTTTTGTCTCTACCAATTGGATAAGCCATGCCGCAAACTTCTGAACTATTGACCTCGGCCAAAGGTGATGCGCTCGCGCTGAATATTTTTTCTCCCGATGAGGCGCAAACCAAACGTGGCGTGGTCTTGATCGCGGCGGCGATGGGCGTGCCACAGCGTTACTATGCGCCATTTGCCACATGGTTGGCGCAACAAGGTTTTGTTGTCGCGACATTTGACTACTCGGGTATGGGGCAGTCGCTCAATGCTGCGAAGGTTGCGCTCAAACAGATTTCATCCGATATGCTCGATTGGGCACATGAGGCGGGAGAAGTGTTGACGTTGATGAAGCAACGCTACCCTGAGATTGCCTTGTATTGGGTAGGGCATAGTTTCGGCGGGCAAATCTTGCCGATGGTCGATCATTCGTCTTTGCACAAAGCCATTACGGTGGGGACGGGCAGCGGCTATTGGAAAGAAAATTCACCACAATTGCGCCGTCGGGTGTGGTTGCTGTGGTATTTCCTCGTACCCTTGTTGACGCCGATCATGGGCTATTTCCCGGGGAAACGTTTAAAAATGGTCGGTGATTTACCCGCACGCGTGATGCTGCAATGGCGACGCTGGTGCATGAATGCGGGTTATAACATCGGTGTGGAAGGCGAGCCGTTGCGCGCGCAATACGCCGCGGTGCGCACGCCGATCACATCGCTATCATTCACCGATGACGACTATATGTCGGCAAAAAATACCGAGCAAATTCACGGTTTTTACATCAACGCGCGGAAAAATATGCAACGCATTGCGCCGCAAGACGCTGGCGTCACGCATATCGGTCATTTTGGCTTTTTTAAAGCGCATTTTAAAGATACACTGTGGCACAAGCTACTGGCTGAACTAAACGAAACATCGATCGTAAACAGAGAGGACACCTTATGAGCATCATCAGTCACATCGACGGTCACATTGCCTCATTGCAAATCAATCGCCCCGAGACCAAAAATGCGCTGACCTTGGAAATGTACCAGCACATGGCCGATGCGCTCAATGCCTATGACCAAAACGACGCCGTGCGTGTCGTGGTGCTCTATGGACAGCCGGAAATGTTCTGCGCGGGCAACGATCTGAATGATTTTTTGAATAACGTCTCCGATATTGCGAGCAGTCCCATCCTCAGTTTTTTATATGCGCTGCGCGACTTTTCCAAACCGCTGGTGATGGCGGTCAATGGCGTGGCGGTGGGGATTGGCGTGACCATGTTGCTCCATGCCGACTTTGTCGTGGTGGGCGATACGGCGCGCTTACAAGTACCATTTATCAATCTGGCGCTGTGTCCCGAAGGCGGATCTAGCCTGATGATGGTACAAAACGGCGGCTACCTCAAAGCAGCCGAAAAACTCATGTTCGGTGAATTTTTTACCGCAGAAGAAGCCGTCCAAATCGGCGTAGCAACCCAAGTGATGCCTGCGAAGGAAGTCGATCAATACGCCTTTCACCGTGCGAAGCAACTGGCAGAAAAAAGCCCGCAAGCTCTGCGCGAGACCAAGCGATTGCTGAAAAAACACAATGCCGATGTGCTGCGCCAAGTCATGGATGAAGAAGTCGAAGCCTTTACCGCACTCATGCGCGGTGCGCATTCGCGTGAAGCAATGACTGCGTTTTTTGAGAAACGTAAGCCGGTTTTTGAATGAACAAGTAGCAACGGTTTACAAGCCAAGCTGGCTTGTGGTACATTGTCACAAATTAAACGCGCCGATTTGGATTCTGCTTGCGGGCGCGGTTGGGGGAAATCCCCGACCAAAACGGCTAAACGATACGATACCCAAGTGAAGTTTGGCAGTTTTTATGATTGACCAAAACACAGCTTGGGTATTTTTTATGGGCGAAGATGAATGAGCCAAACACCACAATTAGCACGATTAGAACAATTACAACCTGCGCCACAAACGCTGCATTTTAGCGAACCGTTGCCACTGCAAAGCGGCGCGTCCCTGCGCGACTATACGCTGATGTACGAAACCTACGGCACGCTGAATGCGGCGCGTGACAACGCGGTGCTGATTTGCCACGCGCTGAACGCCTCGCACCACGTCGCCGGCGTGTATGAGAATGGCGATGCGGGCTGGTGGGACAATATGGTCGGACCGGGTAAACCGGTCGATACCAATCGATTTTTTGTCGTCGGGGTGAATAACCTCGGCTCGTGCTTCGGTTCCACAGGGCCGATGCACACCAATCCCGACACGGGCAAACCGTATGGTGCGGACTTTCCTGTGGTGACGGTGGAGGATTGGGTCGATGCGCAAAAACGTCTGATGCACGCGCTTGGCATTGAGCAGTGGGCGGCGGTGATGGGCGGTTCACTCGGCGGGATGCAGGCGATGGCGTGGAGCGTGCGTTATCCTGAGCTGTTGCGTCATTGTGTGGTGATTGCCTCAAGCACACGTTTGTCCGCGCAGAACATTGCGTTTAACGATGTGGCGCGGCAGGCGATTTTGACCGACCCAGATTTTCACGGTGGGCATTTTTATGAACACGGTGTCGTGCCGAAAAACGGTCTGCGCGTGGCGCGCATGATCGGCCACATCACCTATTTGTCAGATGACGATATGGCGGAAAAGTTTGGGCGCGAGCTGCGTCCGTTGGAGCATGCCGCCGATCAGGCGCGCAATTCGTATCGCTTTGACTATGGCGTGGACTTTGAAATCGAATCGTATTTGCATTATCAGGGCGATAAATTTGCCAATTATTTTGACGCGAATACCTATTTGTTGATTACCAAGGCGCTGGATTATTTTGATTTGGCCAAAGCGGATGGCTCCAAATCAACGAGCAATGATTTGACCGGCGTTTTAAAGCGCGCGCAGGCGGATTTCCTCGTCGTCTCGTTCACGACCGACTGGCGTTTTTCACCCGAACACAGTCATGACTTGGTGCAAGCCTTGGTCAAAAACCGTCGTCAAATCACCTACGCCGAGATTGATGCGCCACACGGGCATGACGCATTTTTGATGACCGATGAGCGCTATCACAACGTGGTGCGCGGTTATTTTAAAAATATGCACATCAGCGAGGAGGGCGCAGCATGAGCGCGACACAAACAGCATGGGAGCCATCCGGCGAGCAGACGCAGATTCAACCATTCAATCCCGCCGCCGTACTTGCGGGTCTGCAACGCCCTGATTTCGAGGTCATCAGCCGCTGGATTCCAGAGCGCGCACATGTATTGGACTTGGGCTGTGGCGATGGCACATTATTGGCCAAACTTATCCGCGAACGTGCGGTAACGGGCTATGGTGTCGAGAAAAACGATGCGAATATCGGCGCTTGCGTTGCCAAAGGCTTGCATGTATTGCAACAGGACTTGGAAGCAGGTCTGTCGTGGTTTGATGATGACAGTTTTGACGTCGTTGTTTTATCGTTGACCTTGCAAGCCGTACACGAAACCGAAAACATCATGCGCGAAATCGTGCGCGTGGGCAAAAAAGCCATCGTCTCCGTACCGAATTTCGGCTATTGGGCGCACCGCTTGTCCGTATTTCGCGGGCGGATGCCGGTATCCAAAACCCTGCCGTATGAATGGTACAACACGCCGAACGTGCGCGTGCTGACGCTCAAAGATTTTGAAAAACTCGCGCACGATCTCGACTGTCGCATCACGCGGCGCGTGGTGCTACACGATCAGCAAGAAGTGCGCTTTTTACCCAATCTGCGCGGCAGTTTGGCAGTTTTTGAGATGGAATGAGGGGATCGAAATGCGCATGGCTCGCGGCTGGTTTGGGTTAACGCTATTGGTTTGGGCGGGCTGGGCGCAGGCGCAGGATGCGTTTTGCACCACGCAAATTCCGCAGACCAAAGCCCAATACGCCGCACAATTGGCCTGCCAAGAGCACCAACTCTGGCGCGAGCCATTCATCAATGCGCGAGGACAGTTACTCAAAATTGGTCCGATGGAAGCCGAGCGCGATAGGCTGAGCGATGGCACGCCCGCGTGGCGGCGGGTGCTGCATTATTGGCACAACAGTGTTGGGCTGAATGACCTGTTTCGCGGCCAACAGCCACCCGATTATCCCGAAAGCGCACTCAATGACGCCGTGACCCGCGCGCAGATTGTCGATACGCCGTGGTCGGGCGCATTCATCAGCTATCTCATGCGCGCGGCGGGGTTCACTGAGGACGAATTTCACCTTGCCGATGGTCATATTCGCTACCTGAAGGCCGCTTACGCTGCGCAACCCAATGGCGCCTTTCGTCTACACAACCCTATAAGCACACCACTACAAACCGGCGATTTACTGTGCTATGTGCGCGAAGGACGACGCGTATTCGGCGCGGCGGGATTTGAGCAATGGCTGGCCGAGCACGCCACGGACGAACAATCGTTGAAAATGCACTGCGATATGGTGGTCGGGGTGCGCACAAGCCGTGACCATCGCCGTGCCTATGCCATTGGTGGCAATGTGGTGCAGGCCGTCACTATGCGCGAACTCACGCTCAATGCGCGCGGCGCACTGTCCGCCACGCACACATTGCCCGTGCGTGCCGGTTCGTGGCTGGTCGATACGCTGGGCGAGGACGATACGCCAGCCTGCGCTTTGAATGCGCTGAATCAGTGCGATATGAATCGGCAGGATTGGGTGACGCTATTGCGTTACCAGTCAAATTCATGATTAATTCATGCGCTGATGGCTTGATATTCGATGCGCCATTCGCCCGTTTGGATGCGCTGATGATACGAGAGCGGCAATTCAAATACATCTTTGCCATCAACCGTGCGTCGCAGATAATTCATCACGATCTCTCCGTGTGCGTCATAAATGGTGACACGGTATGCGGATGTGGGCGGCGATAGGCGCACGGTGATTTGTTTGGCATTGAATCCACCCAATGCGCTGCCGCCGCTCATTTCGGCGCGCGGCGAGTCAATCGGTGTGGCGAACGGCAGCTCATGCACTGTATCGTGCACGAGACAGTAGGGCGCAATTTTCGGCCAAATCACTTCTGCTAAAAAGACCTGATCGGCGTGCGTTGGATGCAGCGCCGTTCGGGTTGAAAGATGCTCGTTAATCCATTCGGGCATGTGCGCCAAAAACGGTGCATGTGCGCCCCACATACCCGCCAGCATCAAATCCAAATGCGAATACCAATCGCGAAACACATGAAACGGCTGAGGCGAATCCAGCCAAAGCTGCACCCACTGCGCTTCACGCGGGCTGATGATCGAGTCGGCGTCGCGAAATTGTACTTTGGCTACTTGTGGCTCGCTCACGGCATGAAAGCGCCAGAATGTCCCCGGCCAGTGGGCGATACCGAGTTGATGCACGTCCAACAAACGAACCCGATAGCGGCGCAGGCGTTGCAACACATGCTCGGGAACGCTGGCATCGTGATACACCCACATTTGCCAATCGGGATATACCTCGGGCATGGCTTGTGCGTTGAGAATCGCGGTTTCACAGTAAATCGGGTTGTCGCCAAACAGCGAAAACGACAGCACACGGCGGTTAATCGCCGCCTGTTTGCACACCCATGCCGACTCCAGTACGAGCGACTGGCTACCGAGGCGGGCGCTGTCTTCATAGCGCTTCTCATTGCATGCTTGAATCGCGTCGTTTTTCAGCGCCGCGACTTGATGCCAATCCGCCAAGGAAATCTTAACCATGATCGTTCATAAATTGAGAAAAAATGGCAGGAATCGGCGCGCTCAAGGTCAAAACTTCGCCCGTTTGCGGGTGGGTGAATTTCAGGCTGTGCGCGTGGAGAAACATTCGCGCGCCGGTGTTTTTTGCGATGCGTTTGTTCAGTTCAAAGTCGCCGTACTTGTCATCACCGACAATCGGATGACCGATGGACGCGCTGTGGACGCGAATTTGATGCGTGCGACCGGTGAAAATTTTCACGCGCACGGCGGTAAAATCGCCTGCCTGCTGGTCCATATTGAACTGCGTGTGGGCGCTTTGACCTTCGCCCTCATGCGCGACGACCACGCGGCGTTCGCCATTGGCCGCGACGTATTTATGCAGTGGTGCTTTGACGTGCGTGACTTTGTCGCTCAATTGGCCTTGTAAAATAGCGTAATAACGTTTATCCATCCGACCATTGCGAATTTGTTCGTGCAGGTGAACGAGTGCGCTGCGTTTTTTCGCCAAAACCAGTAAACCCGAGGTTTCTTTGTCCAGTCGATGAACCAGTTCGAGAAATTTTAAATTTGGATAAGCGGCGCGTAATTGCTCAATCACGCCAAACGACACACCCGAACCGCCATGCACCGCCAGACCTGGGGGCTTGTCCACGATCAACAGTGCGTCGTCCTCAAAAATAATCGGTAATTTGTTCGCGCGGTGCGCGGGTACGACAGCGGGCGTGGATTCGCTCACGCGCACAGGCGGGATGCGCACGATGTCGCCAGTTTGCAATTTGTAATCGACGTCAATCCGTCCCTTATTCACGCGCACTTCACCTTTGCGCACCACGCGGTAGACCCATGATTTGGGTACGCCTTTGCACACGCGCAGCAGGAAGTTGTCAATGCGCTGGCCGGCTTCGTGCTCCAAAATGGTGTGCAGACGCACACGCACGGTGGCTGAATCGGGCTGTGCGGGGCGGTGTTGGGGGCGCGCTAAATCGGTGGGTTTGCTCATATTTGGGTCAAAAGCCAATGTAATTCGTTTAAATGTCTTGCGTAAGTGGTTCATTTTGCTATAATTTGCCTGCGCTAATCGCGTCGTCAGAGCTTTTATCCAAAAGCATCATGCCAGTGGGCGCTGAACGTGCGCGACAGGACAGAAGGCTTAAGCCTCGCTGAACGCTATTGTAACGGGTTTAACCGATTTTTCCTCGATGTTTGATGCCGATGGCGGCATAAAGAAGTGTTATTGGAGCCTCATTGAGCTTCGACTTCGCCCAAAAACGACATTGACATAAAAAACGGATGTCTAAAGCAGGCATTTGCTGTGCACTTATCGGGTGTGCGGAGGTGTTTGTGGACGTAAGCACATTGAATATGTGTGTATGAACGGAAGAAAGAATTTATTTTTGAATTGAGCGTGTGGGCATTGGCTCATCAACCGAGCGGGTATCTTGAATAATAACAAAATTCAACCCCGACACTTGACGATGACGGCACTGAACGCCGAGACAATTTGAAGCGATGAAACCGAAGGGTGTTGACCGAGAATCGGTCAAAAACTTTTTGAGTGAACTATTGGCAGTATTTATCGAGTTAGTAAGTGCTTACCATAAAATCTGTATGGCGGTTGTTTAATCCGCGCTGAAAGAGAATGGGTTAAAAGCACGGTACGCACTATGCTGGGGCGCAGTCCCGAGCATCATCGTCATTCAAGCGATTGAATGATGTCTTTCCAACTCCGTTTTGACACAACGCAGTGTTGCGCGTTCAAGGCATGGCGAACGCCCCGCCGGGTGGGTGTACAAGCCATCGCTGATGGTTTTTTGCGACGATAGCTCGTCGCACGGAGTTTAAACATGAAACGTATGTTATTTAATGCCACGCACGCAGAAGAGTTGCGCGTGGCGATTGTTGATGGGCAAAAGCTCATTGACATTGATATTGAGTCCTCAGGGCGCGAACAGCGCAAAGGCAATATTTATAAAGGCGTGGTGACGCGCGTCGAACCGTCCTTGGAGGCGTGTTTTGTCAATTATGGTGAAGAGCGTCACGGCTTTTTGCCATTCAAAGAAATCGAACGCAACTTGTTCAAAGAAGGCGTTGAAGCACGTTCGGCGCGTATTCAAGACGTGATTTTTGAAGGTCAAGAATTAATCGTTCAGGTGGAAAAAGAAGAGCGCGGCAATAAAGGCGCAGCGCTGACCACCTTTATCTCGCTTGCTGGTCGATACTTGGTTTTGATGCCAAACAATCCGCGCGGCGGTGGTGTTTCGCGTCGTATCGAAGGCGAAGATCGCCAAGAACTGCGCGAAGCGATGAGCCAGCTCGATATTCCACAAGGGATGAGCATCATTGCCCGCACGGCGGGTATTGGTCGCTCGGCTGAGGAATTGCAATGGGACATGAATTATCTGCTGCAATTGTGGCAAGCGATTGACGGCGCAGCACAGCCGGACACCAACGCGCAAGGCGCGCGCACCAATCCGGCGCCATTTTTGATTTACCTCGAATCCAGCTTGGTGATTCGCGCGATTCGTGACTACTTCCAGCCGGACATCGGCGAGATTTTGATCGACACGCAAGATATTTTTGAACAAGCGCAATCGTTCATGAGCGTGGTCATGCCGCACAACGCGCACCGCGTCAAACGCTACACCGACGATATTCCGCTGTATTCGCGTTTCCAAATCGAACATCAAATCGAAACCGCCTACGCGCGTACCGTACCACTGCCATCGGGCGGCGCGATTGTGATTGACCACACCGAAGCCTTGGTTTCCGTGGACGTCAACAGCGCCCGCGCAACCCGTGGTTCGGACATCGAAGACACCGCATTCAAAACCAATCTCGAAGCGGCCGAAGAAGTGGCGCGTCAATTGCGTCTGCGCGACTTGGGTGGTTTGGTGGTGATCGACTTCATTGACATGGAGTCATCGAAAAATCAAAAAGAAGTCGAAAGTCGCCTGAAAGAAGCTCTGCGCTACGACCGTGCGCGCGTACAAATGGGTAAAATTTCCCGCTTCGGCTTGATGGAACTCTCGCGTCAACGTCTGCGCCCGTCGCTGTCCGAAGGCTCGCACATCACCTGCCCGCGCTGTAACGGCACTGGCGTGATTCGCGACATCGAGTCGTCGGCATTGCACGTTTTGCGCATTGTGCAAGAAGAAGCGATGAAAGACCACACTGCCGCGATCAACGTACAAGTACCGATTGACGTTGCGACCTTCTTGTTGAACGAAAAACGCGCGGAAATTCATTTGCTCGAACACCGCACGAAAACCAACATCATCCTGATTCCGAACAAATACTTGGAAACGCCACACTACAAACTCGACCGTATGCGTCACGACGACGAACGTTTAGAGTTGGTACAGGCAAGTTACGCCCAAGTAGAAAAACCGGAAGAAGACGAAACCTACGCCAAACGCGAACAACAAACGCCGGAACGTCAAGAAGCCGTGGTTAAAGGCATCACGCCAAGTGCGCCAGCACCTGCGCCAGTCGAAGAAACCCGCGCCAAAGTGGTTGAACCCGCGCCGAAACTCGGTCTGTGGGCGCGCATCAAGAGCCTGTTTGGCATTGCGCCAGAAGTAGCGCCAGAGCCAGAGCCGACCCAAAACCGTCGCCGCAATACGCGTGGCAATGCCTCGGGTAACCGCAACCACAACGACAATCGCCGTTCAGGTGACCGCAATCGCAACCGCAATAACCGCGATGGCCGTGACGAAACCCGCGCTGGCAAAACCGACGACAAAGCGGATAAAGCGGATAAAGTGGACAAAGCGGCGAAAGCCGATGGTGACAAAACTGCCAAGAACGACAATCGCACCGAGCGCACGCCGCGCAACGAACGCAGAACTCAGCGCAATGAACGCACCGAACGCACTGAGCGCGTGAATAAATCAGCGGATGACGCAGTCGCGAACAAAAAAGTCGAAGACACCCGCGTTGAACGTACCGAACGCGCTGAGGACGGCGAAAAAGCAAGCAGCGAATCGCGCAACAACCGTCGCCGCCGCGATCGCAACCGCAACCGCAATACCGAGGCGGGCGAGCAAGTCGCAGCGGGCGTGGCCATCGGCTCTGTAACAGAAACGACTGAAGTGGTGCAAACTGCCGTGGTCGCTGCGCCAGTGGCACATGCAGACGCATCAACAGCGCAGGTAACAGCTGAGACACCGACTGCTGTGGAGCACACCGACGTCAGCGTTCAAGCCGAGGTTAGCGATGTTGCCAATGGTGCGCCAGCCGATCAGAGCAATGGCCAGCGCGAACCGCGTGAGCGTCGTTTGCGCACTGGACGTGATCGTCGAGACCGCCGTGATCGTCGTGAGTCGAAAGACAATGAAGCGATTAAGGCACAAGATGGACACAATGGCAGTCCAGCGGCATTGCCGGTCATGTCTGCGGCGGCAGGAACGATTTCCGAATTGATGCGTGAAGATACGGATGCCATGCCAAGTCATGCGGATTCTGATCAGACGCCGCTGGTGATTCAAGTGGCCGCGCCGGTTGCACCAGTCGCACCGGTTATGCCAGTTGCACCGGCCGCACCCGTCGCAACAGTTGTAGCCGTGGCGTCCGAGGCTTCCATGACAACTGAGGCGCCAACCCCGACGCAAATCGTTGCGCAAGCCGTTGAAGTGATGGCTGAATCCACGAGCAATAGTGCGCCCGAGGCATTTGTATCAGAAATGCCTGTGGTGAGTCATGTGAGTGCAGAAGCGGTTGAGGTTGTCGGAGCGTCCGAAACCCAAGCGGTCGAGTCGGTAGACGCCGCTGCGGTAGCCGTGATTGAGAAAGCAACGCCAGCAGCCATCGAGCCGGTTCAGACGGTTGGGCAAGAATTGACACCGACCGAAGCGCCGGCTGATTTGGACACCCTGCTGAGTCAAGCGGGCTTGCAATTGGTACAAACCGATGCATCTGCGGTGAATTACTCCGCCGAACCGGTCGCGCCGGTGCGTCAGAATCCGCCGCGTGAGCGTAAACCGCGCGCAGTGGTGGAAGAAGAGCCATTGCAATTGGTGGAAACGCACAATTCCTAAAACCAGCATTTTCAATGGTTTAGCCAACAAATGCGCAGAGAAATCTGCGCATTTTGTTATAGCTCTTTGACTGGTGGGCGGTGATGCATATTTGTCACAAAAAATTCATACCAAACACAGACAAAGCGAAAACCATTGCGGTACAATGGCCTTCCTGTTACTTTTTAGAAGGAGAATAACATGAGCATTTTCGGTACCATTATGTCCAAATTGGGTTTGGGTAAAAAAGAAGAAGCACCAGCAGTTCAAGAAACTCCAGTCGTTGCGGAAGCAGCGCCAGCAGTAGAAGCGGCTCCCGTGTCTGTTGCGATCAGTGAAGTCGATGTTGTGGGCAAATTGAATGATTTGGCTGCAAACAATGCGGAAAAATTGAACTGGCAAACCTCAATTGTTGACCTGATGAAATTGTTGGGTATGGACAGCAGCTTGGGACATCGCAAAGAATTGGCCACAGAATTGGGTTGCCCAGCTAATTTGATGAATGACTCTGCGAGCATGAACATCTGGTTGCACAAAACTGTTTTGCAACAGTTGGCGGCCAATGGCGGTAATATCCCTGCAAGCTTGTTGGGCTAATCGTCAGTTAATGGCACATGCTGCTGTTTTCAGTGGCGTTGCTTAAAAAACCAACCCTCCAAAACGGAGGGTTGGTTTTTTTGTACCTGTGCGCTGGTGCGCCTGAGTGCATGGTGATGTCTTCGGGTTCAGGCTTGGTCTATGCGTTTGCTTCTATATCCAAAGGTAACAGAATCTGGGTGTGCATGCCTTGGTTGGCTTGGCTGGTGAGGTGAATTTGTCCGCCGGCGGCAAAGATTCGATTTTTCATGCCAGTGATACCGTGTGATTGCGGCTTGGTTTGGCTTAAATCCGTACCAACGCCATCGTCAAGCATATCGATTTTCAGAGTGCGCTCATCTAGGGTGATGTCGAGTGTGAAATGGCGCGCTTGCGCATATTTACTGGCGTTGTTCAGCGTTTCTTGTACGACGCGGTAGACCACCAGTTGTAGACCTTTGGCCAACTCCGGCGGTTGCTTGGGCAGATTGAGGCTCAATTGCCATTGATTGCGCTGTGCACTCTCTTGCGCCATATTTTCCAATGACATCCACAGGCCGAAATTATCGAGCATGGATGGGTGTAAATCTTCGACCACTTGGCGTTTGAAGATAATCGCGCGATCCAGATAGGCTTGTGTGCGTTGTAGTTTTTGGGCGACTTCGGGTAGGTCGGTCTGGGATTTTTTGATGCTCCAACCCAAATCCATGCGTATGGCGGTCAGAATCGAGCCTAATTCGTCGTGCAAATCACGCGCCAATTGCGCACGACTTTCCTCGATTTCGGTTTGCGCATCCAGTACCAAGGTTTGCATTTGCCGTAGGTTTTGCGCCAATTGGCGTTGGTAGTTTTTGTTCTCTTGCGCCAGGCTCTGCTTGGCATTGTCTTTTTCTCGTGCGGCTTTAATCAGATCGTTTAGCGTGACCAATATGACTGCGGATAACATCAAGATCGTTAATAAAATAGACCAGCGCGCCCATGTGATTTTCTCACTGCGCTGCGCGATCAGCCCGTTGAGCCGTTTCTCGATCAGGCTGTATAGGTTTTGAACATTGGTACGGATGTTGTTTTGCAATGCCTGACCTTGGTTCATGTGAACTAAGTCCAGCGCTTGCGCGGTGCGGCCATTTTCGACGAGTTTGAGGGTGATGTCCATCTCGTTGATTTTTGCACCGATGTCGTTGTTGATCTGATGGAACAGCGCTTGTTCTTGCGGGTCGGCATCGGTGGTGTTGATGCGGGGTGCGAGTTGTTGCAGTTGGTTCAAAACAGTGGCTTTGCTGTCTGCGTAGAGTGGCAGATAGGCTTCGTCCATGCTCAGTAAGTAGCCGCGTTGCGCTGATTCGGTGCGCTCGATTTGCGTTCTGATTTGGCTGACACGGCTCATTTTCACATAGTCGGCCATTGCTTTTTGATTGGCGTCGGTGATGTCGTTGAGCCATGAATCGGTAATGAACATGGTGGCGATGATCATCAATGTGGTCAGCAATAACGTGAACAGTACGCGATTGCCCACTTGTTCTTTCAATCGTTGGTATTTTTGAACAATGCTTAGATTCATATTGTCGGCCTATTCCTACACGGTTTTCAGTCTGCGTCGCATAGTTAAAAAATTGGGTGGTGTTTAATATGGGAACCGTAGTAAGCAACAAATAAAGGACAACTTGATCACGTATGCGGTAGAGGTTGAGGCGTTCAATGAGTTAACTAAACCAACTGAATCAATTTCATTTTAGGAGAACATTATGCTGCATTATACAGTGGTATTTTTTATTATCGCGATCATCGCGGGTATTTTCGGTTTTGGTGGCATTGCTGCTGGCGCGGCTGGCATTGCAAAAATCTTATTTGTGATTTTCTTGATTTTGGCCTTGATTTCGCTGGTACGCGGGCGTCGTTTATAAATCGCCAATATCGGTAGATTACTTACCGTCGAACCAATCTAATCAGTAGATATTCTCAGGAGCGTGATGATGTTTGAACAGTCAAAAACCAAAAAATTTAAAGACGATGTGGTTGAGGGTATGCAAGATGCCAAAGAGAAAGCCGCAGAAGTGTTTGAAGACATGAAGGACAAAGCCGAAGACGCGGTGGAAACTGTGAAAGAGAAAACCGGCGATTTAGTCGATAGCGCCAAAGAGAAGATCGATGATTGGTCTGATCGCAAGAATGATCGCGTTTAACTCGGTTTAATCCGATCACCGAGATATTGCATGACTAACTAAATTAAGGGGAATAATATGTTTAACAAATCAAAAACTGAAGAGTTCAAAGACGACGTTATCGATGGCGTGAATGAGGCCAAAGATAAAGCCAAAGACGTTGCAGATACGGCGAAAGACAAAGCGGCGGATATGGTTGGCAGTGCCAAAGCCACTGCAGAAAAATTAGCCGATAAAACCGAAAAGGCTGTTGACGTATCGACCGATGAAGTCAAAGCATTGATCGATCGTTTGAGCAAATGGGTGGCCAGCAACGCTGATGATGTCAGCAAAATTGATGGCCAAGATGTGAAAAAAACCTTGAGCGAGCAATACCAAGGTTTGAAAGAAAACACGCAGGAAAAAGCAGTTGCCGCATTGAAACAAGGTCAGCAAGCCTGTGCAAAAATGGTTGATCAAAAGCCAGTGACATCCATCGCCGCGATTGCGGGATTGGCCGCCTTGGTTGGCTATGCCATCGCTAAAAAATCGAGCGAAAAATAATCGTATCGATGATGGACTTGTCTGCAATGAACCAACGCTTCACCGAAGCGTTGGTTGCCTTTCAATATTTTTGGCGTGCGCTCGCACAATCTTCAAGCCAATGCACGCATAACGCCAACACATAACACAGCACAAGATTCAACGCTTACAACTTATAACACAGGGGAACAGTATGTGGAGAACGGTCATTAAACTGGTTGGCGCCTACTTTTTGAGCAAGCAAGTGAAAACCATCGTGAATCAGCAGGTTTTACCGGGGGTGAAAAGCTACGTTTCAGCCACCAGTTCTGGTCTTTCTAACAATTTGGCCAGAGACTGGCGTCGCATCATGACCACTGTTATTGCATCTGTTGTGGCTGCCACCACGTTTGTGGTTGGAGCGATTGCTGGATTGATTTGGTTTGTGGTTTGGGCGATTGATCAGCCACATCGTGATTGGCTGTTTGCTGGGATATTTGCTTTACCATTGATATTCGGTCTGTGCTTGATTTGGTACATCAAAAATCTGTGGAAAAATAGACCGTTGCTCAGTGATACGCAGGTACAATTGCGCCAGCAATGGCAGGTATTTAAGCAAAATTTCCAGTAATTTTCTTGCTTGATAGGCTGTGAAATGATTCATGCCATACCATTTTTGAGGCCGCGAGACCTCTCCACGGACTGATTCAGAGATCATTTCATGATGAAAAAGAAAGTACTACTGGTCGATGACCACACGATTTTGCGGCAAGCCATGCGTGGCTTGATCGAGGCCGAGTCGGATTTATGCGTCGGTGCTGAAGCAGGCTCGGGGCAAGAGGCCTTGGCATTGATTCGCAAACAGTCGTTTGACGCAGTGGTATTGGATATCTCGATGCCGGAAAAAAATGGCATTGATACCGTGCGTGACCTCAAACACATCGCGCCTGATCTGGCGGTATTGATTCTGAGCGGCTATGCCGCCGATCAGTATGCGCTCGGCTTGATTCGTTTGGGCTGCAAAGGTTATTTGTCCAAAGACGCCGATCCTGAGGAAATGATCCGTGCGATTCGACAGGTCAGTCAGGGCAAACACTACTTTACGCCTGAAGTGGCCGAACTGATGTCGCAGCAGTTGATTAAGCCGAATGAAAAGGCCTTGCATGAGGAGCTATCAGAGCGCGAATTTCAGGTATTTATCAAATTGGCATCAGGACGCAGTGCGACCGAAATCGCCGATGAACTGTTCATCAGCGTGAAAACCGTCAGCACCTACCGCAGTCGGATTTTGGAAAAAATGGCGTTCAAAACCAATGCGGATATGACCTATTACGCCATTAAAAATGGCTTGGTCAACTGAGGAGCGATTCATTGCATGCGTTTGTAGGACAAACACCGATAGCGACCAGAGGGTGCTCGTGGTAGTCTGTCTATACAAAAAAGTGAGTAGGCACTGGCGGGGTTAGGGTGCGCACTGAGTAGCTGGGAAATGACATGCGTTTGCTATTGATCGAAGATTCTGAATTGTTACAAGAGCGAGTTTTGGAGTCGCTGGCCGAGCTGGCGCCGAATGTCGTGCCGCATACCGCACAGACCCAAGACGACGCGATTCGACTGATCGGACAGCATCCATACGATTTGGTCATTGCCGATATTGAGCTGGCTCAGGGCAATGGCTTGGACGTCATTCGCTACGCGCGCGCGCATCTGCCGCCCAGTCATACGCCGGTGTTCGTGGTGTTGAGCAACCACACGCATTTTCATTACAGAAAAATAGCACAGCAATTGGGTGTGCAGCATTTTTTTGATAAATCAATGCAATTTGATCAGGCCATTCAGGTTGTTGGGCAAATGGCACAGCAGGTCGGTGTCCAAACGAAATCAACTGAGTGACACCGCTCGTTGGTGCGGGGGATCCCTTAAAAAAACAGTTTGCTGAGGCTTGAGTCACCAGCCCGATCAATCATCCAAGACCGTTGAACCAGTATTCATCTGTATTTAATAGAAGCGCACATAGATGCGCTTCTATTAAATAGAGCAGGGGTAACATCGAAGCCCACAATTTTCACTATATTTTCACAATAAAAAAGAGCGACCATCATGGATCATTCGAACACAGCAGTGATAGCAGAACAGATACCCGATGAAATACCGAACAAAGAGCGCGGCCTCCTATTTTGGAGCCTAATTCTGTTTAACTTTGCAGTGGTCGTGGTTCTGCTCAAATGGGCGGAATTATTTTTTATCCCGCTGACCGTTGGGATTTTGCTGTCCTACACCTTGGGGCCGATTGTTGACTTTTTCGTCTCGTGGCGCATGCCGCGTTGGCTCGCGGCCAATATCGCGGTGCTGGCATTTGTCGCGCTCAACAGCGCGATTGGCTATGCGGTATGGTGGCAGGCGATTCATTTGGCCGAGTCCCTACCGCAAACGGTTGAACGCATTGGTACCGAACTGCGTAATACCCAAAGCGATGAAACGAGTGCTTTGAGTAAACTGCATAAAGCGGCGGAGGCGGTGAATCAGGTCATCGGTGATGATTTAAACAAAGCCTCGGAACGCGCTGCTAATCCAAATAGCACCGTACCACGCAATGTGGATCAAGCACCCACCGTGTCGGCGGCATCGGCGAAGGCGACAACCACGAGCACAGCGCCAACGACGGTGCAGCCGGTCGCACCGCCGATGAAGGAGGCCAATACCGGCGTATTCAGCGGCATTTTGCTCAATCGTCTGTTGAGTACCTTCAGTGATTTAGGTACGCTCGCCTCGGTGTTGCTGCTTGCCTACTTTTTATTGGCTGCGGGCGACCAGTTTCGGCGCAAAACGGTCAGCATCATCGGCGACTCGCTTAAGCAAAAACGCATCACCGTTGAGGTGCTCAACGAGATTCATCGCGCGGTGCAAAAATACTTGGGTTCGATGTTTCTCACCAACCTGATTTTGGGGCTGATTACCTATGTGGTGCTGTTTTTGTTCGGCTTTGAAAATGCCCGCGTGTGGGGGCTGCTGGCCGGTATTTTGCACATTATTCCCTACTTGGGTACGTTGCTGACGGCGGCAGGCGTATTCGTCACTGGGTTGCAACAATGGTCCGATTTATCCATGGCCAGTATGGCGGCAGGGACGGTATTGATGGTGGCCTCGGTGATTGGCACGTTTGCACAGACTTGGATATTGGGCAAAATTGTCAATATCAACCACACCGCTCAATTTGTCGCGCTGCTGTTTTTCGGCTGGCTCTGGGGGGCGGTCGGTCTGCTGATCGCCATGCCATTACTGGTGGTGCTCAAGGTGATTGCTGCACGCATAGATGGCCTTGATGCGGTGGCGCATTTTTTAAAGGATTGAGCACGCGCGCAATTGGCGCATTTGGCGCATTTGGCTTGAGCCGATGCTTGGAAACAGGCGATAATTCAATTTTTTCAACGAGTGTGCTATGTATCCCAATGCCTTCCCCATTCACTACATTGAGCCGGTGTTTCGTCCGCCGAGCGAGGCGCGTTCGCTGATTTTGCCCGTGACCAATGGCTGCTCGTGGAATCAATGTACGTTTTGCGACATGTACACCGCGCCGCAGAAAAAATTTCGCCCGCGCACGCAAGATGAAATCGAGAATGACTTGCGCAATGTCGCTGCGCGCGGCGTATCGGTGCGGCGAATATTCATGGCCGATGGCGATGCGATGGCGCTGTCCACGCGGCGACTGATGGCTGTGCTACACGCCATTCGCGCACATCTGCCCGATGTGCAGCGTGTTTCTGCCTACTGCCTGCCGCGCAATGTAAGCAACAAATCGGTTGAGGAGTTGAAAGAGTTGCGTGACGCCGGTCTGCGCATGGTGTACGTTGGTTGTGAGTCCGGCGACGATGAGGTGCTGCGTCGTGTGAACAAAGGCGAAAGCTACGACTCCTCGAGTACCGCGTTGAACCAACTCGGCGCGGCGCAGATTACCCGCTCCGTCATGATTTTGAATGGCTTGGGCGGTACTGAATTGAGCACACAGCACGCCCTCAACTCCGCACAGTTGATGAACGACACGCAGCCCGAATTTCTCTCCACGCTGGTGGTGTCCTTCCCGATGGGTATGGCGCGTTTCATGGCCAACTTTCCGAATTACCAACTGCCCGACACCATCGGTTTGATGCAAGAGCTTGGACTGATGATTGCTCAACTCAAGCTCAACGACACCGTTTTTCGCAGCGATCATGCGTCCAACTATCTGGTGCTCAAAGGCACACTCGGGCGTGATAAAGAACGCTTGCTGGCGCAGATTCACCATGCCGTCATACAACCGGAGCAGGCGAATTTGCGCGCAGAATGGATGCGGGGCTTGTGAATGGTTTTGGAATGAAAAAAACCACACTCGGCTAAGAGTGTGGTTAGGTTCCTTGGTGGAGGCGGCGGGAATCGAACCCGCGTCCGCAAGCCCTCTACAGAGCGTTCTACATGTTTAGTTTAACGGTTTAGATTTAATGCTGTTTGCACCCGCTAAACACGCACGCACAGCACGAGTTACCTTGGATTTAAACGTGGTTTAAGTAACCCAAATCACGTCGGTTCTTTGTAAGTGACGTTGATTATCCCAACCAAAGACAATCGGGGTCAACGGCTAGCCTTAAGCGGCTAAAGCGAAACGCTTGTTGTTTGCGTTTAAAGTTTTCTGTAGGATTTACGAGGTGTACAGTCCTCGACATGCCCGCTTCTGCTTTGCAACCCACGTCGAAAGCCAGGTCGCCCCCGTTTCGAGTGTGCGCCGTGTCGGTTAATTGATCAAATTCAATCAAGCAATGACACGATGCGTTGTTTCAAGTCAGGCTTATATTTTAGCATATTACGGTAAGATACGTCTTTGTCATTGTCAGATCGTTGGTAAGCGTTGGTGAACGTTGGTAAGCGTTGGTGAACGTTGGAAAGTGTGCGGTGCAAAAATTATTGATTGTCGGTTTGGGGGATGTGGCGCAACGTGCGTTGCCAGAGCTGTTGTCTCGTTATGAGGTAACGGTGCTGTCGCGCTCGGTTTGTTCGGCTTGTTCTGGGCTGCTTGAAGGGGCAACGTTTCGGCATGTGTCTCTGGACTTGGATGAGTGGGCGTTGTCGCCCGCGCAAGAGGCGTTTTTGGCGCAGTCTTTTGATGCAGTGCTGTATACCGTTCCGCCGCTGTTGCGCGTCGATTCGGTGGGCGCTGGTGATGCGCGTTTGCGCACTTTGCTGAGTTTTTGGCAGCGGCGGGGTGTTGCCCCGAAACGGGTGGTGTATATCAGCACGACGGGCGTGTATGGCGATTGTGGTGGTGATTGGGTGGATGAAACGCGGGTGGTGAATCCGCAATCCGCGCGGGCGCAAGGGCGCGTGGCGGCGGAGCATCAGTGGCGCGAATTTGCCTATGGTAGTGGTGCGCAGGTGACGGTATTGCGTGCGCCGGGGATTTATGCGTTGGCGCGTTTGCCGTATGTCTCGGTATTGGCCGATTCGCCGGTGCTGTTGCCGCAGAAGGATAGTTTCAGCAATCATATTCATGCGGATGATTTGGCGCAGGCTTGTGTGTTTTTCCTCAATCGCACCGAGCAAAACGAGGTGTGCCTGCCATTTGAGGTGTTCAATATCTGCGACGACGAGCCGCTGTTGATGGGTGATTGGATGATAGCGTTGGCGCGGGTGCTGAAGCGTGTGCCGCCCGAGAAGATTTCGCGTGCGCAGATGCAGGCGCGGATCTCGCCCATGCGTTGGAGCTTTATGCGCGAATCACGGCGCTTGCGCAATGCGAAGCTCAAATCAGCGGGCTTTGTACTGCGCCATCCGTCGGCGTTGGCGTTTTTGCGTACGAATGCAGAGGCGATTCGGGCGTTTGCGGCGCAAAATGGAGGTCGTTATGAGGCGTAACCGCCTTATGCGCTGGCTGGTGGTCGTGGCCGTGGTTTTGGCGGTGCATGTGGCTATTTTTGCCGGCTTGATGCAGCGGCGCTCGGCGTTACCCGTGCCGCAGCCCAATGGTATTGAGGTGCGAACTGAAACGCCATCGACAGCGGCTGGTCAGGCTGGTACTGACGCGAAAAACCCTGCTGCTGAGTCAATTAATACCGCGTCGTCAACCAAGCCAGTATCCTCTTCGTCATCCCAAACGATGATAAAAAATACAGATACTCACATGCAGGAGCAGACAAACTCAGTGGCGAATGCAACGCCATCGGGTATTTATTCGCTTTCGCCTGCTGAAAATAAAGGCGAGCGTCATAATGGGGTGGCGACATCATCCGGTGCGGGGTTAAGTGAGAATGTCGGTGAAAGTGCCGCTGGAAGTAGTGATGTATCCGGTGGCTTATCTGTTGGTGCGTTGGCGGGCACGGGTTCTGCAACGGGCACAGGCACGGTTGATTGCTCGGCGACGTTGAAACCGGCGAATGCAACGGTAGTGGGGTTGGATGTGGCGGTTTGGGTGGAACGTTTGGCAGGCGGTGTGCGCTTTGTTGGCTTGGTTAACCAAGCGGGTGAAGGCAATCGCTATCTGCGCGAGATTCGCAGTGCGGTGGCGGGTGTGCGCTTTGTTTCACATGATGCGCAATGTGTTGGGCAAAAAGTGAAAGTTAAAGTGCGCATTACCTCATGAGCGCATCCGGTATGACTCAGCAAAAAGCCACTGGAGCAACCCAGTGGCTTTTTTACGACAGATTGCACACGGCGTGAGCGCGTCACATGAGCGTGTCGCAAATTATTTTTTCAAGCTGTCACGGATTTCACGCAACAAAACCACGTCTTCGCTTGGCTCCGCAGGTGCTTCTTCTTTTTCCGCGACTACTTTGTTGGCCAATTTCACAATGACGAATACGCCCAATGCCAACAACAAGAAATTGATCAACACGGTAATGAAGTTACCGTATGCAAATACGTTCACACCCGCTTTGGTCAATGCATCGTATGTACGAGGTACGCCGGCAGGAACATCACCAAAAACCACGAACAAATTGCTAAAGTCCACTTTGCCAAAAACAGCACCGATCAACGGCATGATCAAATCTTTTACCGCTGAATCAACGATTTTGCCAAATGCTGCGCCGATGATCACACCGACCGCCAAGCTCAACACAGGACCCTTCATCACAAACTCTTTAAACTCTTTCCACATAATGCTTCCTCTCAAAAAATAACTTATAAATAGAGCGACATCTGTCTCTTTTTATATGGTTCACAGAATAACCATGGGGGTGATTATATCTTTTTTCTCCATAATGTTGTGTGCATGCCTCGAAAATTCACAATTTTCAGCAAGTTTCGTCATAAATGGGCTTTGAGTGACGGCGAGTTTACGATACAATAATAGGGTTATTTGTGTAAAAATCGTGGGCATCTGGTGCTTTTGTGCTCAAAATTTAGACACAGCAATTAGGGTTTAGTGGTTTTATTTTAGTTAATCTTACGATATGGGGGTCGTTTATGAGCGATCAAAATCCAAAAGACCTACAAGACAAAGAACGTCGCAATCTATTGATTGCAACGGGCGGTGTCGGGGCTTTAGGTGCGTGCGCGATGGCCGCGCCAATGGTGGCCAGCTTTGCGCCGTCGGTTCGAGCCAAAGCCAGCGGTGGGCCGGTTGAAGTAGAAATCGGTGACATCAAGCCGGGTGAGCAAAAAGTGGTCGAATGGCGTGGTAAACCTGTTTGGGTCATGCGTCGCACCGAAGAAATGACGAGCAAATTGCATGCGCATGATGGCGAGTTGGCTGATCCTAAATCTGAGAACCCATACAGCATGCCTTTGCCGGACTACTGCAACAACGAATTTCGTTGTCGCCCTGAACACAAGGACGTCATGGTGATGGTCGGCGTGTGTACCCATCTGGGTTGCTCGCCAGACAGCAAGTTTAAAGAAGGTGGCGGTGGCTCGCTCCCAGCCGATTGGCCGGGCGGCTATCTGTGCCCTTGCCACGGTTCTACTTTCGACTTGGCAGGCCGCGTGTTTAAAAATAAACCAGCACCGAAAAACTTGGACGTACCGCGTTATATGTTCGTGTCAGACAGCAAGTTGGTCATTGGTAAAGATGAGAAAGGCGAAGCATAATCATGGCAGATCACAATCAAACCACTGAAACAGGCGGCTTGATCGGTTGGATCGATCAGCGCTTTCCTCTGACCAAAATGTACAAAGAGCATATGTCTGAGTACTATGCGCCGAAGAATTTTAACTTCTGGTACATTTTTGGCGTTTTGTCCATGGTCGTTCTGGCCATTCAAATCGTTACCGGTATTTTCTTGGTAATGAACTACAAACCGGACGCGGCATTGAACTCAGCTGGCGTGCCAGTGGCGTTTGCCAGTGTTGAGTACATCATGCGCGAAGTCTCGGGTGGTAAATACATCCGCTTTATGCACTCGACTGGCGCTTCAGCGTTCTTCATCGTGGTGTACTTGCACATGTTCCGTGGCTTGCTCTACGGCTCATACCGCAAACCACGCGAATTGGTGTGGATTTTTGGTTGCGCGATTTTCCTTGCATTGATGGCTGAAGCTTTCATGGGTTATTTGTTGCCTTGGGGGCAAATGTCCTTCTGGGGTGCGCAAGTGATCGTGAACTTGTTCTCCGCCATTCCACTGATCGGCCCGGATTTGTCCGTGTTTATCCGTGGTGACTTCGTGGTGGGTGATGCAACCTTGAACCGCTTCTTCTCGTTGCACGTGATTGCCGTACCATTGGTCTTGATCGGCTTGGTGGTGGCGCACGTGATTGCGTTGCACGAAGTTGGCTCAAACA
Source organism: uncultured Burkholderiaceae bacterium (assembly GCA_964293815.1). GTDB lineage: Bacteria > Pseudomonadota > Gammaproteobacteria > Burkholderiales > Burkholderiaceae > CTSOIL-112. The sequence continues at coordinate 258,151 of CAXYYC010000001.1, forward strand.
ATCCAGACGGTATCGAAATCAAAAAACTGAAAGACGCTTCTGGCAAACCGCTGGACGGCATTCCATTCCATCCGTACTATTCCGTGCATGATTTCTTTGGTATTGCGGTGTTCTTTATCCTGTTCTTTGCCGTGGTGTTCTTCTGGCCAACCTTCGGTGGTTATTTCCTCGAAGACAATAACTACTTGGCTGCGAACCCGATGCAAACGCCGCCGCATATTGCGCCAGTTTGGTACTTCACGCCGTTCTACTCGATGTTGCGTGCGGTGACCAATCAAATGAAATTTGTATTTATTTTATTGATACTGTTGGCCGGCTTAATGGCATATTTGCGTGGTAATTTCTCAGCAAAAACCAAGTTGAAACTCTTGGTTGGTGCGGTTGCGTTGGCTGTATTTATGTACTTCACTGAAGCAGCTTTCTGGGGCGTGGTGGTGATGGGTGGTGCGATTGTGATTTTGTTCTTCCTGCCTTGGCTGGATCGCTCGCCGGTTAAATCCATGCGTTATCGTCCAAGCTGGCACATGGGGCTGTTGATTTGTTTCGTGATTAACTTCTTGATCTTGGGGTACTTAGGCGTACAAGCGCCTACGCCAATCGGTGAAAAAGTTGCACAATTGGGTACGTTATTCTACTTTGGCTTCTTCTTGTTGATGCCTTGGTGGACGTCTGTGGGTGAATTCAAACAGCCTCCGGAACGTGTTAATTTCAAACCCCACTGAGTCGATAGAGGATAGAAAATGAGATCACTTATTGTTAAATTAGTCTATTTATTGACTGCGTGTATGGTTGCGGCGACGCTGTACCTAATGTTCTTTGGTGCGGCGCATTCAACCACGCCTCCGTTGAAAAATGCGAAGGTGAATCTGTCTGATAAGGCGTCATTGCAACGTGGTGCGGCGGCTTTCCGTGACTACTGCTTTAGCTGTCACGGCCTGTCGGCAGTGCGTTACAACCAGTTGGGCAAAATCGGTTTGTCGGATGACAACATCAAGCAATACATGCTGACCACCACAACCAAACCGGGCGACATGATGACCATCGGTATGACGGCCGCTGATGCCAAAAAATGGTTTGGTGTAACGCCACCGGATTTATCTTTGATGACCAGTGCCAAAGGCGAAAACTATGTGTATTCGTATTTGAACGGTTTTTACAAAGACGATACTCGCGCTACTGGTTGGAATAACTTATACTTCCCGAACGCAGGTATGCCTCATGCATTGTGGGAAGAGCAGGGTATTTTGGTGCCGACTTATGAAGACAAACCAAGTCATGAAGACCACACCAAAATGGTTCCAACTTTGACGGGTTTTGTGAAGGCGACTGCTGGTAAGAAAGATGAAGCGGAATACGAGCAAATGACCCGCGACATCACCAATTTCTTGTACTGGGCGGCTGAGCCGGATCGTTCATCTCGTCATATGATTGGTTACTTTGCGATGGCATTCTTGCTGTTGTTGGCCTTCTTGGCACACAAGCTCAGTAAAAATTACTGGAAAGATATTAAGTAATCAGTAATATTTACCAAAAAGGCAAGCATCGCTTGCCTTTTTTGTTTGGATTCGTCACACTAATACTTGTTTGAATCTCAGCCATGATCATCGCTGAGAGCTGATTCATTATTTAAAGCATGTAATGCTTCATTGATAACTGTTTAATAAAGGAAGAACGCCATGATGGTTCTCTACTCGGGTACAACTTGCCCGTTTTCACAACGTTGCCGCTTTGTCTTGTTTGAAAAAGGCATGGATTTCGAAATCCGTGACGTGGATTTGTTCCAAAAGCCGGAAGACATCATGATGATGAATCCCTATGGTCAACTGCCGATTTTGGTGGATCGCGACCTGATTTTGTACGAATCCAATATCATCAACGAATACATCGATGAGCGTTTTCCGCATCCGCAATTGATGCCTGCCGATCCGGTGATGCGCGCGCGCGTGCGCTTGATGTTACTCACGTTTGAACGTGAATTATTCGTGCATGTGCAGACTTTGGAAACCCCGAGCCGTAGCGCCGAACACGATCATGCGCGCAAACAAATCGCTGATCAATTGACGCAACTCGCGCCGGTATTTGCCAACAGCAAGTATATGCTCGGTGATGAGTTTACCATGCCCGACATCGCCATTGCCCCGCTGTTGTGGCGTTTGGAGCACTACGGCATTCATTTACCGAAAGCCGCTGCGCCGTTGTCCAAATACGCTGAGCGCCTGTTCTCACGGCCAAAATACATTGAGGCATTGACCCCATCTGAAAAAGTTATGCGTCGTTAAGCGGTGGCATAGCCTGAAAGTACAACATGAATCCCAATTTATCACAAACCCCGTATTTCATCCGCGCACTATGGGAATGGTGCTCGGATGCTGGCCTGAGTCCGCAAATTGTGGTGCATGTGGATGAGTCCACGCAAGTGCCGCAGGGTTTTGTGGTGGATGGTCGCATCGTTTTGGATATCAGCGCCGAAGCGACCAACCAATTGGAGTTGGGCGATGAGTGGATCACCTTTCAGGCGCGGTTCGGCACCAAAGTCGAAAATATCGCGATTCCGGTGGGTAATGTGCTGGCGATTTTTGCCGAAGAAACCAATCAAGGTATGGCATTTGACCTCGATTTGCACTCAGAATCAATGTCTGCCGAGGAGCTGGAGGCGGCTGAACGCGCTGAATCGAAATCTCTGTCAACAGAGGACGTGCCGCAGGATGCGCCGCATGATGTGCCGGAAAAGCCGAAAGGCAGTCCGCTTAAAGTTGTCAAATAACACCTAAGCATTGTGAACTATGACCAAGCCGCCTTTTCGGGCGGCTTTACTTTTGCTTGGCGTCGGCTTCAAATGCCAAGATTAGCCTTATCAAAAATGTTGAGTTGTGCGCTGATCGTCGGCCACATGTGGCCGTTTGCCCAGTAGATTCAATCCTGTGGCAAGATCATTGTTCTGCTTGAACCATGATCGGATGATATTTATTGCAGCGTGAGGATCAGGGTTTGCCCTTGCGGATGTGCCAGACGCATACGCATCATCACCGGTCCCCAGTGATGCGCACCGTCATACCACACCGACCAATAGTTTATTTCGCCTAAGTGAGCGCGTACTTGCGCTTGTACGCATGGCTGGCAATGAATGGTTGCATCGGGAGCAGAAACAGGCGATACGCTCACCGCCACCTCGCGGACCGCGTGATCGCTCGCCAAGGGCAACATCCACTGCACTGCGCCGCGAATCGGATTGCGGTTCAGCGCGCCTTGCACATAGGTGATGAGGCTGACCCGATCCAAAAAATAGGTGTGCGTGCGCGTACCGCTATTGGCTTTTTTGCCCCAGTGCCACGTTTGACCATCGTCATGCAGATTCAAACCCAATGCCAAGCGCACGGGCGAATCGCCGGTTTTGAGATACAGACCGCCGCCGATTTCCAGCGGATTCGGGCCGTGTTCGGTCATCTGAAAGGTGTCGAACCAACCGAAATTGCCCGCGCCTGCTTGAGTAGTGCCGTTCGACAAGCTGGTCGAATAGCGCTGTGCGCCCAAGTGTGTGCTGAGCAGTCGTGCGGGCGGCAGCTCCGTGGTGTTTGAACCATCGTTTAATTGCACGCGGTAGCTTAGGCTTTGTGCGGCGATGGGGACGTTGAGCAAGTTGTTTGCTGGAGCAGGATTGCTGGAGGTACTGCTGGGCGTGGCGGTGACGCTTGGTTCGCTGTTGTTGGTGCTGCTGTTTGTTGTCTGGGTGGTCGGTTGCTCGGTGGGTGCGGTCGCCGGTGCTTGATTGGGTGTCGGGTTTTTGTCGCGCGGGCGAACCGTTTGCGCACCCAAGTCATCGGTTGGGAGTGTGTGCTGGGTGCTGCTGCGTGGTGTGCTGTTGCTTGCTGCGGGCTCGTTTTTGGATGAGGTGTTGGATGGGTTGTTGGGCGCAATTGTGGGCGTGGCTTGAGTCTCGGTGGGCGTGCTTTGAACCGTCGTCACGGCGGCGATGTGCTCATTGGATGTGCTGCGTTCGCTGTGTTGGCGCGTTTGTACAGCATACCACGCGATCAGCAGTAAAATGCCTTGAACCACCGCGCTCAGCAGGAGCGCGCGTAGCCAGCGTTGACGAAATGCTGATGGAGTGGCATTTTGGTCAGACGGTTTGAGTGCCCATTTAGCCCAAGAGGTGAACCGAGCGCTGCGTTGATCGTTGTGTGGCGAGTCGTTCTGAGGGTGCATGGTTGGTGGCGCGTGGCTCAAAGGGGTGAAATGGTTTGCGCAGTTTACCCCGAATTGCGGCTCAAAAGAACGATGGTTTTGTCATCCACGCCGATTTCCATTTTCAGCGGTAGGTATTTTTTATCAGGCACGAACCAAACGCGGATGAACTTGATGCTGCCGCTGTTGATCGCGATATTGGTGGGAATGGCGTCAGCGGCGGTTTCCTTGGTGGAAATTCGCTCATAGTCACCGATGGTGATGCGCGCTTGCGCGACCTCTTCGCGCTTGCCGATTGGTAGTGTAATCGCGCCTTGCCCCGCGCTCAATTGGCCTTGTTGGAAACCCGCTTGCAGGTACGCCATGGCGGACACGTAGTCAAATAGGGGGTCTTGCTCCAGCGGGCGCTCAAAGGTGTTGCCTTTATTGGTGAAGGTCACTTGACGCGCATCGTAATTTGCCACGAAGGAGGATTGCTTGTCCCATTTGCCACCCGGCAGGTCAATGCTGTCGGAGAATTTTTCGGTGGCGATGGTGTTGTTGCGCACTTGGCCTTCGGAGTGGCCATTGATTTTGGCGGTCAAAAATAGGGTGGCGGCTTTTGCCGAGAGGTCGGCGACGTAGCGATCGCCTTTACGGGTGAATACCAGCCGCGCACCGCCGCTGGCCGCTGCGTTGTTTGAGCCGGAAGCATCCAAATCGTAGTCAATCTGAAATCCGCCAGAGGGTTCAACTGCCACGGGTGCGCCTGATGGCAGCGGCTTTTTAGCGTCGCCGTTACCTTTGTTGGCTTGTGCGGTGTCAGATTGTCCCGCGCCGGCCGTTTGTGTGCCATCGGCGGAGCTTGGGCGTTGATCCGCATTGCTGGCGGATGTTGAGGCAGATTTCGGTGCTGCTGATGGCGCCGAATGAGCGGACGGTGTGGCCACAGGTGTGGCTGCCAGTGTAGGCGGTGTATCTGGCTTTTCAGCCGGTTTCTCTGCTGGCGGCGGTGGCAAAATCGTGGCGTCGATGGACTCGGGTGGAGCGACTTCCGGCGTATTGATCGGCAAACTCGGCGCAGACCAAAGCAGGGCGATGATGGCGCCGTGTATGGTCAAACTGAGCGCAGCGCTCCACCACGAGCGGGGACGCTCAGTGTCGGTGCGGGGGCTGTTCAAAAGGTGTGCGCGCATAGCGTAATGGTTTCGATCCGAATCTGTCGTTGATGAATGATTATAAAGCGCTTGGGTGTGGCTTGCATGGCTACAGCGTGATGGATGCAAGCGGGAGTAAAAGGATTGAGGCGCTGAGATGGTTGACGAGGTTGCTGGAGAAAATACACTAAACCGCGGTCATTGAATGCGGGTGTGGTATTCGTCAGCCAACAGCTACGGGCGGCGTATCAGATGGTGAGACCACACATGGTCGGGTGGTTTGATGGTCAGAGCTGAAAAAGTACCTGTACCAACCGCATTCAGCCGACCATGGCGTACGACACTTGATCGGCTGAAACGGGCTGCATGGCGTGCGCTTATTTGCCTTCGGGACGCAAAATCGCGACCACACGGTGGTTCGACAGGTATTTTTTGGCTACCGCTTGAATCGCCTTCGGATCAATATTGCTGACCCGTTGCGGGTAGTTGGTGATGCTCGACAGCGGTTGATTATCCTTGAGCGCTTGCTCAATGCTGCCGACCCAAAACTCGTTGGTATTGGTCACTTTGTCAAATCCGGCGCGCTCGGCTTGCTGGAATTTAAGCAAATCTTGCGGACGAATGCCGTTTTGCACCAATTTATTCAGCTCGTCTTGCGTGCTGGCGATGAGTTTATCGATGTTGTTCGGCGCGCATGAAAAGCCGATGGTCAGGGCGTATTGCTCGTACGGCTGTTTGCTCATCGCGGCGTAGACGTAGGGGCTGTACACGCCGCCTTCTTCCTCGCGCAGACGTTCAACCAAGCGGATGTTGAGTGCGTGGGCAATGGCGCTCAAGGCCAAGGCGTCGTCTTGGCTATACGGCGCCGCACCGCCAAACATCAGACGCACTTGCGCGAGGGCTTCTGTGCCTTTGGTTAGTTCAATCGTGCGACTGCTGTAGTCAAGCCGCTCGCCGGTATCACGCGCGGCGTTGGTTTGCGTCAAATTGCTTGGCAAACTGCCCAAATAGCGCTCGGCCAGTTGCTTGATTTGACTCGGCTGCGCTTTGCCGACGAAAATAAACTGCATGCCGTTGGCATTGCTGAACGCATTTTGATAGGCGCGGTAAATGGTGTCGTAGTTGGTGTTTTTCCAATCCGCGTCGCTTGGAATCAGGCTGGTGAAGCGTGAGCTGCCGCGTTTGAGCGAGGTTTGAATGGCGTTTTCAAACAAGGCGTCGCGGTTCTCCTTCAGGTTCGCGGTGGACGCGGCCAAGCGGCTCAGATAAGCGTTGAACGCTTCTGGGTTTTTGTTCACGCCGGTCAGTAGGCTGTGCATCATCTGGAATGCCGCTTCGCTGTCCTTGATGTTGAATTTACCGGACACGCCTTGCGCGGTTTCATCCGCCGCCAATTGCATGGACAGGTCTTTCCCCGCCATGATGTGATTGACTTGGGTTTTGCTCAAGCCATTCATGCCCGCTTCGGTTAGGCCGTTAAAGCCCCATTGCGTTTGTTTCCACTCGCGATCAGACAGGCGCGAAAAACCGCCAGCGGAAAAGCCGCTGAAAATAATCGGGCCATCGTTGTTCGGCACTGGTTTGAAGTTGACTTTCACGCCGTTGGACAAGGTCCATGTGATCAGATTGAGGTCTTTGTTGGCCACGGCATCAATCACTTTTCCAGCAGTAGGCGCCTGCGTCAGCAGAGTGTCGCGTGACTGCACTTCGGTGTAGGCGCTGGTCTGCGGTGTGCGCGCCAGAATCGCGCGCATTTCCTGCGGCGTGATGGTGGTTCGCGCGCTATTGCTGTTAATCAACGCAAAGCGGTTCTCTGCTTGGATGAATTCACGCGCGACTTGGTTGACTTCGGCCACGGTGACGCGCGGCAGGTATTTGCGTTGCGCGGTGCGCTCCCACGCAAGTTCGGGCAAGGGTTCGTCCTCGACGATGCCGCGAATGTATTCGGTGGCTTTTTGGTAGTTGTTTGAGCTGTTGTTCAGGTAGGTCAAATGCTCACGCACGGCGCGATCCAATTCGCTTTGCGTGAATCCATGCTGCACCACGCGCAGGGCTTCTTCGTGCAGGGCTTGCAGGGTTTTGGCCTCTTGTCCGGGCGCAGCCACGGCGTACCAGTGTAGGGCTTGTTTGCTACGCACCAGCCCTGTGACGTAGTCCACGTCCACGCCAGCCTGTAAAAATGGCGGCGAAGCCGGTGGCGTCGCGCCGTCCAGTTGCGCTTGCAGACGCTGATTGATCATATTGGTCATCAGGCTGGTGCGCAGGGTTTCGATATAACCGCCGGTGGTGTTGAGCGGGATGAAATTCTTTTTGTTTTTATGCGCGAGCATGACGGTGTTTTGCGTCAGGGTGGCATCCTTAAATACGCCAACCAGCGGCTCGACGTTGTTGGGCAAGGTGTTGTTCGGGCGCACCACGGCTTCTTTGGGATTCATGTGCTTGCCAAAGCGCTGGGCGATCATTTGCTCAACTTGCTCGGGCTGAATGTCGCCCACGACCACGATGGCCATCGAGTCGGGACGATACCAGCGTTTGTAAAAATGGCGCAGCAGTTCGGGCGAAGCGCCTTGAATGACGGCGGTTTGCCCCATTGGAATGCGTTCGGCGTAGCGCGAGCCTTTGGCGGCGATTTTCAGATTGTGCTCTTGCTGATGCGCCGCCGCGCTTTGTGCGCTGGCGCGCCATTCTTCCATGATGACGGAGCGTTCTTGCTCCACTTCCGCCGGATCAAAGGTGGCGTTAAAGGCCAATTCTTCCATCATGTCCAAGCCGGTCGCCAGATTATTTGGGTTATTCAGTGGAATCGGCAGGATGTAAATGGTTTCGTCAAATCCCGTGTAGGCATTCAAATCAGCGCCAAACTGCACGCCCATTTTCTCCAAAGCATCGACCATTTGATTGCCTGGGTAGCGCGTTGTGCCGTTGAACACCATGTGCTCCAAAAAGTGCGCCACGCCACGCTCATTTTCGTTCTCATTGATCGAACCGGCGCGTATCGCCAAACGCAACTCAACCACGCCCGCAGGCTGCGTGTGGCGCAGAATGTAGTATTCCAAGCCATTTTTCAGCTTGCCGCGCAGTAAGGCCGGATCGGTCGGGATGACTTGCGCCATCTCGGCGGCGCTGATGCCTTGCGTGGTGGCGTTGCTCGGGGTGAGCGAGGCTTCTTTCGCCTGTGCAGTCGCCATCGGGTTCATCAGGCTTATCAGGCTCAAAGCACCGGCGCAGGCTAAAATCAGTGATAAAGCCGACCATGAGCGATACGAACGATGCACGGCGCGCTGCGTTTTGCCTACGGATTGAGTTTTTGGAAGCACTGGAGTCACATTAAGCCTTCATAAATCAAATAAAAACACAATAATTTACACCATCTGCACGCTTGTAGGGGCGTATGCAGACGAATTTCATGAGCCATTGTAAAAAACAGCTATAATGCCAGCTCACCTTTTCACCCGTGTTTTCTCAAGGCGTAAGCCTCAATGTAACAAAGAAATAAGGCTAAATCATGGCAAAAATTGCGATCTATCCCGGTACGTTTGACCCGCTCACCCGTGGGCACGAGGACTTAATCCGCCGTGGTTCCAAAATTTTCGATCAGCTCATCGTCGGTGTGGCTGATTCGCGCAACAAAAAGCCGTTTTTCTCGTTGGAAGAGCGCATTGACATGGCCTGCGAAGTGTTGAGCCATTATCCGAATGTGAAGGTGCTTGGCTTTTCGGGCTTGCTCAAAGATTTTGTCCGCGAAAATCAGGGCAATGTGATTTTGCGCGGCCTGCGTGCCGTGTCGGACTTTGAATACGAGTTTCAGATGGCGGGTATGAATCGCTATCTCTTGCCGGACGTGGAAACCATGTTCATGACTCCGTCCGATCAATATCAATTCATTTCCGGCACGATTGTGCGCGAGATTGCCCATTTGGGCGGCGATATCAGCAAATTTGTGTTTCCGAGCGTGGAAGCCGCAGTGAAGCGTAAATTTGCGCAGAATCAATAACTTAAGTATAATTGACAGGTTTTTTACTGATTACAGAAAGAAAGAGAATCATGGCGTTAAAAATTACCGAAGATTGCATTAATTGCGATGTCTGCGAACCCGAATGCCCCAATGATGCGATCAGCATGGGCTCGGAAATTTATGTGATTAACCAAGACTGGTGTACCGAATGCGTTGGCCACTACGATGAGCCGCAATGTCAGATCGTCTGCCCGGTGGACTGCATCCCGCACGATCCGGATAAGCAAGAAACGCCAGCGCAATTGCAAGCCAAATACGAATCACTCAAACAGTCCGGTCACTACAAATAATGTGACCGCTGGGCGTTGTCTGAGTCAAAGCCGTCACATCCGCTACCAGCAAAAATAATGCCAAAGACTCACACCCGTGGGTCTTTGTTCATTATAAGATGTGCGTCATTGAATCAAGTGAAACGGTTTGAATTGACTGAGTCTGTGTGAGTGGGTTTGAGCCAAATAAATACATTGTTGAACAACAATAATAGAAAATAGATTGCCATGAACTATCCCCAGCCGCTGACTGTGTACGACGGATTACCCGAGCCTTTGGGCGTGAACATCAGCGATGCTCACATCAATATTGCTGTGCTCGCACCCGCGGCGAGTGATTTGTATTGGTGTTTGTTTGATCCATTCCATGTGGAATTGGCGCGCGTGCGCTTGCCTCGGCAAACCAATGGTATCTGGCATGGTGCGGTGGCACTTCAGGCGATTCAGGCGCTGTGTGCTTTGCCCAGCATGGATGGTCACCACATTTACTACGGCCTGCGCGCGGATGGCGAATACGCGCCCGAGCGCGGTCGGTGCTTTGATCCGAACAAATTACTGCTCGATCCGTATGCCAAACGCATTAATGCACCGTTTCAATACCACCCCGATTTGGCTGCGCCGCGTTCGGCGCAAATTGATACCGCATCATTGGTGCCCAAAGCGATGATTTCATTGGAAGCGTCTGCGTCGTTGGGCAGTCGCTTGGCTCAAGCGGAGGCGATGACGGCGACGGCGCGAGTGGCTGTTGCGCCAACCACTTATCCCGCCGATACACCGCCGAAATTTATTTATGAGGTGTCGGTCAAAGCCTTGACGCAACTGCATCCCGAAGTACCCGAGGCGGTGCGTGGAACCATCGCTGCGCTGCGTGAGCCGTGCGTTGTAGCGCATTTCAAACGCATTGGCGTGGACGCCGTAGAGCTGATGCCGATTGCGGCGTGGATGGACGAGCGGCATTTACCACCACTGGGTTTGCGCAATGCGTGGGGCTACAATCCGGTTGGCATGATGGCTTTGGATCCGCGCTTGTGTCCGGGCGGTGCGGATGAGTTGCGCGAGACGGTGCGTGTGCTGTATGAAAACGGCATTCGGGTGATTTTGGATGTGGTGTTTAATCACACCGCCGAGAGCGATGAGCATGGGCCGACGGTGTCTTTGCGCGGTCTGGATGAGCGTTATTACTATCGCCGTTATTGGGACGAGGCGCAGGGGAAAGAGCGCTTGAGCAACGATGCGGGCTGTGGCAATACGCTGGACGCGACGCAAGTGGGCGTGCAGCGGCTGTGTTTGGACAGTTTGCGTTATTGGGTGACGCAGTTTGGTGTGGCGGGCTTTCGTTTTGATTTGGCGCCGATTTTGGGGCGCTCTGCAAACGGCTTTAATCCGCAAGCGGAACTGCTCAAGGCGATTGAAAATGACCCGATACTCTCGCAGGTGTGGTTGATTGCCGAGCCGTGGGACATCGGCGTGGGCGGTTATCAATTAGGGCGCTTTGACACGCAATGGCTGGAATGGAATGACCGCTACCGCGACGCAGTGCGGCGATTCTGGCGCGGTGATCGGCATGTGTTGGGCGAATTTGCTACGCGCATGAGCGGCTCCAGTGATTTGTTTGCGCACAACAGCCCGAGCACCCGCAGCGTGAATTTTATCGCTGCGCATGATGGCATGACTTTGCGCGACATCACAACCTTTGAGCACAAACACAACCACGCCAATGGTGAAAATAACCGCGATGGCCACAATGAAAATTACAGCTGGAATCATGGTGTTGAAGGTGAAGCGGATGCGGCGATTGAGCAATTGCGCCGATCCGACGTGGCGGCGATGCTGACTACGCTGCTGCTCTCGCGCGGTACGCCGATGTTGATGGCGGGTGATGAGTTTGGCCGCACACAGCAGGGGAATAACAACGCGTATTCGCAGGACAATGCGATGACGTGGTTGGATTGGTCGCGTGCCGATCAGGATTTGATTCGCTTTGTCGGCGATCTGGCGCGGCTGCGCGCACGGATTCCTGCCTTGCATCAATTGAATTGGCTGACCGGTAAAAATGTGGCGCATCCCGATTGGTCGGATGCGCGTTGGTGGACGGAGTCCGCTGAGCCGATGCAGGAGATTCATTGGCACGATATACAGCGCCAGCACATCGGTTTGAAGCTGTACGCGCCGGTGGCATCGGATAGCTGTCTGACAGGGCGGGCATTGTTGTGGTTTAATGCACAAATGTTGCCGTTGAATTTGCGCTTACCGCCAACACCGGCGGGTTGTCATTGGCAAAAATGCGTTGATTCGAGCACATTGCAGGTGCTGCTCAATCGAGAGGATGCCGAGGCGATGCGGGGACAGGGTATGACGGTAGACACTTCGGCGACCGTACCGGCGCGCAGTGTGCTGGTGTGGGTTGAGTGTCGGGATGGTGCGTAGGCTGTGACGCTTTCTAAAAGGATGAACGACAGATGAATGGATCGGGGACATACAATTTGGCAAGGCCGCAACGCTGGGGTTTTTGGATGACTGGCGTGTGGTTTGGCGTATACCTATTGGCGACGCAAGGTTTTTTGACTTTGGCCGCGCTCATGGGTTATGCGCATTGGCAAGGTTTGCCGATGAATATCAATGGCGCGCGTGAAATGATGGGCAGCACGGAAGCCTTGATTCAAGTGGCTTTGGTGGTGAATCTGTTGAGTTTGCCGTTGATTATCCTGATGGTGAAAAGCAAACGCGGCAGTGTGTGGCGCGATTATATGGCGTGGCGACCTGTGGGTGTGGCGCGCACGGTGCTGTGGGTGATTATTTGCCTGCTGTCGGTATTTGCGATGGGCATTTTGCACCAAGCGCTGGGCTGGCGCGAATCGGGCTTCATGGACGAATTGCCGCAGATGCAATCGCGCCTTTGGCTGATCCTTAGCGTTGTGGTGGCCGCGCCGATTTTCGAGGAGATGGTGTTTCGCGGCTTCGTTTATGGCGGCTTTGAGCGCAGCTTGGGCGCGTTTCCCGCCTTGCTGTTGAGCAGTATGCTGTTCACTGTGTTGCATGGGCAGTATAACTGGTATGAATTAGCGCAGATTTTCGTGCTCGGTATGGTGCTGGGCTTGGCGCGGATGCGCACGCAATCGCTGTTCACGCCGATAGTGATGCATGCGGTGAATAACGGCATGGCGACGGCGATGGTGTTCTTTGCGCAACAATCCGTATAAATATATGTCGGCAGACGTGGGCAAATGCTCACATTGCCAATAGCCCAAGCAAACACAACGCCGGTGCGTGCCGCATCGGTATCGTCGCCAAATCTGGCGCATGTTGGCATTGCGCCATCAGAGCCACAGCGTCACCACCACAGAATAATAAATGTGGTGCTTCGCTCATCTGTGGCAAACAATAACGCTGAATGAACTGTGTGATCGTGCCGACCGCAGCCAACATGGCGCCGCTGGCCAAAGCGTCGCGCGTCTGTTGCGGTGCTTGCCGCGTCACCTCGCCACCGTCCAAAGGCAATTGCGCGGTGTATTGATGCAACGCGGTGCGCGTGAGCTTGAGCCCTGCGCCAATAGTACCGCCGATGTGCCGACCACCGGCCAAAATCCCATCCACCGTGAGCGCAGTGCCTGCGCTGATGACCAAATGATGCTGTGCGGAGTTGATGCTCTGTGCGCCCAAAATCTGCGCGTAGCGGTCACTGCCCATTTGCGTTTCATCGTAACCCAGTTGTAGTTGCGGGTGCGTGGCTCGTGTGCGGATGCGTCGGATGGTTGCATGGGGCCACAGTTGCGCGCACAGCGCGGTGATGTGCTCATATAAGGCGGCGCTGGCAACGTGGCTGATGCGAATTTCGTCAGGCTCGCCGTATTGGCGCGCCTCGTTTAGCCAGTGTGTGTGCAGTTGGTCGAGTGGTAGGGTGCCATCATGGGCAATCGCGGGCGCGAGGGTATCGGGCGCGAGCGGGTGTTGGGTGGCGTGGTAGAGCCAGTATTTAATGCGGCTGTTGCCAACGTCGATCAGGAGTAAGGTGGGCGCGGTCATGGCGGGTTCCGTCAATCGGTAATGGGGTGGTAGGCGCGAATCTGGCCACGATTCAACGTCACGATGGGCGCGGCGGCTGGGTCAATAATGGCCGGTTGGATGCGGTATTCGCCCCATGCGTTAATGCCCAGCGCAGTGCCGTAGTCCGCCGCAGTGGATTCGTCCACTGTGCCGTTTTCCGCCCATTGCACGGTGTGCTGTTGCCATAAATCGTATTGGTTCCAGTGTTGTGCCAATGATGCGTCCGGCAGGGCGTGTGCACTTTCGATGGCGCAGATGATGGCGTCAACCAATTGCATCAACAGGGTTTCGCGTGCGCCGATGGCGAGCGTGTGGGCGTGCCACGTAGGGTCTATTTGCGCCAAACCGATGGGGGCAAATGCCGACGGTGCTAAATCCGTGCTCGTCAAGCTGTCGTTCAGGCGATCGTTCAGGCGGGACGCTATATTTAGACCGACGCCAATCACCACCCAGCGCATATCGCTGTGTTCGCTTGGGTTGGTTTGCACCAAAATACCTGCCAGTTTGCCTTTGTGGCTGTCGGTTTGGCCAATCAAGTCGTTTGGCCATTTGAGTTGTACCGGCCAGCCGTTGCGTGTGCAGGTTTGCGCCAAGGCCAAGCCGACGCGGATGGACAGCGCGGGAATTTTGTCCAATGGCAGACGTAGGCCAATCGAGAACGTTAAATCGCCTGCGTGGCTGCGCCAAACGCGCTCGAATTGGCCGCGTCCGTGGGTTTGGCGCTCGGTCACCAGTAGGGTATGATGTTGGCTGGGGCTTCGGTATAATTGCGCATTGCTTGAGTCGCATTCGGCCATGTATTTGATGGCGAGCGCACTGTGTGCCGCGCTGTGGTGGCTCCACCAGTGTTTGAGTCGTGCGAGTTCGAGCGGTGCGTAGGGCATGGATGGATTTGAGAATGCGATGGAAACGTCCCGATTATAAAACAAGCGCGCACGGTCGCGGCTTGAATCGGTGGTAAGGATGATTATTTTGATGGAGATGGCGATGGCGGACAGTGAACAAAAGCCGAATCAGGGCTATTACAAACACCATATTTTTTTCTGCACCAATGAGCGCGCGCCCAACGATGAGCGCGGCGATTGCGCGCGCCACGGCGCATTGGATGCGCTCGATTACATCAAAGGGCGGGCGCACGGCATGGGGCTGTTGGGCAAAGGCAAGGTGCGCATCAATAAGGCCGGCTGCTTGGATCGCTGCGCGCACGGGCCGGTGTGCGTGGTTTACCCCGATAACGTGTGGTATCAATACGTCGATCGCAGCGATTTGGACGAAATTTTGACCGAACATTTGCAGAATGATCGCGTGGTGACGCGTTTGTTGGTGGATGGTTCGGACGATGGCGTGGAATGAGCATGGTGAAATCGAATCATAAAGCAGAGCGATTTTTGATCGAAGGTCATGTCGGCGCGATTGAGGTGCAGGTCGATATGCCGGTTTTGAGCGAGGCGCAACCAAGCGCGCGCGGCTTGGCAATTGTCGCGCATCCACATCCGCTGTTTGGCGGGACAATGGACAATAAAGTCGCGCAAACGTTGGCGAAAACCTTCAGCGGCTTGGGCTACATCGCCGTGCGTTTTAACTTTCGCGGCGTGGGACAAAGCGCGGGCAAACACGACGCGGGCAACGGTGAAACCGACGATACGCTGACGGTGATCGAATGGGCGCAGCGTCAATACGCGCAACATGGCGCATTGGTGTTGGCAGGGTTTTCGTTCGGCACGCTGGTACAGTCGCGTGTGGCGCCGCGTCTGAATGCGCAGGGGCAGAGCGTTGAGCGCATGGTGTTCGTCGGCACGGCGGCGGGCAAATCGCCGGTCGAGTCTGTGCCGCAGGACACGATCGTGATTCATGGTGAGCTGGACGACACGATTACGCTGAATGAGGCGTTGCGCTGGGCAGAACCGCAAGAATTACCGGTGGTTGTGGTCGCTGGCGCGGATCACTTTTTCCATCGCCGTTTGCACATCATTCGTGGCATCATTGAGCGGCAATGGGTGTATCATAAAATAGTCAATTCAATAGTCAATTAACATTGACCAAGTATTCAAATTTTAATCAAAACAGTAGAGGTATTGCGTGTCTGAAACCGTCTCCATTCCAAACGATTCGCCATCACGCGAAGGCGAACGCGAGCCAAGCATTGCGGTCTCTTTGTGGTTTGACATGCAGCCGAACGCTGATGCGGGCACCGCTGTGCCGCATTGGGCGCGCACCTTGGCGCAGGCGCATGTGGATCACGAGATGTTGGTTCTGGCGCATCCTGATTCCGCCTATGCGCGCTCTGGTTTGGTCGGCAACATCATCAAAGGCGCGGTCTGGCCGGATGATGCGTGGCAGGCGACATTGGCACAAAGCATTGCCCGTGCGCGTACTCACGGGACGCAGCAGATTGCGATTATGTTGCCCTACCGCACCAGTCCGGTGCTGTGGACGCAATGGGCGCTGACAGTGTTTGCGCCAATGGGCACGCATTTGGACAATACCACGGGGCTTTTGCAGGGCATGGATGATTGGGAGCGGACTTTGCATCGAGCTGATGCGTTGCGCTGGTTGATTATTGATCGGGTAATGACTTATGGCGCGGCGCGCGCACCGGCGGATTACCTGCCGCAAATGCGCGCATTTAACCCAATGACGCGCTGGGTACACGACAGTTTGGTCAATAAAGATGTGTTGTTACAAGGACTTAATGCCTACCACAAGGCCGCGCCATTGGCACAAATTGCACTTAAAAAGGACGATTTAGGTGCATGGAATGCCAATAAAGTGGTATATTTCTCCTCTTATAGTGCAGTTGATCGCGCAAAAATTACGTCGTTGATCCATCGGTGGCGGCAACAATACAGTCATCAAATCGTCCGTTTATGGGCGGCGATTCGGGTAACAGATACTGCGATGCCGTTGGCAGTCAGTGGTATTCATCACTTGTGGTCGATGGAATTTGTCCCTCAATATGCCGCAGAGGAAATGTCCGAAAGTGGCGTTTGGCTATTGGGACAAGGCATTAATGTGGCGACTTTGCGTGCGGAACTGGAGCAATGCAGCGCGTGACCAAGTGTCATGCAATACGTAGGAGAAGCAATATGGTGGCAAAAAAAGGTGGTCTGACAGAAGCACAATTGCTCAAGATGCCGGCAAAAGATTATATGAATGAAGCGCAACTGGCTTTTTTCAAAGAAAAATTGTTGGAAATGCAGGCGGAAATCCTCAGTAATGCGGATGAAACCACGGAGCATTTACGCGACAACGAAGTTGTACCAGATCCTGCGGATCGTGCGACGATTGAGGAAGAGCACGCACTTGAGTTGCGCACGCGTGACCGCGAGCGTAAATTGCTGAAAAAAGTAGCGCAGGCTTTGGAGCGCGTTGAGTCGGGCGACTACGGCTGGTGCGAGGAAACCGGTGAAGCGATTGGCGTGGGGCGTTTGCTCGCGCGTCCGACAGCGACTTTATCGTTGGAAGCGCAACAGCGCCGTGAAAAAATCCAAAAAATGTACGGTGATTGATGTCTAACGCATGAATACCGGAATGAAAACAGGGCGCTCGAATGAGTGCCCTTGTTTTTTGGCAAATCACCCCGAATTAACACACAGTCACGCGAACATCATTCGGTTCGCATTCACCTCAGAGGTTTATATGGAACAATACCACGGAACCACCATCGTCTCAGTACGTCGCGGCAATTTGGTTGCCATCGGCGGTGACGGCCAAGTCACGCTTGGCAACACCATCGTCAAAGGCTCGGCGCGCAAAGTTCGCAAACTGTATCACGGCAAAGTGCTGGCAGGTTTTGCGGGTGCGACGGCGGACGCATTCACATTATTTGAGCGCTTTGAAGCCAAACTCGAAAAACACAACGGCCACCTCACACGTGCGGCGATTGATTTGACCAAAGATTGGCGCACCGACCGCGTATTGCGCCGTTTAGAAGCCATGCTCGCTGTCGCCGACCACACCGCTTCGCTGATTATCACTGGTAATGGTGACGTATTGGAGCCGGAACACGGCCTGATCGCGATTGGCTCGGGTGGCGCGTTTGCTCAGTCGGCTGCGCTCGCGTTATTGCACAATACTGAATTGGCGCCCGAAGTGATTGTGAAAAAATCACTGGAGATTGCGGGCGATATTTGTATTTATACGAACCAAAATCACACCATCGAAACTTTATAAAAAGAGGACGGACATGAATCATCCTGCCGCATTCAATATGACACCGCAAGAAATCGTGTCAGAACTCGATAAACACATTGTCGGTCAAAAGGACGCGAAAAAAGCCGTCGCGCTGGCGATGCGCAACCGCTGGCGTCGCAGCCAACTACCCGAAGTCATGCGCATTGAAGTCACGCCGAAAAACATCCTGATGATGGGGCCGACGGGCGTGGGGAAAACCGAAATCGCACGACGCTTGGCACGTCTGGCCGGAGCGCCGTTCATCAAAGTTGAAGCGACCAAATTCACCGAAGTTGGCTACGTTGGCAAAGACGTTGAATCCATCATCAAAGACTTGACCGAAGTCGCGGTCAAAAACGCGCGCTCCAATGCCGCAAAACAAATGAACACCCGTGCGCAAGATGCTGCCGAAGATCGTATTTTGGACTGCTTGTTACCGCCCGCGCGCGAAGTCACCACGGGCGAATACTCGCGCGCCGACCAAGACAGCGTGGCGCGTCAAAAGTTTCGCAAAAAACTGCGCGAAGGCGATCTGGATGAAACCGAAATCGAGATCGATATTGCGCAAGGCGGCGCACAATTTGACGTCATGAGTCCGCCGGGCATGGAAGAAATGGCCGATCAAATTCGTACCATGTTCGTCAATATCGGCAAAGGTCAGACCAGCAAAAAGAAAATGAAGGTCAAAGATGCCATGCGCTTATTGGTTGACGAAGAAGCCGACAAAATGGTCAATGAAGACGACGTGCGGCGCGAAGCACTCGAAGCGGTGGAACAAACCGGTATTGTATTCATCGACGAAATCGACAAAATTTGCAGCCGCGAGAGCGGTCATTCAGGCGAAGTGTCGCGTCAGGGGGTACAACGCGATCTGCTGCCTTTGGTTGAAGGGACAACCGTTTCCACCAAATACGGCTTGGTCAAAACCGATCATATTTTGTTTGTCGCGTCGGGCGCGTTTTCACTGTCTAAGCCCAGTGATCTGATTCCCGAGTTGCAAGGGCGCTTCCCGATTCGCGTCGAGTTGAGTTCACTTTCTGTGGAAGATTTCTGCGCGATTTTAACCGGTACGGATGCCTGCTTGACGCGCCAATACGCCGCACTCATGGCGGTTGAGGATGTTGCGCTTGAATTCACACCGGAAGGCGTGCAGCGCTTGGCGGAAATGGCATGTCAAGTGAATGAACGCTCAGAGAATATCGGTGCGCGTCGCTTGCACACCGTGATGGAAAAACTGCTCGAAGAGGTCTCATACAAAGCACACGAACACAACGGCAAAACCGTAACGATTGATGCGGCGTTTGTCGAAGAGCGCTTGGGCGAATTGATTCAAGACGAAAACCTTGCGCAATACATTTTGTAATGAAGGTATTGGCAGGCAGTCCATAAAAAAATCGCAGCCGATGAGCTGCGGTTTTTTTAATGATGCCAATGCAGATAGGCAATCACTGCCAGCACAACCGTATTGAATACCAACAAAATAAAGACCGCTGCGCTACCAACGTCCTTCGCGCTCCCGAGCAAAGTATGGTGATCGGTGCTCGCGTGATCGGCCAAATACTCCAATCCCGTGTTGAGCAATTCCGTGACCAGCAATAACGCATTGCTTAAGCCAAACAATAGCCACAACCCTAACGGTGGTTGCAACCATAAACACAATAGTTGCACCAACACCACCAACAGCACATCATCGCGAAATGCCGCCTCGGTGCGCCAAGCACTGCGCAAGCCTTTAACGGTATAAGAAAACGCCAGCAAAATTCGTTTGGGTGAAAGCATGATTTCGAGCAAAAAAATAGAACAAAAAAGTCTCACAAAAGAGACGAAGAAATCGGATTATAGGTGAAAAATTCAAAAAATACGCAGATAAACGCGCAAAGCGGCGCAAAAGCAGTTGACAAATAAAATGATAATGTCGATAATTGCATTCTCTTACAGGAGAGGTGGCCGAGTGGTTAATGGCAGCAGACTGTAAATCTGCCCTCTATGAGTACGCTGGTTCGAATCCAGCCCTCTCCACCAAAGAAAACCGTGGGTAATAGCATCCCGAACAACAATGTATGGTGCTTATGCGTGCGTAGTGCGGGAGTAGTTTAATGGTAGAACCTTAGCCTTCCAAGCTAATGACGCGAGTTCGATTCTCGTCTCCCGCTCCAGCAAAGGTTTTCATCAGATCGCCCATGTGGCTCAGTGGTAGAGCACTCCCTTGGTAAGGGAGAGGTCGCGGGTCCGATTCCCGCCATGGGCACCAGATTATCCAATATTTACTATCCATTACTTCCTAAAAAAGGGGTCTATTATGGCAAAAGGCAAGTTTGAACGTACCAAACCGCACGTGAACGTAGGTACGATTGGTCACGTGGATCACGGTAAAACCACATTGACAGCAGCGATCACCACGGTATTGACTAAGAAATTCGGCGGTGAAGCCAAAGGTTACGCGGACATCGACGCGGCACCAGAAGAAAAAGCACGTGGTATTACCATTAATACCGCACACGTAGAATACGAAACCGCAGGCCGCCACTACGCACACGTAGACTGCCCAGGTCACGCCGACTACGTTAAAAACATGATTACCGGCGCGGCCCAAATGGACGGCGCGATCTTGGTGTGCTCGGCCGCTGACGGCCCAATGCCGCAAACGCGTGAGCACATCCTGTTGGCACGCCAAGTAGGTGTACCGTACATCCTCGTTTACCTGAACAAATGCGACATGGTTGACGACGAAGAATTGTTGGAATTGGTTGAAATGGAAGTTCGTGAGTTGTTGTCAAAATACGACTTCCCAGGCGACGACGTGCCTATCATCAAAGGCTCTGCAAAATTGGCGTTGGAAGGTGATCAATCACCAATCGGCGAACCATCAATCTTGGCTTTGGGCGACGCGTTGGACAGCTACATCCCAACGCCAGAACGTGCGGTTGACGGCACATTCTTGATGCCAATCGAAGACGTGTTCTCAATCTCTGGTCGTGGTACCGTAGTAACTGGTCGTATCGAACGTGGTATCGTTAAAGTCGGTGAAGAGATCGAAATCGTTGGTATCAAACCAACCCAAAAAACCACCTGTACCGGTGTTGAAATGTTCCGTAAGTTGTTGGATCAAGGTCAAGCGGGTGATAACGTTGGTGTATTGTTGCGCGGTACCAAACGTGAAGACGTGGAACGTGGTCAAGTCTTGGCTAAACCAGGCTCAATCAACCCACACACCAAGTTTGACGCAGAAGTGTACGTATTGTCAAAAGAAGAAGGTGGTCGTCATACCCCATTCTTCAACAACTACCGCCCACAATTCTACTTCCGTACGACAGACGTAACCGGCGCTGTGACTTTGCCAGCTGACAAAGAAATGGTGATGCCTGGTGATAACGTCTCTATGGCGGTTGAACTGATTGCGCCAATCGCGATGGAAGAAGGCTTGCGCTTCGCGATTCGCGAAGGTGGTCGTACCGTCGGCGCCGGCGTCGTTGCCAAAATTACGGCGTAATATTTAATTACCCCGAAGGGTAATACTGGACGGGATTCTATTTGTATGATAGAATCCCGCTTCTTTCTCTATTGGGAAAGCCAATAGATTCAATAAGTTTTGGTTGTAGGGGCGTAGCTCAATTGGTAGAGTGACGGTCTCCAAAACCGTAGGTTGGGGGTTCGAGACCCTCCGCCCCTGCCACAGTCAAAACAGCTGTTCAAATTTTATAAGCGAAGAGGCAATGTCTCAAACTCATGTTGTCGACGCCAATCCTTCCAAATGGGGTGTTTGGGCGCCGATCGTTGTTTTAGTCGCCGCATTTGTGGCGTATTTATTTCTCCCGCTACAACCTGCGTATTTAAAATCGCTTTTGTTGTTGGCGGGTTTTGTCTTGGCTGCCGTGGTGTTTTTTGTCTCGCCGAGCGGTAAGGCGTTTGTGGCGTTTGCCAAAGAGAGTTACCGCGAAACCCGCAAAGTGGTTTGGCCAACTCGAAAAGAAGTTTTGCGAATGGCGGGTGTGGTGTTCCTGTTTGTGTTTGTGATGGCCTTGTTTATTTTGGGCGTTGATAAACTGATTGAATGGGTGCTGTACGATCTGATTTTGCGCTGGAATAGATAATGGAAAAACGTTGGTACTTCATTCAGGCTCATTCGAGCATGGAAAAGAATGTAGAGCGCTCATTGCATGAGCGCATTGCGCGTTCTGGCATGGACGATATGTTCGGTCGTGTTTTGGTGCCGACAGAAGAAGTAGTCGAGATGCGCAATGGTAAGCGCGTGGTTGCCGAGCGTCGTTTGTATCCGGGTTATGTGCTAATTGAAATGGCGATGACGGATGAAACGTGGCATTTGGTGAAAAGCACGCCGAAGGTGTCTGGTTTCGTCGGTGGTGTGGGTAATAAACCACGTCCATTGCCGCCACATGATGTGGAAAAAGTATTGAGCCTGATGAGTGGTGAGCGTCCTCGTCCGAAGATTGAGTTCGAGGTGGGTGAAGAGTTGCGTGTCACCGAAGGGCCATTTGCTGATTTCAATGCGTTTGTTGAAGAAGTCAACTACGAACGCAACAAGCTGCGCGTTGCGGTCACGATTTTCGGTCGTTCAACGCCGGTTGAATTGGGTTTTGATCAGGTTGAAAAAATCGTCTGATTTTGAGATGAAATAAAGTTTCAGGTTAAGCGACTTTACCTGCATGTGCTCAATGCGCATGAATAAATAAGTTGCAAGAGGAGCCAAAGTAGTGTGAGCAATTCACCGAAATGGCGTTACCACTCAAGGAAGTGAAACATGGCAAAGAAAATTGTCGGCTTTATTAAGCTGCAAATTCCTGCGGGTAAAGCAAACCCGTCTCCTCCAGTCGGTCCTGCGTTGGGTCAACGCGGTCTGAACATCATGGAGTTCTGTAAAGCGTTTAACGCGGCAACCCAAGGCGTCGAGCCAGGTCTGCCAGTACCTGTGGTCATCACAGCGTATGCGGATAAAAGCTTCACCTTCGTAATGAAAACCACGCCGGCAACAACCTTGCTCAAGCGTGCGGCTAAATTACAAAAAGGTTCTGCGCGTCCGCATTCAGACAAAGTGGCGACCATTACCCGCGAACAAGCGGAAGAAATCGCAAAAACCAAACAACCAGACTTGACTGCGGCCGATTTGGACGCGGCTGTGCGTACCATCGCTGGTAGCGCACGCAGCATGGGCATTATCGTGGAGGGCGTGTAATATGGCAAAGATGAGCAAACGCGCTAAATTATTGGCGGAAAAAGTTGATCGCAACAAACTGTATGCGGCTGACGAAGCCTTCGCATTGGTTAAGGATTGTGCCAACGCAAAATTCACAGAATCCATTGACGTAGCCGTTCAATTGGGCGTGGATCCTAAGAAATCAGACCAAACCGTTCGTGGTTCGGTGGTGTTGCCGGCAGGTACGGGTAAATCAGTGCGCGTAGCGGTATTTGCGCAAGGTGAAAAAGCCGAAATCGCTAAAGCAGCAGGCGCAGAAATCGTGGGTATGGAAGATTTGGCGGAGCAAGTCAAAGCCGGTAACATGGACTTTGACATTGTGATCGCAACCCCAGACGCCATGCGTGTGGTCGGTGCTTTGGGTCAAATCTTGGGTCCGCGTGGTTTGATGCCAAATCCAAAAGTCGGCACAGTAACGCCAGACGTTGAAACGGCTGTCAAAAATGCAAAAGCCGGTCAAGTGCAATTCCGTGTGGACAAAGCCGGTATCATTCACGCAACTTTGGGTCGCGCAACGTTTGAAGTCGATGCGCTGAAATCCAACTTGCAAGCATTGATCGCTGAATTGACCAAACTCAAACCTGCGTCAAGCAAAGGCGTTTACATTCGTAAAGTGGCCTTGTCTTCGACCATGGGTGTGGGCGTGCGTGTAGACAGCACAACGATTGCTTAATCGTTAAATATGTATGTAGCTCGTCGGCCACGCGATTGTGGTAGGCGAGCGATAAAGAGCTTTGGGTCGCTGTGATGGACGTTTTTTCACAGCGAGCTTTCAAAGACCGTTGGTGCGAGGATGGTTTTCGAGCCATCATTGCTTAATCAATTGATCGACATGTGTTCAACATGTGTTTCAAATAACCAACGCAGAATAGCGACCCCGAAAATGAATTGCCGTTGTTTGTCTGGTGTATCGACGAATAACACAGTCGTTGAGGAAGTCGTTGGGTGTTGTGATTGATGTGCGTTGCGCATGAACCATGACTTTTCCTTGAAATGATGTAGGAGCTAACAAGTGGCATTAAATCTTGAAGATAAAAAAGCCGTCGTTGCCGAGGTAGCGCAATTGATCGAAAATGCGCAAACTATGGCTGTGGCTGAGTATCGTGGGATTAGCGTTGGCGCTCTGACAGCATTGCGTAAATCTGCTCGCGAAAACGGCGTACAAATCCGTGTGTTGAAAAATACATTGGCACGTCGCGCGGTAGCGGGTACTTCGTTTGAAGTTTTGGCTGACGAAATGGTCGGTCCATTGCTTTACAGCATCTCTGAAGATGCGGTAGCCGCAGCGAAAGTCCTGAACGACTTCGCCAAAACCAATGACAAATTGGTTTTGAAAGCGGGTGCGTACAACGGTTCTAAGCTGGATACTGCGGGCGTTAAAGCCTTGGCAAGCATCCCAAGCCGCGAAGAATTGTTGTCGAAGTTGGCATACGTGATGAAAGCCCCTGTTTCCGGCATGGCGCGCGCATTGGCGGCCGTGGCAGAGCAGAAGCAATCAGAAGCAGCTTAATCTCATTTTTAACTGATGTTGGGTTATTGAACTATATTCAAGCAACCTGAAAATTTTGGAGCAATACAAATGGCAATTACTAAAGACGATATCTTGGAAGCCGTAGCGGCGATGTCGGTAATGGACTTGAACGACTTGGTTAAAGCGTTCGAAGAAAAATTCGGTGTATCTGCAGCAGCAGTAGCAGTTGCAGCAGGTCCAGCAGCTGGCGGTGCAGCAGCAGCTGAAGAAAAAACTGAATTCGACGTCATCTTGACTGAAGCAGGCGCGAACAAAGTATCTGTGATTAAAGCAGTTCGTGAATTGACTGGCTTGGGCTTGAAAGAAGCCAAAGACACAGTTGACGGCGCACCTAAAGCAGTTAAAGAAGGCGTGTCTAAAGCTGAAGCTGAAGAAGCTAAGAAAAAATTGGAAGAAGCTGGCGCGAAAGCCGAACTCAAATAATTGGGTGCTTTTTCGAGGTGGGGCTGACGTTTTCGGACGTCGGCCTTTTCCCGTCTTATAGTCACCGCTAATATGTGGTCCGTGTGGTGATGAATGGGAGCTGTTTGGAAGTGACCACAAAGTGCTTACACACTGTTTGTAACGTGATGGGTAGAAACCAAAACAGAGTTGATTGATTGCGTTAAGTTGTTGGTTTGATTCAAATGCAATGAGTGAATTTCGTTTTGTTTTCTTTTTAAAGACGAGAAAATAAATTTGGTCGGGTATTGTTCGAGTCCGACAGTTTGGGTACTTTCGGCGTGCGTTGTGATGATGGCGCGTTGTGGCTCAAGTTGACAGTGAGTACTGCGCTTGCCACATGAATGTGTTCAGACTGTGCTTGGATGATATTGTCCGCCAGCGACCGGTAGTGGCCGGTCACCAAATTCAATAAGTCTTTAATTTTCTTTGTTTATTCCGATAAACCCTCTGTCTTGGAGTGCTTCATGGCAAAAACTCAGTCTTACTCATTTACTGAGAAAAAACGCATTCGTAAAAGTTTCGCCAAGCGCGAAGTCGTTCAGCAAGTGCCTTATCTGCTGGAAACCCAGTTACATTCGTATTATGAATTTTTACAAGCCGACGTTGATCCGATGCAACGCCGCAATATCGGTCTGCAAGCTGCTTTCACCTCGATTTTCCCGATCGTGTCACACAATGAAATGGCACGTTTGGAGTTCGTGAGCTATCACCTTGCGCCGCCGGTGTTTGATGTTAAAGAATGTCAACAACGTGGTTTGACCTTCTGTTCGGCCTTGCGCGCGAAAGTACGCTTGGTGTTGATGGACAAAGAAGCGTCCAAACCAACCGTAAAAGAAGTGAAAGAGCAGGAAGTCTACATGGGCGAATTGCCGCTGATGACCAATACCGGCTCGTTCGTGATCAACGGTACCGAGCGTGTGATTGTGTCGCAGTTGCACCGCTCGCCGGGTGTGTTTTTCGAACACGATAAAGGCAAAACCCACAGTTCGGGTAAATTGTTGTTCTCTGCGCGCATTATTCCATACCGTGGTTCATGGTTGGATTTTGAGTTTGACCCGAAAGATGTGTTGTACTTCCGCGTCGATCGTCGCCGTAAAATGCCTGTGACCATTTTGCTCAAATCCATCGGTATGACGCCAGAGCAGATTTTGAGCACGTTCTTTGAGTTCACCGAGGTGACCTTGGTGAAAGAGGGTGGCTACATTCCGGTCAATACCGAGCGTCTGCGCGGTGAAGTGGCGCGTTTTGACATCGTTGATAAAGACGGCAAAGTCTTGGTTGCGCGCGATAAACGCATTACTGGTAAGCACATTCGTGATATCGAAAAAGCGGGCTTGCAGGAAATTCATGTACCCGAAGACTACTTGCTCGGCTTGGTCTTGGCGAAAAACGTGATCGATACCGATACCGGTGAAGTGATTGCGAAAGCCAATGACGAATTGACCGAAGAGTCATTGCGCAAATTGCGCGATGCGGGCATCAAGCGCGTGGAAGTGCTGTACACCAACGAGTTGGATCACGGCGCGTACATTTCCAGCGCCTTGCGTCTGGACGAAACCGCTGATCAAAACGCCGCACGCATTGCGATTTACCGCATGATGCGCCCAGGCGAACCGCCAACCGATGAGGCCGTCGAAGCCTTGTTCAACCGCTTGTTCTACTCTGAAGACGCGTATGATTTGTCGCGCGTGGGTCGTATGAAATTCAACCGTCGTTTGAGCCGCGATAGCGATGAAGGCTCAATGGTGTTGGACAACGACGACATCCTCGACGTGGTGAAAACACTGGTTGATCTGCGCAATGGTATTGGCGAGGTCGATGATATTGACCACTTGGGTAATCGTCGCGTGCGTTGCGTTGGCGAATTGACCGAAAATCAATTCCGTTCTGGCTTGGCGCGTGTTGAGCGTGCGGTCAAAGAGCGTTTGGCGCAAGCTGAATCCGAAGGTCTGTTGCCGCATGATTTGATTAACTCAAAACCGATCTCATCAGCGATCAAAGAGTTTTTCGGCTCCAGCCAATTGTCTCAATTTATGGATCAAACCAATCCGCTGTCGGAAATTACGCACAAACGTCGCGTATCTGCACTCGGCCCAGGCGGTTTGACGCGCGAACGCGCAGGCTTCGAAGTCCGCGACGTACACCCGACGCATTACGGTCGCGTGTGTCCGATTGAAACGCCGGAGGGTCCAAACATTGGTTTGATTAACTCAATGGCGATTTATGCGCGTTTGAACGAATACGGCTTCCTCGAAACGCCGTATCGCCGCGTGGAAAACTTGAAAGTCACTGACCAAATCGATTATTTGTCGGCGATTGAGGAAGGCAAATACGTCATTGCACAGGCAAACGCTGAAGTCGATGACAAAGGCAAACTGATCGGTGAATTGGTCTCCGCGCGTGAAGCGGGTGAGTCTATGCTCGTGTCGCCAGAACGTGTGCAGTATATGGACGTTGCGCCATCACAGATCGTATCGGTTGCGGCGTCGTTGATTCCGTTCCTTGAGCACGATGACGCGAACCGCGCATTGATGGGCTCAAACATGCAACGTCAAGCCGTTCCATGTCTGCGTGCTGAAAAAGCCGTGGTCGGTACGGGCATTGAGCGCACCGTAGCGGTCGACTCGGGTACGGCGGTGCAAGCCTTGCGTGGCGGCGTGGTCGATCACATCGAAGCGAACCGCATTGTGATTCGCGTGAACGACAACGAAACCGTCGCTGGTGAAGTCGGTGTGGATATTTACAACCTTATCAAATACACCCGCTCGAACCAAAATACCAATATCAACCAACGTCCGATTGTGAAAAAAGGCGACGTGGTGGCGCGTGGCGACGTGATTGCCGACGGCGCATCGACTGACTTGGGCGAATTGGCGCTGGGTCAAAACATGATGGTTGCGTTCATGCCGTGGAACGGCTACAACTTCGAGGACTCGATTTTGATCTCCGAAAAAGTCGTGGCCGATGATCGTTACACCTCAATTCACATTGAAGAGTTGAGCGTCGTGGCGCGTGATACCAAGCTGGGCGCGGAAGAAATTACCCGCGATATTTCCAACTTGGCCGAATCGCAACTGACCCGTTTGGACGACTCAGGCATCATCCACATCGGCGCGGAAGTCAAATCCGGCGACGTATTGGTCGGTAAAGTCACGCCAAAAGGCGAAACCCAACTCACGCCGGAAGAAAAACTCCTGCGTGCGATTTTCGGTGAAAAAGCCTCTGATGTGAAAGACACCTCGCTGCGCGTACCGGGCGGTATGGTCGGCACGGTGATTGACGTACAAGTGTTTACGCGCGAAGGCACGACCCGTGACGCGCGTGCGCAATCGATCATTGATGACGAATTGAACCGCTATCGCCATGACCTCGAAGACCAAATGCGCATCGTGGCGCGTGACGCGTTCAGCCGTTTGGAAAAAAATCTGATTGGCAAAGTCGCCAATGGCGGCCCGAACAAGCTCGCCAAAGGCGCGAAAATCACCAAAGAATACTTGGAAGAATTCGCCGATCACTACAAATGGTTTGACATTCGTTTGGCCGATGACGCTGCTGCTGCCGATATGGAAGCGGTGCGCGAAGCATTGGATCAAAAACGTGCGCAGTTCAACAACGCATTCGAAGAAAAACGCAAAAAACTCACGCAAGGCGATGATTTGCCAGCTGGCGTGATTAAGATGGTCAAAGTCTATTTGGCTGTGAAGCGTCGTCTGCAACCCGGTGACAAAATGGCGGGTCGCCACGGTAACAAAGGTGTCGTGTCATTGATTGTACCGGTCGAAGACATGCCGCACATGGCCGATGGCACGCCGGTGGACATCGTGTTGAACCCGCTGGGCGTACCATCGCGTATGAACGTGGGTCAGATTCTCGAAGTGCATTTGGGCTGGGCGGCAAAAGGTCTGGGCTGGCGCATTGACGAGATGATGAAGCAACAGGCGAAAGTGGAAGAATTGCGCAAATTCTTGGAGCAAATTTACAACGGTTCGGGTCAAAAAGAAGACATCAAAGGCATGTCAGACGCTGAATTGCTCGAATTGGCGCACAACCTGAAAAACGGTGTACCGTTCGCCACACCGGTATTTGACGGCGCGGCAGAAAAAGAAATTCACCGCATGCTCGATTTGGCCTTCCCGGACAACGATGCGAAAACCGAATTGCTTGGCTTTAACAACAGCAAAACGCAAATGCAATTGTACGATGGTCGCACCGGCGATCCGTTCGAGCGCAAAGTGACCGTAGGCTATATGCACATCCTGAAACTGCACCACTTGGTCGATGACAAGATGCACGCGCGTTCAACCGGTCCATACAGCTTGGTGACGCAGCAACCTCTGGGCGGTAAAGCGCAGTTCGGTGGTCAGCGTTTCGGTGAGATGGAGGTCTGGGCACTGGAAGCATACGGCGCGTCATACATTTTGCAAGAGATGTTGACTGTGAAGTCCGATGACATCAATGGCCGTACGAAGATGTACGACAACATTGTCAAAGGCGAACACGAGATCGACGCCAGCATGCCGGAATCCTTCAACGTATTGGTCAAAGAAATCCGTTCACTGGGCGTGGACATGGATTTGGACACTAACTAATTTAGGAGCTTGAACTATGAATAATCCAATGCTCAATTTGTTTAAGCAAATTCAAGCGAACGAAAACTTCGACGTGATTAAGGTCGGTTTGGCCTCACCCGATAAAATTCGCTCGTGGTCACATGGTGAGGTGAAAAAGCCGGAAACCATCAACTATCGTACGTTCAAACCCGAACGCGACGGCTTGTTTTGCGCGAAAATTTTCGGCCCAGTCAAAGACTACGAATGCTTGTGCGGCAAATACAAACGTTTGAAACACCGTGGCGTGACCTGCGAGCGTTGCGGCGTGGAAGTCACTTTGACCAAAGTGCGTCGTGAACGCATGGGTCACATTGACCTCGCGTCACCGGTATCGCACATCTGGTTCCTCAAATCCTTGCCGTCGCGTTTGGGTATGGTTTTGGACATGACTTTGCGTGACATCGAACGTGTGCTGTATTTCGAAGCATTCGTCGTGATTGATCCGGGCATGACGCCGTTGAAACGTTGCCAAATCATGACTGAGGATGATTACTACGCCAAAGTTGAAGAATACGGCGACGAATTCCGCGCGCTGATGGGCGCGGAAGGTATTCGCGAGTTGTTGCAAAAACTCGATGTGCCTTCTGAGGTAGAAAAACTGCGCGAAGAGTTGAAAAACACCTCTTCTGAAGCCAAAATCAAAAAATTGGCCAAACGTTTGAAAGTTTTGGAAGCCTTCACCCGTTCAGGCATCAAGCCAGAATGGATGATTTTGGAAGTTCTGCCGGTATTGCCGCCGGACTTGCGTCCGTTGGTACCGTTGGACGGTGGTCGTTTTGCGACCTCTGACCTGAACGATTTGTACCGCCGCGTGATTAACCGTAACAACCGTTTGAAACGCCTGCTCGAATTGCGCGCACCAGAAATCATCACGCGTAACGAAAAACGTATGTTGCAAGAAGCAGTGGACTCATTGCTCGACAACGGTCGCCGTGGCAAAGCCATGGCCGGTGCGAACAAACGCGCGCTGAAATCATTGGCCGACATGATTAAAGGTAAAGGCGGTCGTTTCCGTCAAAACCTCTTGGGTAAACGCGTTGACTACTCGGGTCGTTCGGTGATTGTCGTGGGGCCACAGTTGAAACTGCATCAATGCGGTTTGCCAAAACTGATGGCGCTGGAATTGTTCAAACCATTCATCTACAACAAACTCGAAGCACAAGGTTTGGCGAACACGATCAAATCGGCCAAACGCATGGTAGAAATGCAAGAACCAGTGGTTTGGGACATTCTCGAAGAAGTCATTCGCGAACATCCGGTACTGCTCAACCGTGCGCCGACGTTGCACCGTTTGGGGATTCAAGCGTTCGAGCCGGTATTGATCGAAGGTAAAGCGATTCAATTGCACCCGCTGGTCTGTGCGGCGTTTAACGCCGACTTTGACGGCGACCAAATGGCGGTTCACGTTCCGTTGAGCTTGGAAGCACAAACCGAAGCGCGCACCTTGATGTTGGCTTCGAACAACGTCTTGTTCCCCGCATCAGGCGAGCCATCAGTTGTGCCGTCACAAGACATCGTCTTGGGTCTGTACTACGCGACGCGTGCGAAAACCAACGCCAAAGGCGAAGGTATGTTCTTTGCCGACGTGGGCGAGGTGCATCGCGCCTACGCTGCGGGCGAAGTGGCTTTGACCACGCGCATCACCGTGCGTATTGCCGAATACGACAAAGTACAAGGCGCGGATGGCGACGAGTTTGTGAAACGCTTAAAGCGTTATGAAACCACTGTGGGTCGTGCGTTTTTGTCCGAAATCTTGCCAGCCGGTTTGTCCTTTGAGGTGATGAACAAAACGCTCAAGAAAAAAGAAATTTCTAAATTGATCACCACCGTGTTCCGTCGTTGCGGCTTGCGCGAAACCGTGTTGTTCGTGGATCGTTTGAAGGCCAACGGCTTTGCTTTGGCGACGCGCGCGGGCATTTCGATCGCGATTGACGATATGTTGGTACCGCAAGTGAAAGAGCAGTTGATCGACGCGGCGTCCAAAGAGGTCAAAGAAATCGAAGGTCAGTATTCATCTGGTTTGGTGACCTCGGGCGAGCGCTACAACAAAGTGATTGATATTTGGGGTCGCACCTCGGATCAGGTTGGTAAAGCGATGATGGAACAGCTCTCAACCGATCCGGTACAAGACCGTCATGGCAACGACACGCGCGAAGAATCCTTCAACGCGATTTACATGATGGCCGACTCAGGCGCGCGTGGTTCTGCGGCGCAGATTCGTCAGCTCGCGGGTATGCGTGGTTTGATGGCGAAACCGGATGGCTCGATTATCGAAACGCCGATTACCGCGAACTTCCGCGAAGGTCTGAACGTATTGCAGTACTTTAACTCGACCCACGGTGCGCGTAAA
Organism: uncultured Burkholderiaceae bacterium; assembly: GCA_964293815.1. Classification (GTDB taxonomy): domain Bacteria; phylum Pseudomonadota; class Gammaproteobacteria; order Burkholderiales; family Burkholderiaceae; genus CTSOIL-112. The sequence continues at coordinate 290,117 of CAXYYC010000001.1, forward strand.
GGTTTGGCCGATACGGCGTTGAAAACAGCGAACTCCGGTTACTTGACCCGTCGTTTGGTTGACGTGACGCAAGACTTGGTAGTGGTTGAAGACGACTGCGGCACGTCCAACGGCGTGGCGATGAAAGCCTTGGTTGAAGGTGGTGAAGTGATCGAAGCCTTACGCGACCGTATTTTCGGTCGTGTGGCGGCAGCCGACGTGATTAACCCTGAAACCCAAGAAACCGTGTTGGATGCTGGTACTTTGCTCGAAGAAGACCAAGTCGATTTGATCGATAAACTGGGCATCGACGAAGTGAAAGTGCGCACGCCATTGACCTGTGACACGCGTTACGGTTTGTGTGCGAAATGTTATGGTCGTGACTTGGGTCGCGGCGGTTTGATTAACAAAGGTGAAGCAGTCGGCGTGATCGCGGCACAATCGATCGGTGAGCCGGGTACACAGTTGACCATGCGTACCTTCCACATCGGTGGTGCGGCACAGCGCGCGAATGTCCAATCCAGCGTTGAGGCGAAATCCAACGGTATCATTGGATTCACCAGCACCATGCGCTATGTGACCAATAATGCCGGTGAGCAAATCGTGATTTCTCGCTCAGGCGAGTTGGTGATTTCTGACGAACACGGTCGTGAGCGCGAACGTCATAAATTGCCATACGGCGCAAACTTGTTGGTTAAAGATGGCGCAACCATCAAGGCCGGTACTTTATTGGCAAACTGGGATCCGCTGACCCGTCCGATCATCACCGAATACGCCGGTCAAATCAAGTTTGAAAGCGTTGAAGAAGGCGTGACCGTGGCGAAACAAATCGACGAAGTGACCGGTTTGTCTACCTTGGTGGCAATCGATCCGAAACGTCGTGGTGCATCCGGCGCGAAAGTGGCGCGTCCGCAAGTGAAATTGCTCAACGATGCGGGCGAAGAAGTCGTGATTCCGGGCACAGAACACTCGGTGACTATCGGCTTCCCAGTCGGTGCACTGATTACCGTGCGTGATGGTCAAGACGTCGGTCGCGGTGAAGTATTGGCGCGTATTCCGATGGAATCGCAAAAAACCCGTGACATTACCGGTGGTCTGCCGCGCGTGGCCGAGTTGTTCGAGGCGCGTTCACCGAAAGACGCCGGTATGCTGGCCGAAGTCACCGGTACGGTGTCGTTTGGTAAAGAAACCCGTGGTAAACAACGTCTGGTCATCACTGATTTGGACGGCGGTCAACACGAATTCTTGATTGGTAAAGAGAAACACCTGACCGTACACGAAGGCCAAGTGGTCAACAAAGGCGAAGTCATCATCGAGGGGCCGTCTGATCCGCAAGACATCTTGCGCTTGCTCGGTACCGAAGCCTTGGCAACCTACATTGTGGACGAAGTTCAGGACGTTTACCGCTTGCAAGGCGTGAAGATCAATGACAAACACATCGAAGTGATCGTGCGTCAGATGTTGCGCCGTGTGCAAATCACCGATCCGGGCGATACCAAATTCATCCCGGGTGAACAGGTTGAGCGCTCTGAAATGCTGATCGAAAACGAACGTGTGATCGCTGAGGACAAATTACCGGCGAAATACGACAACGTATTGCTCGGTATTACCAAAGCGTCTTTGTCGACGGATTCGTTCATTTCGGCGGCGTCGTTCCAAGAAACCACACGTGTCTTGACCGAAGCAGCCATCATGGGCAAACGCGACGAGTTGCGTGGTTTGAAAGAAAACGTCATCGTCGGCCGCTTGATTCCAGCTGGTACCGGTTTGGCCTTCCACCGTGCGCGCGCGAACAAACGCGTGCACGAGCAGAACCGTGCGGAAGAGGAATTGTTCCGCGTGGAGCCTGAAGTGGAGGTGATGGATTTCACCTTGGACAGCGCTGAGGAAAAACCACAAGAGTAAGTACCAACTTAAGCGTTAATCCGCAAAAACCCTCTGTATTTTATGATGCAGGGGGTTTTTTTATGGTGCAAAATCGCTATAATATGCGCTTTCCTTTCCTTTGCTTTTTTGAAAATAAATCATAATGAATTCAACAGTACACGACATGAACGCTGAGCCAACAATTGGCGATGAAACGCACGCAGCAGACGACTCAACAGAGGCAGAAAACAGTCAATCAAGCAAAAAATACACCGGACCAAAGAGCAAACGCGGCGAACGCCGCATTCAAATTTTGCAAACCTTGGCGGAAATTTTAGAGCAGCCGAACGCCGAAAAAATCACCACTGCTGGTTTGGCCAAACGCTTGGATATTTCCGAAGCCGCGCTGTACCGCCATTTCGCCAGCAAGGCACAAATGTTTGAAGGTTTGATTGAGTTTATCGAAACCAGCTTGCTCGGCTTGCTCAATCAAATTGCCCTGAGCGACGCCTCGGCAGTCACCAAATTGCAAAAATCCATCCACATCATGTTGGTATTTTCACAAAAAAACTCGGGCATGGCGCGGGTATTGATCGGCGATGTGCTGCAAAATGAACACGAGCGTTTGCAACAGCGCGTGACCCAACTGATCGAACGCCTGCAAGCCTCGCTCAAGCAATTGCTGCGCAACATAGCGATGGAAACCGGCTGGATGCCGCCGGTGGATGTCGGTGTGTACAGCGAATTTTGGATGAGCTGGATTGTTGGGCGCTGGCACAGCTACGTGCGCAGCGGCTTTAAAAATGCACCGACGCAGGGTTTGGAGCAGACTTGGGCGGCGGTGGGGATGAACGATTTACGCCAAGCACATTGATAAGGACAGACATGAATACGCCAACAAAAGTGCCCGTGATCGCGATTGACGGGCCGACCGCATCAGGCAAAGGCGCGGTGGCGCAGGCCGTCGCGCGCGAGCTGGGTTTTCACTATTTGGACAGCGGCGCTTTGTACCGTTTGGTCGCCTTGCTGGCTTTACGTGCGGGTTGGACGGCGGAAACGGTGCTGGATGTCGCGCACGAGCAACAGTTGGCCGCATGGGCGAGCGCATTGGATGCGTGCTTTTTGGGTGAGGCCATTTTGCTCAATGGCGAAGATGTGAGCCAAGCGATTCGGCAGGAAGCCGCCGGCAATATGGCCTCGAAAATCGCGACGGTGGGCGCTTTGCGCCAAGCGTTGCTGCAACGTCAACGTGACTTTGCGCAAGCGCCGGGCTTGGTCGCGGATGGGCGCGATATGGCCAGCGTGGTCTTCCCCGATGCGGTGGCGAAGATCTTTTTGACCGCGGATGCGCAAATTCGTGCAGAGCGTCGTTATAAACAATTGATTGACAAGGGTTTTTCTGCTAACATGACAGACCTTGTGGTTGATTTGCAGGCGCGTGATGCGCGCGATATGGCACGAGCCTTCGCGCCGCTTAAACCAGTCGCTGATGCCTATGTGCTCGATACCTCGCACATGAGCTTGGTTCAGGCGATTCAGACGGTGATTGCGCAGTATCGCACAGCATCAACAGCACACCATCAGGCATAAAGAATATGCGCCGACGCAACGGTGAACATTTAGATGAATATTTAGATGAATATTTAGATGAATATTTAGATGAATATTTAGATGAATATTTAGATGAACATGGATGCGGCGGGGCGTTGTGGGGAATGCGTCAGCATTCTATTTGTATCAACTCCAGTGTTTCTGGGTCGTAGTCGGACATGTCGTCGGACGCTCAGGGGCTCTGTGTAACTTTAAGTGAATTTATCAATGACCTCAGTTGCCAACAACGAAAGCTTTGCAGCTTTATTTGAAGAATCATTAGCGCGTCAAGAAATGCGCTCAGGTGAAGTAATCACCGCTGAAATCGTGCGTGTCGACCACAACTTTGTGGTGGTGAACGCCGGTTTGAAATCGGAAGCATTTATTCCGGTAGAAGAATTTTTGAACGATCAAGGCGTTCTCGAAGCCGAAGTGGGCGCGTTCGTGAGCGTAGCGATTGACTCTTTGGAAAACGGTTTTGGTGACACCGTGTTGTCACGCGACCGTGCCAAACGTCTGTCTGCTTGGTTGGATTTGGAAAAAGCCTTGGAATCAGGCGAGTTGGTGACTGGTACTGTGACCGGTAAAGTCAAAGGTGGTTTGACCGTTATGGCGAACAGCATTCGTGCGTTCTTGCCAGGTTCATTGTTGGATTTGCGTCCAATCAAAGACATGAGCCCATTTGAGGGCAAAACCATGGAATTCAAAGTCATTAAATTGGATCGCAAACGCAATAACGTGGTCTTGAGCCGCCGTGCGGTTCTGGAAGTGACCATGGGCGAAGAGCGCGCTAAATTGGCTGAAACCTTGAAAGAAGGCGAAATCGTCAAAGGGATTGTTAAAAACATCACCGATTACGGCGCGTTCGTTGATTTGGGCGGCATTGACGGCTTGTTGCACATCACCGATTTGGCATGGCGTCGTGTGCGTCACCCATCGGAAGTGTTGACCGTGGGTCAAGAAGTCGAAGCGAAAATCCTCAAATTCGATCAAGAAAAACACCGCGTTTCATTGGGCATCAAACAATTGGGCGATGATCCTTGGTCAGGCTTGGGCAACCGTTACCCACAAAACACCCGTTTGTTCGGTAAAGTCACCAACATCACCGACTACGGCGCGTTCGTGGAAATCGAACAAGGCATCGAAGGCTTGGTACACGTTTCTGAAATGGACTGGACCAACAAAAACGTTGATCCGAAGAAACTCGTGACCTTGGGCGATGAAGTCGAAGTCATGATTTTGGAAATCGACGAATCCAAACGCCGCATTTCTTTGGGCATGAAACAATGTAAAGCCAATCCTTGGGACGAATTTGAAGCCAACTTCAAAAAAGGCGACAAAGTCAAAGGCGCGATCCGCTCCATCACTGACTTCGGCGTGTTTGTTGGTTTAGAAGGCGGTATCGACGGTCTGGTACACATGTCTGATTTGTCTTGGCAAGAAGCCCCAGAAGCGGCTTTGCGCAACTACAAAAAAGGTCAAGAAGTGGAAGCCGTTATCCTGTCGATCGACGTGGATAAAGAGCGCATCTCCTTGGGCATCAAGCAGCTCGAAGGCGATCCATTCATGAACTACGTTGGCCTGCACGACAAAGGTGCTTTGGTCAAAGGTACGGTCAAATCAGTGGAAGCCAAAGGCGTAGTGATTACATTGGCTGACGACGTAGAAGGTTACTTGCGTGCTTCTGAAATCTCCAACGATCGCGTTGAAGATGCCGGTACACACTTCAAAGATGGCGACGCTGTTGAAGCGGTCATCGTCTCTGTTGATCGCAAAAACCGTTCTATCCAATTGTCGATTAAGGCAAAAGACCAAGCAGAAACCCAAGCCGCTATGAAACACATGGCTGAGGAATCTGGTGCGGCCGCTTCTGGCACCACCAACTTGGGCGCATTGCTCAAAGCCAAATTGGAACAGCAATAATGAGTACACGACCTCACTCGCGTGTGTGGGTGAGGTTATTTGATTGATCAAAAACCGAGGCCGGTCAAAATGATGTCAGCCGTCCAAGGAAACAACGATTGAATTTTGTACGCAATATTTGCGATGAATTGCACTCATTAAAGCTTAGCACCATGACCAAATCCGAATTAATCAATAATCTTGCCGCGCGTTTCCCGCAGTTGGTGGCGCGCGACGCAGAAATGGCGACCAGCGCAATTCTCACCGCAATTGCCCATACCTTAACGGTTGGGCAACGAGTTGAGATTCGCGGTTTTGGTAGCTTTACGGTGAACGAGCGCCCTGAGCGCATTGGCCGCAATCCAAAAACGGGCGATCAAGTAACCGTGCCGTCCAAAAAAGTACCGCATTTCAAGGCGGGCAAGGACATGCGTGAGCGCGTGGATCTGTCCACTCAGCAATAGGCTATGAACCATGATTGAGGACGAAATGGCGAAAGCGATCTGCGCTTAAGGCATCATTTTTTGGCGTAAACGCTCGTTAGTCAGTGTCTTTAAGCCTCAATGCAATAAGGAAAAACGAACCCTCGGGTTCGTTTTTTTTTGTGCGCTTGTGGAGATGATTTTGAGGCGTTTTTTTGGCAAGGTGTGGTTTAAATCGCTTACAATGCTACAAATAACGAACGTGCCCATATTGATGATTGATCGGCACGTTACTTGATGGGTGTTTCAGTTCATCCATATTATTCGCACACAGTCTGTGCTTGGAGAAGGTAATGAAAGTAATCGCGTGGATTCTACGGATTTTGGTGCTGTTGGTTTTGGTGTGGCTGGCACTACTGAATAATCAGACCACGACTTTTTCGGTGATGCAGGGCTTGCAGGTCGATTTGCCGCTGATTGTGTTGCTGTTTGCTTTTTTCGTGATGGGTTTGCTGTTGGGGATTTTGGTGTTGTTGCCGAAATATTTTTCGATGAAATGGGAGGCGCGACGCTTGCGCAAGGAAACGGAGCAAAACCGTGGCGTGATTACTGATCAGCAAGCATTGTTATCCAAATATGCCCCGAATCAGACATCATCGGCACCGACCGCGCAGGTGGTTAATTCGGAGTTGCCGCCCTTTAATATGTAAGCCAATAATAGGTCTATGAATGAGCCAATTGTCAGCGACTTTGTAGACGAAGGCAATAGCACAAATCACATGCGCGTGTTGCCGCACTGTGACTTTGAATCGAAGCGCTTTTGTGATGTGTGCATGAGGGTTGTTTGATTGGGTGCGTGGGTACTCAAATAAGGTTAATCGTAAAATATGGATTTTGAAATTCAATGGTTGTTGGTGTTGCCGCTGTTCTTTGCGCTGGGTTGGTTGGCCGCGCAATGGGACAGTAAAAAACGCTTGCAAGAGAGTAAAAAGCTGCCGAAATCGTATTTCAAAGGCCTGAATCATTTGCTGGATCAGGAGCCGGATAAGGCAATTGACGCATTGATTGATGTGGCGCGCGTGGATACGGGTACGGTGGATTTGTATTTCGCCTTAGGCAATTTGTTTAGCCAGCGTGGTGAAGTTGAGCGCAGCATCCGTGTGTATCAGAGCTTGATTGATCGCCCCGATTTGTCACCGGCGCCGCGTCAGAGTGCGACGTATAAATTGGGCATGGCGTTTTTAAGCGGCGGTTTATTTGACCGCGCGGAGCAGTGTTTCCAGAGCCTAATCGGTACGGAACGCGAGCATGAGGCGCGTGTGCAGTTGTTGCACATTTATCAGTCGCAGCAGGAATGGCATCAGGCGATTGATATGGCGCAGGCGATCAATCAAACGTCACAAACGGCGGGGCAGCAAACCACCGCGTTGACGCATTTTCATTGCGAGTTGGCCTTGGCGGCGTTGCGCGCGAAGGACTGGCTACAGGCGCAACACGAAATTGATGCGGCATTGAGCCAAAATCCAAAATCGGTGCGCGCCTTGTTGCTCAAAGGGCAGTGGTATGCGGAGCAAGGTCGGCACGATGAGGCGCTACACATTTGGCAAACCTTGGCGAGCGAGCAGCCTGAATCGGTACCGCTGTTGGTCAACGATATGATGAAATCCTATGTGGCGGCGGATCGTGCACAGGATGGGCTTGAGGATTTGCATCAAAAGGTGTTGGACAGCGGCTCGATTGATGTACTGGATGCGTGGCTCAAGGCACGGGATCAATACGGCATGGCCGAGCAGACATTGGCGCAATTGCATGAATTATTCATGCGACATCCGTCGCTCAACGCGCTCAATAAATTGCTGGACGCGCGCATTCGTGCAGAAAACGGTGGTATGAACAAAGCGGACAATACCGGCACAACGCCAGTCGGCGCTGAAAATGCGGTTTCGGAAGAAAGCCTGACGCGTGGCCTGATACAAAAATACGTCAAACAATTGTCGCGCTATCGTTGCACGCAGTGCGGTTTTGAAGCGGCGAATTACTATTGGCAATGTCCGGCATGTACCCGCTGGGAAAGCTACCCACCCAAGCGTTTAGAAGAGTTGCAAAACATCAAACGCAGTCGTAACGATGTCAACAGCTACTATTAATTGCATAGCGCACAATAGATTCACACGCGGAAACAGTGATCGTCATCATGTCTGAACCCTCTAAATCATCCTTTAAACCACCTATTTGGCTCAAGCCCGACGGCTCAGTCTTGGCCTGCGTCGAAAAAATCAAAGTGCTCAACGAAAACCTCGCTGAATTGCGCGATTTGGCGCAGGACGCGCTGGACGACGCAGTGCTGATGGGCGGCACACAGGCGCAAATCAAGCAAACCTTACTGGAAATCATTGAGGGTCTGGACAGCCAGTATCCCGAGCAAACATCATGAGTGAGCAACACGTCCAACCTTCCGCCTCCGAATTCAATCAACGCGAGCTGCACATGTCGGTGTTAATGACGCCGGATATGGCCAATTTCTCGGGCAATGTGCATGGCGGCGATATTCTCAAGTTGCTCGATCAAGTGGCGTATGCATGCGCCAGCCGCTACGCCGGTTGCTACGTGGTGACTTTGTCGGTCGATCAAGTGCTGTTCAAAGAGCCGATTCGCGTGGGAGAGCTGGTCACATTTTTGGCCTCGGTCAACTATGTGGGCAAAACCTCGATGGAGATTGGTATCAAAGTGGTTGCCGAAGACATCCAAAATCGCAGTGTGCGCCACACCAATAGCTGCTATTTCACCATGGTCGCATTTCAAGACGGCAAGCCGCAAGCCGTGCCGCCATTAGAGATCGAAAATACGACGCAGCGCCAGCGATTTGAAGAAGCGGTACTGCGCAAGGCGATGCGTGAGCAGTTGAAATAAGTGAGTGGCCAACGCCATCGCGCAAGATAGGCAAATATGAAAAGACGCGGCGCAGTGCCGCGTCAAATTTCAGACAAATTGCTCGTTCTGCAACGCGCGAGGCCATCAGAATGCATACCGCCATGCTCGTGCAGGTGAATATCCAGCAGTTCTAATCAAAACCATTTATTGGCATGATCCACTGCATTGGTGCGATCAACGAACTTATCGCTTGCGTGAGCGGATAGCGTTTTTATTGAATATATGCCCTGTTGTTATGCCGCTTTGGTGCGCAAAGCGGCATTCAAGAGACCAGCAAACTTATTTTGCGCCAGCCAAAATCCAGTCAACCATGATGCCGACTTCCTCGTCGCTGATTCGGCCTTTGTTTGGCGGCATCATCACAGGACCCCAAACGCCAGCGCCACCATCAATGATTTTTTTCGCCAGATAGGCTTTGGCTTCGGGTTTGCCGATATATTTTTTCGCCACATCTTGATACGATGGCCCGACCATTTTTGCCTCTACCTTGTGGCACGCCGCGCAGCCTTTGCTGGTCATCAATGCGTGTGGGTCGGCTTTAGCCACGGTTGGCGCAGCAGCAGGCGCTTCAGCCGCCGGAGCAGGAGCTGGTGCAGCAGCCGGCGCTGCTGGTGCTGGTGCGGGCGCGGCAGTCGGTGCAGGAGCAGGTTTATCGCCGCAGGCAGTCAGTGCGGATAAGCCGACAATGGCCAAACTCATGGTGAGCAAGCGGAATGAGGTATGCATGAAATCTCCTTTGAGGGATGAACAGAGTCAGTTTTTCGGTTGTTCTTTTGGATTGGATCAGATTCAGTACCGAAAAACAAGGCGGTTAGACTGGAAAATTATATCATTCTTTACAGAAATATCGTGTAAATATGATTGTGTCGCGGTTCGGCGTATGCGATGAATCGCAACAGATTTGGGCTGGCGTAGGCTTAGGCGAAAGCTGAGAAATAGGGTAAAATGAGGCTCCCTTGAATGACTCGGAGACGAGTAGCCCGCTTGGTTGTTGCGTGAGCGGACAAGTGCCGCCGTTGTGGCTAAGTGTTAGGATATTGTTTTTTTATGAATGCACCCTTTGATTTGAGTTCTGTCCAGCAGAATGGTTTGGTACAGCCGCTGGCCGCGCGCTTGCGCGAAATTCCGTACAACTACACCTCGTTTTCTGATCGCGAAATCATTATTCGCCTGCTCGGTGACGAGGCGTGGCAATGGCTGTCCGAACTGCGCACGGAGCGGCGCACAGGGCGCTCGGCGCGTATGCTGTACGAAATCTTGGGCGATATTTGGGTGGTCAATCGCAATCCGTATTTGCAGGATGATTTGCTGGACAATCCGCGCCGGCGCAAGGCTTTGATCGAGGCGCTAAATCACCGCCTGCATGAGATTGAAAAACGCCGCGTGGCCGATCTGTCGGTGAACACTGATTTGGAAAGCAATCAGCGCGCCGAAAAAGTACAGGCGCTGATGGTCAAGGCGCAGGTTGCCGTGGCGCATTTTGCCCAACAATTTGAGGCAATGGCAAAACTGCGCACGCAGGTACGCAGTAAGTTTGGCAAACACACCGCCAAAGGCAATATTAAATTTGACGGTCTGTCACGCGTGTCGCATGTCACCGACGCGACCGACTGGCGCGTCGAGTACCCGTTCGTCGTTCTCACGCCCGACACCGAGGCGGAAATGGCGGGTTTGGTCAAAGCCGCGATCGATTTAGACATGACCATCATTCCGCGTGGCGGTGGCACGGGTTATACCGGCGGCGCAGTGCCATTAGACGCGCGCTCGGTAGTGATTAATACTGAAAAACTGATTCAAATTGCGCCCGTCGAAAAATGGCGCGGCAGCATGATGGCGCACGATGTTGATACCGTTGTGACCGGTGCGGGCGCGGTGACGCGCCGTGTGGCTGAGGCGGCTGAGCGCGCAGGGCTGGTGTTTGCGGTCGATCCGACCAGCGCCGATGCGTCCTGCGTTGGCGGTAATGTGGCGATGAACGCGGGCGGCAAAAAAGCGGTTTTGTGGGGCACGGCGCTGGATAATCTGGCGAGCTGGACGATGGTCGATCCGAAAGGCAATTGGCTGGAGGTGACGCGTTTAGACCACAATATGAGCAAAATTCACGACGCGGATAAAGCCACGTTTGAGTTGGTGCGTTTTACCCCTGATCGCAAAACCGAAATCGGTCGCGAGATGTTAGAAATTCCCGGTCATACCTTCCGCAAAGTTGGCTTGGGTAAGGATGTGACTGATAAATTTCTCTCGGGTTTACCCGGTGTGCAAAAAGAGGGTACCGACGGGCTGATTACCTCGGTGCGTTGGGTGCTGCACCGCATGCCGAAATTCACGCGCACTGTGTGTCTGGAGTTTTTTGGACAGGCGCGCGAATCCATCCCGAGCATTGTTGAGATCAAGGATTATTTGGAGCAAACGGCGAAAACCACCGGCGCAACCTTGGCTGGTTTGGAGCATTTAGACGAACGCTATCTGCGCGCGGTGGGCTATGAGACGAAAAGCCGTCGCGCCGAGTTGCCTAAAATGGCCTTGTTTGGCGACATTGTGGGCGATGACGAAGACGCCGTGGCGCAGGCCGCCTCTGAGGTCGTGCGCTTGGCCAGTCTGCGCACGGGCGAGGGTTTTGTCGCGGTCAGCCCCGAAGCGCGCAAAAAATTCTGGCTCGATCGCGCCCGCACGGCGGCGATTTCGCGCCACACCAATGCGTTCAAAGTCAACGAAGACGTGGTGATTCCGTTGCCACGCATGGGTGAATACACCGACGCGATTGAGCGGATTAATATTGAATTATCGGCCAAAAATAAATTCAAAATTTTGGACGCGCTGGATCAATACCTCGCGGGTGATTTGCCGGTCGTGAAAAGCGACGATGGCAGCGCGAACGATCAAAGCAAACTCGAAATCATCGGCGACCGCGCACTGGATGCGCGCGCGGTGATCGCCAAGGTGCGCGCCCGTTGGCAGTTTTGGATGACGCAGATCGACACGCCGCTGGCGCAGATCATCGATACGGTTTATGGTATGGTGGATGCGAACACGCGCGAGGCATTGGCACAGCGTTTACAGGCGCAAGCAGATGTGCGACTGTTTGATGTGTTGCAAGATCGCACCATTCGCCTGTCGTACAAACGCGAGGTGCGCCCCGAACTGCGCGGGATTTTCACTGGCTTGTCGTTCACCAAAATTCTCGACGACGTGACCGAGATTCACCAAAAAGTGCTGCGCTCGCGCGTATTCGTCGCGCTACACATGCACGCGGGTGATGGCAATGTCCACACCAATATCCCCGTCAACTCGGATGATTACGAGATGCTGCACGAGGCGAACGAAGCGGTCGCACGCATCATGGCGATTGCCCGTTCGCTCGACGGTGTGATTTCAGGCGAACACGGCATCGGCATTACCAAGCTCGAATTTTTGACCGAGGCGGAAATGGCGCCGTTTCGCGCGTACAAACAGCAGGTTGACCCGAATGGTCACTTCAATCGCGGCAAACTCATGTCGGGCGCGGATTTGCGCAACGCCTACACACCGTCGTTCGGCTTGATGGGCGTGGAGTCGCTGATTATGCAGCAGTCCGACATCGGTGCGATTGCCGACAGCGTGAAGGACTGCTTGCGTTGTGGCAAATGCAAACCGGTCTGTAGCACGCATGTGCCCGTGGCAAATCTGCTGTACTCGCCGCGCAATAAAATTCTCGCGACCTCGTTGCTGATCGAAGCCTTTTTGTACGAGGAGCAAACGCGGCGCGGCATTTCGATTGCGCATTGGGGCGAATTTGAAGATGTGGCCGATCATTGCACGGTCTGCCACCGTTGCGAAAAGCCGTGTCCGGTGAATATCGATTTTGGCGACGTGACCATTGCCATGCGCAATTTGTTGCGCAAAATGGACAAAAAAACGCCGAATCTGGGTACGAAACTGGCGATGACTTACCTGAATATGCGTGATCCGTCGAGCATACGCCTGTACAAAAAAGCGGTGATCGAATGGGGCAATAAGGCGCAAAACTGGGCGCACAATATCGCCAAAACCGCGCTGGTCACGCGCGCGCAAACCACGCAACCACAGTCGTCCATCGGGCGTGCACCGGTGCGCGAGCAGGTGATTCACTTCATCAATAAACCGATGCCGGGCAATTTGCCGAAGAAAACCGCGCGTGCCTTGCTCGATATTGAGGATGCCAAATATGTGCCGATCATTCGTGATCCGCAGAAAACCAGTAGTGACACCGAGGCCGTATTCTATTTCCCTGGCTGTGGTTCCGAGCGGCTGTTCTCGCAGGTAGGTTTGGCGACGCAGGCCATGCTCTACCACACCGGCGTGCAGACCGTGTTGCCACCCGGTTATTTGTGTTGCGGTTATCCGCAGGCGGCGACGGGCAATGACGACAAAGCCGATCAAATCACCACGGACAACCGCGTGTTGTTCCACCGCGTAGCGAACACCTTGAACTATTTGGATATCAAAACCGTGATCGTTTCGTGCGGGACTTGCATGGATCAGCTCGAAAAATACCAGTTCAATCAGATTTTCCCGAATGCGCGCCTGCTCGATATTCACGAATTTTTGTTGGAAAAAGGCGTCAAACTCGACGGTGTGGATGGCGTGCGCTATATGTATCACGACCCATGCCACAGCCCGATGAAAACCTACAATCCGCTCAAGGTGGTGAACGAGCTGATGGATACAACCGTGCCACTGGCGGATCGCTGTTGCGGCGAGTCGGGTACTTTCGCCATCAGCCGCCCCGATATTGCGACGCAGGTGCGTTTTCGCAAGGAGCAGGAGCTGCGCGCCGACGCTGATGCGGTGCGCGCCGATGGCTTTAGCGGCGAGGTCAAGGTGTTGACCTCCTGTCCAGCGTGTATGCAGGGTTTGAGCCGCTATCGCAACGATATTGACGCCGATCCTGACTACATTGTGGTGGAAATGGCCAAGCGCATTTTGGGCGAGAATTGGATGGCGGATTATGTGAAAACCGCCAATAATGGCGGCATTGAACGCGTGTTGGTGTGATGGGCAAATGAGTGAACGCACGTCATAGGAAAAGGCTCGCAGCATTATTTGATCAGAGCGAGAACTGATTTTGCGGCCGTGCGTTGATTGGCTCCAGCGTTTGACGTGACGTCGATTCACACCACTTTTTCTGCGGATTTTCGGGTTGGACAGGTGCTTGTGCCTACACGGTTTGTGCGTTTTTTCAGCATACAATCGAATATCGTTCGGCTGGGTGTTTGACTGAGTTTTGCCGACTGTTTTGACTTTTGTGAATACTTGCTATGCCCGCTTTTTCCTTACAGAAAAAATTCTTTTTAGCCTTTTTCTCCATCGCTGTGTTGCTGGTGTTATTGACCACGGGCGTGATGCATCATCAGGTACGTCAAGGCTTTGATGAATATGTGACCCACGCAAAAATTCAACGGCTGGGCAAGGTGGAATCCGTGCTGGTGCACATGTATCAGCAGGATGGCAACTTGGAAGTATTGCGTAAATCGGGCGCGTGGGCGGATTTATTGTCGTCGGTTGAAGCGGTGCGTCGCGATCAAGTGGAAGCAGAGGTGCAGCCGAACCACAATCGCTGGGGTTCCAGCCCAATTCAGCCTGCGCCTGCTGTGCCGGTGCGCAGTCCCGAGACTGTGGCGCGCGAGGACAAAGCGATCGCCTCATCGGTCAGTATTATGCTGCAAGCGCGGCAAGAGCAGGTGGTGCCTGTTGAATCGCCTGAGCCGATTCCACCGTATGCACGGGGCGTGGCGCTATTGGATGCGAACGGTTTGTTTTTGGCGGGTGAAACGGTGGATGCGCAGTACGCGATGTTTGAGCCGATCCGCAACCCCCAAAGGCAAATCATTGCCTATTGGCTGGTTAGCCGAAATGGCTTGGCATACGATGCCTTGGGACGCACCTTTGTGGATGAGCAATTCAAGGGTTTTTTGCTGATGGTGGCGGTTGCGGCGGCGTTTTCAGCTTTTATCGCGTGGTTGTTGTCCATGCATTTTCGCCGACCGATTGCCGAATTACAAACTGGCTTTCGCGCAGTGGCAGCAGGACATTTGAACACCCGCTTGGATACCAGCGAGGGCAATGAAATGGGCGATATTGCGACGCATTTTAACCGAATGACCGCGCAGTTGGAGGCGCAGGAAACGGCGCGTCGGCAGTGGGTGGCCGATACCTCGCATGAGTTGCGCACGCCGTTGACGGTGTTGCGTATGCGCACCGAGGCGATGCGTGATGGTATTGTGCCGAATACGGACGAGGAATGGCAACGCAGCATCAAAACTATTGAGGATTTGGCGCTGTTGATTGATGATTTGCAACAAATGGCCAAAGCCACAGCGGGGCAGTGGGATTTGAATCGGCAAACGATTGATTTGAATCAGTGGCTGGCTGAGGTTGCGGAGGACCATAAACCGGCGTTTGAGCAAGCGGGATTGACCTTAAGTTACACGCCATTGGCGCAACCGGTGTATATTCAAGGCGATGAGCAACGTTTGCAGCAGGTGGTGCGCAATATTTTGGTCAATAGCATGCGCTACACCGATGCGCCGGGGCAAACGCAAATTCGTATGGAAACTGTGGACGGCTGTGCGCGAATCTTGATTAAGGACAGCTCGCCCGGCGTGCCGGATGCGTCGTTATTGCACTTATTTGAGCGTTTTTATCGGGTTGATGGTTCGCGCAATCGCGCCACCGGCGGCTCGGGACTGGGTTTGACCATCAGTCAGGGCATTGTGACCGCGCATGGCGGTACAATGAGTGCGCAGCATTCGGATTTAGGTGGTTTACAGATCGTGATCCAATTACCGTTACCGGCGGAAACACCGGCGACGGAAAGTCGGGTGAAAAAATTTAAACGCGGTTTAAATCTTGGAAAACAGTAATCTTGCCCCATATCATCATTTATGGGTGACAATTCAAAAAAGGAGCGACGATGGACAACAGTTTTGAACGCAAGAGCCAGATTTTATTGGTCGAAGACGAAGCCATGATTGCGCAGGTGCAACAAGCCTATTTGCAAAACGCGGGGTTTTTGGTGCACTGGCACGACAAGGGCGATGCGGTGATTGAAGCGGTGAAAATCCAAAAGCCGGATTTGGTGATTCTGGACGTGATGATTCCCGACAAAAAAGGGCGCGACGGCATGGCCTTGTGCAGCGAGATTCGCGAGTTTTCCGACGTGCCGGTGATGATGATTACCGCCAAAGTTGAAGAAGTGGATCGTTTGATGGGCTTTGAAAACGGCGCGGATGACTATTTGTGCAAACCGTTCAGCCCGAAAGAAATGGTCGCGCGCGCCAAAGCGCTGTTGCGTCGCCGCGTGAACGTGAGCTCGGGGCAAAATGCGTTTGTATTCGATCCAGCGGCGCAGGTGATTCGCTACGGCGAGCAAAAATTGGATTTGACGCCGACCGAATTGCGTTTGTTCAATACCTTACTGGCGCAGCCAGAGCGTGTATTCTCCCGCGATCAACTGATTGCGCAGGCCTATCACGACAATTTGGACGTATTTGACCGCGCGATTGACAGCCACATCAAAAACCTGCGCAAAAAAATCGCCGCTGTGTTGCCAGATGTGGATGTGGTGCAGTCGGTGTACGGTATGGGCTACCGCTATTCACCGCCGGAAGAGCAATTCTAATCAGATGGATGCAACACGGCGCATCGTTGATATGTCGTGTACGCCAAACAAAAACCCGACAGTATCGTCGGGTTTTTTTTGGGGGGAACGAGAATGGCGGGATGTCATGTCCACGAAGTTGAGCCATGTCGCTGTAATGCTAATGAACGCTGTCGTCTAATTGGGCGGTTTGCTGTCTGAGCGTTTGGGGCAAACGCGAGTTTCAAACCGCCCTTATATCAGCGTTCATTGGTTTGCATTACCGCGTACTTGATTTTTTTAGTTCCGACCGCTTCGCTTAACTTTTACTACGTAAAAGTTAGTCTTCACTGAAACTTCGTTTTGAATCCTTTTTGTATCAAGACACAATCACTTTGCATGCAAAGTGATTGCGGCACAGGCTAACATTGCATAGCAATGTTAAGCGTCAGCGGCCGTAGCCAAAAAATGCCCCACGACGGAGAGCGGGATATTTAATAAAAACAATCAGTTAGAGTGATAAACTGGATACCCGCTAAAATCATGCGGGTATGACGGCGTTCTATTTAAGCAAAAGTACCGCTTTGTCAATAGCCTCAAAACCCGATAGCATCGTCGGGTTTTTGTTTGAGAGGTATATTTGTTGAGCAGATTACTGCGCAGGTTGTGGCATCGGTTTGAGGCCATCACGCGGCGGCTTGCCAAAATTGGCCATGAGTTTGTCACCACGCATTTCGCAGGTTGCCGGCATGGTTTTGCTGGCGTCGCGCGGGCTGGTAATGGTCACGTTGTCACCGGCTTTTTTGCCCACACAGGCTTGTTCCATCGCGCGCATGCGTTCCAACATTTGATTGGGCATGGCTTCCAATTCACCCGTGCGTGGTGATTTTGTGCAGGTTGCATCAAGGTTCTCGCCGCGCGGTGTGGTTAATTTAACCGCAGTGCCTTCGGCTTGATTGACGCAGGCGGCCACGGCGGCTTGACGCATGGCGTCGCGATTGCCATCGTTGGGGCCATGACCGCGACGGCCAGATTGATTGTCCATAGAACCACAGGCGGCCAACAGAGTACCGACGGCGATCAGTGATGAGATGAGTAAAGTGCGTTTCATAGGGTTCTCCTAAAAGTTGCATCATGCAATAGGTTGTGCAAAAAAAGGCGCATCCGAATGATGGCGCGTTTGCGTGTACAATCATAAGCCGAATTTGTAAGGTCGGTGTGAGGCCAATGTAAATTTTTGTAAAGTTGGCGCATCATTAAAAATAATAGGAAATGTTTTATGTTAACCGTTGAGTATCAAATCAGTATCAATCCGTATGCGGCGCAGGAGCAGGTGCATTTATCGGCCGATCAGGTGTGGGCAGGCTTATTGTTGCGCATTATGGAGCCGGAGCGTTTTACCATCGGCGTGGATCGCGCTGAGGTGGCGCAATTGAGCGATACGCATTATCAGCGTACCCTGTTTTTTGGTGCTCAAGCGATTCGCGATGAGGTGGTGTTGGAGCCGATGCGCAGTGTGCGTTTCACCACCGAGGCGACCGATCAAGTGCCGTCTGGACAGTTGTATTATGAAATTCAAACCCATCCGTCGGCGGGTTTGCAGTTGCATTGCGCGTATGCCACGAATTTCCCCGAGCCGCAGAACGATGAGGAGCGATCCTTGTTGGAAGCGGTGAAAAACGCCTATCGCATGATTGATGAGGATATGGTGCGAATTATTCGTGAATACGCGCTGATGGTGCGGCATTAATCAAGGAATATAAAGTAGCGATAAAAAATCAGGGCGCATGATGCGCCCTGATCGTTGATGGCGTTAGCCACATGCTCCAACGTGGCCACAACTGGTGCAAAATTCGCACCCGTCTTTTTTAATCACGGTGTGGCTACCGCATTCGGGGCAGGGCTTGCCCGCAATCGGCGTCAAGGTTTCGGGCTTTTCTTCGATGAATAGATCACCTTGCTCCGGCATCATCACGCCCATATTCTCCACAGGGAAGCCTTCGTCGGTCAAAATGCCGAGCATGGCGTAGCGGTGGATCACCAGCCGCGCGAGGTAGGCCATGGTCGATGGCCAGCTTTGCGATTTTTCCTGATTCGGTACGCGCGCGAAAAAATCACCCTGCGGTTCGGCGTAATTGAGCAATTTGCGCAGCTTCATACCAATCCATGCGGGGTCAATCACGCGCATGTCGTGCGAGAGCATTTTGCTCAGGCCGTCCAATTCACGCGGATAGGTTCCCGCGAGCCACATCGAGTACGGTCGGCGTGCGCCGTTGGGCAATACGAGTTCTTTGATGAACAGTACGAAATCGTCGCCGGTCTGCGGATTGTTGATGTCCACCGACCAGCTAATCGTGCCGTCTGGGCCGGATTTTGGCTCTTTGCGTGCGAACATCGCGTCTAATACGGGCGTTGGTTCACCCGCGTTGTCCGCCGTAATTTCGCCAATATCACCAATGCGGTGGCGCACCACTTTGGCCAAAATCGCGCCCGCGCTGGTGGCGGTCACGGTGGCATCGCCCAATTCGACCGCGTATTGTTGCTCGCCCGGCGTTTTCGCCAGCGAATCAAGTTTCATATTCAGCCACGCCGTGTCTTGACAGCGCATATCCATTGACAGGGTTTTGGCGAGCGCGCCCAATCCACGCGGGTGATTGCCATTGACCCAGCATTCAAACGGCTGGGCGTCGTTGTCCAAATGGCCGACGAATACGGCAAAATCGCCCGTCGCGTGCTCAACCATATACGTCCACGACGGATTGCCGCCTTTGGTTTTCGGGCGGCTCGGGTATTTCAGGCTGGCCAACGCGGGCGTCGGCGCGGTTTTCAGGCTGATACGGCGCTCGGTGTCATTTTCCGACGTGCCGGATAAATCCTGCGGCGTTTCTTTCGATGGCTCAACCGACAGCACCGAACCGAGCACTGAGTTCGGACGATAGGTGGTGATGCCTTTCAGACCGGCTTTCCACGCGGCCATGTAGAGGTTTTCAAAATCGGCGAACGGGTAATCGGCCGGCACGTTCACCGTTTTAGAAATCGCGGTGTCGATGTATGGTCCGACGGCGGTACACATCAGCATGTGGTCGTTCGCACTCATTTCCAGCGCGGAGACAAAATACTCCGGCAGTTGGCTCATGTCGTGGCCGAGCGTGCGATATAGGCGATAGGCGTGGTCTTCGACCAAATACTCCTTGTGCGTGCCATCGGCCATGCGTTTTTTGCGTGTGTAAAACCAGCTAAACGGCGGCTCAATGCCGTTCGAGGCATTGTCGGCAAATGCCAGTGAAATCGTGCCAGTCGGCGCGATCGACAGCAGGTGCGAATTGCGAATGCCATGCGTGCGAATGCGCGCCTTGAGCGCCTCAGGCAGGCGGCTGGCGCAGTGTGGTTCGGCCAGATATTTGTCCGCGTCAAACAGCGGGAACGGCTCTTTTTCAATTGCCAATTCGACTGAAGCTTCGTAGGCCGCGTTGCGCATGGCTTCGGCAATGCGTGCCGCCATCGCGCGACCTTCGTCGGAGTTATATTTGAGTTTGAGCATAATCAATGCGTCGCCCAAACCGGTGAAACCGAGACCGACGCGGCGCTTGGCTTGCGCCTCTTTGCGTTGCTCTTCCAGCGGCCAAACGGTCAAATCCAATACATTGTCCAGCATCCGAATCGACAGCGCGGTCACGTGCGCGAAGGATTCAAAATCGAACGACGGCGCAGCACCCGAAGCGCCGAACGGTTCGCGTACAAAGGCGCACAAATTGATCGAGCCGAGGTCACAACAGCCATAATCCGGCAGCGGCTGCTCGCCGCATGGGTTGGTCGATTCGATGGTTTCGCAATACGACAGATTATTGTCGCGGTTGATTTTGCTCATGAACAGCACGCCCGGCTCGGCATGATCGTACGTTGACTCCATGATCTGACGCCACAAATCGCGCGCTTTCACCTTGCGATAGACCCACAATCCGTCGGGGCGCTGATAATAGCCTTTGAACACATTCGCATCAGGCTCTTTGGCGTGTACCAATTCCCAATCAGCATCCGCCTCGACCGCCTGCATAAACGCATCCGACACACCGACGGAAATATTGAAATTACGCAAATCGCCTTGATCCTTCGCGTGGATAAAGTCTTCAATATCGGGGTGATCGCAGTCCAAAACGCCCATTTGCGCACCACGGCGCGAACCGGCGGATTCCACCGTCTCGCATGAGCGGTCAAACACGCGCATGTACGATACCGGTCCTGAGGCCAAGCTGTGCGTGCCCTTGACGCGTGCGCCTTTTGGGCGGATTTTCGAGAAGTTGTAACCGACGCCACCGCCACGGCGCATGGTTTCGGCGGCTTGTAATAACGCTGAATAAATTCCCGGTTTGCCGTCGCTGTCTACTTCGGATACCGAGTCGCCGACCGGTTGCACAAAGCAGTTAATCAAGGTCGCTTGAATGTCCGTACCTGCGGCAGAATTGATGCGCCCGCCGGGGATGAAACCGCCCTCAAGTGCGCGGTAAAAATCCTCCGCCAGTTGCGCCCGCAGCTCGGGCTGTTCGCACTCGGCCAACGCGCGCGCGACACGCTGACGCACCTGCTCCAACGTCGTCTCGTCGCCCTTGGCATATTTCTCAATCAGCACCTCGCGGCTGATGTCTTGTTCGGCGGGTCGGGTCAGATGGGCGATGTTGTCAAAATGCACGAGAAGCTCCTTGCGGTTGAGTGGATGTCAGAGGCGCTGATGGCGCAAGCCGCGCCTTGGTTCTGAGCATCGCAATGATGCGGTGAATACCGCTATCATACCGAAAATTGCCGTCGTTCGTTGGGCTGAACCGCTTTGTATTAATTTTAAATTTTTATTTAAAATCAACTGATTGCATTGTTTTTCGGCTGTTTGAATGGTTAAAAAACAGTGGTGTTATAGCCAATTTCTATGGCGTCAACAGCTGTCTGAATACGCCCGATATCGCCTAAATTCGGCTAAGGATTTGAAATATCAGGCTATTTTTTGTAGGCTGAATGGTGGCAGAAGCGATAAAAAAGCGCACGAGGATATTCGTGCGCCCAGATTGCCGACAAACCTCCGACTTTGAATTTCAGCACAAAATCTAAGA
>CAXYYC010000002.1:0-142183 GCA_964293815.1 uncultured Burkholderiaceae bacterium
AGGACTTGTGTTGATTCTACTTTTAGATGCCGCCCTTTTAGGGGGTATTACCTTAATGATAAATTTCTAGCCGATAAATAGTCGAGAAGAAACTCTCTCTTGATTTCGATCAGGCTGTGCTCACCTTTTTCGTCAAGAACTTCCCTAACTACTACTACAAAATTTTCTTCTGGCCTTACCCAGTTATTCCCCTCTTTTATAAGTCGAAGAGCTACAACCAAGTCAGGATTTAATATCCATAAGCGTCCGCCAACTACTGGTTGAGGATGTTCAAAAACAAGGTGAACTCCGATTGGCTCTTTGTCATTCCATTGGTACTGTTCAATTGAAGAATAATATCCATCTTCGTAAGCATAAGGTTGAACTGTACAGCCAATCCCAATATCACTCCAGCTAGCCTCCTCTGCTATTTTTCTGTGCTCTGGAGGGAATGCAACAGAACCACAACCAAAGCATTCGCCAACATATCCAGTGTATTTACAATCACCTTTTTCATCGTTAATGGATGCTCTCAAAGGCACCCATGTTGACTTTGAAAAAGTCCGTCGCGTTTCTTTATTTAGAAGAATCCAATTTTGATTCATTAATCATCATTTCCTTTGGGCATAACTATACTTAGCATCACAATGACATAACATGAAAAATAATTTAACTTATAAGATTCATTCAATCAAAACAAATTATTGATTGACCTATAAAATCTATAAAAAACAAGTATCTTATGTTACCTAATCATGGACAAAAATATGGATCCATTTGTTGTTGATTTTATACCATTGGTTTTTCATTATCGACAGTTTTTGGCAAACAAGCAATTGAGGCAAGCCTGCGATTTAATACGTCACAATCAATACGCTAAATCAGTAGGTCACAATCGGATATTGTCCGATATACGTTGGATGTTCCGCCTGACGACGCATAAAATCCGCCACGTCTTGACGTGAAATGGTGCGCACTTGTAGTGCTTTTGGTGAGCCGTCGAGTATGCGGTATTTGCCTGTCAGTGCGCCATTGGTGAGTACGCCCGCGCGGACAAATAGGCTGTTCGGGTACTGCGCCGCGAGCATTTTTTCCATCAGGGTTTTTTCAGCGTAAATCTCGCCGAGCATGAGTGAGAATGCGGCTTTGATCGGCCACGGCTGGTTTTTCATGCTGTCGCCCGCGCCAAATCGGGTGAGTATGATCAGGGGCGGTTGTGCGCCGCTGGCTTTGATGGCGTTCAAAATCGCTCTGGGTGATTGAATATAGAGGCCGGTGGCTTTGCGGCTGGTGCCGGTACCGAGCGTGACCAAAATGGCGTCTACACCGGCAATGGCCTGTGCAATATCCGATTCGTTCAGCGCACTGCCGGTGATTTTGTGCACGCGTTCATGTTCGGGAATCGTGCCGACACTGCGCGATAAGGTATTGACTGTATGGCCGTGTTCGAGCAGTTGTTTGACCAGCTCTAAACCCACGCCCGCTGATGCGCCGATGACTGCGAATTTCATATTGCCTCCACTGATTTGACGTTTATGTGCATGATTTTATCTCAGAATCCGTTTGATGGCGCACGCTTAAAAAACGCGATGAGGCACAATTATGAGGCACAACTGCGGTCTTTGGCCTCATAGCCACTGTACAGCAGACCATTGTGCAGCAGATAGGCAACGACCTCTTGATCCACGCATGAGCTGACGCCACTCAATGCCAGTGTGTGTCCATCGCCTTCGCGCGTGAGCAGAGGGCTGTTGAAATACTGCGCCATGCGCACGGCATTTTGATAAGGCGTGGTTGGGTCATGTCGTTGCGCGACAAACAGCAGTTTGGGTAAGTCTTTGGCAACGAGGGGAATTCGCGCTTGATCGGTTCCGGGGTGTGGCCAAAAATGACATGATTCCAATAATTCTGCCTCGGTTTTGGGTCGATGATCACTGAATGTGGCGGCCTCGTCAACGCGCCGCCATTGCACCAATGCGTGCTCTTTGTCCATGTGTACCGCGCCATCAGCGCAATTAATCGCGCCCAATGCGTCGTTGGCGGCTTCGTTCGGTAGCTGTTGCATGAGTTGAGCAAAAGGCCGCGCCGAACCGCGTTTTAACGCTTGCAATGCGTGCGCCAAATCCGGCCAATGGTCGTCCCAAAGCAAATACGTCCCCATCGCGGACAGTACTTCATCCACACCGATGCGCGTATTTGCATCCACTATATTTGCATCCACTATTACAGGCTTTGACTCCAATTGCCGCAATAGTTGATGAAACTGTGTCTCAGCCATTTGCGGTTCAGCCGATAAAAAGCACGCGCGCTCACGCGCACAGTACGCGGCAAAGCGCTCAAATGTGGCTTGAAAGCCTTTCTCCTGATTGATGCGCTGGGTGAAATAGTCCTCCGACAGGTCTACCACGCCGTCCAGCACCAAGGCGCGCACGGATTGGGGAAACTGTTCCGCGTAGCTGGCCAGCACCTTCGTGCCATAGGAGTAGCCAATCGCCGTTAATTGTTCATTGCCTAACGCTTTGCGAATTTGCTCCAAATCATTCACCGCGTCACGGGTGCTGATGTGCTTTAAAACGTCCAAACCCGTATGCTCAATACAAGAACGCACAAATTGTTCGTTCTCAGACACCGTACTGTCGGACTGCTCATGCGCCGCAACTGGGCAGGAGATGGTCGGCGTGGAGGGCGCAACGCCTCTGGGCGCGTAGCCAATGATGTCGTAGGCGGCCAACAAAGGCGCATTAGCCTTCGATGACGCGACCATCGGATTCACCCCCGACTCGCCCGGACCTCCGGCCACAACCACCAAATCACCTTGCTTGTGTTGCGTCGCGGGCAAGCGCGTCAACGTCAGTGTGACCCGTTGCGCAGCCGTATCGGTTGACAACGGTTCCGCTTCATAAGACAGCGGCACATCCAGAGAAGCGCATTGCAAATTGGACGGAATATCTTGAGTAAACCATGCTTGATACGCCGGACTGTGACAGCTTGCCCACTCAAGCGGTTTCGGCACATGCGCTGCTGTGACATGCGCCTGTGTCGGAGCCGATGTTTTTACCGTTCCATTATTGACGGCTTGATGATTCACAGACTCATGACAAGCCGACAGCAGGCACAATGCGCCCAGCGCACAGAGACCCCATTGAAACATACAACCTCCCATCTTATTTTTAATTATTTTAATAGTGCTACTACTCTGTTTAACTAACGCTCTTTTTAGTACAAACGCACCCCCGCTTTTCGCAACATTCCTGTCAAAGCAATCAAGGGCAAACCAATCAACGCGGTCGGATCATCGGACTCGACTTTTTCGAGAAGCGAGATGCCCAGCGCCTCAACTTTCGCACTGCCCGCGCAGTCATACGGCTGCTCAATGCGCAAATACGCGGCCAATTCGTCATCCGACAAGTCGCGGAACGTCGTCTTGGTCACAATATTGTCCAGTTGATAAGTATCATTGCGCGCATCGTATAGGCACAATGCACTGTGAAACAGCGCGGTTTTACCACGCATCATTTGTAGTTGTGCCAATGCCTTGTCAAAACCGCCCGCCTTGCCAATTTGCTCACCGTTCACGGTAGCAACCTGATCCGCGCCGATGATGAGCGCATTCGGGTGGCTGCGCGCGATGTGACGGGCTTTTTCCAGCGCCAGTCGCAGCGCAGTATCCACCGGCGTTTCGCCCGCATGCGGCGTCTCATCGATGGTCGGGCTGACGACGAGAAACGGCAATCGCAAGCGTTCTAATAATTCACGACGGTACGGAGAAGACGAGCCTAAAATCAACTCAGGATGGGATGTGTCAATCATAAAACCTCTGTTATAATTTTTAAAATTATTTAGTGCGTAGTCACACAGCCGCCATTATCGCAGGATTTACGCACGGACACACCCTCGAACACACCGAAAGACCCTATGAGTACACCCCACGCATCCCCATGGACAATCGACGTATTTACCCTGTGCAAAGAACATGCCAATAAACAAGGTGAATTACCCATTAACCTGCTGACACGTTTAAGCAGCGACTTGACGCGCCACGACGGTGCGCTGCACTATGTGCTATCAGGTGAATTGGACGAGAAGAAGCATCCGGTCATGCGCATTCGCATCACTGGCACACTGATGATGCGCTGCCAACGCTGTTTGGAAGAAATGGCCTATGCAGTCAATGTAGACAATTCGCTCGAATTGGTACACACCGAAGCCGAATTGGACGACGAAGAAGAGGAACTCAACGCAATTGCCGAAGGCACCGCAGGCATTGAAAAAATCGTCGGCAGCAAAGTATTTGACACGCTCGCGCTGATGGAAGATGAAATCATCCTCAGCCTGCCCATCGTTGTGGCACATGAGCAATGCGACAAAACTTTACCCATGTCCACGGGCGAAAAGGCCTCGCCGTTTGACGTTTTACGCACACTGAAAAACCAATAAATTCAATCATTTGCCATAAATCACGCAAAAGCACCACGCAAAAGTGCAATACAACTTGGCAAAGACGAATTTTTCCTATATAATCGCGCATTCTCTGTTTGGAGTTTCTGGAGTTTATCATGGCTGTTCAACAAAACAAAAAATCACCTTCTAAACGCGGTATGCACCGTTCGCACGACTTCATCACAGGTCCTGCTACGGCGATCGAGCCGGTGACCGGTGAAGTACATTTGCGCCACCACGTTAGCCCGAACGGCTTTTACCGTGGCAAAAAAGTAGTAAAAACTAAAAACGACGAATAATTGATTGCGTCAATCGATGTGCATCTGTGCGCAACGATTAAGAATTTTCGTCGGCAATAGCGACATGGCAAGGCTGGTATTTACCAGCTTTTTGTCGTTTTAAATTTTGCCGCACGCAAAGATCGCATTCAATAGTCACTTTGGTCACTTTGAAATGCACGGTTCAACTATTTGGCACACCATATGAGCAAGCAAAAAACCATCATTGCCGTAGATGTCATGGGCGGCGATCACGGATTATCCGTGACCTTGCCTGCCTGCGCTGAATTTTTACGCACCCATCCCGAGGCCGGTTTGCTGCTGGTCGGCGAACAAACGCAGATTCGCGCCGCGCTCTCGCAGCATCAACTGACTGAATCCGAGCGCTGTCAAATCGTCCACGCCTCCGAAGTGGTGGAAATGCATGAAGCGGTCGAATCCGCTCTGCGCCGTAAAAAAGACTCCTCCATGCGCGTCGCGATCAATATGGTGAAAGAAGGCCGTGCGCACGCCGTCGTCTCCGCAGGCAATACCGGCGCGCTGATGGCGATTGCGCGCTTTGTGCTCAAAACCTTGAACGGCATTGACCGTCCGGCGATTGCCTCGATCATGCCGAATTTAGAGGAAACCGGCACGGTGGTGCTCGATTTGGGCGCGAACGTGGACTGTACTGCCGAACATTTGCAGCAATTTGCCTTGATGGGCTCATCACTCGTCGCCGCAACGATGGAACACACCCACGCCGCCAACCCGCGCGTCGGTCTGCTCAACATTGGTCACGAGGAAATGAAGGGCAACGAAGTGACCAAGCAGGCGTTTGAACTGCTCAAAAACACACCGATCAACTTTATCGGCAATGTCGAAGGCAACCAGATTTTCACCGGTGGCGCGGACGTGATTGTCTGTGATGGCTTTGTCGGCAATGTCTTGCTCAAAACCTCCGAGGGCATGAGCAAACTGGTGCGCGAGCACATGACCGAAGAATTCAAAAAATCATGGTGGCGCAAATGGACGGCTCTGTTCGCCATGCCTGCGATCAACGGTTTCCGTCATCGCGTGGACAATCGCCCGTACAACGGCGCGGCACTGGTTGGCCTGCGTGGCGTGGTCATCAAAAGCCACGGCGGTGCGGACGCGTATGCCTACGGCTTTGCCTTAGCACGCGCTTTCAATGCGGTTGAGCACAATATGCTGGACAAAACCAGTGCGATGCTGGCGCAGATTCACCATTGAATACCGCCTGCATGCAATAAAAAACCGGTAGTTAACAGCTACCGGTTTTTCTATTCAATTTCAATGACGGATTAAATCACCACCATCTCAAAATCCGCTTTACCAACCCCACATTCAGGGCACAACCAGTCGGACGGAATGTCTTCCCATTTCGTGCCGGGTGCAATACCATCCTCCGGCCAACCTTGTTCTTCATCATAAATCCAGCCGCACACCAAACACATCCACGTTTTCATACTCATCCTTAAATTTTAAATCAACACATACCCAAGCGTAT
The DNA here is from genome assembly GCA_964293815.1 of uncultured Burkholderiaceae bacterium. Taxonomy (GTDB): domain Bacteria; phylum Pseudomonadota; class Gammaproteobacteria; order Burkholderiales; family Burkholderiaceae; genus CTSOIL-112. Next base: position 6,208 of record CAXYYC010000002.1, read on the forward strand.
CGTAGCACGGTACAATACAGTATCTGGGGCGCATGTCGCTGACTTCAAGTCCAACGCATTTCTCCCAAAAGACAACCCCTATTTTATCAAGGTTTCGCATGATTTACCCCATCGTTTTGAGTTTTAATCCACACGATCCGACGGGCGGTGCAGGATCCCCCGCCGATGCGCTGACCTGCGCCAGTCTGGAAGCCAGCGCGTTTACCGTCGCCACCACGCTATTGGCCGGTGATTTCAGCCGCTTAGAGGCCGTAATTCCGCTGGATGCGGACTGGGTGGACGATCAGGCACGCACGCTGCTCGAAGATTCTGTCGTACATGCGATCAAAATCGGCGTCTTGCCCGACGTGCAGATTGTGCGCGTCATCGCCGAAATTATGGCCGATTATCCGCAAGTACCGGTGATTCTCGCGCCATCCATTCTCGTGGCCGATGACGATGATGGCAACAATGCCGAAGACATCATCACCGCGACACACGAATTGATTTTGCCCAATGCGAATCTGCTGATTGCGCAACGCCATTTATTGCGCCAACTGGCTGAAGTCAAACACAATTTCGCGCAAATTGAAGAGGAACATCCGCAATTGCTGGCCAACGCGCACGCGCAAGCCCTGTTATCCTCCGGTTGCGAATATGTGTTCGCCACCGACGCCAAATCGCCTGACTCGCAAGTGGTGCATCAATTATTTTCCAGCGACGGACTGCTGCGCACCGACACCACGCCACGTTTGAAAGACGCCTTTTTGGGCGCGAACAGCACATTATCTGCCGCGATCAGTGCGCTCATCGCACATGGTCAACCGACGCCGCAAGCAATCGGCGAAGCGCTCGAATTCACTTGGCAAACCCTGCGATTCGGCATCAGCATGGGCATGGGCAAAAAAATCCCTGACCGCTTTTACTGGACGCGCCAAACCGAGGACGAAACCGCCGAAGCCGAGCAGTCGCCGAACAAACGCCCTGCGCCTTCATCCAATACCTTGCAATAACACTTTGCAATAATTTTTGACAACGACACGACAATGACCGCATTAGACCAAAACCAAGCCCTATTTGACCGCGCCCAAAGCACCACACCGGGCGGTGTGAACTCACCTGTGCGCGCCTTTCGCTCCGTCGGCGGCACGCCACGCTTCATCAAACGTGCTGAAGGCGCGTATTTCTGGGACGAAAACGATACCAAATACATCGACTACATCGGCTCATGGGGGCCGATCATCGTTGGCCACGCCCACCCGCGCGTGGTGAAAGCCGTTCAGGACGCCGCTGCCAATGGCCTCGGCTACGGCGCACCCACGCGTGCCGAAGTCGAAATCGCCGAAAAACTCTGCCAAATGCTGCCACAGCTCGAACAAGTTCGTCTGGTCTCATCCGGCACAGAAGCGACCATGAGCGCGATTCGTCTCGCGCGTGGCTTCACGGGGCGCGATTTGCTGGTCAAATTTGAAGGTTGCTACCACGGTCACTCCGACAGCCTGTTGGTCAAAGCCGGTTCGGGTTTGCTCACATTTGGTAACCCATCGTCAGCGGGCGTACCGCAAGCGGTGTCCAAAGATACCCTCGTTTTGCCCTACAATGACATAGAAGCCTTACAAACGCTGTTTAAAGAAAAAGGCGACCAACTCGCCTGCGTCATCCTCGAACCCATCGCGGGCAATATGAATTTCGTGCGCGCCACACCTGAATTCATGCGCACACTGCGCGAGTTGTGCACGCAGTACGGCGCGGTATTGATTATCGACGAAGTGATGACCGGTTTCCGCGTCGGTCAGCACTGCGCGCAAGGCATCTACGGCGTACAAGCGGACATCACCACATTGGGCAAAGTCATCGGCGGCGGTATGCCGGTCGCCGCATTTGGCGGACGGCGCGACATCGTGGCGCACATGGCACCGCTCGGCGGCGTGTATCAGGCGGGAACGTTGTCGGGTAATCCGGTCGCGGTCGCGGCAGGCATGACCACGCTGGAAATTATTTCCGAACCCTATTTCTACCAAAACCTGTACGAACGCACGCGCCAACTGATGAATGGCCTCGAATACGCCGCGCAGGTTGCCGGTGTGCCGTTCTCCACCGACTGCGAAGGCGGGATGTTTGGCCTGTATTTCTCAGAACGCAAACCAACCAGCTTTGCCGATATGATGGCCTCGCGCACCGACCTATTCCCTGCGTTTTTCCACGCCATGCTGGACGAAGGTGTGTACCTCGCACCATCGGCGTTTGAGGCGGGCTTTGTCTCCGCCGCACACAGCGCGGATGATGTGGTCAACACCATCGCGGCGGCGGAAAAGGCGTTTAAGCAGTTAAAAATTTAAGCGGTAAAATAAAAAACGCACTGTCTACCAAACAGTGCGTTTTTTCTCGAATAAATTCGTTGATTGAATCACTCTGGCACATACTCCAAGCCACTCAACTTCATCACTGCACCCTTAGGTGCACCGATGGCGGAGGAGAGATTATCACGTAGGGATTTGTAAAACGGGCCATTGTAGAGTTTGGCGCCTTGATGCGTCAGATTGGAGTGGCAGTCCACATAGATATGCTCGCCCAGACCGCTCCACAGTCGGCAAAAACCGTAGTCTTCGGACAAGTAGCGGCGGGTTTTCGGGTCAACCATCACATCGAAAAAGCGGTAGTGTAGCCCTTTATCCTCAACGCCGACCGCATCGGGAACGTATTGATAATCAGGGTAGCTCTGCATCAAGCGTTCAAACACCTGACGTTTGATGACCATGAATCCAGTCGGCGCTTCATCCAGCTTGAGAAAGCCATCCGAATCGATGTCCATGATCACTTCGTTGTTCTCGTTCACACCGTCGGTGTTGACCGTGTAGCGTGTGTAATGGCTTTCAAATTGTGCTTGCGTCATGCCGACGGGAATGCCATCGGCGGGCCAATTTTCACGTTTGAGCGGGTACACGCCAGCGGCGATGTCATGATCGGAGAGCAGCAGACGGAACGCCGCCTCTACGCTAAACCCAATATCTGAATCAATCCAAAACAGGTGCGTCCAATTCGGGTTGGCCAGAAACTGCGCCACGCAGTCATTGCGCGCGCGCGTGACCAAGCTCTCACCACGGTGCAGGACAACTTGCAAAGGCATACCGATTTGTTGCGCTTCACTGACGAGATTCAGTAGCGAAACGGTGTAATTGTGAAAATATTTGCCGTCATGGCTGGGGGTCATAACAACCGGAAACATCTGATTGAGCGCAGAGATAGGCAGCATGAAACAACTCTCCAAAAGTGTGTAATGTGGACGGCAGTATAGCCGATTGCCCCAATCATCTGGTGTGATTTTACTGTGCCATCCGGTGAGTAATGTCATGCGCGGTATAATCACACGTCACACACTTTCAACGAGCCGTACATGCCCAGCTTCCCAGAAATGATGCGCGCCATTGCCCAATGCGATATTTGCGCCGAACATCTGCCTTTTGCGCCCAAGCCGATTGTTCATTTGCATCCCTCTGCGCGAATTTTGGTCGTCGGCCAAGCCCCTGGGCGCAAGGCGCATGAGGCGGGGATTCCATTTGATGATTTGAGCGGCGATCGTTTGCGCGCATGGATGGGCGTGACACGCAAAACGTTTTACGACGCGCGGCAAATCGCCTTGTTGCCAATGGGTTTGTGCTTTCCCGGGACGGGCAAATCGGGCGATTTACCGCCACGCCCAGAGTGCGCAGCTCAAGTGGCGCACATTGGCCGAGCAGCAATCCTGCACCGTTTACCGAAGATTGAATTAACGCTGATGGTGGGGCAATACGCCATTGGCTTTCATTTACCCAGCGCACAAGGCATGTTGACCGAAACCGTGCACCGCTGGCGCGCGTATTTACCCGAATGTTTGCCCATGCCACATCCCAGTCCGCGCAATCAACTGTGGCTGCGGCGCAATCCGTGGTTTGAGACCGAGGTCATTCCCTCATTGCAGGCACGGGTGCGACAGTTACTTGGCTAAGGTCCTTACAGCATTCACTGCGCCTTACAATAGCCCCGTCACCAGACCCAAACCGATCAGTATCAGCAGCACCGACACCACTCGCTGAATCGTGCGCAACGTGACTTTGTGCAACACCTTTGCGCCCAAATACGCGCCAACAAAGGCCGCAAGCGAGGCCGACAGCACCATCGCCCACTGAATAGTCACCGTATTTGCCGAAAAATTCCAGCCGTACACCAACATCCGCGCCACATCGACCAGCACCGCGAGCACCACGCCGGTGGCAATGAAGCGTTGCGAATCCAAGCCGGATTTGAGTAAAAACATGCTGCGAAACGCCCCCTGATGCCCTGACAAGCCGCCAAAAAAGCCACTCAGTGCGCCACCAAGCGGCAAATAACGCGCATCAAAGGTCTTTTTGGCGAATGTCGGCGACAACTCCAGCCAGACAAATGCCAAAATCAGCACGCCGATAATGAACTTGACCGCCGAGACCGCGAACGCTCGCCCGAGCCACTGATATTCAAACAAGGTGGGCAAACCCGACAAAGCATTGAGCAGCCATGCGCCGAGTAGCGCGGCGAGTACGGCCGGCGCGCCGAAACGCCACAGCACCGAGCGATCGGCCTTTTTACCGACCAAGGCCAGTTTGAACAGATTATTGGCCAAATGCACAATCGCCGTGACTGCAATCGCGACCTCCACCGGCAAAAACAGCGCAACCACCGGCATGAGCAAAGTGCCCAAGCCAAAACCCGAGAAAAAAGTCAGGCACGAGGCGAGCAAGGCCGCGAGCGATACCCAAAACAGCGCCATTTAAGCCAATTCTCCCAATAATTGCATCAAATTGATCTGCGCACTGCGCGGTTTGACGCGGCTACTGCTCGGTTTGCGCCGCGTATAGCCGCCCTCGCCGTTCATCTCCCATGTTTGCTGATTGTCACTCAAATAAACGCGCAGACCTTCGTGAATCACGCGCCTTTTGATTTTTTTATCCAAAATCGGGAACGCCAGCTCGATGCGTTTGAACACATTGCGCTCCATCCAATCCGCGCTGGACAGGTACACATCCTCGTGCCCCTGCGCGTAAAAATAGAAGATACGGTGGTGCTCCAACACACGCCCGATGATCGAGCGCACACGAATATTGTCCGACAAGCCTTTCACACCTGGACGCAGCAGGCAAAAACCGCGCACGATCAGGTCAACTTTGACACCGGCTTGTGAGGCTTCGTACAGCGCATTGATGATTTGCGGCTCTTGCAGTGAATTCATTTTGGCGATGATGCGCGCCTTGCCGCCCGCGCGCGCGATCTCGGTTTCGGAACGAATGCGCGCCATGATATTGCTGTGTAGGGTAAACGGCGCTTGCCACAGGTGGGTCAGCGTGCGCGCTTTGCCCAAGCCGGTCAACTGCTTAAACACCTCACTGACATCATGCGTGATCTCGGGATTGGCGGTTAATAGGCCAAAATCCGAATACAGCCGTGCGGTTTTCGGGTGATAGTTGCCCGTGCCCAAATGCACATAGCGGCGCAGTTGTCCCGCCTCGCGCCGCACGATCAACAGGGCTTTGGCATGGACTTTGTAGCCGACCACGCCATACACAACGTGCGCGCCGACTTCCTCCAGTTTGGTCGCCCAGCCGATATTCGCCTCCTCGTCAAAGCGCGCCATCAGCTCAAGCACAACCGTGACTTCTTTACCATTTTGCGCCGCGCGGATCAGCGACTGCATCAGCTCCGAGTCCGTCCCTGTGCGGTACACCGTCATTTTGATCGCCACCACATTTGGGTCATGCGCCGCCTCGTTCAGCCATTCGATCACTGGCGTGAACGACTGATATGGGTGGTGCAGCAGAATATCGCCTTTGCCAATGGCCTCAAAAATATTGACGCCTTTGCTCAATTCTTTATTCACACCGACGCGATACGGGGCGAATTTCAACGTGGGTTGATCGACCCAATCAGGCACTTGCATCAGCCGTACCAAATTCACCGGTCCATTGACGCGGTACACATCGTGTTCATCCAAGCCAAATTGCGCGGTCAGAAATGCCGCCATCGTCGGTGAGCAATTATCCGACACCTCTAAACGCACCGCGTCGCCAAAGTGCCGATGTGGCAATTCACCCTGCAAAGTGGTGCGCAGATTAGTCACCTCCTCCTCGTCCACAAACAGGTCGGAATTGCGCGTCACGCGGAATTGATAACAGCCCAATACATTCATGCCGATGAACAATTCGTGCATAAATTCGTGTAACACCGAGGACAAAAAGACAAAGCCGTATTCCACCTCGACCAACTCCTGCGGTAGGCGAATCACGCGCGGCAACACTCGCGGCGCTTGCACAATCGCCGCATCCGCATGACGACCAAAAGCGTCTTTGCCCTCCAGCTCCACCGCGAAATTCAGACTTTTGTTCAATACTTTTGGAAACGGGTGCGAGGTGTCCAAACCGATTGGTGTCAATACCGGCATCAGCTCGCGCAGGAAATATTGATGAATCCATTCACGTTGCTCAGGCGTCCACATCGCACGACGCAAAAAGCGGATGCCGCGCTCGGCCAACTGCGGCAAAATCACCTGATTGAGCACCTGATACTGCTCATCCACCAGTCGGTGCACCTGCGCAGACACCAGCCGATAGGTCTCCTGCGGCGTTTTGCCATCGACACTGACCGAGGCGGAGTGCGCGCGAATTTGCTCCTTAATCCCCGCCATACGAATCTCAAAAAACTCGTCCAAATTGCTCGACACGATGCACAAAAAGCGCAAACGTTCGAGCAAAGGCACGCGCTCATCCTGCGCCTGCGCCAGCACCCGTCGGTTAAACGCGAGTAAGCTCAGTTCACGATTGAGATAATTTTTTGCGGGCAATGCTGTTTTGCTCACGGGGGATTTGGTGATGGTTTTGGTCATGGCACTCACTACGATTCATGGTTTTAGCCTACATTATGTGGGAAATCAGCCGTGTGGAATGTGACAAATTTGTGACATAGCGTCGTGATGCGCGCTCATCAAATACATCCGGTGCAGGGTAGGGGTTGTTCCGCGCTTCCTAAAGGTCATCGTGGTATGATGACACCTTGTTATCTTTTTGATTTAATGTGTATTGCTTATGTTATCCCAGATTTTTCATTGGTTTGAATCGCGCATTGACGCCTACCCCGACACCCAGCCAACGCCGCCCAAATCCGGCCTGTTTCCCTTCATTTGGTCGTGTTTGGATGGCTTGCGTGGCTGGCTGCTCGCCGTCGTTATTTTAACAGCGGGCATCGGCGTATTCGAAGCCTACCTGTTTCAAATGATGGGTAAATTGGTTGATTGGCTGACCACGCTCACGCCCAACGAGCTGTGGGCGCAAAAGCGCTATGCGCTGCTGTTGATGTTCGGTCTGATTGCCTTTAGCCCGCTGTGGATTTTTATCCAGTCAGCGTTGCGTTTTCAGACAGTGCAAGGCAATTTCCCCATGCGTCTGCGTTGGAATTTTCACCGTCTGATGCTCCAGCAAAGTCTGAGTTTTTATCAGGATGAATTTGCTGGTCGTGTTTCAGCCAAAGTCATGCAAACTGCGCTGGCCGTGCGCGACACGATCATGATTTGCGCCGATATGTTGGTGTATGTATTGGTGTATTTCCTAACCATGGGCGTGATCTTGGCCAGTTTTGACGCGTGGCTGTTGTTACCTTTTGCGCTGTGGATTGTGTCCTTCGGTTTGGGTATGCGTTATTTCATCCCCAAATTGAAAATCACCGCCGAGGCGCAGGCCGATGCGCGCTCACTCATGACGGGTCGCGTCACCGATGCGTACAGCAATATCACCACGGTGAAGTTGTTCTCACACGGCAAACGCGAATCCGAATACGCCCGCAGCGCCATGCGTGAATTTATGGGCTCGGTGTACGCGCAAATGCGCTTGGTCACGCAGTTGGAATTCGTTAACCACACGCTGAATATGCTTTTGGTCATTTCCACCGCTGGTTTGGGCTTGTGGCTGTGGCAAAACGGGCAAATTCAGGTTGGTGCGCTTGCCGCTGCAACTGCGATGGCGCTGCGTCTGAATGGTCTGTCGCACTGGATTATGTGGGAAACCGCGCAGCTATTCGAGCAAATTGGTACGATTCAAGACGGCATGAACACGTTATCCAAACCGCACACGGTTCTGGACGCACCGGCGGCACAAGCATTGAGCGTATCGCGCGGCCTGATTGAATTCAAAGACGTTACCTTCCGTTATGATGAGAAAAAACCGCTGTTGACGCATTTGGACTTAAACATCGCACCGGGTGAGAAAATCGGTCTGGTCGGACGCTCCGGCGCAGGCAAAAGCACCATAGTCAATCTGCTGTTGCGTTTTTACGATCTGAACGAAGGCAAAATCCTGATCGACGGGCAAAACATCCGCGAAGTCACGCAAAACAGCCTGCGCCAACAAATCGGCATGGTCACGCAAGACACCTCACTGCTGCACCGCTCGGTTCGGGACAACATCATTTACGGCAGACCCGACGCGACGGAGGCGCAAATGATGCTCGCGGCGCAGCGTGCGCAGGCGCACGATTTCATTCTGCAACTGACCGACGCCAAGGGACGCACCGGCTACGACGCCCACGTCGGTGAGCGCGGCGTCAAGCTCTCTGGCGGTCAACGTCAGCGCATCGCCATTGCCCGCGTGATGCTCAAAGACGCGCCGATCCTATTGCTCGACGAAGCCACCAGCGCGCTCGACTCAGAGGTAGAAAACGCCATTCAAGAGAGCCTGTACGAATTGATGCAAGGCAAAACCGTGATCGCCATCGCCCATCGCCTGTCCACCATCGCCGCGATGGATCGGCTGATCGTGCTGGACCAAGGGCAAGTGATTGAGCAAGGCACGCACCACGAGCTGTTGGCAAAAAATGGCTTATACGCGCGCCTGTGGGCGCATCAAAGCGGCGGTTTTTTGGGCGCGGAATAATCCTGTTCACCACAAAAAAATAAGGCGGGGAAATCAAATCCCCGCCTTACTTCATCATTCGCACCGCACCATTGGCTCAATGCACAGCCATGTTGGTCGGACACACTTCGCCATCACTCAAATGTTTGGGCAACTCAGTCGGACGATACACCAGCCCCTCATCCTGCCACTCTGGCTGCAAAGTAATGTGCTCAATTTTATGCTTATCGCGCAGCATCAAGCGCGCTGATTCGAGCAAAATCGGCCAGCGCACATCGTGCTTGAGCATCACATGCGCAGTCAGCATCGGGTGATCGGGCGACATATTCCAAATGTGCAAATCATGCACTGAAGCAATGCCCTCAACATTTTGCAAATCCGTTCCCACGCCATCGTAGTCAATTTGATGCGGTACGGCATCCAGCAAATGCCAGCCCGATTCTTTGAGCAAACGCCAAGTCGAGTTCAACAACAGCACCGCCACCAACATCGATAAAATCGGGTCAATCGGCAACCAACCGGTATACGAAATCACCAAACCAGCCGCAATCGCCGCGACCGAACCGAGCAAATCGCCCATAACATGCACCAATGCCGCACGCGCATTCATCGACGTTTGGTCACGCATCAACAGCCATGCCACCAACAGATTCACAAACAACCCTAAAGTCGCCACCAACGTCACCGTTTCACCGGCGACCGGCGTTGGCGCAATCAAGCGACTGACCGCTTTAAACACAATCCAGCCGATAATCACCAGCATGAACAAAGCATTCACAAACGCAGCGACAATCTCCACGCGCGTGTAACCAAACGACAACTTCGACGAAGCCGGACGCATGGCAAAGCGCTGCGCCAAATACGCCAAGCCAAGCGACGCCGAGTCCGTAATCATGTGCCCCGCGTCGGACAACAAGGCCAACGAACCGGATGCAAAACTCGCAATCACCTCAACAATCGCAAAAGCACCGGTCAAAAATAGGGCAAAGCCGATGAATCGGCTCGCGTTGTAATGCATCTGATGCTGATGATGCGCATCACCGTCATCGTGATGATGAAAAATAGACATACACTCTCCTACTGAATCTTATTTAAGCTTATTTAAACCTACGGAATCTCACTAAATCTCACTTAAGGCGCGCAAACCATCCCGCCACCTTACTCATCGGTCTCACCGATGTGCTCAATCATATTGCCCAACATCGTGCGGATGTGCGCATCGGTCAAACTGCAATACACATGTTTACCCTCACGCTCCGCATGCACAATGCGCGCGGCACGCAGCAAACGCAAGTGATGACTAATCAGCGACATACTCAAATTCAAATCCTGCGCGATCTCGCCCACCGCTTTGGGCGCTTCAAAACACGCCAGCACAATGCGTAGCCGCGTCGGTTCGCCGAGCAAACTGAATATATCGGCCAACTGCTCGATGTTCTGCGTATCATCCATCATGGTTTTACTCCAAAAATGTGTAGCGCATTATACAACAATTGAACAATTATTCAACTGTTAGTAAAAAAATAAATCACTTTTTCAACAAGCGCTGATGCCGCAGACACGCCTCGCCATAACCACATTCACCCTATATGCGCGAATCACCGTGCGACATCATTCGGTCAACATCCTCGATGCAATGCGTGCGCCACAATCGTTTGGCAATGCAACTCCATGCTTGAAACCAGCCCATGCGCGCGCATTTGCTCATCCGTAAACAACAATGGCAATTCGGTACAGCCCAAGATCACGCGCGCCGCACCCTGAGCCTGTAACGCCTGACACAGTGTCAACAGCTCCAATCGTGTTTCAGCCCGAAAAACACCAAGCGTCAGTTCATCCATGATGAGCGCATCAACGCGGCGAATCTGCTCAGCATTCGGCACAATCACCGAAATACCCAATGCCGCCAATCGCCCTTTGTAAAACGGCAAGCTCATCGTATTGGCCGTGCCCAACAGTCCGGCACACTGCACCTGATCGGCACGCAAATGCGCCGCCACCGCATCCATAATGCTCACCATACGCACGCCGGTCTGTTGTTCAATCACGTCAATAAACCGATGAACGCCATTGGCTGTGAACGCAATCACCTCGCAACCGATGCTATGCAAATCCCGTACCGCATCACACAGCATCTGTGCCGCATCCGCAGAGAGCGGATCATGCGCCGTCGCATCCAAAAACCGCTGTTCTTCCAAACTCAGCACCACGCAGTCAGCGGAATGATGATCGCCCAAACGCTGGCGCACCAGTTGATTAATTCGTTGATAATACTCAGCGGTTGAATACCAACTCAAACCGCCGATCAGACCGATTCTGCAATGACTCATTTGTTTCTTTCAATAATTTGGCGCACCATAACCGCTCATTTGAGTCTATGCCACATATGCACTTTAGCCAAAAATTCCGTCCCCAAGCGCATGGCCATCGGCTCAATACCGAATACTTGAAAACCCTGCGCCGCATATAAATTCTGTGCCGCCGCATTGCCCTGCGTGACCGTTAATTGCACAACACACAATTGTGGATGACGACGCGCTTCATCCAGCACAGCTTGCACCAATTGCGCACCGAGACCGTGTCCGCGAGCGTTACGCCGGACATACATGCCAAACAAGGTGGCTTTATGCGCTGTTTTCTTGCGCGTTGCCAACGACACCCCCGCGACACCGAGTAACTGTCCATCTTTCAACACACCGAACACCATTTCTGTCACATTGGGCTATCGTCCAAACGCTTTTGCCACCAAGACAGCGGTAGTTGCGCGCGCTCTGCCACACTGGAGGTGAATGCGTCCGGATGACATTCATACGCCTCCAACATCAGTGCGCGGTAGGATGACGCATACTCGGGTGTGAGCCGTTCAATCAGGATATCGCTCATCGCTCCTCCATAAGAAAAAAGGCTCTGAACGAGCCTCTGTGATTAATCTTTATGCGCAATCTGCGCAATGGCTTCAACCTCAAACAGCGCACCTTTCGGTAAGCTGGCGACGCCCACGGTGGAGCGCGCCGGATACGGCTCAGAAACGTACTCCTTCATGATCTCATTGACCCGTGCGAAGTCGTTTAAATCCGTCAAAAACAGGGTGAACTTGATTACCGTGCTGAGCGAACCGCCCGCTTCTTGCAAAATTACGCTGAGGTTTTGAAAGGCTTGGTGCGCTTGCGCTGTCACGCCATCGACCAATTCACCGGCCGGCGTTAAGCCGATTTGACCGGAGGTAAAGACCAAGCCGCCCAGTTTAATGGCTTGTGAATACGGCCCAATGGCCGCAGGTGCGTTGACCGTGCTGATGACTTGTTTGCCCATATAAATGCTCCTCAGTAAGTATTTAAAATATTGGATTCGGTCACAGCGACCGATTGCGCCAAAGTATACCTTGCCTCAAGGTAAGTTGCCATAAAACACGGTTGAGCAATTAACCTGCCTGACTTCAAGCACACATTGTCCCTTATGTGCAACGATCATCGTGGATTATATATGCGACAACCCCATTGAATAATCACGCTCGACTTTGGCAATGCGCGTGAAAAACGCCTCGTACCAGTCGCTTTTGCCTTTGGCCTGCGCGATTTGATGCTCGGCATGATTTTTCCACTGCGCAATGTGCGCCAAACTGTCCCAATACGACAGCGTGATGCCCAAACCCTCGGCATTGCGCACGCTTTCCGCACCTAAAAATCCGGGCTGTTGCGCGGCCAATTCGACCATGCGTTGCGCCATGGCCTGATAGCCTGCTTCATCAGCCCCATTGCGTTGATTGGTGAAGGCCACGACGTAATACGGCGGCTTGGGGGTGTTCGCAAACACGTTTCTATTGTGGCTCATCATTCAACTTTCGCGCATCCAATGCGCATTACTGCTCGTGGTAATTATTCAACTTGGTGCGACGGCGTGCCAACACGCCATCGGATAGCGTTTGCAAAACAGTTTCAGATTGCGCCCAGTCAATGCAGCCATCGGTGATGCTCTGACCATAGGTCAATGCTTCACCCGGCACGAGGTCTTGGCGTCCGCCGACCAAATTGCTCTCAATCATCACGCCAAAAATCCGTTCATCGCCCGCAGCAATTTGCTCGGCGATGTTCGCGCATACCGGAATCTGGCGCTCGGGATTTTTCTCCGAATTGGCGTGCGAGGCATCCACCATGACACGTTGCGGCAAGCCGCCTTTGGCGATTTGCTCGCATGAGGCGTTGACATTGGCCGCATCGTAATTCGGGGTTTTGCCACCGCGCAAAATCAGGTGACAATCTTCGTTGCCATTGGTCGAGACAATCGCCGAGTGACCGGCTTTGGTCACGGACAGAAAGTGGTGCGGACGACGCGCGGCCTGAATCGCATCAATGGCGATTTTGACATTGCCATCGGTGCCATTTTTAAAGCCAACCGGACACGACAAGCCAGAGGCCAACTCGCGGTGAACCTGTGACTCGGTGGTACGCGCGCCAATCGCACCCCAGCTCACCAAATCGGCGATGTATTGCGGTGAAATCATATCGAGGAACTCAACCGCCGCCGGCAGACCCAACTCATTGATTTCCAATAACAATTGACGCGCCATGCGCAGACCTTTATTGATGTCAAAGGTTTGGTTCAAATCAGGGTCGTTAATCAAACCTTTCCAACCGACTGTGGTACGTGGTTTTTCAAAATACACGCGCATGACGATTTCCAAGGTATCTTTGTATTGTTCACGCACCACGGCCAGACGCTTGGCATACTCGATTGCCGCCGCTGGATCGTGGATCGAACACGGGCCAATCACCACCACCAAGCGATCATCCGCACCGTGTAGCACGCGATGAATCGCTTCGCGCGAGTTGTACGTAATTTGCGAAGCCTGCTCAGACAATGGAAATTCGCGCATGATGTGACCCGGCGGCGCGAGTTCATCAATGCGTTTGATTCGGACGTCATCGGTATTGATCTGCATGGTGTTTCCTTTTCTCTTTAACATAATTAAAATCTAAAAAATGGCACAAAAAAACCGCTAATCAGACATTAGCGGTTTCGTGATGTTTTGGTCGCACAAGGCTACCGAACAGACCCACCGCCAGTTCGTGTAAAGTGCCAGAAATAAAATGATTGTGCGTGCAACATAATTTATTTTCTCCAAAGCCGCTCATATCTATTCAACGGAGCGGCGAATAGGTGTATTTATAGTCTTTTTCAAAACCAATTGCAAGCAAAAACTGCTTTTAATCCATTGAGTTTCTCAATCGCTGTGATAAATTCGGCAAATCACCGCAGATTAGATCACATCCTTGGCGTAAGTCTCGCGCGTCATGTCGCGAATATCCACGGTGATGCTGGCCAAATCCGGCAATTTTGCACGCAACGCCTGCGCCATGCTGTGCGTCAAGCCATGCTTTTGTTCAACCGTTCGACCACCCAACAAATAAATGATGATGTGGATAAAGCCACTTTGATTGAGCGCCTCTTCACCCAAGATAAAATCACTCACTTCATGCGCGCGGGTTTTCACATCCGCAGCGCCGAACAATCCGGCACTCAACATGACCTGATGCGCGGTCTGTATTAAATCCGTTTTCGTCATTGTTCCCAGCACATTGGGGGTGTATTCGATACAGCAATGCGGCATAGTGCATCCTTCCTTTTATGGTTTGTTCAAATAATCTTGTAGCCAAAATGCGCCCAATTGGGTTTTCACGTCCGAAACCCAGCCATTTTTGATCCATGTCATCAATTGACTCAAAGGCACACGCAGCAATTGCACAAATTCATTCTCATCCAATTGTTGCGCGCCGGATTGAATCAGCCCTTCGGCCAAATAAAAATGAATCACCTCATCGCTGTACGCCAACGCATTGTGAATATCGGTGACATGGGTGTAGCGCTCGGCACGATAGCCGGTTTCCTCCAGCAATTCACGCTTCGCCGTCTCCAGTGGCGCTTCACCGGCATCCTTTTTCCCCGCAGGGAACTCAATGAATACTTTGCGCATGGGATAGCGGTATTGACGTTCCAGCAGTACATCGCCATTATCAAACAGCGGCATAATCATCACTGCACCCGGATGTTTGAGGTACTCACGATACGAGCTCGCGCCATTGGGCAGTTGCACGGTCGCGCGATGCAATTTTAAATAATCACCTTCATACATCAGACGGTCATCCAATGTCTGTTCGGCCAAGCCCTCTTCCTGCTCCAATTGCTCTAATTGGCTGAAATCATGGGTTTGCGTCATACGCACCTCATCATTAGTGTAATAAAAAAACGCGTGGATAACCACGCGTTCAATTCGTCCATTAAGCACGACGCCACAGGTAGCGCCATGTAAATGCCGGAAATGCGGCGACAACAAAGAGCAAAAAAGTCACCGCATAAAACTGCCAGCCTTGCTTGTTGACCTGCCCTACCTGCGCTTCCAATAAGCGTCCGAGCATAATCCACAGCGCATAAGCAATGACAAACTCCACGACGCGCATCCAAGCGGATTTGGACGACTTTAACAGCGGTATTGCCAATATACTGCGATCACCCAACATAGGCAAAGTCGCCAACACCAAACCAGCGACAATCACCCATATAGCCGACATATTCATCAATTAAACACCCAAACTTTTCAACACCGCATTGACTGCCATTTGAATCAGACCGTTTGGCAACACACCCAACAAAATCAAGACCAAAGCATTAACAGTCAAAACACCATGTTGAACCGCTGAGAATTGAATCGGTGTGGCATTTTCCGGTTTATCAAAGTACATCAATTTCACCACGCGCAAATAGTAGAACGCGCCGATGAGTGAGAACAGAACCGCCACCAAAGCCAATTTAAACAAACCTGCGTTAACCAAACCTTGAATGACCACGAATTTCGCCATGAAACCCACCAATGGCGGAATACCGGCCAAAGAGAACATCACCAAAAGCAACAGGAATGCCAGCCAAGGATTGCGTTGATTCAAGCCTTTAAAATCATCCAATTGATCGGCCTCAAAGCCCACATGCGTCATCGCCAAAATCACACCAAAGCTTGCCAGCGTGGTGATGGAATACACAATCACATAATAGAATGCATGACCAACGCCCAACGCTGTGGTGTATGGATCAACACCCGCACGCGCGGACAAAAAGCCCAACAGCACAAAACCCATGTGCGAAATACCCGAATACGCCAACATCCGTTTGTAGCTTTTTTGGCGAATCGCCGCCAGATTACCCAGAATCAACGAAAGCACCGCCAAAACCGCAAACATCTGCTGCCAATCAATCGACAAATGCGGCAGACCTTGAATAAACAGACGCACGATCATCACAAACGCAGCGATTTTTGGCGCGGCGGCAATCATCAAGGTCACAGGCGTTGGTGAGCCTTGATAAACGTCTGGTACCCACATGTGGAATGGAACCACACCCATTTTGAACGCCACACCAGCGACCAAGAATACCAAACCCATAATCAAAATCGGCATTTGCGTATCGGCATGACCACCCGCGACCTTATTCGCAATTTCGGTCAAACTCAAGCTACCGCCGGTCGCACCGTACACCAAAGACATACCAAACAGCAACAAACCAGAAGCAATCGCGCCCAAGATGAAATACTTCATGGCCGCTTCAATCGAACCCACATGATCACGGCGCAAGGCCACCAGCGCATACAGAGACAAAGCTTGCAATTCCAAACCCATGTACAAAGCCAACAAATTATTGGATGAAATCATCACCAATTGACCGACCAATGAGAATAGACTCAGGCTGTAAAACTCACCATTCAAAAATCCGCGCTCTACCGCGTAACGTTGACCGTACACAAACGTCACCGCCACACAAATCAGCGAGAACATTTTGGCCAAATTCGCCAGCGGGTCAGAGACGAACATGTCGTTGAACGCCATCAGATTGATGCCAGAGTGCAACAAACGAGCCGTTAAAACGCCTGCGATGGCCAAACCGATCAAGCTGACAACATGAATGATCCGACGATACGCATCGTTGTGTGTCCCCAGTTCGAGTAATAACACCGCCGTTGCGAAAATCGCCAGCACGACCTCAGGGTAAACAATGAAAAAATTTGGCATAACGTTTTAACCTCGTTCTAACCGATTAGAATTCTTAAAATAGCTACTACAGATAAATGACTTAGGCTTCATTAAGGCTTAATGGGCAATTTGCTTTGCGCCACATGATGAATCAATTCACTCACAGACGCATCAATGGTGTGCATGAATGGCAACGGATACAGACCCATGACCAATACAGCTACCGCCAACAACCCTAAAATCAACAGTTCGCGACCATTGGCATCGGTCAATTCCGCTACATGGTGATTCGCAACCGGACCGAAAACCACGCGCTTGTACATCCACAGTGAATACCCCGCACCAACGATCAAGGTCGTCGCGGCAATCGCGGCAATCCAGAAATTAAACTTAGTCGCGCCGATGATCACCAAAAATTCACCAACGAAGCCACTGGTGGCTGGCAAGCCCGCATTAGCCATGGTGAACAGCATGAAAAACGCAGCAAATTTCGGCATCGTATTGACCACGCCGCCATACGCAGAGATTTCACGGCTGTGTACACGGTCGTACATCACGCCAATGCAGAAGAACATCGCAGCAGAAACAAAACCGTGGGAAATCATTTGCAAAATCGCACCTTGCATCGCGACATTATTCCCCTGCCCCTGTTGATTGAACATGAAAAAGCCCAACGTCACGAAACCCATGTGCGCGATGGACGAGTACGCCACCAGTTTTTTCATGTCTCTTTGTACCAAGGCCACCAAACCGACATAGACCACCGCAACCAACGACAATGTAATCATCAACGGTGCCAATGCGTGTGACGCATCGGGCGCGATTGGCAAAGAGAAGCGCAAGAAACCATACGCGCCGAGCTTCAACATAATCGCCGCCAAGACCATCGAACCACCAGTTGGCGCTTCCACGTGCGCGTCCGGCAACCATGTGTGTACTGGCCACATCGGCACTTTTACCGCAAACGCCATCAAGAAAGCAAAGAACAACAATTTTTGTACTGACATCGCCAGCGGATAATCATGCCACGCGGCAATGTCGAATGTCCCAGTTGCATAACGCAGGTAGGCAATGGCGATCAACATCAACAAAGAACCCATCAAGGTATACAAGAAGAACTTAAATGCCGCATACACACGATTCGGACCACCCCAGACACCCACAATGATGTACATTGGGATCAGAGTCGCCTCAAAGAATATATAGAACAAAAAGCCATCGGTCACGCCAAACACACCGATCATCAAACCAGACAAGATCAAAAATGCGGCATTATACTGCGCCACCTTATTGGTAATCACTTCCCAGCCGGCCAGCACCACCAATATCGTGATAAATGCCGTCAGCGGAATGAACCAAACAGACAGGCCGTCCACACCCAAAGCATAGCTTGCATTGATACTCGGCAACCAAGCATGTTGCTCAACGAACTGCATCGCCGCCGTTGCCCCATTGAATCCGACGATCAGCGGAATCGTGATCAAGAAACTGACGATCGCACCGAGCAAGGCAACCCATCGCGCCAGACCATCACGGTCACTGCGCCCCAAAAGCAGTGTCACCACACCAAACAAGATGGGAACCCAAATCGCTAAACTTAACCAAGGCATATGCATATCGCTACCACTTTTTTAATATCGAGCCGCCCAGCAGATCCAAACAACTGAATCGTAGAGCGCCCCCAATCGTTAACTATTAATTACAAAACCCATGTCATTGACGATACCAAGCAATACCATCAAAGCGTCACAATAATAAACAAGAAGAAAATCACCCCGATAACCATCGCAAACGCATACTGGTAAATCAAGCCGGACTGGAACAAGCTCATCGCTTGCGCAAATACATTCACCACTTTTGCCGCGCCATTGACGATCAAACCGTCAATCAACTTGCTATCCGATACTTTCCACAAGAATTCACCGATTTTACGCGCACCACCTGCGATCACGGTTTCGTTGAATTTATCAAAGTAGTATTTATTTTCCAAAACATTATTGATGATCGGCGTTTTCGCTTTAATCGCGGCTGGAATGCTCGGCTTAACCATGTAGAAGAAATAAGCCAACGCCACACCCGCCAACGCCAACCAAAACGGCGCGGTCATCAAAGCGTGCGAGGCCATGCCCACTGCACCGCCGTGCTCTTCAAAAACTTTAGACAATTCTTCCATCGCTGGATGAGCTTCGTGATTAACCGCGATGACGCCTTTAAAGAAATCGCCAAACAACATCGGCTCAATCGTCAGGAAACCGATAATCACAGATGGAATTGCCAACAAAATCAATGGCAAGGTCACAACCCACGGCGATTCGTGTGGTTTATCGTTTGGCCCCAAGCCGTGGTGGTGTTCATCGTGGCTATCATCATGCGCATCGTCATGTGTGCTGCCATGAGCGTCATCATGGGCTGCATGTGCATGATGTGCAGACGCCTGCATCCAACGCTCTTTGCCATGGAACACGAGGAAATACATACGGAATGAGTAGAATGCCGTAATAAAGACACCAGCTAATACCGCAAAGTAAGCAAAACCCGAACCAAATAGGTGCGACTCAGCCGCTGCTTCAATGATTGAATCTTTTGAGTAAAAACCCGAGAAGAACGGAGTACCAATCAAAGCCAAGGAGCCCAGCAATGACGTGATCCAAGTAATCGGCATGTATTTGCGCAGACCACCCATATTGCGCATATCTTGATCGTGGTGCATACCAATAATCACTGAACCCGCGCCCAAAAACAGCAAGGCTTTAAAGAACGCGTGCGTCATCAGGTGGAATACAGCGACAGAATAAGCCGACACACCCAAAGCCACGGTCATATAACCCAACTGCGACAGCGTTGAATACGCGACCACACGTTTGATGTCATTTTGAATAATGCCCAAAAAGCCCATAAACAACGCCGTAATCGCACCGATAATCAAGATAAACGACAACGCGGTATTAGACAATTCAAACAGTGGCGACATGCGGCTGACCATGAAAATACCTGCGGTCACCATCGTTGCCGCATGAATCAATGCAGAAATTGGGGTAGGACCTTCCATAGAGTCCGGCAACCATACATGCAAAGGCACTTGCGCTGATTTACCCATCGCACCGATGAATAGGCAGATACAAATGGTGGTAATCAGCATCCAATCCGTGCTTGGGAACAACATTTGCGCCAGCTCTTCGCGTTTGGCAAACACTTCCGCATAGTCCAGCGAGCCGGCAAAAGCATAAATCAAACCAATACCCAAAACGAAGCCAAAGTCACCCACGCGGTTAACCAAAAACGCTTTCATATTGGCAAAAATAGCAGTCGGGCGCGTGTACCAGAAACCGATCAGGAGGTAAGACACCAAACCCACGGCTTCCCAACCAAAGAATAATTGCAAGAAGTTATTGCTCATGACGAGCATTAACATAGAGAAAGTAAACAAGGAAATGTATGAGAAGAAGCGTTGATAACCCGGATCATCCTTCATATAGCCCATGGTATAAATATGCACCATCAGCGAAACAAATGTCACCACGCACATCATCATGGTGGTCAGATTATCAATCAGAAAACCAACTTCCAATTTCAAATCGCCGATTTGTCCCCATGTGTACACCGAGCCATTGAACACATTGCCCGCACGAACATCGTTAAAGACAATGACCGAGCCGATGAACGCAATCAATACACCCAGAATCGTCACGATCGCAGATGGCAAACGCCCAAGCTGTTTGCCAAAAATACCTGCCAAAATCGAGCCGACCAATGGCGCAAACGGAATGATGAGGTACAACGATTTCATTGTTTTCTCGCTTATTGTCTAATCTATCTAATACTTTTTACACCTCGAACACATCGTTTCCAACCTGACGCATCCGAGCTCAATTACCTACTACTTCAAATTCGCATTAACCCTGCAAATTATCCAATTTATCCATATCGACGGTATTCATCGTGCGGAACAACACCACCAAAATTGCCAGACCAATGGCCGCTTCAGCCGCCGCAACCGTCATGATAAAAAACACAAAAACTTGACCTGAGGCATCGCCCAGCATATGCGCAAAGCTAATAAAGTTGGTATTCACGGCCAACAACATCAACTCAATCGACATCAACAAGACAATCATGTTTTTACGGTTCAGTACAATACCGACTACACCGATCGCAAACAACGCCGCGCCTAAAATGACATAATAAGAAGTGGGCATCATGACTCCTGTTTGTTAGCTGACTGATCAACCAAGGTTTGTCGTGCATCAACGTCAGCCGCTTCATTAACCATACGCAGACGATCTTGGGCACGGGTTTGTGCTTGCTTGGATGGATTTTGCTCTTTTGCTTCTTTGCGGTTGCGCAAAGTAATCGCCACCGCTGCAACCAAGGCGATCAATAATACCAAAGCGGCTAATTCAAACGCCAAGGCATATTGTGTGTACAACACCTCGCCGATGCGACGGGTATTCGATCCGTCTTTCACCAGCATTTCTGCTGCATTGGGCTTGGCCGGACGGTGCAGATAATGAAAAATCACAGAACCAATTTGTACGATGACCAGCGCGCCCAAACCCAAGGCAAGCGCCAAGGTTTTCTTAAAGCCTTCACGCTTCTTGACGGTATTGAGATTGAGCATCATCACCACGAAGACAAACAATACCATCACCGCGCCGACATACACGAGCACCAGTAAAATACCGAGAAATTCTGCCTGCAACATAATCCAAATACCGGCGGCAGAGAAAAACGATGCAATCAGAAATAAGGCAGAATGAACCGGATTGCGTGCAGTAACCACGGCAATCGCACAGCTGAGCAATACCGCGGCAAACACGAAATAAATGATATTTTGAATATCCATCTCAAACTCTTTTCACATTAATACAATTTTTAGCGTACGTCACAACCGACACGATTTAACGGTATTTTGCATCAGCCGCTTTCGCCGCCGCAATTTCCGCCTCATAGCGATCACCAACCGCCAGCAACATCTCTTTGGTGTAGTACAGATCACCGCGTTTCTCACCGTGGTATTCGAGAATAGGCGTTTCCACAATCGCATCGACTGGGCAGGACTCTTCGCAAAAGCCGCAGAAAATACATTTGGTCAAATCAATATCATAGCGTGTGGTACGGCGCGAGCCATCTTCACGCTCAGCCAGTTCGATTGAAATCGCCATAGCCGGACATACCGCCTCGCATAATTTACACGCAATGCAACGCTCTTCGCCGTTTTCATAGCGGCGTTGTGCATGCAAACCGCGAAAACGCGGGGAAATCGGCGTTTTTTCTACGGGATACTGCAAGGTAATTTTTTCTTTGAAAAAATACTTCCCTGTGACAGTCATGCCGGTTAGCAATTCGGTCAAGAAAAAACTTTTAAAATAATGTTTCAATGATGCCATAGTTTTCTACCTACGCTTATCTGTGTGCTGTTTCCGTTAACGTACACTGTACTCAACTCGTTTATTTCCAAATGGACAATGGCGAGTGCAACCAAATACCGATGACCAATAACCAAAGCAAACACACGGGTAAAAACACTTTCCAACCCAAACGCATGATTTGATCATAGCGATAACGAGGGAAAGTTGCGCGAATCCACAAGAAGAAGACAATGATCGAGCTCATTTTTAAGAGCATCCACACAATCCCTGGGATAAACGACAAGAATGCAAACGGCGCGTCCCAACCGCCCAAGAACATGATTGAGGTCAAAGCTGCAATCACGAACATATTGGTGTACTCGGCCAAGAAGAACAAAGCAAAGCCCATACCTGAATACTCGGTCATGTGACCAGCCACAATCTCAGACTCACCTTCAACCACGTCAAATGGGTGACGATTGGTCTCGGCAACACCAGAAATCAAATACACCACAAACATCGGCAGCAGAGGCAACCAGTTCCATGAAAGGAAGTTAATACCCATGCTGTTGAACATCCCTTTTTGCTGAGTTTCAACGATGCTCGTCAGATTCAGACTGTTCGACACCATCAAGACCACAACAATAGCAAAACCCATAGCGATTTCATACGACACCATCTGCGCAGATGCGCGCATTGCACCGAAGAAGGCATATTTGGAGTTACTCGCCCAACCCGCCAAAATCACGCCGTACACACCAATCGAGGCCACCGACATCACATACAGCAAGGAAGCATCAATGTTTGAAATCACAAAATCTTTAGCCAGAGGAATCACCGCCCACACCGCAAAAGCGGGAACCAAAACCATCAGCGGACCGAGGTAATACAGCGGTTTGTCAGCGCGGCTTGGGGTAATGATTTCCTTGAGCATCAGTTTAACCACGTCGGCAATCGGCTGTAGCAAACCAAATGGCCCCACCACACTCGGCCCCATACGAATCTGCATCGCGCCAATGATTTTACGCTCGGCGTATGTCAAATACGCAACGGAGAGCAACACCGCAACCATCAAAGGCACGATGCGGATCAACGCCCATAAAACCGTCCACAGTGCATCGCCAAAAGTGGCCACGCCCCAAGTCGTGAATTGATTAATCAGCTCCATTATGCTCGCTCCACTGTTACGCTTGCGTACGCAGAACCCAAGGCAGCGGCCAGCGCCGTACCTGCTTGAATATCAACGACGTTATCCGCCAATTTTGGATTCAATACGGCTTGTGCTTTGACACTGTTCTCGCCCTGCTTGACAATCACCCATTCTGGATCACCCGCCAAATCAACGGCCAAGCCCAAAGCCTGATACACATTGTCTGCCAAACCAACAACCAAGCCTTCTTGCGCCCATTTGGTTTTTTGCAAACTGCCCGCACGGCGCACCACGGCATCCACAGCGTATGGATTAACGCGCGTGCTGCGTACCCAACCATTCGCCACCTCTGTGGCATGTGCAGCCACATTTGAACCATTAGCCAAACGCGCTGGCAATTCCGCCAAAACAGGAGCGACCGCAGCACGAATATCATTCACATCATTGGCACTGAACGCTGGTGATTGAATGCCCAAGCGTTCACCCAAAACGCGTAGCACTTTCCATGCCGGACGCGCTTCGCCCAATGGCTTGACTACTGGATTGAATGTTTGTACGCGACCTTCGGCATTGACAAACGTCCCACCGGTTTCGGTAAACGGTACGGTTGGCAAAATCACATCAGCGGTATCGGCCACTGCGGAGAAATATGGATTGAGCGCAATGACAAAAGCGGATTTCAAAGCGGCCACCGCTTGAACCGGATTAGCCGTGTCGTTTGCCGGTTCAACGTTCAATGTAACGTAAACAGCGCGCGGCTGTGACAACATTTGTTGCGCGGTCAAACTGCCATTTTGTGCGACCGCACCCACTGCGTATGCGCCCACGGTATTCGCGCCGTCTACGGCCACAGAGACCACAGCGCCGCATGCCTGCGCAATGCGATTGACCACCGCCAGAATTTGTGAGGCTTGCGGGTGATTCATGGCGGCATTGCCCACCATAATCACTTTGTTGCTGGCGTGTTCATTGCGTAAATTGCGTGCGACTTGGCCGGCAAAATTGTCGCTTTGCGGATTGCTCAGCTCGGCTTCAATGGCCAATAATTCGTCCAACCATGCCGAAGCATTGACCGCTTTTTGATGAGCGCGCATCAGCAAATCTTCGGCTTCATCGCTCAATACATAGAGGTCTGCGCGGTTTTTTGCCGCTTGGCGTAAGCGCAGTGCGAGCAACGGATGATCTTGACGTAAATGCGCGCCAACCACCAAGCCTACATGGGTTTCACTCAAGCTTGAAATCGCTTGCCCCAAATACGGGATACCTTGTAAATGTGCGCTGAGGCTGTCGTCGGTTTGGCGCAACTGCGTGTCGATGTGCGCACTACCCAAGCCATTGATCAAGGCTTTGAGCGCGTATAACTCTTCAACGGTTGATTGCGGATGCGCCAAAGCGCCAATTTGATCCGCGCCTGCTTGACCTTTGTGGTTCTTAATTTGTTCGATGGCGTATGTGAAGGCTTCGTCCCATGAAACGGTTTTCCACTCGCCATTAGTTTTGATCATCGGTTCGGTCACGCGATCCTCAGAATTGAGGCCCTCGTAAGAGAAACGGTCTCGATCAGAGATCCAATGGTCATTGACCGCTTCGTTAATCAATGAAACCACGCGTTTAACGCGATGGTCTTTGACGTGTACGGCCAAACTGCTGCCCCATGAGTCATGTGCGCTAATCGATTTACGACGGGACAGCTCCCATGAGCGTGCAGAATAACGGAATGGTTTGGACAAAATTGCGCCGACTGGACACAGGTCAATCATATTGCCCGACAATTCGGAGTCAATGGTTTTGCCAATGAACGTGGTGATTTCAGCATGTTCACCACGATTGAGCATACCGAGTTCCATTTGGCCGGCAACTTCTTGACCAAAACGCACACAACGCGTGCAATGAATACAGCGCGCCATTTCTTTCAGTGAAATCAGCGAACCAACGTCTTTTGGAGCGACCACGCGTTTTTCTTCGTGATAGCGCGATGTGCCTTTGCCATAACCCATAGAGAGGTCTTGCAATTGGCACTCACCACCCTGATCGCAAATTGGGCAATCCAGCGGATGGTTGAGCAGCAAAAACTCCATCACATCCGTTTGTGCTTGCTTGGCTTTGTCCGAGACCACTTGCGTGCGCACCACCATATTCGGCGTCACCGGAGTGGCGCAGGCTGGCAACGGTTTCGGTGCTTTTTCGACTTCAACCAAGCACATACGGCATGAGGCCGCAACCGATAATTTTTCGTGATAGCAAAAATGGGGAACGTATTTACCCACTTTTTTCACGGCATCCATGACCATACTGCCTTCGGGCATTTCGATCTTGATACCATCAATTTCCATTTCAAGCATACGTCACCTTCAATTAACGATATGTGGGCACAACGCAGTTTTTGTGCTCGATGTGATAGGCGAATTCATCACGGAAGTGTTTGACAAACGAACGCACCGGCATCGCCGCCGCATCACCCAAGGCACAAATGGTGCGCCCCATGATGTTACCGGCTACGGAATCCAATAAATCCAAATCCTCTGGGCGACCTTGGCCTTTTTCAATACGATCAACCATGCGCCACAACCAGCCAGTACCTTCGCGGCATGGGGTACATTGACCACAGGATTCTTCGTAATAGAAATACGACAGTCGTTGCAGCGATTTGACCATGCAACGCGTGTCATTCATCACAATCACCGCACCTGAACCAAGCATGGAACCTGCCTTGGAAATCGAGTCGTAATCCATGGTGCATTCCATGATGATGTGCGCTGGCAATACCGGCGCAGATGAACCACCCGGAATCACGGCTTTCAGATTGCCGCCTCGTACACCACCCGCCAATTCGAGCAAGGTGGAAAATGGCGTACCCATCGGTACTTCGTAGTTACCCGGCAGATTCACATCACCCGACACGGAGAAAATTTTGGTGCCGCCGTTATTCGGTTTACCGATATCCAAATAGGCTTGGCCACCCATTTTCAACAGGAATGGCACAGCAGCAAAAGTCTCGGTATTGTTAATCGTGGTCGGCTTGCCGTACAAACCAAAGCTCGCAGGGAACGGTGGTTTGAAGCGCGGCTGGCCTTTCTTACCTTCAATTGATTCGAGCAAAGCGGTTTCTTCACCGCAGATATACGCGCCATAACCATGATGCGCAAACAAATCGAAACTGAAACCCGAGCCGAGGATATTGTCTCCGAGCAGACCTGCTTGACGCGCCTGCGCCAAAGCCTGTTCGAAAATTTCGTACGCTTCGAAAATTTCACCGTGGATGTAGTTGTAGCCGCGCGAAATACCCATAGTGTAGGCCGCGATGGTCATGCCTTCAATCAATGCGTGCGGATTGTAGCGAATGATGTCGCGGTCTTTGAATGTGCCTGGCTCACCTTCGTCGGTGTTACATACCAAATATTTTTGCCCCGGATATTGGCGTGGCATAAAGCTCCATTTGAGCCCAGTCGGGAAACCCGCACCGCCACGACCACGCAGAGCCGACAGCTTCATTTCATTAATGATGTCGTCTGGCGAGGTTTTCTCTGCCAAGATTTTTTTCAATACGTCATAACCACCGCGCGCCACATAGCTGTCCAAATCCCAGTTAGATCCGTTTAAGCCCGCCAGAATCACAGGATTGATGTGTCGATCATGCAAACAGGTCATTTGTTCGACTCCCCTGATAATTGGTTGAGCAAAGCATCGATTTTTTCATTGCTCATGAAACTGCACATAGTGTGGTTGTTGTGCAAAAGCACCGGCGAATCACCGCACGCGCCCATGCACTCACCTTCTTTGAGGGTAAACATGCCGTCCGCAGTGGTTTCATTAAAATCAATACCGAGTTTTTCTTTCAGATAATCCGCCGCAGTAACGCCACCGCTCAAAGCACATGGCAAATTAGTACATACGGTGATTTTATGCTTGCCCACCGGCTTGATGTCGTACATATTGTAAAACGTTGCCACTTCTTCTACCGCAATCGCCGGCATATCGAGTACCTGCGCAACTTCCACCATGATTTCAGGCGAAACCCAGCCATGCTCAACCTGCGCAATGCGCAATGCGCCCATCACCGCAGATTGCTTTTGATCCGCAGGATATTTCGCCACCTCTGCGGCGATTTGTTGTAATGCTTGTTCTGATAACATCTTCACATGCCCCTATCTGTATTGTCTTCGGTCAATCAGCGGTCAATTTCACCGAATACAATATCTTGAGTCCCAATGATGGTAACCACGTCGGCCAACATGTGACCTCGGCTCATTTCATCCAATGACTGTAAGTGCGCATAGCCTGGCGCACGGATTTTTAAACGATATGGTTTGTTCGCGCCATCGGATACCATGTAGATACCAAATTCACCTTTTGGATGCTCTACCGCTGCATACGCCTCGGACGGCGGAATATGCATGCCTTCGGTGAATAATTTGAAGTGGTGAATCAGCGCTTCCATATTGGTTTTCATCTCGGTTCGCGTCGGCGGTGCGATCTTGTGATCGTCAATAATCACCGGACCCGGATTGGCTTTGAGCCACGCGATACACTGCGCCATGATTTTGTTCGCTTCACGCATTTCTTGCATACGCACAAGGTAACGATCATACGAGTCGCCGTTTTTACCAACAGGAATCGCAAAGTCGAGTTTGTCGTAGATTTCGTATGGTTGGTCTTTACGCAAATCCCAAACGATGCCCGAACCACGCAACATTGGCCCAGTAAAGCCCCATGCTTTCGCACGCTCAGGTGTCACAATACCCACATCCACCAAACGTTGTTTCCAAATACGGTTGTCGGTCAGCAAGGTTTCATATTCATCGACATATTTCGGAAACCGTTGTGTGAAGTCTTCCAAAAAGTCGAGCAATGAACCTTGGCGATTGCGGTTAATGCGATCCAAAGAAGCCTGCGAGCGCACTTTGGTTTTTTTGAGTTTCGGCATGGTGTCCGGCAAATCACGCGCCACGCCACCCGGGCGGTAATACGCCGCATGCATACGCGCACCAGAAACGGCTTCATACGCATCCAAGAGGTCTTCACGCTCACGGAAGCAATACAAAAATGGCGTCATCGCACCAACGTCCAAGGCATGCGCACCAATCCACAGCAAGTGATTGAGTAAACGGGTCACTTCGTCGAACAATACACGAATATACTGCGCACGCAACGGCACAGTAATATTGAGCATTTTCTCAATCGCCATCACATAGGCATGTTCACTACTCATCATGGACATATAGTCCAAACGATCCATGTACGGCAAAGCCTGCAAATAGGTTTTTTGCTCCGCTAACTTTTCAGTGGCGCGATGCAACAATCCAATATGTGGATCAGCACGCTGCACCACCTCGCCATCCAATTCCAGAACCAGACGCAATACACCGTGCGCCGCAGGGTGCTGTGGACCAAAGTTCAGTGTGTAATTTTTAAGTTCAGCCATTTCTCACCCGATTCATCTTATTTGGCATTTTGCCCAAAGCCCGGTTCGCGCACAATGCGTGGGGTATTTTCACGAGGCTCAATGGTAACAGGTTGATAAATAACCCGTTTTTGTTCCGTGTCATAGCGCATTTCGACATAACCGGATACTGGAAAATCCTTGCGTAACGGATGACCGATAAAGCCATAATCCGTCAGAATACGACGCAGATCATTATGCCCTTCAAACACAATACCGTACATATCGAACGCTTCGCGCTCAAACCAGTCGGCCGCACTCCAGATGCTCATCACGCTTGGCACCACTGGAAAATCATCATTGGTGGCAAACACACGCAAACGCAGGCGTTGATTGTGCGTCACGGACAACAAATGCAACACCACAGCGAAACGATTCGGCCAGCCGCCGCCGTTGTATTCTGAATAATCCACACCACACAAATCAAGCATGATATCGAATTTCAACGCCGGTTCATCGTGTAATTGACGCGCAACAGTTAAATAATCAGCCACGGGCACGCACAAAGTCACTTCACCCAAAGCGTCGGTGTAGTTGTACGCATCGCCAATGATCGCTTTGACCTGATTGAGTAATTGCGCACTACGCGATGGCGTCACGGCCTCAACGGTAGTTTCTGTATTTACCACGGCTTCACTCATACGACACCTCGCGCCAGCAACACTGTATTTTGAGATTTTTGCTTACGGATAATTTTATTTTGCAATTGGAAAATCCCGTAGATCAAAGCTTCGGCAGTCGGTGGACAGCCTGGAACGTAAATATCCACAGGCACAACCCGATCACAACCGCGCACCACGGAATACGCATAATGATAATAACCACCGCCATTGGCACATGAACCCATAGAAATCACCCAACGCGGCTCAGCCATTTGGTCATAAACCTTGCGCAATGCCGGTGCCATTTTATTGGTCAGCGTGCCTGCAACAATCATCACGTCAGAATGGCGCGGGCTGGGGCGAAAAATCACGCCAAAACGATCCAAATCGTAGCGCGCCGCGCCTGCCTGCATCATTTCAACTGCGCAGCAGGCCAGACCAAACGTCATCGGCCACATGGACCCCGTACGCGTCCAATTCATTAAGTTTTCAGCAGTGGTTACGATAAACCCTTGCTTTTCGACGGTTGTATCACTCATCAGATTAACCTCTTTGCGAGCTATTTACCCACAGATTGCACGACAACAAAAACAATTATTGGAAAAACAAAAACGCCTGCGTGGAATTACTCCCAGTCAAGCGCGCCTTTTTTCCAGATATAGATGTAACCCAAAACCAACTCAGCCAAAAACACCAGCATGACAATAAAGCCATACAGCGGCGCTTCAGGCGTTGATAAGTCTTTAAGAGAAATTGCCCAAGGAACCAAAAACGCGGTTTCCAAGTCAAACAAGATGAACAAAATGGCGACCAAATAATAGCGCACATCGAAACGCATACGCGTGTCTTCAAACGCTTCAAAGCCGCATTCGTAAGGAGATAATTTTGCCGCATCCGGCTTGCGTGGTCCCAACAAAAAACCGATGCCAACGACCAACAAGCCCAAACCGAGCGCTGCGAAAATGAATAGTAATACCGGAACATAGTTGGTTAAATTCATTTTATCTTCCCAAATCAAATTGATACCGAACACCCCAATCATGCGCATCGCGCGTCACTCGAATGTTTGCTTTACCACATACTCGAAACAACGAATGTTTCGAATTAATTTTGGTGCCGACGACGAGACTCGAACTCGTACAGCCTAAGGCCACTACCCCCTCAAGATAGCGTGTCTACCAATTTCACCACGTCGGCTTATTCTGATTTCCTCAACTATTTACTTGCCCACTCGCGATTATCACGAGTATCGCACATTATTGTGGAATTCCTTGTGTTGCATTCGGCTTAGCCGGCGCAGCTGGTTGAGCAGGTTGTTGCTCTTGCACTTTCACGTTACTCAAATTTACGCCGCCATCACTGACCGACGAAATCGGGCTAACCACAAAAGACAGAACGATGGTGCAGATCACAAACACCGTCGCCAACCATGCCGTGGTACGGCTAAGGAAGTTGGCCGAGCCTGCCGCGCCAAACACGGTACCGGACGCACCGGAACCAAATGCTGCACCAGCATCAGCACCTTTACCTTGCTGAACCAAAACCAAGCCTATCACACCCACGGCGGATAAAACCTGTAACACAATCATCATTGTTTTGAGTAATTCCACTTTTTTCTAATTCCTCATTGGGACACCGTTTGCGCTGATCGCAAAAACCGTATCCGTATATCATTCTATTTGACGTTATTGTACGCTATTTCTCGCCTCAAGCTGAGTGATAAATTGCTAAAAAATCCTCTGCAACCAGCGCTGCACCGCCAATCAAACCACCATCCACGTCTGGCTTGGCGAAAATCTCTTGTGCATTATTGGCCTTCACGCTGCCGCCATACAAGATCGTCATGTTTTCAGCCATCGCGCCGTCCAATTCGCGCAACGCTGCACGAATCCAGCCATGCACTTCTTGCGCTTGCTCAGGCGAAGCGGTTTTACCTGTGCCAATCGCCCAAACCGGTTCGTATGCCAAAATACTACGCGACAAACCTGACACGCCGATGACATCAGCCACCACTTTGAGTTGACGCAAGACCACCGCTTGCGCTTGGCCTGATTCACGTTCGCTCAATGTTTCGCCCACACAAATCACTGGCGTCAAGTCTGCCGCTAAGGCCACGCGCGATTTTTCCGCCACCACAGCATCGGTTTCGCCATACAAGCTACGACGTTCGGAGTGCCCGACAATCACCAATTGCACACCAAAATCTTTGAGCATATCGGCACTAACTTCACCGGTATACGCGCCGCTACCTTTGTCGCTCATATTTTGCGCACCGTAGGCAATCGCGCTATTGGCCAAAGTCGCTTGTACTTGCGCCAAATACGGATAGGGCGCACAAACCGCCATGCGTGCCGAGCCTTTTTCTTGCATACCTGCGATCAATTCGTTCAACAATGCGGCATTTGCACTTAAACTGCCGTTCATTTTCCAGTTACCGATGACCCATTGACTACGCATGATGCTCTCCGAAAAGGTTTTTGAGGACTTCATCCCCGGCGCAAATGCTCGCGTCGGACAACTTTAGAATTATACGCCGTTCAGCCAAATCGGTCAATCTGAACGCTGATGATTTACGCCGCGCACTATCGACGAAAAAGCTCAATCGACGTCAAAAGACGCATCCTTCTGATTCAAAACGGTTTTTAGTCTTTATCCCATGACAAGACCAGTTTGCCCGAATGTTGGTTTGACTCCATATACTGATGCGCTTCACGCACTTGCTCAAATCCAAACACCTTGTGCACCATCGGTACAATTAAACCCTGCTCAATGGCCGGCCAAATACGCTCGCGCAAGCCGTGCGCCAACTGCGCCTTGGTATCCGCCGATTGCGGACGCAAAAATGCGCCGGTTAATACGGCCTCTTTACCCATAACCTCATGAACCTTGATTTCCATCTTGGAGCCAGTTAAAAACGCAATCCAAGCCAAACGTCCGCGTCGCGCCAACACACGCATATTACCCGCCGCAGTTGCGGTGCCGAGCATATCGAGAATCACATCAACGCCACGCCCAGCGGTTTTCTCCAAAACCACATCGCTCCAATGTTCGTCCAGCAACACCACCTCATCCGCACCTAATTGACGGCAAAAATCCGCCTTGCTCATTTGGCGCAAGGTGACAATCACCCGATGCCCCAATGCCTTGGCCATTTGAATCGCACTCGCGCCAATACCACTCGCACCCGCATGAATGAGCAGAGTTTCCGACGCCTGATACAAGCCCAATTGCGCGCGCTCAAACACATTCAACCAAACCGTAAATAAGGTTTCCGGCAGGCTCGCCGCCTGCGCCATCGTCCAACCATTTGGCACGGGCAAACAATGACGCGCATCCGCCCAAACGTATTCGGCATAACCGCCGCCGTGCGTTAAAGCACACACGCGATCACCCACTTTCCACGACGAATCGCCTTTGACCTCAACCACTTCGCCCGCCACTTCCAGACCGAGTAACGGCGACGCATCCTTCGGCGGCGCGTACAGACCACTGCGTTGCAGCACATCGGGGCGATTGATCCCCGCCGCATGTACACGAATCAACACCTGCTGTGCCAAATTCGGCCACGGCTGTGGCAGCGCCACTTCAGCCAGTTGCAACACCTCAGCGCCACCCGCACCCTCGCACACCACCGCACGCATCATATCCATACACCCTCCAACGACCATCACGAATAAAAAAGACTGCTCGACCAGTTATCCAACTGCTCAATTTGGCGATCATGCCAACGACGAAACACCAACACCGCCACCAACGCTCCGAGCAAAGCAAACCCCATATCCGACTGCGTATCCCATACATACCCTTGCGTGCCGAGAAATTCATCCGCACCCTGCCCGAGCAACGCCGCCGCCAGCCACTCAATCAACTCATACACCGCACTAACCGTCATGGCCACACAGACCGAGAAAAAACCCGCTACACCGCGCCCATTCACCCAGCCACGCCGCAGCATCAATTCCCGCGCAGCCAATGCCGGTACGAACCCTTGCATAAAATGACCGATTTTGTCATACGGATTGCGCGAGAGAGTAAACGCATCCTGCAACCAAAAACCCAAAGGCACACGCGCATACGAATACGCACCGCCCAAAATCAGCACCAAAGCATGTGCGGCGATCAACGCATACAACAAACTTGTCCAAGTAAAAGAACGGCGCGTCAGCCACAATAACGGGAACACCACGAGAACCGGAAACACCTCCATCCACCATGTCGTGCGGTCAAACGGACGAATGGCCGAAACCAGCAACGCCAGCACAACCAAGACGCTGCCCACCGTCAATGCGTATCGGGAAACCAAAAACGGGCGATGCATACCATCTCCTCTAATGTGGTTTGGGCAAGACCCAGCCTCACAAACCGTTGGCTTTTAAAATCAACTCCACGGCCAGCTTAATGCCAAACCCAACCACGCCCATCATCAGCGCGATCATCATCACCATCAAACCATATTTACCGGCTTTGCTCTCATGCGCCAATTGAAATACGATGAAAAACATAAACGCAACCAGACCGCCCACGCCCAAACGCACGGCCCACGTCGCAAATTCCGCTTCAGACATACCTCCCCCTACGCACTCATTATTATCGTTTCATTATGCCTGTGCTTTTTTCAACCATGCGGCCAACATATGCGGCTGCAACGCATCATATGCCTCAAATGGCTGATGAATCCACGGGCTATTTTCCAAAAAATCCACACAGTAATCCGGCTTTGACTCCATATCCTCAGAGGCATGACCCTTGCGCCACAACACCGCCGAGCGCACATCCGTGATGGACGGGTAAAATTCCTTCAAATGCGCCTTCACCGCCGCCAAGGTCACGCCGGTATCAATCAAATCATCCACCAGCAACACGCTACCGCTCAACTCTCCCTGCGTCATCGTGATGTTTTTTGCAATGTCCAACGCACCCTGCACCGTACCGATAGACTCACGATACGAGCTGGTAGACAACACCGCCAACGGCTTATCAAAAATACGGCACAATACATTACCCGCGACCAAACCGCCGCGCGCCAAGCACGACACCACGTCAAAATGCCAACCCGACTCATAAATCTGCAACGCCAAACGCTCAATCATTCGATGATAACCCTGCCAATCGACATACAAATCGGTCTCAGTGCTTTGCTGGATGCTCATTTTTATTTCCTCTTTTATAGACAAACCATGGATTGAAAGCGCAAATTGTAAGCCATTTCCCCACAAAAATGCTTACAATCTCGCATCTCTTGGCAAATCAATCAACGCGCGTTCAAATGGAACAACTCGAATTTTTCGACCTGCCCAACCCCTGCAAAGGCGTGTGCGAATCCAACGCACAAGGCCTGTGCAAAGGCTGTTTTCGCAAACGCGAGGAACGTCAATACTGGCAACACCTCACCCCTGCGCAACAATACTGGGTACTGCGGCTGTGTCGGATTCGGGAACAAAAATACCTGCGCAGTTTAGCCACGTACCCAACAGATACCGATGAACCTTCGGATCAAATGAATTTATTTGAATAATCCATAAAAAATAGCCCTCGAACTGAGGGCTATTTTGTGCCGTATCACTATCCATCACTGGGTAAAGCGCACACGCACATTCACCACGATTGGATGGGGCGCTTTACTGCGCACCCCACTCAAGTTCAAATTCGGCAGTTGTGACTGACTAAATTGCTGGGCAAAGCAGTTCGAAAAGCCCGTCTGCGGTCGCACCTGCGCATCGCGCACCCACCCATCCGCATGTACAGCACCAACCAAGGCAAATTGCTGTTCACCGCCTACGCCAGCATCAGTGACGCGATTTGTAACAGCCGCACCAGCAACATTTTGCCGCATACACGCATTGACCGCAGATTGAATATATGGCATGAGTAACCGATCATAATGTGCGCCTTCTGGTGTTTTAATTGCCTGCTGCGCCTGTACCAGTCGATCTGAAAAATCATCCGCCCAAGCCATCGAGGTCGACAACATTGCAATCAAAAGCCATACTTTAGAATACTTCATCATCACCTCCTAAAGACCGAACTGTTTTACCATCAACCCAATAATAGGGTTTTCGATTTATTGATCGTATGCATCCGATCAGGACCAGTAGACACAATGTCAATCGGTACGCCGCAGACTTCTTCCAAACGATTCAAATACGCCTGCGCGTTTTTGGGCAACGCATCCCACGACGTTGCGCCAAAGGTTGACTCATTCCAGCCCGCAAAGGTTTCATAAATTGGCGTACAACGCGCCACTTCATCCGCTCCGCGCGGTAGCAAATCCACACGTTGGCCGTCGATTTCATAGCCCACGCACAATTTGACTTCTGGCAATCCGTCCAATACATCCAGCTTCATCATCGCCAAACCCGACACGCCATTGATCTGAATCGAGCGTTTCAGCGCGGCCGCATCAAACCAACCACAGCGACGCGCGCGCCCTGTGACCGAGCCGAACTCTTTCCCCACCTCGGCCATATGTTTGCCATTCGCATCATTCATGCCTTCAGCGTTGTACAACTCAGTCGGGAACGGACCCGAGCCAACGCGCGTGCAATACGCTTTGGTGATGCCCAAAATATAGTTCAAACGATTCGGACCGACACCCGCGCCCGCCGCCGCAGCGCCCGCCACGCAGTTGGAACTGGTGACGAACGGATAAGTGCCGTGATCGACGTCCAGCAAGGTTCCTTGCGCACCTTCGAACAACAAACGCCCGCCGTTGGCCTGAATATCGTACAAGGTCGCCGAAACATCCGCCACCATCGGTTTGAGCAGATCGGCAAACGCCAAAGCTTCGTCCAAAGTTTTTTGATAATCCAGCGCCTCAGCCCCCAGATACTGGGTCAGCATGAAATTGTGAAAATCCAAAGTCTCTTTCAACTTGGCCGCGAACAGTTCAGGATCGAACAAATCCTGCACGCGCAGCGCGCGACGCGCCACTTTATCCTCATAAGCAGGACCGATACCGCGTCCGGTCGTACCGATTTTCGCCGCGCCGCGTTTCGCTTCGCGCGCCTGATCGACGGCAATGTGGTACGGCAAAATCAATGTACACGCCTCAGAAATACGCAGACGTGAGCGCACATCCACACCAGCGGCTTCCAGTTCGCCGATTTCTTTAAACAAGGCTTCGGGCGAGAGCACCACGCCATTGCCAATAAAGCATGGCAAGCCAGCGTGCATGATGCCGGACGGAATCAGACGCAACACCGTTTTATGACCATTGATAATCAGCGTATGACCGGCATTATGACCGCCTTGGAAGCGCACCACGCCCTGCGTGGACTCACTCAGCC
The DNA here is from genome assembly GCA_964293815.1 of uncultured Burkholderiaceae bacterium. Taxonomy (GTDB): domain Bacteria; phylum Pseudomonadota; class Gammaproteobacteria; order Burkholderiales; family Burkholderiaceae; genus CTSOIL-112. The sequence goes on from CAXYYC010000002.1 coordinate 42,934, forward strand.
AGTCGATGATTTTGCCCTTGCCCTCATCACCCCACTGTGTTCCAATCACCACCACATTACCTTGCTGTACTGCGCTCATAACCATTCCTTTATCTCAAAAACACTCAACGATTTGATTTCTAAAACCGATTTTAAATATTCCAAACCCATCATGCCTTGGCTTTCACCACCCAAGCATCGCCTTCGCGCACCAATTCACGGTCGCAGGCAAATTCATCTTCCTCATGCGCATCGCCGTTAGGCAAAGGAATCACCACTTCGCCCTGCGCACGCAACTGCGCAATCGCAGCATTCAAATCCGCATCGAACGACCACGGCGCACCGATGGCGCTTTTCGCCGGAATCGACGGCAAAATCTCCGTGATCTCACGCAAATCCAGCGAGAAACCCGTCGCCGGACGCGCCCGCCCAAAACGCTCACCAATGCGATCATAACGTCCACCGCGCGCAATCGCATTCGGCACGCCATTACAATAACCGGCGAACATCACGCCCGTGTGATAACTGTACCCATTCAAATCCGCCAAATCAAACTGCACAATGCCATCGGTATCCAACTTAGCCAAAATCGCCAGCTCATCCAAAGCCTTGCCAATGCGTTCATCCTGCGGCAACACCGCACGCGCACGCGCCAAAACCTCAACGCCACCGTACAAATCCAACAACGCCAACAACGCCGAGCGCACCGATTCAGGATAAGCGCGCGTACATTCACGCAGCGCCGCCGTATCCTTCGCCTGCAATGCCGCGTATACCGCAGACGCACCGCTTTGCGTATCCTTCAACAACTGCGCAGGGACTTCAGACAAAATCGCGCGCACAATCTGCGCATGCGACACATCCACGCGCGCGCCCGGCAGTTTGCAAAATTTCAAGGCCTCAATCAACAACGACTGAATTTCCGCATCCGCTTCCAAACCCTGATGACCGTACAATTCCGCACCGATCACCAGCGGCTCGCGCGAGGCCAGCAAGCCCACGGCACGCGCATGAAATACCGAGCCGAAATAGCATAACCGCGCCACGCCCTGACGATTGAGCAAATGCGCATCAATCCGCGCCACCTGCGAGGTCATATCCGCACGAATCGCCAAAGTGCGTCCAGTCACCTGATCCGCCCATTTCACTGTGCGCAAATTCAGATCATCGTCCTCATCATCCAGTAACGCATCGGTATACTCCACCAACGGCGGCATGACCAATTCATAGCCGTAGCGTTTGAACACTTCCAGCAAGCCACGGCGCAAAGCCTCCAGCGTGCGCGCCTGACGCGGCAACACATCGGAAATCTGATCGGGCAAAACCCAAGCGTTTTTACTCATAAAACCTGTATCCCTGTCATTTCAGCCAACGACTTGTAAAATGACACAAAAAAACACGCCTTCGAATGTGCAGAAAGTGCATTGAAAAGGCGTGTTTATTATGTTTATGGAGCGCTCGCCTGAACTAACAAACGAAACCCCGTGCTTTTCAGCCGTATTTTACGGGAAAATACCGCCTCAGTCATATATTTTTATCAATCAAACGATTTCGCTCAAAACCGCCGATCCAAGCTCAGATACACACGTTGCTTTTGATACGCATACAAACTGATATTACTGGTGGTTTTTTGCGCCTCAAAATTCAGCTTGGGCATCACCCCCCAGAGGTACCAACGGCGATTCCACAGCGTCAACGTACCGCTGTATTCACGCTCATCACGCCGCACTTGAAACAAATTCGGCTCATCAAATCGCTTGCGCGCGATTGAGCCTTGCACCTGCGCCGAAAAACCCGAGGCAAAATCATGCGTCACGCCAGCGCGCACACCCGTGCGCCATGAAGAATCACTCGCATCCTGCGTTTGATCGCGGGTCACATCCATGCCAAAGACCAACTGCGTAGTCGGATTGAGCGCATGACTCGCACTGAGCGACACAAAATGATAATCGCCATCCAAATAGCTGCGTGAATCATAGCGATTGCGCCCATACTCATACGCGCCACCGACTTGCCAATCCGGTTTAACGATGTACGAGCCGCTCAAGCGCAGACCATAGGTATGCGAATACGCCCGATTACCAAACCAACGCTGTTGATAAAACGGCACTGCCGCCGCGTAGTAGCGTGCCGTTTGCCGCTGATAACCCAAATTCGCCCGCGCGATCACATCATCATAATCATGCTGATTCCAATACGACTTGCCATTCACGCTCAGACTGCCCGTGATTGCATTCTGATCCGACAAATACACGTCTCGCGCCACATTCACGCCATAACCCAAACCCTGCGCCTTTTTCGGCAAACTATCCGACGTCAACATCAAATTCGTCATCCGTCCATCCACCGAAATCACCTGCTGTTTCGACGCATTATTCACATTATCATCGTTCAGATAATTCAATCAGCCATCCACACGCCAAGCATTGCGCCGGCGAATCGCCGTCAAATACTGCTCAACGGTTTGCACCACCTCAGTCGGTGGCTGATCCGCCCGAATTTTCTCAAACTGAAATACCGCCGCCTCATTCTGCTGATTTTCAAACAACGCCTGCGCCAAATACAAACGAATCGGGGTCAGTGTCGGCTGATCCGACAAAATCGCTCGATATGCGTCAATCGCCTGAGCATACTGCCCACGCGCATGCGCCAAACGCGCCCGTGCAAACGACAACAACGTCTCGTCGCGCGGACTGACCTGTGCGTACAGTGGAATTAAATGCGCCACCATATCCCAAGCCTGTTGCTCCACCGCCTGATTCAAAACCCGTGAAAACAAAGCAGGATTAGACTGCAACTGCGCATCGTCCACCGCAATCGCACGCCTTGGCTCAGTCTGCGCACTGGGCAATACAGCCGTATGCGCAGGCACTTCACCTGTTGATGGCATCGGCATCAAATTGTCTGGCGCCGCCACCGGCGTCACGCTCATTGATGCCTGCGCCCACGCGGACACATTTACGCAAAGCAAACTGCTCGCGATCCATAAAGATTTCAATCTACCTACATCTACGAATTTACTCAAAACAAACCTCACCAGCCATGTAGCAAAAATAAAGCGAGGGATGGCAGCCTCGCTTTAACTTTAATTATCTCAAGCAAATAGCCAATTACTGCTTTTTCGCACCAAACGAGAAGGTATAACCATCTTCCATATGCGCGTAGCCACCTAATTCCGCCGCATTCGAGCCAAAGAATTGACCGGCAAATGTACCTGCCGTTTCTGCTGCCGGCTGTGCAAAGACACCTGCGAAAGTATTGCCCAGAATTTTGCCATCGCGGAAGTCATACACTTTCACGCCGTCAACCGTACCACCCGAACCGGCCAAGGTTTTATTGGCAAACGATACATCAAACTGGGTGTAAAACGCTTCACGCTCCGAGTTCATGCCATTACCGAGCAGCAATCCTTTATATTGTGCGTTGCCTGTCGTCGGCATATCGCTGGTCGGCACGCCAACCGAAAATACTTGAGCGGGTAATGCTTGTCCTTTTGTAAAAACCGCACCAAAACGTGAATAGCTATACCCCGCCCCGCCGACAATCGTCGTTACACCACTACCATCGGTGGCGCTCACCACAGTGCCGGACTTGATGTTCGGCATGGTGACGTCCAATGTTTTGCCTGCGTATTGGTAAGTATACTTTGCGCCGTCTGAGGTGGCTACGGCCAGATTGGCGCTGACTGTGCCATTCGAGTTATAACCAGCTTGTTTAAACTCTGTCACGACAGGCGTGGTTGGTGTCGTTGGTGTCGTTGGTGTCGTTGGTTTGCTTGGGTTGGCGATTGGTGTGGTGGTGCTTGAAACACCCGAACCGCTACCACCAGAACCGCATGCGCTCAAAACGACGGCCGCAGCAACAGAAGCCAACCATAATGTATTGTGTGATTTTTTCATAATATTTCCCCTTTAATCAAAGTACGTCTAAAAATAAATCTAATTATTCAACAAAAAAAACAGAATAATTATTCAGTAAAAATATATTTTATTCTGTTATTATACCATAAATTATTAATATAGTGGTCTTACCAATTTACCAACATGAATAAAGAAAAAGCAACACTGAATGTTGCTCTTTCTTTTTAGCGCTTTGGATTGTTCAAAACCAATGCAAACGCAACGAAAATCGATGCGTTATCAACGCGCGCTCACCCTTTCAGTTTGGCGAATGCCGCCGCCATCGCGGTTTGCCCCGTGCTCGCTGATGGATTCGGTTTGTTTGAGCGCTGAGAATGATTTTGTCCAGAACGCGCAGCGCCCGAGCCATGATTGCCACGGTCACCACGATTGCCTCGATCAGTGCGTTCATTGCTCGAACCCGCCGCACCTGGTTCGTCATCCAAACGCATGGACAGACCGATGCGCGCACGCGCGACGTCGACTTCCATCACTTTGACTTTAACCAGTTGCCCCGTTTTCACCACTTCGCGTGGGTCTTTGACGTAGGTATTGGACAGCGCGGAGATGTGCACGAGGCCGTCTTGATGCACGCCAATGTCCACAAACGCGCCGAAATTCGCGACGTTGGTAATCACGCCTTCAAGCACCATGCCTTCGCGCAGGTCTTTAATGTCCTCGACGCCATCGCTGAAGGTCGCTGTTTTGAACTCGCCTCGCGGGTCGCGCCCGGGTTTTTCCAGCTCATTAAAAATGTCTTTGACCGTCGGCAGACCGAATTGCTCATCGGTAAATTCGCTTGGTGACACGCCGTGTAGCGCCTCTTTCGCGCCCATCACGTCTTTGATGGTTTTTTGAATGCGCGCCAAAATGCGCTCCACCACAGGGTAAGCTTCGGGGTGAACCGATGACGCATCCAGCGGATTGGCGTCAGGATGTGCGCCTGTATTGCTGATGCGCAGAAAACCTGCGGCTTGCTCAAAGGTTTTTTCACCCAAACGCGGTACTTTTTTCAGCCATTGGCGATTGATGAACGCACCGTTGGTTTCGCGGTATTCGACGATATTTTTGGCCAAAATACTGTTTAAACCTGACACACGCGCCAGCAACTGCGCCGACGCGGTGTTGACATCCACGCCGACCGCGTTCACGCAGTCTTCCACCACAGCATCCAGCGCCCGCGCGAGTTCACGCTGATTCACGTCGTGCTGGTATTGACCCACGCCGATGGACTTCGGATCAATTTTGACCAATTCGGCCAATGGGTCTTGCAGACGGCGGGCGATGGATACCGCGCCGCGCAAGGACACATCCAAATCGGGGAACTCTTTCGCCGCCAACTCGGATGCGGAGTAAACCGACGCGCCTGCTTCGGACACGACGATTTTTTGCACGCCGTTACCGACGATTTTAATCACATCGGCGGCGAGTTTTTCAGTCTCGCGGCTGGCCGTTCCATTACCAATGGCGATCAGACCGACGTTGTGCATTTTGACTAATTTGAGCAAGGCATTGATCGAGCCGTTCCAATCGTTGCGCGGCTGGTGCGGGTAGATCGTGTCGGTCGCCAATAATTTGCTGGTGGCGTCAATCACCGCGACTTTCACGCCGGTGCGTATGCCCGGATCGAGGCCAATGATGGATTTTTGACCAGCAGGCGCCGCGAGCAGTAAATCGCGCAGATTTTTACCAAATACATTGATCGCCTCGGTTTCAGCGGCTTCGCGCAGTGTGCCGAGCAGTTCGGTTTCGAGGTGTAATTGCAGTTTCACGCGCCACGCCCAGCGCGCGCAGTTGAGTAAAAACGCATCTGCTGCGCGTCCCAAGTCTTTGATATTGAATCGCTGCGCGATGACATCTTCGCACGGGTGCGGCTTTTGTGCCTCCAAAGCCTCATCCAGCCCCAAACGCACGCTCAATACGCCCTCATTGCGCCCGCGAAACATCGCCAAGGCGCGGTGCGACGGAATACCCGCGTAGTTTTCGGAGTAGGCGAAATAATCCTGAAACTTCTGCCCCTCAGCTTCTTTGCCCTCGATCACCGTCGCATAAACCACGCCGTTTTTATTCAAATAAGCCCGCAATGTCGCGAGCAACTCGGCATTTTCGGCGAAATTCTCGGCCAAAATATCACGCGCACCGTCCAAAGCGGCTTTCGCATCGTTAATATTCGCCTCGGCATTGAGGTATTTGGCCGCTTCGGTTTCAGGGTTGAGCGTCGCATCGGCGAGCAAGGCCAGCGCCAGCGGCTCCAAACCAGCCTCGCGCGCAATTTGCGCCCGTGTACGGCGTTTTGGCTTATACGGCAAATACAAATCCTCCAGCACCTGCTTGGTCATCGCCGCATCAATCGCGCCGTGCAACTCGGGCGTGAGTTTTCCCTGCTCATGAATCGATTTCACAATCGCCGCGCGGCGCTCCTCCAATTCGCGCAGGTAACGCAGGCGCTCATCCAGATCGCGCAACTGCGTGTCATCCAAGCCATTGGTGGCCTCTTTGCGATAACGCGCGATGAACGGCACGGTCGCGCCCTCGTCCAATAAATCCACCGCAGCCGTCACTTGCGCCACACGAATTCCCAAATCAGAGGCGATTTGGGGGATAATACGCGCCTTAAGTACAACTTCAGGTTCAATACTTATGGCGGGAGCGGCAGTGGGTGCCAAAATCGGTTTTTCAGTTGCGACAGTCATGGGTCTATTCGTATATGTTATTTAAAATCAAAAGATTACATCAAATATTCAAGCTATTTTCACAGAACACACTGCGAAAAACAGCCGCGTATTGTGCCACAACTTGCCTACTTTTGGGCTGTGCGCACGCGAATAATACCAACCAACAACTGACCCAAAACGATCCGCTTGCGCCGCAGAACCTGCAAAACCGCGCCGCACAGATCCACAGCGTGCGCGAAGCCGAGCAAATCGAACAAGCTGCCATCGCCCGCCAGCAGCAAGCCGACGCCGAACTGGCGCGCGCCCAAACCGCCTGCTACCAAAAATTCCTCGTCAATCGCTGTCTGGATCAGCAAGCGCAAATTCGCAGCGCCATTTGGGATCAAGCGCAGATTGAGCGCAGCGCAGCGCGCCTGTATATCCGCCAAGACCAAGCCGAACAGCAACGCATTGCGCTGATGCAAAAAGTGAACAGCTATCAGCAAAAAGAAGCCGCCAAAGCCGCCGAACGCGCTCGCAGCGCCGCCGAATACGCCGCGCGCCAAAAAGCCCACGCGGACAAACTTGCACAAGCCAAGGCTCAAGAAACCGCCAAAGCCGCCCAGCGCGCGCAAAATGTCGAAGACTACAATGCCAAAGTCAAACGCATTGAGGCCATCAAGCAACAGCGCATCCAGAAGGCGCAACAGACCGTAGAACAAGCTCCATAAACTCGGATGGCATACTAAAACGACGTTATAAATACCGCTACAGCACCATTTTGTCTGAGTTCAACTGATTGTCCGCTGTCTTTTTGGGAGAAAAAATGCCACATCGTTTATTTTGGAAACTTGCGCTACCCATTGCGTTGCTCAGCGCATGTAACAGCACGCAAAACCGGACCGTTGTGGCCCAAAAGGATGTCGCCATACCAGCCACACCCGTCGCCGATGTCATTGAAGCCAGAAAGTACAAAGTGGTACGACGAACCTACGAACTGACCGATGATATGCTGGTTTACTGCGCGCAAGTACCGTACAAACAGCGTGTGGCGCACCAAAAGCTGGTCAAGCAATTTTGGACAAATTTTCCGCAGTACCGACAACTGCTACTCGCCTCACCGTATTACGCTCAAGTTCAGGCAGAAAACCACAGCACCCCAAATCAATACGGTTACAGCCCAGAGGTGTATCAAAAGGAGTGTCAATACTATCAAGATGTGCTCCGCGATTGGATGGACGACCCCAAAGATGTAGCAGACTTTTTCAGCATACTAAACGCCCAACCCTAAGACAACCGATTTCCAATATAAGTAACGCCTGTGTCCTCACTCAAATTACCTTTCGATCAATCCCACCAACTCGCACAAATTTTCGGCGAGGACGGCACGCTCGCACAGCGGCTGCCCTATTTCAACGCGCGTCCCGAACAGCTCGAAATGGCGCAGGCCGTCACACAGGCATTGAACAACGTTGACAGCACGATACTCGAAGCAGGCACAGGCACGGGCAAAACCTTCGCCTACCTCGTGCCGACGCTGCTTTGGGGTGGCAAAGCCATCATCTCGACCGGTACAAAAACCCTGCAAGATCAATTGTTTGAGCGCGATTTACCCACCATTCGCGACGCACTCGGCGCACCCGTGACCATTGCCCTGCTCAAAGGCCGCGCCAACTACGTTTGCCATTACCATTTGGATCGCATTCTGATGAATGGTCGCCTGCTCGGGCGGGACGATGCCAAACACCTCAAACGCATCAAAAAAGACCTGAATCACGTCAAACGCGGCGATAAAGCGGAATGGCCGGACATCCCCGATGATGCGCTGGTCTGGTCGCAAGTGACCTCAACCCGTGAAAATTGCCTCGGCTCGGATTGCCCCAACCACAAAGAATGCTTCGTCATGCAAGCGCGCAAGGACGCGCAAGCCGCCGACGTGATCGTGGTCAATCACCACCTGTTTTTTGCCGACGTGATGCTGCGCGAAGAAGGCATTGCCGAACTGCTGCCCGCCGTGAATACCGTCGTATTTGACGAAGCGCACCAAGTGCCCGATGTCGCCAGCGTGTTTTTTGGCCAACAAGTTTCTACCGCGCAAGTGATTGATTTGGCACGCGATTTACTCGCCGAAGGGATCACGCACGCGCGTGATGCGACCGATTGGCGCGAGGTCAAAGACACTTTGGAGCGCGCGGCGAAAGACGTGCGCATCGCCTGCGGTGACAATGGTCGCTGGAGCGTTGACCAGCTACCGAGTCATTCGACGATTTGGGACGCGCTGGACAAATTGCAACAAGTCATGGACGACACGCAAACCATCATCGAACCGGCATGCGAACGCGCCGACACAATCGATCAGCTCGCGCGTCGTTTGGAAGAACTCTCGGTCAAATTCACTCAGTGGCGGCAAATCAACAACAGCGAATTGGTGCGCTGGGTTGAAGCCTTTTCACACACCGTCCGTCTGAACGCCACACCGCTGTCGGTCGCCGAGCCATTCACACGTCAGCGCGAAGCCGAGCATCCGCGCACATGGGTTTTCACCTCAGCGACGCTGTCCATGCGCAACGACTTCACGCTGTTTCGAGAGCAACTCGGCCTGCACGACGCCCACACCGCCAGCTGGGACAGCCCGTTTGATTTTGGCAAACAAAGCCTGCTGTATGTGCCGAACGGTCTACCCGAACCGCACGAGCGCAGTTTTGGCAACGCGATTTTGCATAAAATCTGGCCGATGCTGCGCGCATCTAATGGCCGCGCGTTTTTACTCTGCACCACACTGGCTGCGGTCAAACGCTACGGCGCATGGTTGGCCGAACAGATCAAAGAACACGATTTGGACTGGACGCTGCTGATTCAGGGCGAAGCCTCGCGCACCGAACTGCTCAATCAATACCGCACGGCGAAAAATCCCGTATTGGTCGGTTCGCAAAGTTTTTGGGAAGGCGTGGATGTACGCGGAGAAGCATTGTCTTTGGTCATCATCGACAAACTGCCGTTCGCCCCGCCGGACGACCCAGTGCTCGCCGCCCGCCTGCGGGTTTTGGAAGAACGTGGCGAAAACGGTTTTATGGCGTACCAAGTACCACAAGCCGTGATTAACCTCAAACAAGGCGCGGGGCGACTGATTCGCTCCGAGACCGATCGTGGCGTGCTGATGATCTGCGACACGCGACTGGTGACGAAAAAATACGGTGGCCGTATTTGGCAAAGTCTGCCACCGTTTGCCCGTACCCGCGAGGAATCGGTGGCGTGTGGGTTTTTTGCACACAACGTGCCGGATTCAGCCGTTTGATTGCGTTCTCGTTGGTGTATGTTTGAGCGGGTTACGCCTTAATCAGCGTTATTAATCAGCGTTATCAATGATCTTCAGAGCAATCAGCGCGTTGAGTATCCCGTCGTCCTCGATATCGCTGGTGACGTATTGCGCAATTCGTTTCAAACTGGGTAGTGCATTGCCCATCGCCACGCCCAAGCCCACATGCGCAATCATTTCGCTGTCGTTGATGCCATCGCCAAAGGCCATGACATTGGCGGCGGTGTAGCCCAAATGCCGCGCGATGGTGTCAATGCCGCGCGCCTTGGAACCCGCATCTTCGAGGACATCCACCGAGTACTCATGCCAGCGCAGGACTTTTAGATCGTCACCCAAAACCCCCGAGGCGTGAATCAGCGCGTCCTGATTCGCGTCGTAAAACGCGAGCATCTGATACACCTCATACTGCCGATAATACTGTTTGTCCACCACATAATCGGTGGTGATCGGATGCAACGCCATCTGCATCGTTGACGTGATGCCCGATACCGCAATGCCTTCGTTGCTGATGAATGCGTAGGTGATTTGCTGTTGCTCGAAAAATGCAACAAGCCGCTCAATTTTGGCAATGGCAATCGGATGGCGCTCAATCACCTTGCCTTGATAACTGTTGTGCTGACCATTGATGGTGACCATCATGTCAATATTTTCCTGCTCAATCAGCTCATTGATCGTGGGTGGAAACACGCCGCGCGCCCGACCAGTGGCGATTCCTGGGACAATGCCGCGCGCTTTGAGTTTGCGAATGGCGGTGTAGACACTGGGCGGAATATAGGCTTTGTCTTTGACATACAAGGTTTCGTCGATATCAAAAAACACCAGTTTAATTTGCTCTGTGTTAAGCGTATTCGCCATAAATAGTCCTTTAATCTCAACGATTTTCTCGCATTTTATCCTGTCATGAGTTTGCTTGTTCGACTTTATCAGCGTTGATCGCCCACATACCCAAAATGGACAAAGGCAATGATGAGCATTAATAGCGTAGCGGGCTATCGTGCAACGCCCGCTATTACACCAACACACAAACACGGCATCTATACTGATACGCAGGTATAATGCGCAACTCATTTGATTGTACAAGATTTGGAGAACAGAACAATCTCTGCGCACAATGCCTCCATCAGTGTAAAGTTGTGTTTTTCACTGCAAGCAAGGTCAACGTTTCTCCCGATTTATTTGTTAGTATGCCCGTGCTTGCCAATGACGCGCCCATCAGCGCGATGGCGCAGAACCCACTCGTGAGTAGCCGTTGATTCACAAACAGGCACATCAAAGACAAGCAAACCATGAAAGGATTTACATGAAAGTTTCTAAAAATCGTCTACACACCGTTTATATCACACGCACAGCGATTTTACTGGCACTGTGCGCTGGCGCCATCGGTATGGCGCAAGCCGGTGCGATTGAAGATTTGCAAAGCTTCAACAAGGATTTTAAATCGGCCTCGGGCAATTTCACCCAGCAGGTCAAGGGCAAAAGCGTGAAATCCAGCTCCGGTTCATTTGTATTTTCACGTCCGGGCAAATTCCGCTGGACCTACAGCAAGCCGTATGAGCAAATTTTGGTCAGCGATGGCAAAACCTTGACCATGTATGACAAAGATTTGAAACAGGTGACCAAACGTTCTCTGGGCAGCGCCATCGGCTCATCGCCTGCGGCGGTGCTGTTCGGTAGTGGTGATTTATCCCAGAACTTCACGTTGACCGACGCCGGTGAGCGCGATGGCCGCAACTGGGTACACGCCAAACCGAAAGGTCAATCGAGCTTTTCCAGCGTGAATATTGGCATGAAAAATGGTGTGCCTGACGCGGTGGTACTGTACGATAATCTGGGGCAGACCACGATTTTGTTCTTCTCTGGCTTTACTAAAAATCCGGGCGTTTCAGCCGGTACGTTTAGTTTCACACCACCTGCGGGGACGCGCGTCGGACAATAATCCGTGTCTGGTGCGAAGGAGGGGACTCGAACCCTTCTATGCGAAAAGCCTCTCGAATCCGAGAGGCTTTTTAATTTTGCGCGTAGTAATTATATTAATTGTACATATCATTTGTACAATTACTTGGTCATTACTTGGTCATTACTTGGTCAATACCACTTCCACGCGACGCGCTTCGGCGTTGTCACCTGTACCGGCGCTTTGCTCCGGTTTTTTCAGCTCGATTTGTTCCGCTGACACACCCAATGCAACCAAGGCGTCACGCACCGAAAACGCGCGTTTTTTCGCCAATTCTTGATTCTGCGCCAGATTGCCGGTGCTGTCGTGGTAGCCGGAGATTACGGCTTTTTGACCCGCTTTCACACCTTTGACCACTTCGGCCAATGCTTCGTTACCGCCTTTGGCGATATCGGCTTTGCCCGACGCAAAGTAGAATTTCACCACACCGTTTTCAACCACGACTTTGGCTTCGTCCGCACCCGCTGTTGCGCCAGTTGCTGCACCTGCAGCGGCCGTTGCCGTTGCATCACCGGTCGCTGTGCCAGTTTCGGTACTTGCACCGGCGGCGCCATGAGCCGCTGATGCCGTAGCTGCTGCGCCTGCCGCATTGCTCGCGCCAGCTTTGACCGCATCACTACCACCGCCGCTACCGACGTACGCGCCAAAGGTAATCACGCTACCGACCAATAAGGTCACAATCCCAGCCAGCAAGCCCAATACGAACCGCTGATCGTTGTCTTTATCATCTTCAGAATACATAACCGCTCCGTTGTGTTAAAAATAATCATCAAGAATTATACGCGATTTGGCGCGCGCATCTGCACATTTTATGCCAACTGTGTGTGTAAAAATTGGGGAGTGGCTCAGCCTCCACGCTTACCGCGCACATTACTGGTACAATGAAAGTGAACATCCACCAACGAGTGAAGGGAGCTTATGATGCGCTTACTGAAAGTCTATGGCGAAGGTCAAGCCCAAGCCGAACCCGATACCGCCACCCTATCCTTAAACGTCACGGGCGTTGCCAAGGAGTACACCACCGCGGTCAATCAGCTCAACAGCACCACCGAACGTCTGAAAAATAGTGTGCAGGCCTCGCAATTGCCTATGATTGAGTTAAAAACCAGCGATTTTTCGATCCAGACTGAGACGAAATACGAAAACGGCCAGAGCATAGACATCGGCTATCGCGCCTCGCACCGCATGAGCGTGGTTCTGGACAATGATAAGCAGGTACTGAACGCGATGGTTGAACTGATGTCGCACAGCCAAAGCAATGCGGAATTTCAGGTGTCGTTCTCGCTCAAAAACCCTGAAGTGCTGCGCCAGCAGGCTTTGCAAAACGCGGTCATCGCGGCGCAAAACAACGCGCATACACTGGCCTCAAGCGCTCAGGTGCAATTGGGCAAAGTACAGGAAATCGTCTATGGCGACATGAGCGGTATCACGCCACGCGCCTATGGCGGTAGCGGTTACGATGGCGCGCCGATGTTGTCGGTGGCCAAAGCCGATATTGAACCGCAGGACATCCAAGTGCGCGAAAGCGTCTTGATGGTGTTTGAATTACTCGATTGATTTTGAGCGAACGTATGGCCGAGCAATACCTGAGCATCACCGAGCTGAATCAACGCATCGCCACTCTGCTGGAGCGCAATGTGCCGCTCCTTTGGGTGCAAGGCGAGATTTCCAACCTGACACGTGCGGCCAGCGGACACTGGTACTTTTCGCTCAAAGACGAAAAAGCGCAGGTGCGCGCGGTGATGTTCCGCCCAAAAGTGAGTTTACTCAATTGGCAACCGCGCGAGGGCGACGCGGTGCAAGCCTACGTCTCTGCCGGATTGTATACGCCGCGCGGCGATTTTCAGCTTACCGTTGAAACCCTGCGTCCGGCGGGCTTGGGGACGCTGTACGAGCGTTTTCTCAAACTCAAAGCGCAGCTTGAGCGCGAAGGGTTGTTCGATTCGAGTACGAAGCAAGACCTCCCATACTTTGTGCGCAAAATTGGCGTCGTGACCTCACCGCAGGCCGCCGCCTTGCGCGACGTCGTGCATACTTTGGCGCGCCGCGCGCCGCACATCGAGGTATTGTTGTACCCCACGCTGGTGCAAGGCGAATCCGCCGCGCCACAAATCGCACGCGCCATCACATTGGCCAATCAAAACAAGGACTTGGATGCGCTGCTCATCATTCGCGGCGGCGGTAGTCTGGAGGATTTGTGGGCATTTAACGAGCCGGAAGTCGCACACGCAATCTTTAAAAGTCGTCTGCCAACCATCAGCGGCGTCGGCCACGAAACCGACACCACGATTGCCGATTTTGTCGCCGATCAACGCGCGGCCACACCAACCGCTGCCGCAGAACTGATTAGCAGCCCGAGCCACGTCGATTGGCAAGCCGAATTATCCGCCAGCTTGCGTGTCTTGCAACGGGCCATGCGCCATACGCAAACGCAAGCGGAGCAACGTCTGGATCGCGCCACTTTGGGGTTGCTCACACCGGCACAGCAACTCTCGCACAAACAAATGCACGTCGGGCAGTTATGGACGCAACTGCAACACGCGCTGTCACGGAAAGTAAGCCACGCCGAGCAGCGTTGGCAATACGTCACGCGCAATTGGCAACGCGCCCAACCGAATATCGCCCACCACGCCGATGTCTTGGTCAATCGACAACAATTATTGCAGCAGGCCATGCAGCGCTTTCTGCAACAACGCGAGCACAGCATGCGCCACGCAGCCCAAAGTCTGCAACAGCTCAACCCGCACAACGTGCTCCAGCGCGGCTTTGCGTACGTCCAAACACAAAACGGACGTATCGTTTATAATGCAGACACGTTGCAGTCTGGCGATGGCATCACCATCCAACTCGCACGTGGACGCGTGATTAGCACGGTCAATCACACCGAAACAGAATAATTTTTAATCAAGTTTACATTTGAGGATACGACTATGGAACATACTTTACCCGCATTGCCTTATGCCATGGATGCGTTGGCGCCAACTATTTCCGCAGAAACCTTGGAATTTCACTACGGCAAGCACCACAAAGCCTATGTGGACAACCTGAACAACCTGATTAAAGGTACTGAATTCGAAAACGCATCTTTAGAAGAGATCGTTAAAAAATCTTCAGGTGGCGTATTCAATAACGCGGCACAAGTATGGAATCATACGTTCTACTGGAACAGCATGAAACCGAACGGTGGCGGCGCACCCACTGGCGCATTGGCCGACGCGATCAACGCGAAATGGGGCTCATTCGACGCATTCAAAGAAGCCTTTAGCAAATGCGCCGTAACCACATTCGGCTCAGGCTGGGCATGGTTGGTGAAAACACCTGCGGGCGAATTGGACTTGGTATCGACCTCCAACGCCGCAACCCCATTGACCACAGACAACAAAGCACTGTTGACCTGCGACGTGTGGGAGCACGCCTACTACATCGACTACCGCAATGCGCGTCCGAAATATGTGGAAAGCTTCTGGAATTTGGTCAACTGGGACTTCGTTGCCGCTAATTTTGCGTAAACCCACCCTATTTAGTCCTAAAAAACCACGCTTTCGCAGCGTGGTTTTTCTATGTCCCGCAAAAAGCCAAAATATTCTACCGTGGCGCCAATATGTACTTGAAAATTTGGTTATAATATCAAGGACTTAAGCAAACGTTTACCGAACAACCTCCTACCTCATTGGCCATATACCCATTTATGCATTTGCTCACACGCTTGCCCCATCCGTTTCATCTACACGCACAGCGAAATCGGCTGTTCGGCTGGGTGCTTTTGGGCTGCTGCTCGCTAAACACGCATGCGGGGGTCAATGTCAATCAGCTCGTGACCGACAGCGCGCCGTCCATCGTGCAAGTGCAAGGCGTGGAATGGGTCAAAGTTAAAATTCCTGAGCAATACAAAGACATCACCGACGATCCGGTGTATCAGTCCCTCTCATCCATTTTTTTGGACAATCCAAACGCAGGCAAGCAAGCCGCGCCCGTGGTCAAAAAACGCATCACCGGCTCCGGCTTCATCATTGGTTCAGCCGGCAGGATCGCCACCAATTATCAATGGGTCAAGGGCAAGCACGAGGTCTTCGTGATTTTGCCCGACAAACGCCAATTCAAAGCGCGTGTCACCCGCACTGAGCCGAAAAATGATTTGGCCATTTTGCAAATTGCCGCGACCGGTTTGCCTGCCATTGGTTTGGCACATCAGGTTGAGGAAGGTGAAGGCGTGATCGCCATCGGTGCAAATAAAAAAGGCGCTTCCGTTGGTGTGATTGTCAGTACGCCCGCGCAAACACCGGCCATTGGTCTGGTGAGCGACGTCACCGTCAGCCGCGACAACAGCGGCGGGCCTTTGCTCAATGTGTACGGCCAAGTATTGGGCATCAACTCGACGCAAACCCGCGCCCCACTGGGTTTGTACCGCCACGCACCTCTGGGCAAACTCAGCTCGGATGGCTATGACAAAGCCGCAGAAACGGTGAATTTCCTCTCGCAAATCGGCTTCTCCGCACGCAATCTGGATCAAACGCAAAGCGCCGCTTTGGGATTGACCAATATGGCGGGCGCTTTGGTCACGCAAGTGCGCAACGGCAGCATTGCCACCAACGCCGGTTTGCAAAAAGGGGACGTTATTATCGCGTTGGAAACCCAAAGCGTCGTGGATGCGTCGGATTTGAACGCCTTACCCGACTTTTTGCGGCAGGACAATCAGGCCAAAATTCGCGTCTTTCGCGCTGGCGAATCGTTGGAGTTGAGTTTAAGCAATCCGAAACTGCAAGCCACGCCCGCCAGTTGGGCTTGGCAGCGTTTGGGTTTGCGTACGCGCACACTCACCACCGCGCAAAAAGACGCCCTTGCCATCGGCAGTGGCGTGCTGATTACCGATGTGCAAGGCTCAGCGCAGGCCAACGGCTTGCAAGCGGGCGATGTGATCGTATCCATCAACCAAACGCCGTTGAACAGCACCACACAGTTGAACCAAATAGCACAAGGCTTAAGCTCAGGCGATAGCGTGGCGCTGTACATCATCCGTGGCGAAACCCGCCAATTCATCACCCTGAGCGTGGATGAGTAAATGTCCATTACCAGCACACCATTGACCCTATTTTTATATGGTCGTGAAACCTGTCATCTGTGCCATGATATGTGGGCAGACATACAGGTATTGGCACAAAAAAATCACTATTCACTGCATTTGATTTGGCAAGACATTGAGGATCAGCCCGAACTCGAATCACGCTATGGACTGCGCATTCCGGTGCTAACCGATGCGGACGAGCAGCTCATTTGTGAAGGACGACTGGACGTGAATCAGCTACTGCGCCACATCGCGACTCACTCGTAATTTACCAATAAAATCAAAAAGATAGAATAATTAGGTAAACTCACCCCCTCCATCATTTCTACGCACCTGAGGGCACATTTTATTGTATGATGCACCCATTCACGTCGCAGAGCGGTATACAAAAAAACTGCCGGACATCGATGATCTCAATCGATAATAGTGAGGAGACAATCATGCGTAGCAACGATCGCCTACGTGCCCAGCGCACGCACACCGAACAGCAATGGCATCACTTTGTGCAACACAACCGCACAGAAGACAGCTCATGGTTAACCCAATCATGGCGACGCTCTGCGCCGCATGTCAGCGTGAACCAGACCTGCGCGCCGATTGACGATCCAGAATCAGTGCGACGTGAATTTATCCGCTCGCAACTGTATCAAATCGCGCAACCATTATTGAACGAACTACAATACGCCGTTGAAGACAATGGATTTGCCATCGGCTTAAGCGACGCACACGCCACACTCCAGTGGACGGCCTCGCACCGCGTTATGGCGCGGCGACTGGAAAAAGCGCACTTCATGCCATCAGCCCGTTGGGATGAGCACAGCATCGGCACCAACGCCGTCGCTATTGCCGCGCACCACGCCAAACCCATCGCGATTTTCTCTGCCGAGCATTACGTCCCCAGCCTGCACGAATGGGTGTGCTACGCCGCACCGATTATTCATGCGCCAACAGGCCAATTGGCTGGTGTGCTCGACATCAGCGCACCGTGGCAAAATGCCACGCCACTCGCATTGGCCACCGTCAGCCACTACGCACAGCAGATTTCACAACTGTGGTCGCAGATTCAGCTTGAGCCGAATTTTCAACTGAACGTTTGCGGGCAGTCAGCCGGTTTGTATCGCGGACAAACTGTTTTACCCAAGCGTTTGCAGGAAATTTGGCTGGTGCTCTCCTTGCATCCCGAAGGACTGAATCTGGAACGCTTGCACGCGTATGTGTACGGCGATCAAGCGGTGTCCATGTCCACACTCAAATCTGAGATCAGCCATCTGCGCCAACATGTCGGCGATGTATTGCAAGCACGTCCATACCGTCTGAATCTATCGCCGGCACTGTGTGCCACCGATGCACAGTTGATTGAACACTACGCCTTGCACGGTTTGACCGAAAAGATCATGTCGCTGTACCAACGCCCCGTGCTACCACAATCGCAAGCGCCCGCAATCGTCGAGTACCGCGACTATCTGCATCAATTGGTGATACGTTCTCTGATTAATAGCGCCGACACCGAAGCACTCTGGCAATTCACGCTCAAGCATGAAGCGGACTTTGCCCTATTGAGCCGCTTGACTCAGTTACTGCCTGCCAACGATGGGCGACTGAGTGCCGTACAGGCGAAATTGGCGCAACTGGATTAAGGAAGCACGGAACAACCCAAACCAGTCTGAATTCTGAGCAAAAAACATTCAGAACGCGGCGCAGGATAGGGGTCGTAGTCACTCATCTCACGAATTGCGACATCCCCTATTCTGTAACAAAGTTATGGGTATTTTTTGCCAGAACCCGATGGGATGCATTCAACCTAAATTCAACCTTGCGCATGACATGATGCGTGCCGTGTACTCAGATAACTGAGGCACTGCATTCATTATATTTCCATAGGAGACTGACCATGATCTACGCACAACCGAATACCTCAGGCGCACCCCTGCAATTCAAAGCCAAATACGACAATTTCATCGGCGGCAAATTCGTCGCTCCGACCAAAGGCGTGTACTTTGACGTCGTGACGCCAATCACCGGCAAACCATACACTCAAGCCGCGCGTTCGTCCGCCGAGGACATCGAGTTGGCATTGGATGCGGCGCACGCGGCGGCTGATCGCTGGGGCAAAACTTCCGCAGCGGAGCGTGGCAATATTCTGCTAAAAATCGCCGACCGTTTGGAAGCAAATTTGGAATTACTCGCCTACGCCGAAACCGTGGACAACGGCAAACCGATCCGCGAAACGCTCAACGCCGACATTCCGCTGGCGGTTGACCATTTCCGCTATTTCGCTGGCTGTGTGCGCTCGCAAGAGGGCGGTATCAGCGAAATCGACGAAAACACGATGGCGTATCACATCCACGAGCCGCTCGGTGTGGTCGGTCAAATCATTCCGTGGAACTTTCCGATTCTGATGGCGGCGTGGAAACTCGCGCCCGCTTTGGCCGCAGGCAACTGCGTGGTGCTCAAACCGGCCGAGCAAACGCCGGTCAGCATTTTGGTTTTGGTCGAATTGATCGCCGATTTACTGCCCGCAGGCGTGTTGAACATCGTCAACGGTTTTGGCCGCGAAGCGGGTATGCCATTGGCCTCCAGCAAACGCATTGCAAAAATCGCCTTCACCGGTTCGACCTCAACCGGTCGCGTGATTGCTCAGGCTGCCGCCAATAATTTGATTCCCGCCACGCTCGAACTCGGCGGCAAATCACCGAACGTGTTCTTCCCTGATGTGATGGACGCCGACGATGGATACCTTGATAAAGCCATCGAAGGTCTGGTGTTGTTCGCCTTCAATCAGGGCGAAGTCTGTACCTGCCCGTCGCGCGCATTGATTCATGAATCCATTTATGACGCCTTCATGGAACGCTGTCTGAAACGCATTGCCGCGATCAAACAAGGCAATCCGCTCGATACCGACACCATGATCGGCGCGCAAGCCTCGCAAGAGCAAATGACCAAAATCAGCTCATATCTGGATTTGGGCAAACAAGAAGGTGCGCAGGTCTTGATCGGCGGTGAACGTGCGCAGATGGCGGGCGATTTGACCGATGGCTACTACATCCAGCCGACCGTATTCAAAGGCCACAACAAAATGCGGATTTTCCAAGAGGAAATTTTCGGCCCCGTACTCGCGGTGACCACGTTTAAAGACGAAGCCGACGCGCTCGCCTTGGCCAACGACACGCTGTATGGTCTAGGCGCAGGCGTGTGGACGCGCAATGGTAACGTGGCTTACCGCATGGGTCGTGGCATCAAAGCCGGTCGCGTGTGGACCAACTGCTACCACGCCTATCCGGCGCACGCAGCGTTCGGCGGCTACAAAGAATCCGGCATCGGTCGCGAAACCCACAAAGTCATGCTCGACCATTATCAACAGACCAAAAACCTGTTGGTCAGCTACACTGAGCAAAAACTGGGCTTTTTCTAAATCATCATAAAAAACGGGGCAAGCTGCATGGCTTGCCCCGAGTTAATCTAATTATTATACCACCTGATTTTGCAAAAAAATATCCGTAAAAACATACAGATGCCACACTATTATTAGCCCACAAAGATAAATAGCACCACCCTAAATCGTCCATCATGCAGTGATAGGATAAATGCGAAGTGAATCAGGACAAAAGGAGAAAAACCATGAGTACTTCGCAATTTTTTATGCCAAGCAACAATATTCTGGGTCAAGGCGCACTGGCCGAAGGATTAACCCAAATCGCACAATTGGGCTTTAAAAAAGCCTTTCTCGTCACCGACGCGCCATTGGTCAAAATGGGGATGGCGCAGCAAGTCGCCGATCAATTGGCCGAAAAGGGCATTGAATACGTGATTTTTGATGGCGTCAAACCGAATCCAACCGTCGGCAATGTCAATGCCGGTCTGGAACAACTCAAACAATCGCAAGCCGATTTCGTGATTTCACTGGGCGGCGGCTCCGTGCACGACTGCGCCAAAGGTATCGCGCTGGTCGCCAGCAACGGCGGTAAAATCGAGGACTACGAAGGCCTGAATCAATCAAAAAAACCACAAATGACGCTGATCGCGATCAACACCACCGCCGGTACAGCCTCCGAAATGACCCGTTTTACCATCATCACCGACGAAACCCGCCATGTCAAAATGGCGATTGTGGACAGCAACGTCACGCCATTCCTCTCCATCAACGACTCCGAGCTAATGGCTGGTATGCCTGCGGACTTAACTGCCGCCACCGGCATGGACGCCTTGACCCACGCGGTCGAAGCCTACGTCTCCATCATCGCCTCGCCGATCACCGACGCTTGCGCGCTCAAAGCCATCGCTCTGGTGGCACGCTATTTGCCAACCGCCGTGAGCACACCAAATGATGCAGAAGCACGCGAGCAAATGGCCTACGCGCAATTCCTCGCGGGGATGGCGTTCAACAACGCCTCGCTCGGCTACGTCCACGCGATGGCGCACCAATTGGGCGGTTTTTACGATCTGCCACATGGCGTGTGTAACGCCCTGCTGCTGCCGCACGTTGAAGCCTTCAACATGAAGGTGGCCTCAGAGCGCCTGAACGAAGTCGGACAAGTCTTAGGCGCGAACAACTCGGATTTGAACGGTTTGAATGTGATTGCAGCAATCAAAACACTCGCCGACATCGTGGGTATCCCCAAATCATTGGAAGAACTCGGCGTCAAGCGTGAAGACTTTGGCACACTGGCCGATAACGCACTCAAAGACGTGTGCGGTCTGACCAACCCGATTCAAGCGAGCAAAGACGAAATCATCGGTATTTTTGAAAATGCCTATGGCAAACGTTCATAAAAATCAGTGACACCGCACACCGATCAACCAGCACCACCGGCTGATCAGTGTAGCGCATCACATATAAAAAATACGATTAGGAGACAATCATGGTTGAACGCGTCATCGCCACCGAGTCCGCACTCGAACTCATCGCCCAACTTAAAGCCGAATACGGCGAAATCATGTTTCACCAATCCGGCGGCTGTTGTGACAACAGCGCAGCGAACTGCTACCTGCCGACCGACCTCACCATCGGCGCATACGACGTGCATCTGGGCGATATCGGCGGCGTGCCGTTCTACATCAGCGCCTCGCAATACGAATACTGGAAACACACTCAGCTCATCATCGACGTGATCGAAGGTACAGGCGGCACATTTTCACTCGAAGGCAACACTGGCAAAGCCTTTCACACCCGCTCGAGGCTATTCACCGATGATGAAATCGCGCAATTGCAAGCCGCGGGGCTAATATAAGCCAAACAGCGGATGCGCCCACACCCGCTTTATCCTATAATTTCAGCTCATCCAATGAACTGAATAAAACCCATGCCAACCACCGCCGAAACCATCGGGCGCGAACGCATTGCCCAAGTCGTAGACACCTTTTACAACCGCGTGCAACGCGATCCGGGGCTATCCATGCCGTTTTCCGTGGTCAAAGACTGGTCGCACCACAAAGAACTCATCACCCATTTTTGGTGGGTCACACTCGGCGGTGAGCGCTACATGGACTACTCCTACAATGTCGTCATGAAACACCGCGCCGTCGGTTTTACCTCAGGACTGCTCAAACACAACTGGCTGCCGTTGTTTGAACAAACCATGCGCGAACAACTTCCCACCAATCTGGCCGACGCATGGATGGCGCAAGCACAACGCATCGGTCGTTCACTCGACATGAATCATCAGTTTTGGGTAGAACAGCAAAATTCAGGCGATGCGCCGCTGGCGCAGACGGAAGGCTTTATGCAGGTGCGCTTGCACAAACCTGAGGAACATTAAACCGTAGGAGTGGGTTTCAAACCCGCCCCTACTACATAAAAACAAACACACTAAAAACATGCAAGGTGCAAACAATGCGTACTTGCCCACATACTTGCTAAAATTGAATATCTTGCGTCAAAACAGTTACAACACGTGGACCAAAGCTGGAGATATTACTTAAAGTGGCATTGTGATGTGCAATCACCTGCTGAGCAGTAATTGCCTCATTGCCTGCCGAAGTATGAGCATCCGCCACCAACAATACCGGATAACCCAGTGCAAGAGAACACCGCGTCGTGGTATCCACGCAAAACTCCGTGTGCATCCCACAGATGACCAATTGCTCAATCCCGCGCTCTTTAAGCACAGTTGCTAAATCCGTTCGTAAAAATGAATCAGGCGTGGTTTTGCGCACTTTCAAATCGGTCTCTTTGACCACAAGACCATCTGCCAATTGCCAATCGTCCGTACCATATTTCAAATAAGCCGAGCTTGACTCATGTTGGATAAAAATCACCGGAACATCGGCCGCGCGCGCTTTTTCCGTCACTTGATTGATGCGTGCAATCGTACCAGCACAATCATGCGCTGCGCCTTCGCCCACGCATAAACCCTGTTGGACATCAATCACCAAAACGGCGGTAGACTTCATATATTCGCTCCTTATCAATCGATATCACTCTTCTGTACTAATCGCCGCTCTCGAAAAAACCGTTGCAGCAATTCACGGCATTCATCGGCCAAAACACCGCCCACCACCGTCGCATGATGGTTCAATTGTTCATGCGTGTATAGATTCATCACTGAGCCAGCCACGCCAGTTTTATAGTCGCTCGCGCCGAACACGACCCGCGCCAGCCGCGCGTGGAACATCGCGCCGGTGCACATCAGACAGGGTTCGAGCGTAACGTATAGTTCGCACTCAGGCATTCGGTAATTGTTTAGGATTTGCGCGGCTGCGCGTAGCGCTTGTACTTCGGCGTGAGCGGTCGGGTCATTCAAGCCAATTGGGTGATTGTAGCCACGGGCGATCACGCGGTTTTGATGAACGACGACCGCGCCAACAGGAACTTCGCCTGCGTCGTAGGCAAGTTGCGCACATTGCAAAGCGTGGCGCATGAAAAATTCATCACGCGACTGTTCGGATGTTTCTACGCCGTGCCAAACGGTGTCTGACATGATGTGTTTACGCCGTTTTAATCAGGTTGTTGCGGTGAATCAGTTCGGCCTCGTCCGCGTCGCGTCCAAGTAGCTGTGCGAACTCAGCACTCGCGTGCCGCGCAATGCGCATGGTGTCGGAGCTGCTGTAGTTAGACAGTCCACGCGCGATTTCATGACCCGCTTCGTCCACGCAAGCGATGACTTCGCCACGCTCAAAGTTGCCATCAACACGAATCACGCCAATCGGTAAAACGCTCTTGCCACCCGATAACACGGCTTTGACCGCGCCCGCATCAAGCGTGACGTGGCCGCGCATTTGCAGGTGATCGGCCAGCCATTGTTGGCGCGCAGTGAGCAGCGCAACGCTGGCATACAGCTCCGTGCCGATGCGTTCGCCTTGCGCGAGACGCGGCAGTACCTGTGCTTCGCGTCCGCTGGCGATCACGGTGCTGGCGCCACTGCGCATGGCGCGTTTGGCGGCGAGCACTTTGGTGAGCATGCCGCCTTTGCCTATGCTGCTGCCTGCGCCGCCCGCCATTTGCTCGAGTTGTTCCAGCCCAGCCGGTGCGGTTTGGATCAATTCGGCTTGCGGATTTTTGCGTGGATCAGCGGTGAATAGCCCGTCTTGATCGGTCAGGATGACCAAGACGTCGGCTTCAATCAGATTGGCGACCAATGCGCCCAAAGTGTCGTTGTCACCGACCTTGATTTCGTCCGTAACGACCGTGTCGTTTTCGTTGATGATCGGTACAACGCCCAACTGCAACAGGGTAAACATCGCGGAGCGCGCGTTCAAATAGCGCGCGCGATCAGCAAGGTCGGCGTGCGTGAGTAAAATCTGTGCGGTCACAATGTTGTGTTTGGCAAACTGGGTTTCGTATACCTGCGCCAAACCCATTTGCCCGACCGCTGCCGCCGCCTGCAATTCATTGATATTCGTCGGGCGAGTGTTCCAGCTCAGGCGTTTCATGCCTTCGGCAATCGCGCCACTGCTGACCAGAATCACTTCTTTTCCTAAAGCGCGCAACGCGGCGATTTGCGCCGCCCAACTGGCGATGGCATCCTCATCTAAGCCCCGCCCTTCGTCGGTTACGAGCGAGCTACCGACTTTAATCACCACGCGCGCGGCACTTTTCAGACGAGCCTCGCGCGCCAAATCAGCAGTTGCGTTGATCTGCGAGTTGATCTGTGGGTTGATCTGCGGGTTAATCTGTAACTCTACGGCCATCATTCCTCCGCTGCGGATTCGTCGTTGCCTCGCGCCTGCGGCAATGGCGCAGACTGTAAGCGTGTCGCTGGCAATGCTGCGGGCTGTAATTGCCCTTGCGCCAAAGTTTCCGCGAGTTTGGCTGCTTGTTCGGCCTCTTCGCGTGCGCGCTGCTCACTCAATTTGACTTGATCGATGTAGTTTTGAATCTCAGTCATCAGCGCATCCGTGCCCTCGCGCGTCGCGGCGGAAATCTGGAATACCGGCCCTTGCCAACCATACGCCTGCACAAATTCAGCGACTTTTTCAGCGCGTTCGTCCTCGGCGATCATATCGATTTTGTTCAACACCAACCAGCGCGGCTTGTCGTACAGCGTTTCGTCGTATTTGCGCAATTCTTCAACAATCGCACGCGCTTCGTGCACGGGATCCACGCTCGGATCAAACGGCGCGAGATCCACCAGATGCAGCAGCAATCGCGTGCGCGCCAAGTGTTTCAAAAAGCGCACGCCCAAGCCCACACCATCGGCGGCGCCTTCGATCAAGCCGGGAATATCGGCGATCACAAAACTGCGCTCCGGTCCAGTGCGCACGACGCCGAGATTCGGATGCAACGTGGTGAACGGGTAATCGGCGATTTTCGGACGAGCATTGGACACGGCGGAAATCAGCGTGGATTTGCCCGCGTTCGGCATACCGAGCAGACCGATGTCGGCCAAAACTTTCAGCTCCAAACGCAGGGCGAAACGTTCGCCTTCCGTACCCGGCGTGCATTGACGCGGCGTGCGGTTGGTCGAGGATTTGAAATGAATATTGCCCAAGCCGCCTTCACCGCCCTTGGCGAGCAAAACGGTTTGTCCCGATTGAGCCAAATCGTGCAGTAAATCCCCTGTTTCCACGTCAAAAATCATCGTGCCGACCGGCATTTTCAGCGTGATGTCCTCGCCGCCCTTGCCGTAGCAGTCGGAGCTTTGCCCACGTTCACCGTTTTGCGCGAGGTGCTTTTTGGTAAATCGGTAGTCGATCAGGGTATTCAGATTTTCGTCAGCGACTGCGTAGACGCTACCACCGCGCCCGCCGTCACCGCCATCCGGCCCGCCGTTCGGCTTGTGTTTTTCACGGCGAAAGCTCGCCACGCCATTGCCACCATTACCGGCGATGACTTCAATTTTGGCTTCATCAATAAATTTCATATTTTTTTCCTACGTCCAATGGCATTCACGGTGGTTTGCCGCTGGTGCTGTAAATGTGCGCAATCTGTGCGCATTGCCCGTCATTATAAGCGATGCGCCCGCTTTACCCCAAGATTTTTGCCGCACACATGCGCCATCCATGTACGCGATGGACGTAAAAGAGTTAAAATATTAGGTTAACAATAAGGTCTTTATGAATACTCGTGAATTTATCCGTCAAGTGCCTATTCTGGCTTGGCTCATCATGTTCAGCATTCTGTGCGCCGGTATTTTTGGTAATTTGCTGGGCAGTCTCACCACTGAAATTTCCGCTGATTTGACACTGACACCCAAGCACATTGGCTGGCTGGTGTTTTGGGGCAATGTCGGTAGTGCCATCGGCGCCTTTTTGGGCGGCGATTTGGTGTACCGTGTACCGGCGCGCCATCTGCTGATAGGTTATCTGCTGGGCATGTTGGTGGCTATCGGCATCATGGTGGCGAGTACGGGTTTTGTGATGCTCATCAGTGGTTTTATCCTGTACGAGATCATGGTGATCGCGATGGCGACATTGGGGCATACGCTGATTGGTAAAATGCCATTGGTCAGCAGCATTCGCGCTCGCGTCTTGGCTTTGCTTGATGTGGGCTGGAGCATTGGTGCAAGTATTGCGCCGATTTGGGTGATTGTCCTGCTACGCGCTTATCCGAACTGGCGCGTGCCGTATGCGGTGTTCACTATATTGGTGTTGACATTGCTATTTGCCTACAGCCGCTCACAGATTCGACAGGCCATTGCGCAGTTGCCGCTGATTGCGCCTACTAAAAACACGGCGCACGAAACCTCTGTATCAAGCGTACCAAGCGCGCCAACCCAGCACGCGCACACTTATCTGCAATTGATGTTCGCGCCGTGGGCAATCTGGGCATGGATTGCCGCGATTTTGATTGGTTATGTGGAATGGGGACACAGTTTTTGGTTCGTCAATTACGCTCATTCTGGCCGTGAAATCGCTCTGGATCAGGCGCGCGTCGGCTTGGTCGGGTTCACGCTTGGGATGGTGCTAGTGCGCAGTTGGCAGGCATTTATTCACAGCGAATTGACGATTGAGCAGCGTTTGATTCGCTTGAGTTTGGTCGGCTGCGTGGCATTTGTGCTGATCGCACTTTTCCCGAACGCTGCGGCGCTGCCGTATATGTTTGTCACCAACTTTTTTGCCGGTGTCGGCATCGGTGTGGTGTTCCCAATTTTGCTCAATCACTTGATCGACTTTGCGCCGCACGATACGGCGAAATTCTCCGCACTGCTGATGTTTTGCATCATCATCGGCGCGCAAAGCGCGGGCTTAGTGGTTGGCTATGTGAGCGAGCTGCTAGGCGTTGGTATCGGCTATATGACGATTGCCTTCGCCATGATTGGATTTTACATCTCGGTCATGCAACTCTTTCGCATTCACAAAAAAATGCACCACGCACCAGATTAAATCTTGCTTGCGTGGTACGTCATGCGTCGTTAAGCGTTAATCTTCAGCCACAGCACTTGATACGGTTTCAAGGTCAAATCCGCAGCCAAAGCGTAACGCTCTCCGCTGATCAAATCGTGCGCCTGCGCAGGCATGGCAGATAACGTGTTGGCCAGAACGGTTTGCTCGGCCTCGCTGAAATTGGCCAACACCAAGATCGCTTCATTGCGCACATAGCCCAGCACATGCGGGTTTTTGCAATCAAAAATACTCAGATGCGCGCCGGACAAATCGTCGGTATTTTTGCGCAGCGCAATCAAATGCCGCAAGCCGTGATAAATCTGCCCCGCGCTGGTACTCAAATCCGTGCGCTGAGCGTAGCGCTCGACATCACGCGCGGGACGATGTACCCAGCGGCTATCATCTTGTTTATTCGGATCATTTTGGTAGTCAAAATCATTGAGCATCCCGACCTCATCGCCCAGATAAAACAACGGCAAACCACCACTGCTCAAAATCACGCTGTGTAGCAGCAAAATCCGCGCCACCGCCGACGGATCACCCTGCTCCAAGCCAACCAATGACGCACACATGCCGCTGATACGACAGTCGCCTGTATTCGGATTATCTTGGAATGGTACACCGCGCGCGAAACTGCCTTCGTAGCGATTGACATAAAAACGGTTCAAAAACTGCCGATGGTAAAAACCATTGATACCAAAATACGCCGCATCTTCATCCGCGAACGTCCAACCAATGTCATCGTGACAGCGCACATAATTCACCCACGCCGTATGCGCCGGTAAATTGTGTCGGAAGGTTAACGCCTGTTGCAGCAAATTCACCTCGCGCGTTGCCAGCGTATTCCACAGTAAAGCCATTTGCAATGGGTTGTACGACAGCTGACACTCGTTCGGCGCGATGTATTGCACCACCTTATCA
Organism: uncultured Burkholderiaceae bacterium; assembly: GCA_964293815.1. Taxonomy (GTDB): domain Bacteria; phylum Pseudomonadota; class Gammaproteobacteria; order Burkholderiales; family Burkholderiaceae; genus CTSOIL-112. Next base: position 71,480 of record CAXYYC010000002.1, read on the forward strand.
GGGTGAACAATCGCCTCGGATTTGAACAGCACACTCGGCGCCGCAATGCGCATCACCGCATTAAACGCGCGGATCAACGCATGCGCCTGAGGTAAATTTTCACAATCCGTACTGAGTTGTTTCCAAATGAACGCCACCGCATCCATGCGCAAAATATCCACGCCCAGATTGGCAATAAACAGCATTTCACCCGCCATCGCGCGGAATACCCACGGATTGCTGTAATTCAAATCCCACTGAAACGAGTTGAACGTCGTCCACACCCAACGCCCATCAGCCAACTGCGAAAAAGCGCCCGGATGCTGATCGGGGAAAATCTCCCGCACCGTGCGATCGTATTGATCCGGCATCTGACGATCTGGGAAGATGTAATAGAAATTATCAAACTTCGGATCACCAGCCGCGCACGCTTGCGCCCACTCATGCTCATTCGAGGTGTGGTTGAAAATAAAATCCACCACCATCGTAATGCCCGCTTCGCGCAACGCCTGAGCCACGGCACGCAGATCATCAATCGTACCGAGTGTCGGATTAACCTCACGATAACTGCTGACCGCGTAGCCGCCATCGCTTTTCCCCTCAGGGCATTTAAACAACGGCATCAAATGCAGGTATGTCAAACCCAACTCTTTGAAATACGGAATGGAATTAATAATCCCGCGCAAATTGCCCGCAAATAGATCAACGTAGCATACGCCGCCAACCATTTTGTTCGAGAGAAACCAATCCGGATTCGCTTCGCGTGCCGCATCCTGCTGTTTCAACGGCTCAGCACGCTCCGAATAACTCTGCCACGCCATGCGCATCAACTGCACCAACATCGGCAACACCGCCTCATTCGTACCATAAACGTGATTCAGCTCCCACATCAAACTCGGAAAGTACGTTCGCAAACGTTGGCTAAAGGCCAGCCAATCCTCCGTTTTCTCAATCGCATTGCGTTCTGATGCGGTATGCGTGGCCAAAATTTCCTGATAAAGGTAATGCAAAGTCATATCGACTTGTTGGGCTTGCGTGAGCATGATGGACCTCTTCGATTAGACAACTATGTAAACGTTTAAATACCAATTATCCTATTGTAGAACCGAGTTCACCAAAAATACAAACAAAAACCGCATCAAAAACAAAAAACTCCATGATTTTACTCATGGAGTTTTTTGCAAAATTGGCTGAACAACCGCATAGGCTGTTCATACGCGCCAGTAATCGTTTACGATACGATGCTGACCACGCGGCGTTTGAGCGCGCCTTTAACGGCAAATTGCACTTTGCCTTCAACCAATGCGAACAAGGTGTGGTCTTTACCCATACCAACGCCTTCGCCTGGGTGGAACTCAGTACCGCGCTGACGCACGATGATGTTGCCTGGAACGATGTGTTCGCCGCCGTAAATCTTCACGCCCAAGCGCTTCGATTCTGATTCACGACCGTTACGCGTAGAGCCGCCGCCTTTCTTATGTGCCATGATGACATCCTTTTTTCAATCCCAAAGTTATTTGCAACTTTGGCGATAAACTTAACAAGTGCCCAAATTGAGATTAGGCATTCACTGTTTCGATCAACAATTCAGTGTAGTTTTGGCGATGGCCTTGACGTTTTTGGTAGTGTTTACGACGACGCATTTTGAAAATGCGCACTTTGTCGTGACGACCTTGAGACACTACTTTTGCTACCACAGACGCACCAGACACCAACGGTGTACCCACAACCAAACCTTCGCCAGAACCTACGGCCAAGACTTCGTTCAAAGTCACTTGTTGTCCAATGTCAGCAGCGATCTGTTCTACTTTCAATTTTTGGCCAGCGACAACACGATATTGTTTGCCACCAGTTTTTATGACTGCGTACATTTAAAATCCTTTAAATAAAAACTCCCTCCGCACCATTACGGAAGAACTTGGCATTCTAAACTTTTTATTCAATAAAATCAAGCACAAAAGCATCAAAACAACAGTTTCCAACAATTGACCAGCCGGAACTTGGCGGATGCGTGGATCACGGTATGCGTATCAAAATACCCAACCTACTGCATTCACTTTGTAATTCAGCAGATGCCCACCACCGGCGCTTTTATCATACAATGATGGTAATTCACTTTAGGTTTGATTCTCATGACGGTTTCCCATCACTTAATTCACAAATACAACGTTGCCGGACCGCGTTATACGAGCTATCCGACGGTTCCTTATTGGCAGGAGCAGGATTTCACCGTACCGGCTTATTTGCAGACATTGGGACGTACATTTGCCGAATCCAATGCACAAAATGGTATCAGCCTGTACATCCATCTGCCGTTTTGCGAAAGCCTGTGCACGTTTTGCGCGTGTAACCACCGCATTACGAAAAATCACAGCGTGGAGGCGGGTTATATCGCCAATGTTTTGCGCGAATGGCGCATGTATATTGATGAATTGGCCCAATACAGTACTGAGCGACCACGCATCCGTGAGATTCATTTGGGCGGCGGCACACCGACTTTTTTCAGCCCTGAAAATTTAAATACACTGATTAACGGTCTATTTGAGCACGCTGATCGCGCCGACAACCATGAATTCAGCTTTGAAGGCCATCCGAACAACACCACCGAGCAACATTTACAAACCCTCTACGATTTGGGCTTTCGCCGCGTGAGCTTCGGCGTTCAGGACTATGATCCGAAGGTACAAAAGGCCATCAATCGCATTCAACCATTTGAAAACGTCGCGCGCGTACACGAGGCGGCCAAACGCATTGGTTACACCTCGATCAGTCACGATTTGGTATTCGGTCTACCGCATCAGCAGCTCGACAGCATGCGCCACACCATCGAAAAAACCGCCAATCTCGCGCCGGATCGTTTGGCTTTTTACAGCTATGCGCATGTGCCGTGGCTGAAAAACAATGGCCAGCGTGGTTTTAATGAAGCCGATCTGCCCAGCGGCCCCGAAAAACGCGCGCTGTACGAATTGGGCAAAGCGTTATTCGACGAACTGGACTATATTGAAGTCGGCATGGATCATTTTGCGCGCGACACCGATTCACTCTATCTCGCGCTCAAAGAAGGTCGACTGCATCGCAACTTCATGGGTTATACCGAGACCAATACCCGTCTCATGATCAGCTTGGGCGTATCCTCGATTTCCGACACTTGGTATGCGTTTGCCCAAAACGAGAAGAAACTGGACGACTACAATACCTGCATCGAGCAAGGCCAATGGCCTTTGGTACGCGGTCATATCCTCACGCCGACCGATCTGATCGTGCGCCAACACATTTTGAATATCATGTGCCGTATGCACACCAAGTGGTCTGATCCTGAGCAACAATTAGCCGAAATGCCCGTCATTATTGAACGCCTGAAAGCCATGCAAGACGATGGCTTGTTAGAAATTCACCCGAATGGATTAACCGTTACCGAACTGGGGCGGCCATTCATTCGCAATATCGCCATGGCGTTTGATTTGCGTCTGTGGGAAAAGCAACCCGAAACCCGATTGTTTTCAATGACGATTTAAAATGATGATTTAAGCACCCAAAAACAATGTCTTCGCCAACCATACAAGTTCTGCGCCGCACAATCAGCCCCACACCCTCGGTGGCTCAAATGCAAACATTACTTGCGCCGTTTGATGCGGGCGACACCGCGCAGTGCATTGAAGATTGTCACGCATTCATTCAAAAGTTTCCGAACCATTATTTCGGGTACAAATTATTGGGCGTGTGCTACGAGCAAATGGAGGATTGGGCGCAAGCCATACGCTGGATGGAGAAGGCCAAGCAATTAAGTCCCGATGACGTTGAAAATCTGGCCAATCTGTCCAAGGTATACAAAGATTTGGGACAGCAGGAGGACGCCCTCAATCATTACAAACGAGCGTTACAACTCAAGCCCGACGAAGCCAGCATCCTTGCAAAATATCTGTTTGCGCTCAATTATTTGAACGTAGATACTCCAGAGTATATGCTGACGTTGGCTCGGCGCTATGGTCATATTTTAAGCAAAAAGGCCAGCCAACCATTCACCGAATGGCACATCCACCGCAATCAGCCTCTGCGCGTCGGCTTGGTTTCTGGCGATTTGAACATGCACCCCGTTGGCTTTTTTCTCGAAAATGTGTTGGCCAATTTGGACAAAAATGCCATTCAAATCATCGCCTACCCAACTCGCGACAAAACCGATCAAGTCAGCCGCCGCTTGAAAAGACATTGCCACGCATGGACACCGATCACCTCACTTTCGGATCAATCCGCAGCACAGCGCATTCACAATGACCAAATTGACGTACTGTTTGATTTAAGCGGTCTCACAGCCCATAACCGGCTCGGCGTTTTCGCCCACAAACCCGCACCGGTTCAGATTTCATGGCTGGGCTACTTCGCCACCACAGGCTTACCAGAAATGGATTATCTTTTGGCCGATGAGGAAAGCATACCAAAGGATCAAGAAATTTACTTTTCTGAGCAAATCATCCGTCTGCCGCGCACCCGTCTGTGCTATGGCGGCACGCACTTAAAGCGCGTTGCCCCTGTCTCACCGCTGCCCGCCCTGCACACAACACCAGAGCAAATCACGTTTGGCTGCTTTCAAAGCCTCTCAAAAATCACCGATGAGGTATTACAACTCTGGGCGCGCATTCTCAACCGTTTGCCCAATGCGCATCTATATTTTCAGAATCGACAATTTAATTCAACATTTACACAAAGCCAATTCATCCAACGCTGCACACGCAATGGCCTGCCCATTCAACGTCTCAGCATTCATGCGTCCAGCGGTTTCCGAACCTATATGCACACCTACGCTCAGATCGACATGATACTCGACACCTTTCCATTTCCTGGGGGCACGACGACCTGCGAAGCCTTGTGGATGGGCGTTCCCACTCTCAGTATGCGCGGCGAACACATGATTGCACGGCAAGGCGCCAGCCTGTTGCGGGCGGCCGGTTTGGACGACTGGATCGTGAACGACATCAGCGAATACGAGCGCAAAGCCATCGCTTTTGCGAGCGATTTACCCGCTCTTGCACAACTGCGGAGCAAACTTCGTGAGCAGGTAGGCAATAGCCCGCTATTCAATGCCAAACAATTCGCCGCCGACTTGACACATGTGATTAACGAAACCTATCAGCGCCATACATCACAGCACACTGCCAATCGCCACACGATCACAGTTCGCCGCATTACCAACGGATCCAACCCGCCTCATCCACCGCAATCGCCACATCAAACGCCCGACTGAGCGTCTCCGTGCGCATCACCTGCTCACGCGCGCCCTGCGCCAAGACACCGCCCTCGCCCAGCAGCAACACATGCGTCGCAAATCGATGGACTTGATTCAAATCATGTACCGTCGCCACCACAGCGCCATCGCATTCACATAAAAAACGCAACAGCCGCTGCTGCCACGCAATATCCTGCGCCGAAAACGGCTCATCCAGCAGCCACAGCCGCGTTTGCCCCTCAGACAACTGTGCGCGCAAGGCCGCCATCGCCCAAGTCAAACGCTGTCGCTCCCCGCCGGACAACTGATGCACCCACGCGCGCGCATGCGTCTGCAAACCAAACTGCCCCAATACCGCCAGCACCACCTCAATGGACGTCGACGCCGCCACACTCTGCAAAGCCTGCAACACCGTGATCGTGAACGGCTCCTCGTATCGCTGCGGCACCCACACCCGCCAACGCGCTTGGGTCTGCACACTCAACTGCGCCAAACACGTACCCATCAACGTGATCTGCTCACCCAACTGCGGCTGATCGGCAACGGACGCGCCCAACAAAGCATGCAACAGGCTGGTTTTCCCCGAACCGTTCGCGCCCAATACCGCCCAGCGCTCACCCTCGCGCACCGACCAATCAAACGGCGCGACCAACGTCCTCTCAGCAAAGCCAATCGCCAACCGATCACACTGCAACACCACGGGCAACGCAGACACACTCATGCCATTCCCCCTGATTTCAAACGCACCACCAATTGCCACGCCAAAAACGGCGCACCCAGCGCGATCGTCAGCACGCCCACCGGTAACTGCATCGGCGCAATGATCGTGCGCGCCAGCGCATCGGCCAACACCAACAACACACCGCCCCACAGCACACACAACACCATCACCGTGCGCATACCCACATCACGTTTAGCGCAAAACAACTTCACAAAATGCGGCACCACCAAACCGATAAAGCCCACCGCGCCCGCCTCAAATACCGCCAAAGCCGTTGCCAAGCCAGCCAGCAACAGCAACTGCACCCGCACCCGCTGCACCGGCACGCCCACCGCGTGCGCCATCAACCCACCGCGCATCAAAACCGCCACGCGCCCCGCCAACGGCAGCGCCAAAAGCAAACACAACCACACGCCCCACCACGCCACAAAATACTGCCCCGAGCCAGCCAAATCCCCCATCAACCAAAACAAACTACCGCGCAACGCCCGATCAGGCAACATCAACAGCAACACACTCACGCCCGCATTCAAGGTCGCCGAGCACAGCACCCCGAGCAGCAACACAATCGAAATATCCCCTTCTAATCGGCTAAAGCGACGCAAAATCAACCACATCAGGCACAACACCGCCACCGCACCAGCAAACGCCAAACCCTGCAACGCCCACCACGCCAAGCCCAACACCGTGCCGACCAGCAACGCGAACGACGCGCCACTGGCCGCGCCGAGCATATACGGTTCGGCCAACGGATTGCGCAACAACGCCTGCAACATCACGCCCGCCAAAGCCAGCAAACCACCGACGCCAAACGCCGCCAATACGCGCGGCAGCCGCAAGCGGTAAAAAATATCGGGCGACGCATACGCACCGCCCGAAGTCATCGCCCACAGCACCACCCATAGCGCCACCGCAACAGAAACAGCCAGCCAAAACTGGCTGGCATATCCATCAATCAAGCGAGACCAACATGATTTCATGTGACGCATCAGGTAATGAGTTAAATAAGGGCTGACGACTTACCACTGCGGCTTATAGTTCACCGAGAACAGGAAGTTGCGCGGCATCGCGTTATAGCCAGCAATTGGCTGATATTTGCGATCAAACACATTACCCACGGTCAAACCCAATTTCAAATCCTTGCGCGGCGAGTAAAACAGCGAGGTATTGAGCACGCCGAAACCTGCCACCGTTTTACCACCCGAATCTTTCATGTGGCTTTGCACATTCCAATCCGCCTGCGCTTGCCATTGATTCCACGTTTTACCCACGCTCAGATTTGCCAAAACACGTGGATGGAGGATCAGCCATTGGTCTGTTGCTCTATTTTTAACGTCTTGATAAGTCACGCTGGCATCCACATTCCAGCCCGCATGGTTATACCAAGTATGTAACTCAACACCTTTTGCCTTGGCACGATCAATATTAATTTTCGTAATCCCACTGACCGGATCAGTAGCTATTTTATCGCGATAATATGTCTCAAAGTAAGTTGAGCGCACCCCAAAATTATCTTTTACGTATTGCAGACCTGCTTGCAAATAATTGGCTTTATCCGCTTTAAGATTCGGATTACCTTTCCAATTTCCTTGATCGGGCCAATACAAGTCATTGAATGTTGGCGCAGTAAATCCGTTGCTATATCCAGCAAATACTCGGGCATTACCAGCAACATCAAAGCCATAATTCACAGCTCCAGTTGTGTAGTTACCAACACCTGAAACATTATCAAAACGTCCATTCATCTGCAAATGATGGCGATTTTTATCCAAGTTATAGCCGAGCCATGCACTTTTAGTAATACGCTGATTTTGGCTATAATCCGTACTGGAGTTTAATTTTTGTTTAGTATAAGACAAGCCTGCAATTCCCACGCCATAATCAGTAGTAATTTGATTTTGCCAATTCACATCATGCGTTTTAGTTCTGAAAAACGAGCTTTCTGGTGAGCAATACGTTTGACCTCCATAGGTATAGCAAGATGGTGGCGTATCAATACTGTACAAGCGATCAGTCATTTGGGACACTTTAAACTGGCTATTCCATTTATCTGTCATTTGATTATTACTGTAAGCAGATAATTGTTCCACCAGACTTTTACTATACTGAATTGCTGTTGGCACATTGTATTCGTTGTCATACTCATAGCGCCCATTGCTTTGGAAAAAGCGCGCGCCAAACTCATTGCGTTCATTTGGCGTGAAGCGCACAGAGACATTGCCACTGTTGTTGCGATAGCCGTCTAAATCAGGATTGACCAGCGGGCTATTTTGCGCACTGATGGCTTTCACTTGCTCGTGTGCAATGCCTGCGGTCAATTGCACTTGATCGTTGCCGGTGGACATTTGCACGCTGGCTTGTTTTTGTCCTTTATCGCCAATCGCCAAACGCACATCGGCTTGCGAACCACTGATCGGTTTGCGGGTGAAAATTTGCACCAAGCCGCCAGTTGCTTGCGAGCCATACAGCGCGGACACATTGCCCCGCACCACTTCAATGCGGTCAATCAGTGACAAGGGAATCTGCTCAATCGCCGCTTGACCAGAAGATAAACTGCTCAACGGCACGCCATCGATCAAAACCAAGGTGTGACGCGGCTCCCCGCCTCGAATCGCGATGCCGGTCACCGATCCTTGCGTGCCATTCTGGCGAATGCTGATACCGACCTGCTGGCGCAACAGGCTGGCCACATCGGATACCGTCGCCGAATCAATATCCGCGCGGGAGATCAGCGTGGTGGAGTTGAGCGCATCGGTCACAACCTGCGAAGTGCGCGCTGCAGAGGTGACGACGTCAGGCGCGCTTTCTTGCGCCCATGCGTGTACCGAGTAGGCTGACAAAGCCAAAACCAAACTCAATTGCACGGAAAAATTAGAGGAATGAGCAGGCATCTGCGAGCCGTGGCGTTGATGACGCGCACGCGCAGATACCCCTGTCGAAGGGTATGTATTGTTCATTTTTGCTGTCCTTGGCCAAGCAACCCGCAAGGCATAGGGTTTACGATTTGAAGACTCGTGGGTTTTAGGAAACACGGAACAACCCAAACCAGTCTGAGTTCTGAGCAAAAAACATTCAGAACGCGACGCAGGATAGGGGTCGTAGTTGTTCTACGAAGCCCCTATTCTGCAACAAAGTTCTGGGTGTTTTTTGCCAGAACCCGAAGGGCTGGTGATTGGCGCGCGAGTAACGTTGTTGTGACGCTTGTCTATGGAATAACCATAGACTGCGCGCCACGCCTTGTTACTCATCACGCTAATCAGCCAGCTCAGACGGTAGGGGTTATTCCGTGTTTCCTTTAATCATATGAGCCTTCGGCAGTTCTATGAGCCGGTCTCCGGGCTGATTTCCCCTGTTTGCCCCTTCCCATAACCGAATCAATGACTCGCGCGTGGCGCGAGGATTTTGGTTACAGTGGATTGCCAAACATTCGTGCGCACCTGTTGATGGGCGACGCAATGAAATCTACCGTTGCGGGTGCAGCATGGTTACGCGCATGACTTCGTTGAATAAACGTATAAACGCAGAAAATCAACGGACATCGCCTCCAGTTTCCCTGTTTCACCACAGTCAGGAAACAGAATAACCCCTACCGCTGGTGGGGGACTTCATATTTCCTTAACTATGACACTCGTAGAATACCGACACTGTAATGGACTGCCTGTCAAAAATCAATCTTTTAAAATTCGCCAGATTTTGCGGTGTGTGCGGACAAATTCGAGTAGAATTGACAGATATTCTCGTAAGCCTTTGAGATTGTTGTTTTTTACTTAATTTGTGACCTCGATCATGCTCAAACTGATTCAACTTTTAGAAGACAAATTGGCAACGCTTTTGGACTTCGTGCGCCAACTGCAGGAGGACAACCGCCAATTGCGCGAGCGCGTTCAGCATTTGGAGCATGAAAAGCGGGCGCTGCAAGAGCGCATGAATACCGCACAATCGCGTATTGATCGGGTGATCGCGCGCTTGAGCGATGGTTCGGCAGAATCTGACTCGGTTACTTCGGAGGACGAATGAGCCAAAAAGAAACACTAAACGTCAATATTTTGGGGCGCAGCTATACCCTGCTGTGCACCTCGGATGAAAAAGCCACGTTGCTGGCCTCGGTCGCGCTGGTCGATAAAAAAATGACCACGATTCATCAGCAAATGGGTTTGTCCGGCCACGACAAAATCGCGGTATTTGCCGCCTTGCAAATTGCCAACGAATTGCTCCAACTCAATTTGCACAACAGCACCCAGCTCGAATCCACCCAGCGCATTGAGCAAATGGTTCAGCAGATTGATGACGCCATCCATCCGCCGCTCAACTCATTGATCTAAGCAGCCCATGAAACACATCCTTTTAGGCATCAGCGGCGGCATCGCGGCGTATAAATCCGCCGAACTGGTGCGTCTGCTGCGCAAACAAGGCCTGCGCGTATCCGTCGTCATGACCGATGGTGCGAAAGAATTCATCACACCGCTGACCCTCGCCACACTCTCGGGCGAGCCGGTATACGACTCGCTGTGGGACAATCGCGCTGGTGCGGACAGCAACATCGCCCACATTAATCTAAGCCGCGAAGCCGACGCGATGCTGATCGCGCCGTGCACGGCCAATGTCATGGCGAAAATCGCCCACGGCATCAGCGACGATTTGCTGACAAACTTAGTGTTAGCGCGCGATCCGGCCAAATGCCCGCTCGCCATTGCACCGGCCATGAATGTACAAATGTGGCGCAACGCCGCTACGCAACGCAATTTGGCACAAATTCGCGCCGATGGTATCGCCGTATTTGGCCCTGCTCATGGCGAGCAAGCCTGCGGGGAAATCGGTGACGGGCGCATGCTTGAGCCGAGCGAAATCATCGCACTGCTGCCGCGCCTATTCACGCCGCAAGTATTGGCGGGTAAACGGGTTTTGCTCACCGCTGGCCCGACCTTTGAAGCCATCGATCCAGTGCGCGGCATCACCAATCATTCGAGCGGCAAAATGGGCTACGCCCTCGCTCAAGCCGCCGCCAATGCAGGCGCGCAAGTGACGCTGGTCTCTGGCAAAACCGCATTGCCCACGCCATCCGGCGTGACCCGCATTGATGTACAATCCGCCGATGACATGCTGGCCGCCTGCCAAGCACAGTTGGCCGGACAGGATATTTTCATCGCCGTCGCCGCCGTCGCCGACTGGAAAGTCGCGCAAATTGCCACGCAAAAAATCAAGAAAACCTCGGCCAGCGACACGCCGACATTGGACTTTGTGCAAACGCCCGACATCCTCGCGACGATTGCGGCTCAGCCGAACGCGCCATTCTGCGTGGGATTTGCCGCCGAATCGGAAAACGTGATCGAATACGCGCAAGCCAAGCGTTTGAAAAAAAATATCCCGCTGATTATCGCCAATCAAGGCCCGAGCACCTTTGGCAGTGAGTACAATCAAGCCAGCCTGATTTCCGAAAATGGCGTGCAGGCATTGCAAAAAATGCGTAAAGACGATTTAGCGCCACTGCTGATTCAGGCAATTGCCGAGCAATTTGCCCAGCACAAGGCCAAAAAACCGTAACCATTCGAGCCAGTCTGATCGTCAACCGCGCTCCATTTATTTTCCGACTCTTTCACGAGGCACATCATGCGCAGCAAAAAAACCATCAACCCGCTCTGGCAACAGTTGGGCGATTTTTCACGAACGCCTGCGGGCAAGGATTGGCCGCTCCTCAATGGTCAGCCGATTCCATTGGGCGGCATGTCGGTACAAACGTTTTTGAAGGAATATTGGCACAAAAAACCTTTGTTGATTCGCCAAGCCATTCCGAATTTTCAAGCGTTTTATCAGCCGCAGGACGCGATTGATGCCCTACAAAACGACGCGATTGAGTCGCGTTTGGTGGTTGATGATGCGCAAAACGGCTGGTCGCTGCAACACGGCCCTGTAAAGAAAAAAGTCATCCCATCACGCAAAAAAGATCGTTGGACGGCGCTGATTCAGGGCGTAGACCTGCACCATCCGCTCGGTCACGCGCTGATTAATCTGTTTCGCTTTATTCCCGACGTGCGTTTAGACGACTTGATGATTAGCTTTGCCACCGATGGCGGCGGTGTCGGACCACATTACGACGCCTACGATGTGTTTTTACTGCAAGGTTATGGCAAACGCCATTGGCGCATTGCGCAGGAGCAAGACCGCAGCATTCGCCCCAATCTGCCGGTGCGCATTTTGCAGCACTTCACACCGGAGCAAGAATGGACGCTGGAGCCAGGCGATATGCTGTACCTGCCGCCACAATACGCGCACGATGGCATTGCGGTGGGTGACTGCATGACCTACTCGATTGGTTTTCGCACGCCGAGTTATCAAGAGCTGGGCGTCGCATTGCTGCAATTTATCGAGGACAATCTGGAATTATCCGGCCACTACGCTGATCCGAATTTGAAATACCAAGACACCCCCGCACAAATCCCCAACGAGATGATCAACGACATCAGCAAGTGTTTGCAAGCCATGCGCTGGGACAAAGACTGGGTGACAGAGAGCCTTGGTTGCTATTTATCTGAACCCAAACCGAGCGTCTTTTTTGATCTGCCGAGCAGTTGTAGCTTGGCGCAGTTCAAAACCCGCATCAAAAAGCAGGGCTTGCAATTGGCCTTCGCCACCAAGATGCTGTACCGCGCGCCGTGGGTGTTCATCAATGGCGAACATTTCGTCGCCGATGGTATGGACGCAGAGATTCTGCAACAATTGGCCAATCAGCGCACGCTCTCAGCACAGCACATCAGCGCCATTGCCAAAGACTCCGAATTATGGGCGGTTTGGCACGATTGGTACGAACAAGGCTGGTTTTTGGGTGAGTGCAACCCAAACCACGTTGCGTAAAAAATAAGCCGTTCCGCACGCAACAAGGATTTTTTCTTTATAATCAGTCATCATTGTTTAATGACATATCGTTTTTACGTTTGACTTTAACCCGTGAACCCATTCACACATTTTTGTTTTAGGAGTTACCCATGAAAAAATTCTCACTGATCGCCGTATTGCTCTCAGCCGGTATTTTGGCCGCCTGCGGTGGCGCGAACCAAAAAGCGGAATCCGCCGTAGATGCGACTAAAAGCGCAGCAGGCAACGCCGCAGAAACCGTGAAAGACGCGGCCAAAGACGCAGCAGGCAATGTCAAAGATGCCGCAAAAGATGCCGCGGGTAACGTCAAAGATGCAGCAAAAGATGCCGCCGGCAATGCGGCTGATGCAGCCAAAACAACGGTAGACAAAGCCGCCGCTGATGTCAAAGAAGCGGTTCGCACAGCTGACGGCAAACAGTAATCACTCACGACTGCGCGATTTGCACAAAAAAACCGTCAGATGCTGACGGTTTTTTTATATTGGTTTGATTAATGCGGAGCATCATCCAGTTGCGTATGCACACTCAGCGTATCGTCCTCCTCAACCACCGGAATGCGAAAGCTTTCCTGTGACCAAGCGCCCAGATCAATCAGACGACAACGTTCTGAGCAAAAAGGGCGAAACGGCGAGCCCGCATCGTATGCAATTTCCCGACGGCAAGTCGGACATTTCACCTGTACTGTCATAGCGCACTGTAAAAAGGATGGACTTGTTCGCGTTGCGCTACCGGCGAGGTAGCTGGCACACCACACAAGCCGAGACGAAATGCCACTTCCTCTTGCATGGTGTGTTGCATGGCTTTGGCACTGGAGCGCACACTCACCACGGGCGCGGCGAAGCGCAACCAAATGACGTGTTTATTGGCGCTAAAATCGGGTAAATAATTGCAGGTATTGGCAAATTCGACACGCATGATGTCAAATTTGCGACCGGACAATGGCTGTTGATACGCGTGCGAATGGGTCACGCAGTCTTTGGTTAAGGCCAAATTGCGCGATAGTTGCAGCAACAACGTCACAGCGTCAAACATCGGTGCAAACGGTTGAACCCATTCTTGCAGATCATTGAGCCGTCGTTGCTCGGAGTCCTGTAGCCATTGGTAATAAAAACCCATATCAAACGAGCACACGCTGGCGGATACGACCAAACGACTTTTGATATTAATCAGCCATTCGTTATCGGACAAACTGCCACCAAATTTAGGCGATTGCTCAATTTGTTTGTACGCGTCAACCAAACGCAAAATCGTTTGGTTGAGTTTTTCTTCCGACACATCGGGGGAACTGAAATATTGGCTCAAAGCGTGTTTGTAGCGCGCCAATTCAGACAGTAAATCGCCTTTAACATCGTTGCGGAACGAAAAATCGTAAATATCCAGCAAAGTCAAAATAGCGGTGTGGTGGTCTTCTTTCGCCGTTGAGCGCAGATAATATTGCCAACGGTGTAGTAGATTTTCAATGCGCAAAAACGTCCGAAACCGCTCGTTGAGCGGAAACTCGAAAATAATTTTTGAGTCCGACGTTGATACAAATGGGGTCATGCCTACCTTTGTCAATTTTGCTTACATTGCTTCTGCGCGCACAGCACGTTTATATAGTTGCTCAGTATATCGATTTGATGGCTTAGATTCAAGCGATTGGGCGTATTTTGGCGATTATCAATCAGCGCATTAGCGATGGCTCGGCGCTGTTCGGGCGAGGCTTGCGCCGAAATGATGGATTTAATCGTTTTCACATCCATCTGCGGGTTGCGCGCGCGAACACGTTGCAGTTGTACTTCCGGTTCACAATCAACCACGACGACCCAGTCCAAGCGTACTTGCCAATGCTTGCTCTCAACCAATAACGGAATATCGTACACGATGCACTGGGCGTATTGCGCCAAACGTTGCGCCTGCGCAAACACCTCTTGCTCAATCATCGGGTGCAAAATGCCCTCCAACACCGCGCGCTCCGATGGCTCGGCAAACACACGCTCACGGATAAAGGCGCGATTGAGCGCACCATCAGCGGCCATAGCCGAGGCGCCAAAATGCGCCACGATCGGCGCAATCGCACGACCACCGGCTTGGGTCAATTCATGCGAAATGCGATCCAGATCAATGACCGCAAAGCCATGCGCCTGCATGAGCTGTGCCACGGTCGACTTGCCCGATCCGATACCACCGGTCAAGCCCACATTCAGCACACCAGTAGGCAACTGAGCCTGCTCGGTCACACACACCAAAGAGCGCAAAGACGGGCGCAGTATTTGCAATATTCCCTTCACAAAGCCTCCTTCACCAATGCCACTCCGCAAAAATCCGTGCATATTGCCACAGTGCGATGGACGCCGCCGCCATGCTGATAAACGGCCCAAACGGAATGCGTACTCTGCGCAAACCCTGCACATCCACTCCATGCGTAGCGCGCGCACGCCCCACAAAATGCACACCGCCGCAGATCAAACCCGCCACACAAGCCAATAATAACACCGTCGGCACATGCAGCAGTCCCAGCCACGCGCCAACCGCAGCCAGCAATTTCGCATCGCCCAAGCCCAATCCGACTTCACCGCGCCACTTCAAATACAACACATGCGGCAAATACAGCAAAACATAGCCCAATGCCGCGCCCCAAACCGCATCACCCAAACTCACCGGTGCCAACCACGCCCGCAATAACAAGCCCATCCACAGCAAACCGAGGGTCAACACGTCAGGCAATAATTGATACAGCGCATCAATCCAGCTCAATACCCACAAACCGTACAAGAAAACAAACAGCGCCAATGCTTTGACACCAATGCCCAATAACGACAGACACACGGCGGCAATCAACACTGCGCCCAACTCAATCCAAAAATAACGGCGTGGAATCGACGCATGACAAAAGGCACAACGCCCTTTGAGCAAGATAAAACTTATCAGAGGCACGTTGTGCCACCATCTGAGTGGCGTTTGGCACGACGGACAATGAGACGCCGGCACAGCAATATTAAATATCTCGCGACCATCCGTGTGCTCATGCAGAATCTGTAAGGGCAAACGATACACCAGCACATTGGCAAAGCTGCCCAAAGCCGCTGCACACAGCAGTAGCAAGAAATACGAGAGCCAATTCGCCGCCATCGTCACGCACCACCCATATTCAAAATCGGCAGATACAGTGCGATCACCATAATCGCCACAGTCACACCGACCACAACCACCATGATCGGCTCAATCAACGAGGACAGACGCTTGATGCCCTGCTCCACCAAAAATTCATTGTGCTGCGCGTGTTGCAACAGCATCGTGGACAGCGAGCCGGACTCTTCGCCGATTTGTACCCGCTGAATCAAACTCGGCTCAAAAACTGGGTACTGCGTCATCGCCAGTGACAGATTGTGACCATTGAGTACATCCTGAATCACCGCACGAATGGATTGGCGCATGGTCGCACTGGATACCGTTTGCGCCGAAGTAGCCAGCGCCTGATGCAACGGCACACCCGATTGATACAGCAGTCCCAAGGTGCGTGCGAATTGCGCGTGCCAAGCCTGCCGCAGCAGGCGACCAATCAGCGGAATCCGCATCCGCCAGCGATCCAAGGCGCCCTGCCACAACGAATGCCGCTCACGCGCCAGCAATACGACCAGCAATACGATCAACGCCAGCAAAATCAGCCAATTGTCGCGTATGCCGTGCGATATTTGAATCAATAACTGCGTCAACCACGGCAAACTCCTGCCCTGACTGCGGTACACCGACTCAAATACTGGCACGATAAAGGTCAAAATCCCGATCCAAACCAAAATCGCGGCCAAGAACACAAAAATCGGATACCACAACGCGGTTTGAATCTGCGAACGGATGCGTTGCCGCTGCTCCTGCGAGTGCACGATGTTGCGCAAAACCTCAGACAAACGCCCCGACTCCTCGCCGCTGGCGATTAAGTTACAACTCAATTCGTCGAAAATTTTCGGGTGGTGACGCAGCGCAGTATGCAGGTTTTCACCTCGTTCTACGTCCAAACGGATGGTTTGTATGATGTTGCGAAAATACGGTTTCGGCTCGCTGTACAACTGCACATCTAAAATACGCAACAGCGGCACACCCGAATCGTACAAAGTCGATAATTCCTGCAAAAACCGGGTCACTTCGCGCGTGGACACGCGCCGCAACCACGGCTCACCGGTATGGCGGATGTTCAACGCAATGATGCCGCGCTGATGCAATTGCGCCCGCACCGCGTCCTTGTCCACGCCATAGAGTACGCCCGATAAATCCTGCCCCGCTCGATTTTGCCCCCGCCAAGCGTAACGCTTCAAGGCTGTAACGGGCTGAGTTACAGACTGACCGTGGGCTGAAACTGAGGGCGAGGAGGACATTGGGGCAGTCGGTGGCGCGGTATTCATAATCACCTTGTTACAATGTCGCCGATATGACTTCTTCGAGCGAGCTGACGCCCGCCACCACTTTACGCAAACCGGCTTGGCGCAGATTCAAATAGCCTTCTTGTTGCGCCAGTTGGCTGAGTTCTTGCGAAGAAGCGTTGCGCGCGATCAGCGATTGCATACTTGGTAAAACCGGTACAACCTGAAAAATCCCGATGCGCCCGATGTAGCCCGTACCGTAGCATTGCTCGCAGCCATTGGGCGCGAATGCTTGCCAATCGGTCTGTCGCGCCTGCGCCGCATCCATGCCTGCGCTTTGCAGCAAATATTCGTCCAACTTGACCGGTGTTTTGCACGAGCACAGCCGCCGCACCAAACGCTGCGCCACAATCAGGCTGACTGATGCGGCCACGTTGTACGGCGTCACGCCCATTTGCATCAGCCGCGTGAGCGCCATCGTCGCGTCGTTCGTATGTAATGTCGAGAACACCAAATGTCCAGTTTGCGCGGCTTTCACCGCGATATCGGCAGTTTCCAGATCGCGGATTTCACCGACCATCAAAATATCGGGGTCTTGGCGCAAAAACGCACGCAAAGCCGTGGCAAACTGCACACCGGCTTTTTCGTTGATGCTCACTTGATTGATGCCGTGCATGAAAATTTCCACGGGGTCTTCGACAGTAGAAATATTCACACCCGCGTGGTTGAGCACATTCAGGCAGGCGTACAGCGATACGGTTTTGCCACTGCCGGTCGGCCCCGTCATCAGCACCATGCCATGCGGGTGCTTGAGCGTTTCCTCCACGATGCGCAACTGTTCCGGCTCGTAACCCAAACCGTACAAATCCAGCGTGGTATCCTGCGCATTCAAAAAACGCACCACCACTTTTTCACCAAATAGCGTGGGCAAGGTACTGACTCGACAATCCACTGACTGATTCGGCGCGATTGTTAATTTCAGCCGCCCGTCCTGCGGCAAACGTTTTTCGGCAATGTCTAACTGCGCCATGATTTTCAAACGCACAGTCAACTGCTCGCGTAAACTCAAATCGGGGCGCGCGACCTCATGCAGCACGCCATCGATCCGCGCACGAATGCGAAAATCCTCGGCGAACGGTTCAAAATGCACGTCGGATGCACGTTCGCCGACCAAACGCACGAGCAAATCCTGAATGTAGCGCACCACGGGCGCATCTTGGACATCAAATGTCTGCGCATCCGATGCCGGCATTAAACCACTCGTACTAACCAGAGAAACCGAACGAATCACATTCACGGCATTTTCCTATGAGTCCATCAATCTATGAGTCAATCAATCATCACGCAAATAATGCTTCATCCGCCTGCATGTCAATGCGACGAAGCTTTTTTATGATTTAAGCGAAACAGCCGCGCACTGCGCACGCCCTGCTCATCCACATGTACCACTTCCACCACGCAGTCGTTAAAACGCAAACTGACCTGCGCATCGGGAATGTCTTGTAATTCTTCTAAAATCAAACCGTTGAGCGTTTTTGGCCCATCCAGCGGGAAATGCAGTTTCAGACGGCGGTTGATCTCACGCAACGATGTACCGGCATCCAACACCACCGAACCATCCGCGCCCCACGCGGTGCGACTTTGTCCGCCATGACCGGCCGAAGTAAACTCACCGACCATTTCCTCAACGATGTCCTCCATCGTCAAAATCCCCAACACCTCGCTGTATTCATCCACCACCACGCCGAGGCGTTGTTTATCTTCTTGAAAATGTTGCAATTGCTCAAAAATTGCGGTTTCGGACGGAATGAAATACGGCTTGCTCAGGCTGTTGCGAATTTCATCGACGGTCAAAGAGCCGTCTTCCAAGTGATGCAAGGCTTTGCGGATGTGGAAAATCCCAAGGATGTTGTTCAATTCGCCGTCGTACACCGGTAATTTATTGTGGTAACAAGTGACCAATTGATGGCGCAGAGTGTCAATATCGTCATTGATATTGAGCGCTTCGATTTTCGAGCGCGGCGTCATCAAATCATTAACCTCAACTTCCTCTAAATCGAACAAATTGACCAGAATGCTTTTGTGCTTTTTCGGCATCAGCGGCGTTTGTTCCAGTACCAGCGCACGGATTTCTTCATTCGAGAGCGTCTCTTCGTCCGGCTTTGGATTAATGCGCAGTAGGCGCAAAATCGCATTGGCAAACAGATTGGTGAACCACACCAGCGGCGAGAGCACGGTGAGTAAGGGCTTGAGGATAAAACTCACCGGAAAGGCGATTTTTTCGGGATAGGCCGCACCGACCACTTTCGGCGCCAACTCACTGAAAATAATGATCGCAAAGGAAATTAGACCGGCGGCAATCGACAGCGCGTATTGATTATTGCCCCAGTAGTGCGCGGCAATCGCACCGGAAAACATAGCGGACACGGTATTGATGACATTATTGCCAATCAAAATCACACCCAGCAAACGCTCGGTCTGATCGAGCAAAGCCTGCGTGCGTTTCGCACCGCGATGACCCTGTTTGGCCAAATGTCGCAGGCGAAAACGATTGATCGCCATCATCGAGGTCTCAGAAATAGAGAAAAACCCCGACATCGCCAGTAATAAAACCAAAATTAAAATCTGCGCCCAAATGGGAAGTTCTGTCATAGTGTGTGCGTCACCTTAAAGTTCACCGATGCGAAATCATCATACCTGCTCGTCAACGCATCTGCCTTGTACCTGCCTTATACATTACGCGCCAGCGAGTAATCCGCCAGATCGAGTAAGGTTTGCTTGAACTCAGATTTTGGTAAAAAGTCCAACGCCGCTTTCGCCGCCGCCACTTCACGCTCAGCTTTTTGATGTGTGTAATCCAACGCACCTTTTGACTTGATCGCATTCAAAATCGTCGTGAAATCCGAATGCGCTTGGTCAATACCACCGTTTTCAATTGCCGTGCGCACCATGACTTTCTCCGCGTCAGAACCATTTTCCAACACATAAATCAGCGGCAAAGTTGGTTTACCCTCGCGCAAATCATCACCCACATTTTTACCCAAAACCGCCGTGTCGCCCGCGTAGTCCAAAATATCATCGGCCAACTGGAACGCCGCGCCCAGATGACGACCGTAGGCCGCACACGCCTCTTCCTGCGCCGCATCACAACCGCTCATCACCGCCGCCAACTGCGCCGACGCCTCAAACAAACGCGCGGTTTTGTAATGAATCACCTGCATATAACGCGCCTCTGTCACATCGGGATCATGCACATTGAGCAACTGCAACACCTCGCCCTCGGCGATCACATTCGTCGCATCGGCCAAAATCTCCATCACGCGCATATTCTGCACGCTGACCATCATCTGAAACGAACGCGAATACAAAAAGTCCCCGACCAAAACACTGGCCGCATTACCAAACATCGCATTCGCCGTCTGACGCCCACGACGCAAATCCGACTCGTCCACCACATCATCATGTAACAGCGTCGAGGTATGAATAAACTCCACCACCGCCGCCAGTGTGAGCGCCGAATGCGGACAATCGTTTTGCAACGCGCGCGTGAGCAACAGATGAATCGCAGGACGCAAACGCTTACCGCCCGCCGAAATCAAATACTCAGAAATCTGATTGACCAGCGGCACTTCCGAATGCAGCGTTTGTCGAATCACCGCATTGAGTTGATCCATATCGGGGCGAATCGCCGCCAATACATCTTTTTTTGCTTGTTCTTGTGTCACCATTGTCAATCGTATCCCGTCAAAAGTATTACACCGAAACGTATTATACAAGAGCGCCACGCAAAATAGCGTGACACCGACACGCTTTACAAAAGAATTTTCACACCCGACGCGCGCATCCATCAGCATAAAATCAACAAGCAGGCTAAAATGTGACCGACACAGTCAAAATGACAACATCCTACAAAACCCCTCGAAAAACCACACAAACCATGAAAATCCGCCTCGCTCCGCAACGCGACATCATCCAGCTATCCGACCAGCTCATCAGCCAAATTGCCGCCGGCGAGGTGGTGGAGCGGCCTGCTTCGGTGGTCAAGGAGTTACTGGAAAACGCGCTCGATGCGGGCGCGACCGACATCACTTTGCGTTTGCTCGATGGCGGCAAAACGCTGATCGAAATCTCGGACAATGGCTGCGGCATATCAGCCGAGCAGTTGCCTTTGGCGGTGACGCGCCACGCGACCAGCAAAATTCGCTCACTGGACGAACTGGAGCACGTTGAGTCGATGGGTTTTCGCGGCGAGGCGCTCGCCTCAATCGCCTCGGTATCGAATATGCGCGTTTCCTCGCGCACCGATGCCTCAACGCACGCCAGTTGTATCGAAAACCACAGTGGTGCATGGCAGGTTTCGGCAACAGCGGGCGGTGTCGGCACGCGGATTGAGGTGGCGAATTTGTATTTCAACACACCCGCGCGGCGCAAATTTCTGAAAACCGATGCGACCGAGTACTCGCATTGTGCCGAGGTGTTTACCCGTATCGCGCTGGCGAATCCGCATTGCACCTTCAAACTGCATCATCAGGGCAAAGTCAACGCCCACTATCCGGCAACCGATTGGCAAAACCGCATTCAGGACGTGTTGGCCAACCAACTCCCCGAAAACCTCATTTGGCTGTCTGAAAACAGTGGCGAATTGAACATCAGCGGGCTGGTTTTTCCTGCCGACGCGGCACGCGCGCGCGCTGATACGCAGTATGCGTATGTGAATCAACGTTTTGTGCGTGACAAGGTGGTCAATCACGCGATTCGCGCCGCCTACGCCGACATTTTGCACCATCAGCGTCATCCCGCGTTTGTGCTGTTTCTCGACATTCCCGCGCACAGCGTGGACGTGAACGTGCATCCGGCGAAAACCGAGGTGCGCTTTCGCGACAGCGGCGCGGTGCACCAGTTCATCAGCCACAGTTTGAAAAAAGCTTTGGCGCAAACAGCCGCACAGCGCACGGCGCATTTTGCTACGCCGATCCATCATGAATCAGCGCAAACTGTCAACACCAACGGTACAGCACCAGCGTCACTAAGTGATGACGCACACGCAGGCTCAGCCAATCCATCATCCAATCCCGCGCCAAACCAACCATTCCGCCCGCAGAGCCAACAAAATTTACCGCTGTCGCAAAACGTGCGCAGTTATTTGGAGCTATTGCGCCAATCCGAGCCGCTCAAACCCTTGCCGCCGAGCATCGTGGACGAACACAGTGCGCACAATGCGTCAACAGTGCCAACACCGTCAGCCAACGCCCACACAGCGCATGAGGCGCACAGCGATCATCCGCTGGGATTCGCGCTGGCGCAGATTCACGGCGTGTATATTTTGGCGCAAAACAGCCACGGCGCGGTGCTGGTGGACATGCACGCCGCGCATGAGCGCATCATGTACGAGCGGCTCAAATGCGCACTGGATGAGCAGGACTTGGCCAAACAAGAGTTGCTAATTCCGCTGAGTTTCTCCGCCAATCCAGTGGAAATGGCGACCTTGGGCGAGCCGGAAAGCGCGACGGTATTAAGCCAAATTGGGCTGAATATGTCGCCATTGGGCGCGCAAGAAATCGCCATCCGCAGTGTGCCGGCACTCATCAAACAAGCCGATGCCATCGAATTGGCGCGCGCAGTATTGGCCGACATTGCACAATTAGGCGCCAGCCAAGTGCTGACCGAGCGGCGCAATGAACTGCTCGGCACGCTCGCCTGTCATGGCGCGGTGCGCGCGAACCGTCAATTGACACTGCCGGAAATGAACCAGTTGCTGCGCGACATGGAAGCGACCGAGCGCGCCAATCAATGCAATCATGGCCGCCCGACGTGGGTGCAACTCTCCATGAAGCAGTTGGACGCCTTATTCATGCGCGGGCAATAAGTCACTGCTCTGCCAAACGGATGAAATAAAAAACCACCGTCGGCGACATTTTTCAAAGCACGCTATAATCTGCGCCATTGATTTTAACCAATTAACCAAGAATGGAAACACGGAAAAACCCCTGCCGTCTGGTTGGGTTGTTTCATGTTTCCTAAATGATGCAGAACACGATGCACCACAATACGCAACCCTTAGCCGAGCATTCGAGTGCGCCGATTTGGCAATGCGGCCGCTATTCTCTGGAACTCTCACGTCCCTACATCATGGGCATTTTGAACATGACGCCGGATTCGTTTTCGGACGGCGGCGAATACTTTGACCCGCAATTGGCGATTGCGCGCGCGCACCAGATGATCGCCGATGGCGCAGACATCATTGATATTGGTGGCGAGTCAACTCGCCCGAATGCGCCCAAAGTCTGCACCTGCGAGGAACTGCGGCGCATTTTGCCCGCCATCGAAGCCTTGATGGACTGCGGCGTGCCATTGTCGATTGACACGCAAAAACCCTACGTCATGCGCGAGGTTCTGAGCATCGGCGTGGACATCATCAATGACATCAACGGTTTTAACAGCCCCGTCGCCATTGACGCGGTCGCCGACAGCAACGCAGGGCTGTGCATCATGCACATGCAAGGCACGCCACAAGACATGCAGGCCGACCCGCATTACACTGATGTGGTCGCCGAAATCGCTCAATTTTTGGGCAAACAGGTTCAGCGCCTGATGACCGCAGGCGTGGCGCGCGAACGCATGTGCCTCGACCCGGGATTTGGCTTTGGCAAAACATTGGCACACAATCAGATGCTGATGCAACATTTGCCCCAATTATCTGGCAAACACGCTTTGCCGCTGCTGGTTGGCGTTTCGCGCAAACGCATGATCGGCGCGATTACCGGACGCGACCAGGCCGCCGAGCGTGTGTCCGGCAGCGTTGCCGCCGCGCTGTGGGCGCTGCAACACGGCGCACACATCGTACGCGTACATGATGTGGCGCAAACGGTAGATGCCATTCGCACTTGGCAATTCTTCGAATCAAATTCCGCGAATCAGCGTGATCACCAAAAAATCAGCACAAACGCCCTGCGCGCGTGACAGTCACCCCCTGCTTGTGAAATAATGTCGCATTGTCTGCGCGGCATTGTGTTTTGTATGCACCATCCGCGTTGACCCAAAAAAACACAACCACCATAGGACACATCATGTCACGTAAATATTTTGGTACCGATGGCGTGCGCGGCCAAGTCGGCACTGCACCGATCACCCCTGATTTCGTCATGCGACTGGGCTACGCTGCAGGTCTGGTGCTGGCACATGATGAAGCCGTCAAACCGAGCCAAGGGGTCAAGCCGCGCGTATTGATCGGCAAAGACACCCGTATTTCCGGCTACATGCTCGAAGCCGCGCTCGAAGCGGGCTTCACCGCTGCTGGCGTAGACGTGTTGCTCACCGGCCCAATGCCCACTCCCGCGATTGCCTACCTCACACGCGCGTGGCGTTTACAAGCGGGCGTGGTGATTTCCGCCTCGCACAACCCGTATCACGACAACGGCATTAAATTTTTCTCCGCCACTGGCGACAAACTGCCGGATAACAAAGAACGCGAAATCGAAGCATTGCTGGACGAGCCGATGGGTTGCGTGGACTCCAAACATCTGGGACGCGCCAAACGTCTGGACGACGCGCCCGGACGCTACATCGAGTTTTGTAAATCCACCTTCCCATCCGATTTGGATCTGCGTGGGCTGAAAATCGTGGTTGACACTGCCAATGGCGCGGCCTACCACATTGCCGAACACGTTTTGCACGAATTGGGCGCGGACGTGATTCCGATGGGCAACAAACCCAACGGCTTTAATATCAACAAAGAAGTCGGCGCGACTGCGCCACGCGCGCTGCGTGCAGCGGTGATCGAACACCACGCCGATCTGGGCATTGCGCTCGATGGCGACGCCGACCGACTGGTTATGGTTGATGGGCGTGGTCTCGAATACGATGGCGATCAACTGCTGTACGCCATCGCCGCCACACAGCACCAAACCACACCCGTTGCAGGCGTGGTCGGTACGCTGATGAGCAATCTCGGGCTGGAAAAAGCCTTTGAAAAACTCGGCATTGCCTTTGCGCGCGCCAAAGTCGGCGACCGCTATGTACTGGAACAGCTCAAAGAACGCGGTTGGCTCTACGGCGGCGAAAGCTCCGGCCACATTCTCTGTCTGGACAAACACAGCACCGGTGATGGCATGGTCAGCGCACTGCAAGTGCTCTCAGCCACGCGCCGCAGTGGCAAAACCCTCGCCGAACTGGTCAGCCCCGTACAAATGTACCCACAAACCATGATTAATGTCAAAATCGTCAAAGGCTTTGACTGGGAAAACCACGCACCGCTGCAAGCCGCGCGCGCACACGCCGAGCAGGTTTTGGGCGATACCGGTCGTATTCTGATTCGCGCCTCTGGCACAGAACCGCTGGTACGCGTGATGGTTGAGGCACAAGACGCAACGATGGCGCGTGAGCAAGCGCAGTTGATGGCGGAAAGTTTGAAAGTATGACGCGAATGATCCTCAATTCATCATCTCTGCACCGCACACAATATACGCAACGCGCGTCTGAATACACGGCTGAACACGCACCTCAATACAATGAAGGCGCGCAGGCATGATGAATCGTTGGAAGCACAAGCTGCCCACGCGTGAAAAAATCTTTGAATCGCGCCTATTCAAGCCCTTTGCGCGCTGGTTTGACGATGAGCATTTTTGGGCATTTGAGCGTGAATCCATCGCGCGTGCGGTTGCCATTGGCTTGTTTTGCGGTATGATGCCCACGCCCACGCAATTTGCCTTTGCCTTTTTATTCGCCTACTTGGCGCGCGTTCATCTGCCAGTTGCCTTGTTTTCAACGCTGTACACCAATCCGTTGACACTTGTACCGCTGTATATCCTCGCTTATGAAATTGGTTTTTGGCTGCTGCACGGCTCGGAAAAGCACGCCGATTTGGTCATGCCACAGTTCGGCAATGAACAGTTTTGGCATGATTTTGGTCGCTGGGCGGCTGCTTTTGGCACGCCTTTGGCGGTGGGCGTTTTAATTATGGGCGCCACGTTTGCCGTGATCGGCTACTTCACTGTGCAATATTTTTGGCGACGACATGAGCGTAACCATCCGCATGATTGATGGGGCTTTCGTTAGCCCAACCACCCACTCACCAGATACAAAATCAAGCCGATCAAGCCACCAATCAGCGTGCCATTGATGCGGATGTATTGCAGATCATTGCCTATCGCGTTTTCGAGCGCGTCATTGAGCCGCTCTTTGCTCCATGCGTTTAACTGCGCACTCATCCAGTTGCGGATATTCTCTTGTTGGCTATCGAGCACGCGCGCGCTGATATTGGCGGCGGCATTGGAGAGTTGCGCTTGGCGTTCGGGCTGTGCCAATTGTTGGCTGATGGCGTCAAATAGGGTCTGCGCGAGGTATTCGACCTGCGCTGTGCGCCCTGCGCTCATGTCGGTGAGCCATGCATGCACGCGTATCCACAGCCGTGCGAGCCATTCGCGGAACATGGCGTTATTCAATCCAGTTTGGGCATGGCGCTCCAGCCAGTCGTGTACCGTTGGGTTTTCGTTCAGTTGGTATTGCCAATTCAGACATTGCGAGGCGAACCAAAGGTGAATCGGGTGATCCGGCTCGGTCAGCACTTTTTGCGCCAATGTCGCACCGGCGTTGAGGATTTTTTCGATCAGCCAGTCATCGACCAAATCCATCGCCTGACCGGTGACTTGGGTTTTGAATTTGTCCCACCACGTCGCATTTTCCTCAGCCGCTTGTTTGGCCATTTGTTGCAGCCACGGGCGAATACGTTCGACCGCATCATCGGCGGTGCAAAATTGCAGTGTCGCTTGTGCAAAACGATTGATCAACCATTGATCGGCGCGCTCGGATTGCGCCCAGCCGACGACTTTGGATGCGCCACGCCCCAGCCGCTCACCCGTGGCGTATTCCCTCAGGGTGTTTTGTCCCGCCTGTAGCCAAGCATCGGGCGCGGTTTCAGGTAATTTGGCGACAATCGCGCTCAATACCGCTGGCAAACGCTCGGCAATCGCATCGACCGTGAGATTTTTCTGCGTGTAGTCGGCCACGCGCTGGCCGATTTGCCATTTCAGTGCCTGCTCGGCAATCATCTTGGGTTCGAGAAAGTGCGTGCCGATGAAATTCGCCACGCCGCGCGCGAGTTGCGCCTGTTTCGCGGGCAAAATGGCGGTGTGCGGCAGCGGCACGCCCATCGGATGACGGAACAAGGCCACCACGGCGAACCAATCGGCCATGCCACCGATACACGCCGCTTCGGCAAAGGCTTTGACATAACCGAGCCATGCCCAATCGGGGTGAATCCGTTGTAAATACAGCGTACTGAGCCAAATGAGGATGCTCAGCACCAGCAAAGCCACAGCCCATTGGCGCACCGGCGCTCTTTTTACCATTGCATCGCTGAGGGCGTTAAGTTCCTGACTCATATCATTCATATCATTTGAAATGAAACTCGGCGGCACTGCGGCGTTGGCGCAGTTTTCCCCAATACAACCAACCACCAAACACAATCAGCAGGAGAAACAGCGGCACATTACGCCACGCAATAAACGGCGTTTGCCCGTCATACGGCTGCACCGACCAATTGCCCACCGCTTCTTTCTGCGCAGGCAAATCCTGCGCCACCACGCCATCCGGCGTGATGTACGCGGAAATTCCCGTGTTGGTCGCGACGATCATTGGCCGCGCCAATTCCATCGCGCGCGCCTGCGACATCGCGAGGAACTGCACATGCGCAGGACTGGTGCGCGCATCACCGAACCAGCCGAGATTGGTCAAATTGACCCAGATATTCGGCGCATTATCACCATGATGCCACGCCGCCAACTCCTCGCCAAACACATTTTCATAACAAATATTCGCCGCTACTTTGAGCACACCACCATCCGTTTGTAACGTAAATGGCGCACGCGACTGACCGTAGCCATAGCCGCCGAGCGGAATATTCATCGCATCGACAAACCACTGAAAGCCCCACGGAATCATTTCGCCGAACGGTAACAAATGAATTTTGTCGTAACGCGCCGGATCGAATGCATCCTGATTCGCATCCAGCCACAGACCGCTGTTGAAATACTGCGTGCCCTCAATCCCCACGCCGCCGAGCAATACCGCGCGGTTTTGCCCCGCCGCTTTGGACTGATTCAACGCATTCTGCACCGCCTGTACGCCCTGCTCTGGCACTTGAGTCCACGGGTACGGCAATACTGTCTCAGGAAAAATCGTCAACTGCGCGGTGCTATTGATCGCACCCATCAGCGTCGTGCGCGTGGTGCGCGCGATTTCCTCGCTGTCAAACTTAATCGTCTGCGCCACATTCGGCTGAAACACCCGCACCGACACCGGCGTCTGAATCGGCTTGCCCCAATTCACACCCTGCGCAACCAAACCAAGTACCGCCACCGCCGCCACGCTCAAACCGGCAAACACCCATGAGCGCATTGAAAACTGCCTCTGCTTCGCCCGCAAACTCACCCACAGCAGCGCCAAACCGCCCGACAGCATCGCCGCCAGCGCACTCACACCATACGCGCCGACCACGGGAAAAAAGCCCTTGAGCAAAAGATTATCCACCTGCGCATAACCAGTCATCAACCACGGAAAACCACCAAACACATAACCGCGTGCCAATTCCGCCGCCAACCACAGCATCGGCCAAGCGACCAGATAATCCGATGCCTTGCGCTGACTAAAAAAACGCCACCACAACCACGCCGCCAACGCATAATAGCTCGCCAAATAACACGACAAACCAACAATCGCCAACGCCGACAGCGCCGTTGGCAAACCGCCGATGTCATGCATACTGAAATGCAGCCAATACAGCCCCGACACCAGCCACGCCAGCGCAAAGGCAAACATCTGCCGCGCCGGTCGATGCTCGGCTTTCGCCGTTGCCACCACCGCCCACGCCAAACTCAAAACCAAAATCTGCAAGCCACCCGACGGCCACAACGAAAATGCCTGAGCGTGCGCCACGCCCAGACACATCATCAATAAATACAATAACCAACGCTGTTTCATACCATCCTTTCGCCTGCGCGGCGATATTTGGTTTGACATCAATCCCGTCTGAACCTGTAGGTCGGATACTTGTATCCGACAGAAATAGGTTTAATCAATAACCTGCCGAACATTCGTCGGATATAAATATCCGACCTACGGATTTCGTCAACTATTAATATCCAACAATACCACTCATTCCAACCAAATCAAACTCGCCATGCGCCCCGTCACGCCATCGCGCCGATAGGAGTAGAACTGTTGCGCATCATCAACTGTACACAGCCCGCCGCCACTGATCTGCTCGGCGCGTAATCCGGCACATTGTAGCCGTTGTCGCGCGAGTGCGTAGATGTCGGCGAGGTATTTTTGTGCATCTTTGCCCGCGCTGCTCCGTGCGACAAAGCACGCGGCGGTCTGCTCGGCTGTGATGCCCAATTTCAATCCTTCGGCGATGAACTGCGCTCGCACTTCGGCGCCAACTTCAAACTGTTCCGCGCCAATCGCTGCACCCAGCCAAACGATGATTTCGTCGCTCACTGCGCCCGCATCCCGCATCGCCGCGACGGTTTGCTCCAAAATACCGCTGACCAAACTGCGCCAACCGGCGTGCGCGCCCGCAACCATATTGCCCGCGCGCGTGGTGAACAGCACCGGCAGGCAATCCGCCGTCATAATCACGCCCACTTGATTCGGCTCGGTCAACAGCACGGCGTCGGCTTCGGGACAACCCTCTTCGATACGCCGCGCAATCGCGACGCCATGCGTTTGATTCAACCACAACGGCTCGCTCGGTAGAATCTGACGCAGCAATTGTCGGTTGTGCATCACCACCTCGGGCATATCGCCAACGTGGGTAGCGAGATTAAAACCATGTTCTCCCTGCGCGCCACCATACACGCCCGAACTCGCACCGATTTGCCCATCTATAACGGTCAAGCGCGTGGTCATCAGTCCATGCACATTGGCTGGAGCTGACCAATCGGGCAACAATACATGCTGCACGCGGGTGTGCCAACTATTCATCGAGCAAAACCTCCATCTGCATATCCGGCTCAGGCAGTGGCAATTCGGCCACGCCCATCGCGGCGAGTAACTCCGTCATATCGTCGGGCAACGGGCATTGCCAGCTCATGTATGCGCCGCTGCGCGGGTGGATTAGTCCGAGCTGATAGGCGTGTAGCGCCTGCCGTTTAAAATCCAATTCGCCCGCCGAACCTTTGAGGATGCTGCTGCGCGCGCCACGTTTTTCGCCGTACAAAGGATCGCCAATCAGCGGATGACCGATGTGCTGCATGTGGACGCGAATTTGATGCGTGCGTCCCGTATCGAGTTGGCAAACAGCAATCGAATAAGGTTTTTGCAAATAGCTCCAAAAACCCAGACTTTGGTAATGCGTGCGCGCCGGTTTGCCGCTTTGCCCGACCAGAACCGCCATTTTCAGCCGATCTTGCGGATTACGGCCAATGCCCGCGTCCACCGTGCCGAATGCGTCCAATTCACCTTGTACAATGGCAAGGTAGCGGCGTTTGACCGTGCGCGCTTGCAATTGACGCACCAGTTCGGTCTGCGCCTGCACGGTTTTTGCCACGACCATCAGGCCGGAAGTTTCTTTGTCCAAACGATGCACGATACCGGCGCGCGGCACTTGCGAGATATTCGGGTAGGCGAACAGCAGACCGTTGAGCAAAGTACCTTCCCAATTGCCACTGCCCGGATGCACGACCAATCCGGCGGGTTTGTTGATGACCAAAATATCATCGTCCTCGTACACCACGTCCAGCGCGATTTCCTGCGGCGTGTAGGCCTTCATCTCGTCCGAGGCCTGCGGTTGCACATTCAGTACATCATGTGTGTATACAATCCGCCGCGGGGATAATTCGACGGCGCCATTGCACATGACTTGTCCGTCTTTGAGCCATTTTTGCAGGCGCGAGCGGGAAAATTCGGGCAACAGCAGTGCCAATGCGGCGTCCAGCCGCTTGCCACTAGCCGAGTCGTCCACGGTGAGGGCAATGGGATCCAAATTGATAGAAATGGCGGGATTTAATGCCACATCCTCATCCCATGCGCTATAATCGTCTCCCAAGTCGTTGTTCAACTCGTTATACTGCGTGTCTACCAGTTTACCTACAGAAGGTTTTGTCATGATGTTAACTATCCAAAAAAATTTGATGTGGTCATTTACGCGCCTGTTGGCTTTATTTGCGCTCGCTTTTAGCCTGTTGACCGGCTGCGCCACCAAGGAGAAAAACGAATTCGCCGGCTGGAGCGTCGATCGACTCTATACCGAGGGGCGTGATCAAATGATTGCCGGTGATTATACCCGTGCCGCGCAAGTCTTAGAAGCAACGATTGCACAATATCCATTCTCGGCACAGGCGACCCAAGCAC
The DNA here is from genome assembly GCA_964293815.1 of uncultured Burkholderiaceae bacterium. Taxonomy (GTDB): domain Bacteria; phylum Pseudomonadota; class Gammaproteobacteria; order Burkholderiales; family Burkholderiaceae; genus CTSOIL-112. The sequence continues at coordinate 102,957 of CAXYYC010000002.1, forward strand.
AATTGGAACTGCCCTATGTCTACTGGAAAGACGAAAACAAGACCAAAGCACTGGCTGCGGCTGATCGCTTCATCACGCTGAACGGCTCGCATCCGAAGCTGGACTATATGTATTACCTCAAAGGCATTATCAATTACAACCAAAACACCGGTTTTCTCAAAGCCTTGATTACCAAAGATGTCAGCGGCGCACGCGATCCGAAAGCCGCCTCCGAAGCCTTTGAATCATTCAAAACTTTGGTCACCAAATTCCCCGGCAGTCGCTACGCCCCCGATGCGCGTAAACGCATGATCGAAGTGGTTGACACCTTGGCACGTCAAGAATTGGCCGTAGCGCGTTACTACTATGACCGCGATGCGTACTTGGCCGCGATCAACCGCGCACAAAGCGTATTGCAAAACTTCGACGGCACACCCGCCGTTGAACCGGCGCTGATCATCATTGCCAATTCCTACGATGCGCTGAAAATGCCGGAAATGCGTGACGACACGCTCAACGTGTTGCACAGCAATTTCCCGAACTCGACCGGCAAACTTGACGCCGCGCGCCAATCAAGCTGGAAATTCTGGAAAAAATCCAACAAAGCACCCGTTCCAAACGCCGCTCCAGCCAAAGAACTGGCGCCGGCAGACGTACCGAAACCTGAATAATCCGCTCATATTATGATCGCCCACGACCGCTTCCCCGCATCCCCCGCACAAGGCACAGCACGATTCAACATCGTGCTGGTACACGGCATGATGGAGCACGGCGGGCGCTATCATGACTTTGCCCGTCATCTAGCGCAACACGGTGGCAACGTCATCACATTTGACCTGCGCGGTCACGGCCAGCACCTCAAGGCAGGCCAACTCGGTGATTTTGGCGATCCGATTGAAGGTGGCGCGGCGCGAATCTTCAGCGACATCGAGCAATTATTCGCCTCATTCAACAACAACCTGCCCAATATCCTGTTTGGTCACAGCATGGGCTCGACCATCGCCCTGCGCTACGCGCAGACGCACAGTGGCCTGCGGCAGATCATACTCTCCGCCATTCCGACCAATCCGCCGTGGTTGCTCAGTACCGGCTATCGTCTGGCAAAATGGGAAGCGCGTCTGCGCCCGACCAAGCCGTCGGTATTCATGAGCTCGTTCACACAATTTAACCGCCAATTCAAACCCAATCGCACCGAATTTGACTGGCTCAGTTTGGATGAAGGTAATATCGCACGCTACATCGACGACCCATTGTGCGGCCAGCCCATCGCGCCGCGTTACTATGTCGAGATGTTTGACTTTATGCGCCATGTGTTTCGCACCAAAGAATTGGCAAAAATCGACAAAAAAACCGCCATTCTCATGGTCTGGGGCGCCGATGATCCCGTCACACAGATGGGTAAAGGCCCGCGTGCGCTACTGCCGCGCCTGCACAAACTTGGTTTGGCCACCGCGCAAGTTGAATACCCGAAACTGCGCCACGAAATTCTCAATGAAGCCAATCGCGCGCAGGTTTTCGACGACATCACCCGTCTAATTCAGGCTTAAATACACCTATGTCTACATGTATTGTTTTGCACTCATCAATTACATACACTGATGAGCGAGTATCTCTACTCAAAAATTTATTATTAAAAAAACCAGATTTATTCTGTGTTACTGGTGTTGATTGCCAAAATTGGGAAGAAGCTATGGATTGGGTATACATTGAAAGCACCCCGATTGACTCTGACTTAGTGATGAGCACAACCTCACATCCTGATGAAACTTTGGAGGATGTTATTGCATTTGCTACGCAATGGTGTGATTTGAGAAAATTGCCACGAGAAATAAGTATTATTCATGTCTAAAGTAGATAAATTAGCACACGGAAATTGTTTGTGCGGTGCGCTAGGCTTTAGCGTCAAATTCCCTTCCAAATGGGTGGTGCATTGCCACTGCACCCGTTGTCAACGCGCCCACGGCGCGGCATTTGTCACTTGGGTCGGATTCGACGAGATGCAGGTACAGATTCACGATACACAACACACCCTGAGCTGGTTCACCGCAGCCAAACACGGTCACAGCCAGCGCGGTTTTTGTGGTCAATGCGGCAGCCCGATGTTCTTTCGCTCCGAGCGCTATCCGAACGAACTGCACATCGCCCGCGCTCTGTTCACCACGCCGATTGATCGCGCACCCGAATCACACGTATACTATGACACACACGTTCCGTGGATTGATGGTATAAATGCACTGCCAAAAGAATCCACATAAAGGCGTTACGCTGAGAGTTCTTCAACCATCATCGCAAGGAGTTTTTCATGAAAACCAATCCCGTCGGCTGGTTCGAAATTTACGTCCAAGACATGAATCGTGCGAAAGCATTTTATGAAGCGGTTTTTGCCCTGACCCTCAGCGAATTAAATAATGGCGATGACAGCATGAAAATGCTCGCCTTCCCCGGTGATATGAATGCTTATGGCGCCAATGGCGCATTGGTGCAAATGCCCGAATGCCCATCCGGCGGCGGTGGCACGCTGATTTACTTTTCTTGCAATGACTGCGCTGTCGAAGCCTCGCGCGTGGCCGCCAACGGCGGGCAACTGTTCAGAGAAAAATTCGCCATCGGAGAATATGGCCATATCGCGCTGGCAATAGATACTGAGGGCAATATGTTTGGCCTGCACTCCATGCAATAATCAGCCGAGTTCAATCATCCGCGTTTGACGCGAACGCCGCCAACTATTCGCCGACGAGAAGCCCGCTGCGAGCGCCGCCTTCTCTTGGCTCAAACCACTCGCGCGCCACTGCGCAAACAGCGCGTGTTTGAGCGCCAGTTGATACTCATGCACCGTCATACCCGTGGTTTGCTTGAAAATCCGCGTCAAATGGCGCGGGCTGACATAGGCAATCTGCGCCAAACTCGGCAGATCAAGGTTCGCACTCGGATCGGCAGAAATCGCGTCCTGCACCCGATGCACCGCCATCTGCATGTGCGAGCGAGCGATCAACCACGGCGACAGCGCCGAATCATGCGGCATACGGCGAAAATACACATTCATGTGGCGCGCGACCTTGAGCGCCAATTCATGACCAAAGCGTTGCGCCAGCCAATACAAAATCAAGTCAAAACCCGCCGTGATGCCCGCACTGCTCAAAATCGCGCCGTCATCGACAAATACGCGGTTCTCCAACACCTCGGCGGACGGACTCCATTGCCGCAATTCTGCCGTCAGCTCATGATGCGTGGTGCATTTCACTTCGCCGAGCAAACCCGCCTGAGCCAATAAAAACACACCCGAACAAATGCACAGGGCCTGATGCGATTTTGGGTCAAAACATTGCCGTAGCCATTCAGTCAGCCGCGTGCCGAATTCACCCCGATACGCCAGCGCCTCATCCATCGCCCCGGGCAAAACCACCAAATCCCCCGACTGCAACTGCTCGGGCAAATCCGCCATACCCGACAAATGCAAGCCAAACAGCGTCTCAACCTGAGCGGCGGGCGAAACCAGTCGCACCTCTAAATCCGCACCAAACTGCCGCGCATAGCGCAAGGCATCTAAAGGCGCAGCCAAATCGGTGAGCAAAACACTGGGCAACACAGCCACATACACATTCATCAACGCATTCTCAGATAATCAAACTCAGACACTCAAACGCACACGCAGCCAATTTCGCAACCGCGCACCAAACACATTCACCACCAGCCCAATCAGCAAGCACACACTGCCCCACAATTGCCATTGATTGAGCCGTTCGCCCAGCGCCAACCACGCCGTGAGCAAGCCCACCACTGGCACCAGCAAAGTAAACGGCGCGACGCGATTCGGCTCATAGTGATGCAATAAACGACTCCACAAACCATAGCCCAACAGCGTCGCACCCCAAGCCAAATACAGCGCCGACACCACGCTGTGCCAACTGAGCGCCTGCCAATCGGGATACGCATGGCGCTCAAACAACCACGAAACCAACAAAAACGGCACAATCGGTACCAAACTGGACCAAATCACCAAACCAAACGGCTCCGGCTGATAGCCCGCCCGACGCATGGCACTGACCACGATATTACCCAAAGCCCACGATGCCGCACCGAGTAAATTGAGCATCAAACCCAGCGTCGTCATCTGCACCCCAGCAACCGCGCCCGCATTTTTGCCATAGGCGATCAACGCCAGCCCCAAAACCGCGATCAATAAGCCCAGCCACTGCATGAGCTGCGTGCGCTGTTGCAAAATCAATACCGAAAAAATCAGCGTGAAAAACACCTGCGCCTGATGCACCACCGAGGCCAAACCAGCGGGCATACCGACCTTCATCGCCCAGAACAAAAAAGCAAATTGCCCGAAACTATTGAACGCGCCATACGCAATCAACCAGCGCCACGGCACGTTCGGCTTTTTGATGAAAAATACCAACGGCACAACCACCAAGGCAAAACGCGCCGCCGCCAGCAAAAACGGCGGCACTTCGTTTAGCCCCCAGCGAATCACCACGAAATTCACACCCCAAATCAACACCACCAGCAATGCTTGCAACACATGCGCGATACTCATTATTTTTCCTTATTCAACTGCCAATCACCCAGATAATCCATCTGCCGCGCGGTTTTGTCCGCCCATTCCGCACTGAGCAATTGCGCCACAAGGTGCAACGATAAATCAATTCCCGCCGAAATACCAGCCGAGCTGTACACGCGTTCATCCATACCATCCTGCACCCAGCGCACACCATCGCGCACCGTCAACTGCGGATACGCCGCGCGCAAATCAGCCATGTCTTCCCAATGCGTCGTCGCGGTTTGGCGCAACACGCCCGCTTGCGCCAGCAAAAACGCACCGGTGCAAATCGACGCGGTGTAACGCGTGGTACGGTGCATCACGCGTAGCCAATCGAGCAACGCCGTTTGTCGCAATGCATCCGTCACCACACCACCCGGCACGATCAGCACGTCGTATGTCAGCGTTTCACGCTCGTCTATAAAGCGCGCGTCCATCAGGCCCACATCCGGCATGATACCCAAACCCGCACGCGCCTGAACCATCCGCCGCTGTTGCGCCACGGTCTGCACCGCAAACCGTTTGGGCGAGCCGAATTTGTCGCACACGCGCGAGGCGGCGGTGAAGACCTCGTAAGGACCGGCAAAGTCGAGCAACTCCATCTGATCAAATGCCAAAATCCCGATCTGGAGAGTGTCGTTGGTCGTGTGACTCATGATGGGTCTACCTATACGCCGACCAGTCCGCACTGACCTGTGCCACGGTTTTGATCTGCGCGAAACGCCCATCCAGCACCAATTCCGTGCGTTTTTTAATCTCGTCAGCAGAAAAACGTGTGCCATCGGCGTGTGTCATGGCGAAGGTCAAAGTCGCTTCGCTCACAAAATCCACCGAAAAACCCAAATCCGACGCCACACGCGTCGTCGTCTCGCAACATTGCTCGGTGCGAATCCCGCTGATGGTCAGATGAGTAATACCCTGCTCGTGCAAATACGCCAGCAGACCGCTATCAGTCAGCGCATTGTGTACCGATTTATGAAAGACATTGTCCATCGGCGGTAGCCAATCCATGAACCGCACCCAACCCGATTCAGGACGAAACGCGGGCGTATCACTGCGTGGATTGGCGTGCAAAATGCCGATCACCGGCACAGCCGAGCGCCGCGCCGCCAAAATCAACGCCAACTGATTGGCCTGATACGGCGCAAAACCCGCATCCGACCAATCGGGCGTGTGGTAAAAAGAATCCTGCACGTCAATCACCAGCAAGGCGTGTTTCGGATGTGGTGTTTGAACTTGGGTCATAATAGCTCCTGTAATAATGATTAAATAATAGCCGTACGATACCTGATCTTATGTACTGATTTAAGAGGCTTTACGGACGAAATAGGTGCAAAAAAGGACATGTTCTATCATTTCAAACCATAGGCTCAAACAACAGCACATACGCGCCATCGCGCGAAAAGGTTCGATGTTGAACACCTCGCGGAACCACCAACAGTTGCCCCGCCCGCACCTGAACCACGCCATCGGGCAAATCCACACCCAAACATCCCGCCAACAAACAATCATCGCGCTCATCATGCTGATGCCACGGATACTCGCCCAGCGCATAAATCATGCGCCATTGATAATGATCCACTTGCGCAATCGGAATCTCTTGCCACGGTTGGGCGTGCGCTTGTTCGAAGTAAAGCTGTGGATGAATGGGCGTCATGCGTGTCTCCTTTTAAAAAGACCGATGAGAACACAAACCCACCACCGTTTATAGCCCAAAAACCGCCCAAATGAACTCATAAAAGGACAAAGCGCATTGAATTGACCGCATACAAAAACCCCTACGGTTTAGTCGTAGGGGTGTCGTAGGAATTCTTGATTCAACGTAAATAAACGTTACGGACACGGCCTCATCGTCCAGCCCCACACATGACCGCGCGCGCATTGCTGTTGACGCCCAACCTGCACCAAATGCAAACCCTCGTCATCTTGTCTGAACGACACACGGTAGCGTTCCGCACGAATCGCGTCGTCTTGCACACCATGAATAGTCAGCAAATAGACCACCACACCGTTTCTAAAGTGAAACACCTCGTCTTGACTCACCGTGTCCAATTCGTCACTCGGTTTATAAGGCGCAGGCAGCGCGTACAGGATATCGCGGCCACAGGTGATCACCTCTTCGGTGCACACTTGCGCTGTTGTGTCCTTCACCGGTATGGTTTGATAAATCGTTGGAATAGCGACGGCACTACGCGATGTGGGTCTCTCATTAGATTGAGCCAGCGCAGAAATTGAAACCAACCCCAAAACAGCGACCAAAGCTGTCGCCCAGCGTTTGCAGGAAGTCATCACTCGCATAGTCACTCCTTTTTTAAAGTCCATATAATGAAACCAAATCATGTACTTATTATGCCCGCACACCAACCACATGACCTTATTTTCGTCCCTTTTAATGAAGTATAGCCAAACCCCGTTATCCCTGATAAGATTATTCCATTAAATTTGTTTTGAATATAATTCAGCCTATTTATAATGCCCTATTGGAATGTCATTCAACGTCACAAAGGAGACTTATGAAACTCGAAACCCTCGCCATTCACGCGGGCTACAGCCCCGACCCAACCACCAAAGCGGTGGCTGTACCGATTTATCAAACCACCTCGTATGCGTTTGATAACACCCAGCACGGTGCAGATTTATTCGACCTCAAGGTTCAGGGCAACATCTACACCCGCATCATGAATCCCACCACGGCGGTGCTGGAGCAACGCGTCGCCGAACTCGAAGGCGGCATTGGCGGTTTGGCTCTGGCCTCAGGCATGGCGGCCATCACCTACGCGATCCAAACCATCGCGCAAGCAGGTGACAACATCGTATCGGTTTCAACCCTTTACGGCGGTACTTACAATTTATTCGCACATACTTTGCCCAAACAAGGCATCGAAGTACGCTTTTTCGACTACCGTGACCCAGCGTCCTTAGAAAAACTGATTGACGACAAAACCAAACTGGTATTCGCCGAAACCATCGGCAATCCGCTGGGCAACGTAGTTGATCTCGAAGCCATCAGCGCCATCGCACACCGTCACGGCGTACCTGTGGTGGTGGACAACACCGTTGCCACGCCCGCATTGATGCGCCCATTTGAACACGGTGCCGACATCGTTGTACACTCATTGACCAAATACATCGGCGGTCACGGCACCAGCATCGGCGGCGCGATTGTGGACAGCGGCAAATTCCCGTGGGGCGAGCACGCCGAGCGTTTCCCTCTGCTGAACACGCCCGACCCGAGCTATCACGGCGTGAACTACGTCGAAGCCCTCGGCGCTGCCGCGTTCATCGCGCGTGCGCGCGTCGTACCGCTGCGCAACACCGGCGCGGCGATCAGCCCGATGAACGCCTTTTTGATTCTGCAAGGTTTAGAAACCTTACCATTGCGCATGGAGCGCCACTCGGACAATGCACTGGCCGTGGCACGTTATTTGGAAAACCACCCGAAAGTTAAATGGGTCAACTACGCTGGACTGAGCACGCATCCACAAAACAGCTTGGTACAAAAATACCTCGGCGGCAAAGCCTCGGGAATTTTATCGTTCGGCGTCGAAGGCGGCGCAGAAGCAGGCGCGCGATTCATCGACGCCTTGAAATTGGTCACACGCTTGGTCAATATCGGCGACGCGAAAAGCCTCGCCTGCCATCCAGCCTCAACCACCCACCGCCAACTGAACGAGGAAGAATTGGCCAAAGCAGGGGTTTCAGTGGACATGGTTCGCCTGTCGGTCGGGATTGAGCATGTGGACGACATCATCGCGGATTTGGCGCAGGCATTGGATCAAGCGTAAATCATCACAGAGATAGACGACAAAAGCGGCGCAGATGGCGCCGCTCAGATTGCCGACCAACCCCAAACTTTAAATTTCAGCACAAAATCTAAGAAAAATGACGTCATACTCGCGCACGCGGGTATCCAGAGATTTTAATAAAAACAATGAGTTAGACTAAAAAACTGGATGGCCGCAAGCTCGAAGCCAAAAAACGGCTTTCCCGCTAAAAGCATGCGGAAAGCGAAGCTTCTATAAAACAAGCGTAGCGAAGCTTCGCGGAACGCAATGACGGAGTTCTATTTAAGCAAAAGTGCTACTTTGTCAACAGTCTCAAGCGGCGCCATCTGGCGCCGCTTTATTTTAGACCCGTTAAACAATTGGCTATTTACAACTCATACCGCCGCATACCACCGATTAATCCGATGGTTTTCATGCTTCTTCGCCCTCGTCCTCTTTCGCCAAATCCACCCAGACGCCGCCGGTGAGCCGTTCCAGCTCCGCCAAATCAAGTAGCACCATGCTGTGCGTGCAACCCGCCGCCGGCATCACCGCCTCAAATTGGCGCAAACTCTGTTCTAAATAAATCGGCAGCGGCGCAGGCAGGCCAAACGGGCACACACCGCCAACCGGATGCGAGGTCAGCGCCACGACTTCCTCGGCGTTGAGCATTTTGCCTTTCGCGCCAAAAAATGCCTTGAATTTTTTATTGTCAATTCGCGCCATGCCGCCCGCGACAATCAACACCGCTTTGTTTTGCGCACGCTCACCGATCCAAAAAGCGAGGGTTTTGGCAATCTGGCCGGGCGCCACGCCATGTACCGCGGCGGCGGTTGCGACCGTCGGCGTGGGTTCGGTGGCTTGAACGATCTGCAAATGCGGCGCGCGCTGCGCTAAATCTTGGGTAACGGTATCTAAACTCATGGCTGGGAAAAGTTTGCACTCAGAAAAATGAATTGGAAATTAAATCATGTTAAAAAATTATGAAGAATTTTGCCACAAAAGCTCCACAATTGCTCTATACTCGCCTCCGCTGTACCGTGCAATCGTTTTCAATAACAACAAAAAAGGAGTCAACATGCTAAAAACAGACTATTACACCGACGATGACAAAGCCGTTAAACCGTGGTACAAAATTTTGTATGTACAGGTTTTAATCGCCATTGCCTTGGGTATTTTGATTGGTCATTTTTATCCCAAGTTTGGCGTGAGTTTGGAGCCGTTGGGCAAAGCATTCATTAATTTAGTGAAAATGGTGATCACGCCGATCATCTTTTGTACCATCGTCGCGGGCATTGCTAATATGCGCGACTTGGGACAAATGGGGCGCGTTGGTTTGAAAGCCTTGATCTATTTTGAGGTGGTATCGACCTTGGCCTTATTGGCTGGTTTTGTGGTTGGGCACATTGCCAAGCCGGGCGTAGGCATCAATGCCAGCATCAGCAGTTTTGCCACAAAAGACGTAGCCAAGGTGAACGAATTTGCCGCTACCTCACAAAACCACACCATGGTCGATTTTTTCATGGATTTGATTCCGAAAACCGCCTTTAGCCCGTTTGTCGAGGGCAATATTTTGCAAGTTTTGCTGATTGCGATTTTATTCGGTGTGGTTTTGACCCGCGTACCCGAAGAGCGTGCGCGCCCATTGGTGAATTTTATTGAAGGCATGTCCGAAGTGTTCTTCGGTATGGTCGGGATTATCACCAAGCTCGCGCCGCTGGGTGCGTTGGGCGCGATGGCCTTCACCATTGGCAAATTCGGTATCGGCTCATTGACCAATTTGCTCGGTTTGATCGCGACGTTTTATTTCACCGCATTTTTGTTTGTCATCGTCGTGCTCGGTTTGATTGCGCGCTTCACGGGTTTCAGCATTTTCAAATTTTTGCGCTACATCAAAGAGGAATTGCTGTTGGTCTTGGGCACCAGCTCATCTGAATCCGCCCTGCCGCACCTGATGGGCAAACTGGAGAAAATGGGCTGTAAAAAATCGGTCGTCGGCTTGGTGGTTCCAACCGGCTACTCATTTAATCTGGACGGCACCAATATTTACATGACTTTGGCGGTATTGTTTATTGCGCAAGCCTTGAATATTGACCTGACCCTGTGGCAACAGTTGACCATTTTCGCCGTCGCCATGTTGACCTCAAAAGGCGCGAGCGGCGTGACCGGCGCGGGCTTTGTCACCTTGGCCGGTACGCTGATGGTCGTGCCAGACATTCCAGTGGCGGGCATGGCGCTGATTTTGGGGATTGACCGTTTCATGAGCGAAGTGCGCGCATTGACCAATTTCATTGGCAATGGCGTCGCCACCGTCGCGGTATCGAAGTGGGAAAAAGCCTTGGATGAAGAGGCAATGCACAAAGCATTAAAATAAGCCGCTTAGCAAAAAAGTAACGCCAGAGTATCTGCTCTGGCGTTTTTCTTTTTTGCAGGGATCAATTACACCGACTGCATTTGGCTCAATTCACCAATCCCTTTTTGCGCCAATGCCAGCAAACCGGTCAATTCGCCCGTAGAAAATGGCGCACCTTCAGCCGTACCTTGAATCTCGACGAAACCGCCTTTGCCGGTCATGACCACATTCATGTCGGTGTCGCAGTTGGAGTCCTCGTTGTAATCCAAATCCAGCAGAGGCACGCCATCCACAATCCCCACGGAAATGGCGGCCACCGAGTCAATGATCGGGCTGTGCGTGATTTTACCCTGCGCGATTAACCACGCCACCGCATCAGCCAAAGCGACATACGCGCCGGTAATGCTCGCGGTGCGCGTGCCGCCATCGGCCTGAATCACGTCGCAGTCAATCTGAATGGTGCGTTCGCCGAGTTGACGCAAATCAACCACCGAGCGCAACGCACGACCAATCAGCCGCTGAATTTCCTGCGTGCGACCGGATTGCTTGCCACGAGCAGCTTCGCGGTCACTGCGTGTATGGGTTGAGCGCGGCAGCATGCCGTACTCCGCCGTGACCCAGCCCTCGCCACTGCCCTTTTTGTGTGGTGGCACTTTATCCAGCACACTGGCGGTGCATAGCACTTTGGTCTCGCCAAACTCGATCAAAACCGATCCTTCGGCATGTTTGGTATAGCCACGGCGGATGGTCACGGGGCGCAAACTATCGGGCGCGCGGTTGTCTTGTCGGTGTATCATTATGCTTTCTTTCTTTGGTCAAAATCATAAACGTATGAGTTCGCATTCTACCCAGCCCACCGCCAATGTTCAAATTTATAGCATGACCGGCTTCGGCCAAGCCCAAGTGGCTTCACAGCTATGCCGCCTGTCGATGCAATTAAAAAGCGTCAACAGCCGCTTTCTCGATTTGAGCATCAAACTGCCGGAGGAGCTGGCTCCATTTGAAGGGCAAATCCGCGAAACGCTGACGCGCGCGGTCAAGCGCGGCAAACTCGAATGCAAAATCAGCTGGCAAACACTCTTGCCCTCTGACGAAAACAGCTCGACGCAGTTAATCAACCACGATGCACTCCAGCAAGTACTCGCCCTGCAAAACGCGCTACAGGCGCAAGCGCCAAACGCCGCACCGCTCAACGTCAGCAGCTTGCTCAATTGGCCAGGCGTTGTGCCCAGCAGCGCGGGCGCAGCGGATGTGCTGGGCGCGGTCACGACGGAGCAAATGACCGAACTGACGCAGGCCGCGTTGACGCAATTTTTAGCCAGCCGCGCGCACGAAGGCGCGCACCTGAAGCAAACCATTGTGGATCGACTGAATGCGATTGACAGCATTGTCGCCGATTTGCGTGTGCAACTGCCCGAATTACTCGCGCATCAGGAGCAAAAACTGACCGAGCGTCTACTCAAGGCTTTGGACGCAGGCAAAAACGATGTTGCCATCGCCACCTCCGCCATTCCACGCGAGGAGCTGCTCGAACGCATCAAACAAGAAGTCAGCCTGACCGCCATCCGCATTGACGTGGCCGAAGAACTCGACCGATTGGACGGCCATCTGCGCAACGCCCGCCAAAATTTATCCGAGGGCGGTAATGTCGGCAAAAAGCTCGACTTTCTCATGCAAGAATTCAACCGCGAAGCCAATACGCTCGGCTCCAAATCCGCCAGCCTGACACAAACGCAAGCCTCGCTCGAGCTCAAACTCATCATTGAACAAATGCGTGAGCAGGTACAAAATTTGGAATAACCCGAGTCAGAAACCCAACACACAGCAGGAAGTGATATGAACCATCCTCTTTCAAATGCCTACATCGGTAGCCTATTTGTCGTCATCGCCCCCAGCGGCGCAGGCAAGTCATCGCTCGTCAATGAATTGCTCAAAAATGATGACAATATCCTATTGTCCGTTTCACACACCACGCGCGCGCCGCGCATCGGCGAGGTTGACGGCGTAGCCTATCATTTCACCACAGTGGACAATTTTTTGGCTGACCGCGCCGCAGGCAACTTCATCGAGTCCGCCGAGGTTCATGGCAATTACTACGGCACTTCAAAGGATTGGATTATCTCGGCTCTGACTTCGGGTAAAGACGTTTTGCTCGAAATTGACTGGCAAGGTGCGCAACAGGTGCGCGCGCATTTTCCCAATATGATCGGCATTTTCATCCTGCCGCCATCGATGGAAGCCTTGAACGAGCGCCTGCACAAACGCGGTACGGATGCCGAAGACGTAATCACCAGACGGCTGGCGGCGGCCAAAAATGAAATGGCGCACGCAGATGAGTGTGAATATGTTATCATTAATCACCTATTTTCCACCGCTTTGGCGCAATTGCAGCAGATAGTTGGCGCGTCACGATTGCGGTTTGCCTCGCAACAGGCACGTTATCCCGATATATTCAAAGATTTGATGACGCTGGTTTAAAACCAAAACGTATTAAACCAGTGACTGATGATATTTGAACTTGATTGAAAGAGTAAAAAATGGCACGCATTACCGTAGAAGATTGTTTGAAAAATATTCCCAACCGCTTTGACATGACTTTATCTGCGACCTACCGCGCACGTCAATTGGCACAAGGGCACAGCCCAAAAATCGCCAGCAACGATAAACCAACCGTGACCGCACTGCGCGAAATCGCCGCAGGTGAAGTGGGCACCGAAATGTTGCTCAAAGTACCGAATTGATCTGCCCTGTTTGATCGACAAGCCATTGTTTCAATGGCTTTTTTTGCCTATAACCGAACCGCATATTGACCTAAAAACGATTACCTATGTCCGACGAGCAGAACACGACCCAGCCAACCACGGAGCAAGCGTTCCACGCGACCAGCTTCACCACGGCGGTGTCACCCGAACATAAAAAGCAACACGCCGAGTTGATTAAAACCGGCTTGGACGGCTTGTTCGGGCAACTGCGCAACTATTTGTCGGAGCAGGAATGCGCCCGAATTCGTGCGGCCTTTGCTGTGGCCGATGCGGCGCATTTGGGGCAATACCGTCAAACCGGCGAACCCTATATCACCCATCCGATTGCGGTAGCGACGCTGTGCGCGACGTGGAAACTTGATTCGCAGTCAATCAAGGCTGCCTTGCTACACGACGTTTTGGAAGACAGCGGCATTGACAAAATCACGCTGGCGAATCAATTCGGCGCGCCGGTAGCCAATTTGGTCGATGGACTGTCCAAACTGGACAAGCTGCATTTTGATAGCAAAGAGGCGCAGCAGGCCGAGAGCTTTCGCAAAATGCTGCTCGCGATGGCCGACGATGTGCGCGTCATTCTCATCAAACTGGCCGACCGTCTGCACAACCTCTCGACGATGGAGACCATGCGCGCGGACAAGCGCAAACGCATTGCGCAGGAAACCCTTGAAATCTACGCCCCGATTGCGCATCGACTCGGATTGGACGATATTTATCGCCAACTCGAAGACCTCTGTTTTGAGCAAATTCATCCCTGGCGCGCACGCATACTGCGCGAAGCACTGAAGGGTTCGCGTCAAGTCAAACGCGAACTGTTTGGTAAAGTCATTCACCAGATTCGTGAGAGTTTTGCCAGTGCGCAGATTCAGGCCGATATTTTTGGCCGTGAGAAAAACCTTGCCAGCACCTACCACAAGATGAAAAACAAAAAGCTGTCGCTGTCCAAAGTCATGGACGTGTACGGCTTTCGTGTGCTGGTCAATACGCGTAGCGACTGCTATCTGAGCTTAGGGATTTTGCACGGCCTGTTCAACCCCGTGCCCGGCCGTTTCAAAGACTACATCGCCATTCCCAAGAAAAACGGCTACCAATCACTGCACACCGTGGTCTTGAACCATGTGGGCAAACCGATGGAATTTCAAATCCGTAGCCACGAAATGGAGCGCATCGCCGAATCCGGCATCGCCACGCACTGGCTGTACAAAGAAAGCGACGACAGCTTCTCCGATGTGCAAAAACAATCGCATCTGACCCTGCAATCACTGCTGCACATTCAGCAAAAAACCAACGACTCCATCGAGTTTCTCGAACACATCAAGGTCGATTTGTCACCCGATGCGGTTTACGTATTCACACCGAAATCAAAAATCCTCAGCCTCCCGCGCCAAGCAAGTGCGCTCGATTTCGCCTACGCCATTCACACCGACATTGGCAATCGCGCCGTCAGCGCCATCATCAACGGTGTAGACAGCCCAATCAGCCAAGAGCTGCATAACGGCGACCGTGTGCAAATCATCACCGACGCCGCCGCACACCCTGCGCCAATTTGGCTCAAATGGGTCAAAACCAGCAAAGCGCGCATGGAGTTGCGCCACTACTTCAAAACCCAGCGGCTCGCGGAATCCGCGCTACTGGGCGAGCAGCTGCTGCGTCAATCGATCGAGCACATCAATCTGCCCTACCCCGACGAAGTCAAAGACGGCTGGGAGCGGCTCATGGCCGACGTCGGTAGCAAATCGCAAGAAGAGCTCCTGTCCGAAATCGGCCTCGGCATTCGTTATGCCAATATCACCGCACAACGCTGGCTGTTCCTCAACCAAACGCGCGACGCCAGCGCATCGCAAAAAGCCATCCTCGAAGCCTCCGAAGAAGCCTTGGTCAAAAGCGATACCGAACGTCTGGTTATTCGCGGTGATGAAACCAACACCGTCACCCTATCCAAATGCTGTCGTCCAATTCGCGGCGACAGCATCATCGGCTACCTGCAGAAAAAGCAAGGGCTCATCGTTCACACCTCCGACTGCCCGACTGCTCGCGCCCAGCGCAACATCGACAACCTGCGCTGGATCGACCTCGAATGGGACACAGAGACCGATTTAAACATCAACTTCCCCGTCGCACTATCCATCATTGCAGTGAATGAAAAAGGCCTGCTGGCCAAAGTCGCCAGCCGCATCGCCGATGCAGGCGCCAATATCGCCGATGTCTCGCTCGAAACCCAAAGCGGCGACGCAGACATCCGCGTCATCATCGACGTCACCGACCGCTCACACCTCGCACAGGTCTTCAAAGCCGTGCGCACCCTGCGCCAAGTCAAAAAAATCAGCCGCCGGTTCAGCAAACCCAGCAAAAACTAAATGAATCAGCCAGCACCCACCGCAACACCCGAGACACCCGAGGCACTCGAACAACGCATCAACGACGCATTACCGCAAACCCAATGCACCCAATGCGGCTACAACGGCTGTGCACCCTACGCCCACGCCATCGCATTTCACAACGAACCCATCAACCAATGTCCACCAGGTGGCGCAGCAGGCATCGCCCAACTCGCACACATCACCAGCCGCCCCATTATTCCGCTCAATCCGGAACACGGCATTGAACAACCCCTGCGCGTCGCCTACATCATCGAAGACCAATGCATCGGCTGCACCAAATGCATCCAAGCCTGCCCCGTAGACGCCATCGTCGGCGCTGCCAAACTCATGCACACCGTCATCGCGGAGCGCTGTAACGGCTGCGAACTGTGCGTACCGCCCTGCCCCGTAGACTGCATCCAAATGCCGCCGGCCGCCGATCCCGATTGGACGCGCGAACGCGCCCATGCCTCACGAGCACAGTACCAATTTCGCAATGAACGCCTAAAAAGAGAAAAAATCGAACGCGATGAACGCCGCCATCAAAAACTCGAACACAAACACGCCGACTTCACCGCCGAACACCCGCCGACACAAATCGAGAACGACGACATTGAGCGCAAACGCGCCAGCATCGAAGCCGCGCTGGCACGAGCACGCGCGCGACGGGGAAATATCAAGCCATCTTAAAGTAAAGAAGTTATTAACCCAAATACCAAGTTAGTGTATATTGAATTTTCAGAAATGTAAGCCCACCATTTATTAATGGTAATTAGTTAAGCCCATACCAACAGATTTCTATAATCATACTGGACTAATCTAATTACTTGCATTTACCAAGTGAGTATGGCTCTGGTTTCTTCATTATCTTTAATTTCAACTGGTTGACCAACAACACCCCCTTGTAAATCATACCCTGCCTGCCACGTTACAGTTGTTGATACTGCATAATTTCCATTGGGAAGTCCTTTAAATTCAAATTTGCCATCACCATCCGCGACAGTCGTTCGGCGTGCTTTAATAAAATTCTCACTTTGAGGTGGTAAAAAATTCCGATTGTAATAATATTTACCGGCCTCATTCCACCAGTTGATGCCTGTAGTAGTTAAAGGATCTAAAGTAACTGTTCGCCCTGCTGCCTTCACTACACCACCACCATTTTGGGTTAAAAAGGCTTGCCCGCTTAAACTTCCTGTCCCCTTTTTCATATAATGAACGTATTCTGCCTCAGTCTCACTCGTTGGCTTATTCCATTCTGGGGTGTGTATATTGGCACAACCGCCAAATATCACTGCAGAACCAAAAATAACAACCCATTTTATATAAGATATATTTTTCATATTTTCCCTTAGAGAGTAAGTAAAGATAGCGATTCTATATAATTTACGGCAATTCTTATACTGTGTCCAGTATTTTGGGAATCAAGTACATTGACCATAGGTTCAAGACATAACTATCAGCAACCATGCTATTCTTTCAAATACGCCAACACCTGATCATACTCCCGCAAGCGTGCATAATCCTCCGCGGTTGGATTGCTGATGCGCGCGAGGTTCATATTGTCCGCGACATCGGCGAGTTTGACCTGTAAAGCCAATGGATTGGCTTTCGCACGCGCGGCGGCATCAATGCGTTTTTCACCTGAGCGTTTGGTCAAGGCTTCAACGGCACCAATGATTTCATCATCGAAACCTGCTGCGCTTAAGTCTTGATAAGTAACGGCGGTGTCTTCGATCACGTCGTGCAGTATGGCGACGATGCGCGCACGCTCGTCACTCTGCGCCAGCGCCACACGCATGGGATGGCAGATATAGGGCGCGCCAGCGAGGTCGTATTGGCCTTTATGTGCCTGCGCAGCCAGTGCAAGCGCATCTTCGAATGTGGACATGAGTTTTTTCCGATGATTATTTTGATGTTTGGGTAGAAAAAACGCCTGCGGGTGCAAGCGTTTTTGATATCAGGTTTTGCGTTGTTTTTTCAGCGATTCGCCTTTTGACCAGCGCCACAGCCACATGATATAGCCGGATAGCGCATAGGCGACAAACAGGCCAAACAGTGCGAACGGCGGCCATGCGATGATGCACAGCATGATGCCGACGAACATCAGCAGTTTGACGAAAGGAACGGAGTGTTGCAAATCCATGGCCTTACCACTGTAATAGCGCACATTGGTAATCATCGATAATCCGGCAAACAGCGTGACGACAATCGCAATATACGGGATTGCTTCGGCCGGAATCGGCAGGTCTTTTTCTTCAACCAGCCAAACCATACCGGCCATCAGTGCCGCAGCCGACGGACTGGGTAGACCTTGGAAAAATCGTTTGTCGATGACATCGGTATTGATGTTAAATCGCGCCAAGCGCAGAGCCGCGCAGACCGTATAGATAAAGGCGACAATCAGCCCCAAGCGCCCTGTACCCAGACCGTGTAATTGCCATTCGTATACGACCAACGCCGGTGCGACACCAAATGAAACCATATCGGCAAGGCTATCGTATTGTTCACCAAAAGCACTTTGGGTATTGGTCAATCGCGCCACACGCCCATCCATGCCATCGAGTACCATCGCGCAGAAAATCGCCACGGCTGCGATATTAAACTCATGGCTCATGGCTTTGACAATGGCGAAAAATCCGGCGAACAATGCCGCTGTCGTGAACGCATTGGGCAGTAAATAAATCGCCCGATGACGCGCAGGAATATGTCCCGCCTCGCGGCCATATTCATCAATGACTTTAATGTCAGATTGAGCGTGTTCAGTCATTTTTTCCTCTAATTAGGCGTACAGCGTTTATTTTTATTCAACTTCTGCTCAAGCAGTCTCAGCAACAGCCTCAGCAACAGCCTCAGCGGACGTTGTAGATTCCGTCGTTTGTGCCGAATGATCTGCCAATGTGGCCAAAATTGTCGTCGTAGCCGACACCTTATCACCAATAGCGACGCGCGGCATGGCATCAACTGGCAGATACACGTCCACGCGCGAACCGAAACGAATGAAGCCGTAGCGCTCGCCGCGTTTGGCCTGATGACCCACGCCAACGTAGCACAAAATGCGTCGCGCGATCAGCCCTGCAACCTGCACCGATGTCACCATTTGACCGTCTGCGGTGTGCAACACCAACGCATTGCGCTCGTTTTGCTCAGAGGCTTTGGCCAAATCGGCATTGAAAAATTTACCAGGGAAGTATTGCGCTTTGACTACCGTACCATCAACCGGCATACGGTTCGAATGCACATTAAATACGTTCATAAATACGCTGATTTTCAAGGCTTCACGTTCACCATAAACATCATATACTTTGTCCACCACGATCACGCGCCCATCAGCGGGTGACAGCACCGCATTCGGCGTACTCGGAATATCACGCGCCGGATCGCGGAAAAATTGAATCACAAACGCGGCAATGATGTAGAACGGCCACGCCCAGCCGAAGCCGCCCAAAAAGTGGATAAACAAGGCCAAAAATACGGCGATGCCCATGAATACCCAACCTTCTTTGGCGAAAATCGGATGCGGATAATTAGATGCTGACATAAAAACTCTCTTACTTAAAATCGTGAATGAATCCAGACGCCTGAATGTTTTGCCCCAAAATCATTGGTGCGATTGCGCGATTGTACGAATACGAAAACACAACACGCGGCGGGCGAAACGACGTCCATCAAACATCATTTTACTTGATTTTGCCCCGTACTCCTAAAAAAGTAGGTTGATGCGTTTTGTAACGCCCAAACGATTCACTCAATTCAGTCCTTATTCGTGGCATTAGGCAGAGTATGTGCGTCTTCCTGCGGCATTTGGACGAGATCGGCGAGGCTCAAATGCGCAGAATCATTCAAAAGCACACAGCAACAGTGCTAAAATGGCGAGTTAAATTTTCTGAGATTCGGGATTATTTTCATTAATTTTTTTCTATATCCAACCGAGTGGACGTATTTTTTAGTCCATTTTTTATGTTCTTAATCAATTTATCATGAGTCAAACACAACAAAATTCAACACAGCGCAGCGGTTTTTCTTCCGGTTTCGGCGTTTTGGCCGCAACTTTAGGCTCGGCAGTCGGTCTGGGCAATATTTGGATGTTCCCCTACCAAACCGGAGCAGGTGGCGGCGCGGGATTCCTGCTGATTTATTTGCTCGCCACTTTGCTGGTCGGTCTACCGCTGATGATTACCGAAATCAGTCTCGGGCGCACCACGCGCACCGATCCCGTGAATGTCTATCGCACGATTGCGCCGAAAGGCCACTGGTGGCTGATCGGTTTCGCGGGTATGGTCGCCGCATTGTTGATTATGTCGTTTTACTCGGTCGTGGTCGGCTGGGTCTTCACCTATGTGGGTAAAGGTTTGACCGGCACGCTGCTGTCCGATGACAAAAATCATTTGGCTGAAGCATTCGGCGGCATGGTCGGTAATCCAATGACATCATTGCTGATGCAGTGGTTGGTGCTGTTGGTGGTCGGCGGGATTTTGCTGATGGGCGTGACCAAGGGTATTGAGGCCGTGACCAAAAGACTGATGCCGTTGCTGTTCATTCTGTTGATGATCGTGGCGCTGACCAGTTTGAGTTTGCCGAACGCGATGGCCGGTGTGAAATTTTTGTTCCTGCCGGATTGGAGCAAAATCAATGCCACAGTCATCTTTACCGCGCTGGGATTGGCGTTTTTTAAACTCTCGCTCGGTATCGGCTCGATGATGATTTATGGCAGTTACTTTCGCTCGGAGCAAAACATTCCGAAAACTGCGCTGACCGTCATGTTGGCCGATTTGACCGTGTCGTTATTGGCCGGTCTGGCGATTTTTCCTGCGGTTTTCGCTTTTGGCTTTAATCCCGCAGGCGGCCCAAGCCTGCTGTTCAAAACCATTCCAGCGGTATTCGTGCACATGCCGCTCGGTCAAATCCTTGGCGCGGTATTTTTCATCCTGACTGCGATGGCGGCCATCGGCGCGATGCTCTCCATCGTCGAGGTTCCTGTTGCGGTATTGCACGAGCGTCTGAACTGGGCGCGCAGTCGCGCGATTTTGGTGGTGATGTTGGTGCTGTTGGTACTGGGCGGACTGTGCGCATTGTCAAACAGCACCTTGGCCAATGTCACCTTATTTGACAAAAATATTTTCGATGCATTTGACTTTTTGGCCAGTAAACTAATGATGCCGTTGTGTGGTCTGGCGACCTGTGTATTTGTCGCTCTGCACTGGCGCAAGGTTGAGTTTATCCAAGCGATCAGCAATAACGGCTCGCTGGATAATCAAGCTTTACTCAATAAGCTGTACTTTGTCGTGACCAAAGTCTCGCCGGTATTGATCGCGGTGATTTTGATTTATGGTTTATTGCCATAAACTTTAGCCACGCACTAAGTTATTGATTCAAAAAAGAAAGAGGTGATGATCGATCACCTCTTTTGTTTGATCGTTTACAGGTCAAACATGACATTATTTGCTATTTCTCTCTGCTTTTGCGCGTTATACTAAAATAGCCAAAAGGGTTTTTGGCATGTTTCAATAACCGAAAGGAGACTTAAAATGGCTAATATGATGAAAGCAGCTGCATTTTTAGGCAAAGGTCGGATTGAAATTGTTGAGAAAAAAATCCCCGATGTCGGCCCCAACGATGCCTTGATACGCATCACAACCACCACCATTTGCGGCACAGACGTGCATATTTTAAAAGGTGAATATCCAGTCAAAGAAGGTCTGACCATCGGTCATGAGCCGGTCGGGATCATCGAAAAACTGGGGAGCAATGTCAAAGGGTATCAAGAAGGGCAACGCGTCATCGCTGGCGCGATTTGCCCGAGCTTTACCTCCTACGCCTGTCAGGACGGCTATCCGTCGCAAGATGGCTCGTACATCATGGACGAGGACGGCAAATGCTCCTGCCACGGTTACAAAGCCACAGCTGGGTGGCGTTTCGGCAATATCATTGATGGTACGCAGGCCGAATACGCGCTCGTTCCCGATGCGCAGGCCAACCTCGCGCCGATTCCTGACGGTTTGACCGACGAGCAAGTATTGATGTGCCCTGACATCATGTCCACCGGCTTTAAAGGTGCAGAAAACGCGAATATTCAAATCGGCGACATCGTCGTTATTTTCGCCCAAGGTCCGATTGGCCTATGCGCCACCGCAGGCGCGAAACTCAAAGGCGCCAGCCTCATCATCACCGTGGACGGCAATGACGAACGTTTGGCCATTTCGAAAAAAATGGGTGCAGACGTCACGCTCAATTTCCGCAATGTCGACGTGGTCGATGAAGTCATGAAAATCACCAACGGGCGCGGCGCAGATGCCAGCATTGAAGCGTTGGGCACGCAATTAACCTTCCAACAAGCGCTACGCGTGCTCAAACCGGGCGGCACACTCTCCAGCCTCGGCGTATATTCGGAAGACTTGACCATCCCGATCAGCGCATTCGCCGCCGGTCTGGGCGATCATAAGATCAATACGGCGCTATGTCCGGGCGGGAAAGAACGGATGCGCCGCTTGCTCAGCGTGGTGGAATCCGGCCGCGTCGATTTGGGCGTATTGGTCACACATGAGTACAAACTCGATGACATTGTCGAAGCCTACGATTTATTCGCTAACCAGCGCGATGGCGTGCTGAAAATCGCGATTAAACCGTAACGGTGGTTCACATATAAAAAGCGCATGATGAGATATTCATGCGCTTTTTTCTACAATACGTTACTTTACAATCACTCAGAAGTTTTACCCTCTGTCGCCGACAACTCCCACTCCAGCCAATCATCACCAAACAACTCCACAGGATGCGGCGTGCGCTCCGAACCATTGCCACAGGCCAACGCGTCTTTCGAGCACAATTTATCGCAGCCCCAGCAGATACGTTCGGGATATTTGGGATGCGACGGAAGCGGTTTTCTACTCATGATTTTAAAAAATTCAGTCTTTCAATGCGAGTAATGCCAAATATGGAATGAGATTGAACAATAAAACGCCCACTTTGTACACGGCCATCGCAGCATAGTGAATTGCATCAAAACGCGTTTCACTTAAAGCAAACCAGCGCCGATGTAGTTTGAATAACCCATCGTGCCAGTATGTGAATGCGATAAACCACACCAGCAAGACCGTATAATTAAACGCGAGGTTGTACAGTAGAAATTGTCGCATCAGTTCTCTGTCCATTTCGTCCCCCATTCGATGAGTGATGCGCCGTCAAAAGAATAAGCACAAAGCGCACAAAATACATCACAGCCATTGAGTAGATTGAACCGTAGTCAATCCACGCATCATCTCATTATTCACACTGCCATTACTTCGCGCGCACGGCGATGTAGAAATTCACCGTCATTTGCTCGCGTCCTTCGACCAATTCGGGTTGAGCCACTTCTGCCGCGTCTTTCGCACGCATCATCACTGGAGCGGCGGCAGCGTACATGCGTCCGCCATAGCCACTGCATGGATTATTCGGCATGATATTCATGTGTGCGATACGCCACGCGCCGACCGGCTGACCAAATGCTTTGGCCACCGTCGCAATGCGCGATTTGACGTCGGCAAAAGCTTCGTCATTGAGCTGTTGCTCGGCGGCTCGGCGACCTGCTGGGCTGAGGTAGGTGTTCATATTGCTGACGTTAACGCCCATCGTTTGTAATTGCGCGGCCAACTCGGACATTTCGTTCAGGTTTTTACCGGTCAGTGAGAACGATTGTTGTACCGTCCATTTATTCGTGACTTTTCCGTCACTATCGCGTTCCTGATAGGTGTTGTAATTTTGATTTTCAACCATCACGCTGCGGTATTTTTTAATCAACTGCATTGCTTGGCTCATCGTGCGGTTGACCTTATCCGCCGCTTGAACTTTGTCTCGCTCACGCGCTGAGAAGTCAACATTCATCATGGCTGAGTCATGCGTTACCATTTTTTCTGCACTGGCGCACATCTCAACCAGTGAACCGTTTTGGTTGATAGCGACGGTTTCAGCCTGCGCTTGCGTGAAAGCCAAAGATAAGCCGCTCAAACCAAGCACTGCCAAATAGTGTTTCATCTTCATTTTTGTCATCCTTTTGGGGAAAATAACGAGGGATTACCTGCTCATTGTAATACTCAATACGGCGAAATGTTGACAAAGAATTGGGAATAGTCGACGGTTTGGCGTGGCGAATATTGAGAAACACTCATTCCCTCTCATAAAAAAATCCGATGCCCTGATGCGCATCGGATTCTTTCGTCTATTCTGGCAAAAAATTAGTTTTTGCTTTGATCGACCAGTTTGTTTTTACCAATCCACGGCATCATCGCACGCAGTTTGCCACCCACTTGCTCAATCTGATGTTGTGCAGTCAGATGACGGCGTGACACCATCGTTGGTGCGCCGGCTTTGTATTCGAGAATGAAGCTTTTCGCATATTCGCCGGTTTGGATGTTTTTCAACGCTTGACGCATGGCTTTACGCGATTCTTCGTTAATCACTTGTGGACCGGTGACGTATTCGCCGTACTCAGCGTTGTTGGAAATCGAGTAGTTCATATTGCCGATACCGCCTTCGTAGATCAAGTCGACAATCAGTTTCAACTCGTGCAAACATTCAAAATACGCCATTTCCGGTGCGTAGCCTGCTTCAACCAAGGTTTCAAAACCCATTTTCACCAGTTCAACCGCGCCACCGCACAATACCGCTTGCTCACCGAACAAATCGGTTTCGGTTTCTTCACGGAAGGTGGTTTCGATGATGCCGGCACGACCGCCGCCGTTGGCAGAAGCGTATGACAATGCGATGTCGCGCGCTGCGCCGGATTTGTCTTGTTCAATCGCGATCAGGTGCGGTACGCCGCCGCCTTGGCTGTATGTACCACGCACGGTGTGACCCGGTGCTTTTGGCGCAACCATAATGACGTCCAAATCGGCGCGTGGCACGACTTGATTGTAGATGATGTTAAAACCGTGCGCGAAAGCCAAAGCTGCGCCTTGCTTGATGTTCGGAGCGACTTCGGTGTTGTACACATGGGCGATTTGCTCGTCAGGCAGGAGCATCATCACGATGTCCGCGCCTTTAACCGCTTCAGCCACTTCTTTGACTGGTAAACCGGCGTTTTCCACTTTGGCCCAAGACGCGCCGCCTTTGCGCAGACCGACGGTCACTTTAACGCCGCTTTCGGTCAGGTTTAACGCATGTGCGTGGCCTTGCGAGCCGTAGCCAATGATGGTGACTTGTTTGCCTTTGATTAATGATAAATCACAATCTTTGTCGTAAAAAACTTTCATTTTGTTCCTTTGTTAAAAATTAAACTGATCGGTTTTAATGCTACTTTTGTTCTATTTGGGTCAAATCATACCCGCAAGCCACGCTCGCCGCGCCCAATGCCCGAAGGCCCTGTACGCACGGTTTCGAGAATCAGACCGCGGTCAATCGCTTGTAAAAACGAGTCGTTTTTCGCCAAATTCCCCGTGACCTCTATTGTAAAGGCTTTATCGGTGACGTCAAGGATGCGACCACGGAAGATGTCGGCCAAACGTTTAAGCTCTTCACGATCTTTGCCCACTGCGCGGACTTTGACCATCAGCAATTCACGTTCCACATAGGCGCCATCGGTCAAATCTTGTACTTTGTACACTTCGATCAAGCGGTTCAAATGTTTGGTAATTTGCTCCAAAACTTCGTCTGAACCCGATGACGTGATGGTCATGCGAGACAGCGTTGAATCTTCGGTCGGCGCAACAATCAGGCTTTCAATATTGTACCCGCGCGAGGCGAATAACCCCACCACACGCGACAATGCGCCCGCTTCATTTTCGAGTAATACAGAAATAACGTGTCTCATATTATTCTCCTCGTACCAAAATCGGCGCAGCGGACTGAAGCACTTCAGGCGTCGGGCGCAACAACATCTCAGACAGACCTTTACCCGCCTGAACCATTGGGAAGACATTTTCCGCCGGATCCACTTGGAAATCGATGAACACCAAGCGGTCTTTCATCGCCAATGCCTCTTTCAACGCGCCCTCGACATCCGCGTCACGCTCAATGCGCATACCGACGTGGCCATAGGCTTCTGCGAGTTTCACAAAATCCGGCAAGCCTTTAAAATAGGTTTGTGAATAGCGCTCGTCATACTGCAACTCCTGCCATTGACGTACCATGCCCAAGTAACCATTGTTCAAGCTAAAAATCTTGATGGGCAGCTCATACTCTTTACAGGTGGATAACTCTTGGATACACATCTGCACCGAGCCTTCGCCCGTGATACAGCACACATCGGCATCAGGATGAAGTTTTTTCACACCCATTGCATACGGAATACCGACACCCATCGTGCCCAAACCACCCGAATTGATCCAACGACGTGGTTTATCAAACGGGTAATATTGCGCGGCAAACATTTGATGCTGCCCGACATCCGAGGTGATGAACGCGTCACCATTGGTCAGGCGGTGCAAGGTTTCGATGACTTTTTGCGGTTTGACCAATTGACTCCCGCGATCATAATTCAAACTATTGACCGCACGCCAATCATTGATCTGCGCCCACCATTTTTCGATTTTCGCTGGATTGGCTTGGAAATTCATTTCGCGCAACTGCGTCAGCATATCGGTCAGCACGTCTTTCACGTCACCGACAATCGGCACATCCGCACGCACACGCTTGGAAATGGACGATGGATCAACGTCAATATGAATGATTTTGCGTGCCACTTGACCGAAGTGTTTCGGATTGCCAACCACGCGATCATCAAAACGCGCGCCGACGGCCAAAATCACATCGGCGTGTTGCATCGCCATATTCGCTTCGTAGCAACCGTGCATCCCTGGCATACCAATATAATTCGGTGACGATGCGCGATAGCCACCCAAACCCATCAAGGTATTGACGCATGGCATACCCACGGTATCAACCAATTGGTTCAACTGCTCGGACGCATTCGCGAGAATCACACCGCCGCCGGTATAAATCACCGGACGTTCGGCATTCACCAATAAATTCAATGCTTTACGAATCTGACCAGCGTGGCCTTTGACCACCGGATTGTACGAGCGCATATGCACCGTTTCTGGGTAGCCATCGAATTTGCATTTGTTATTGGAAATATCTTTGGGAATATCGATCAAAACCGGACCCGGACGACCGGTTTTGGCGATATGAAACGCCTTTTTCACCGTTGCCGCCAGTTGGCGCACGTCTTTGACCAAAAAATTGTGTTTCACGATCGGGCGCGTTACGCCCACGGCATCGCATTCTTGGAACGCATCTTCGCCGATCAAGGCCGTTGGCACTTGCCCCGAAATCACGACCAGCGGAATCGAATCATAATACGCGGTGGCGATCCCCGTGACCGCATTGGTCAAGCCCGGACCGCTGGTGACCAAACACACACCGACTTCATTGCTCGAACGCGAATACGCATCCGCCGCATGAACCGCTGCCTGCTCATGGCGCACCAAAATGTGTTCAATACCGGATTGTTGATACAGCGCGTCGTAGATATACAAGACCGAACCACCCGGATAACCAAAGATGTGTTTCACACCTTCTTCTTGTAAACAACGAACCAAAATTTCTGAACCTGTGAGTTCAATTGACATAATAGAGTCCTTTCAAGGTCAAACGTATTCCTTACCCAACGGTATCATGCCAGCATTTGCGTTGTTGTCAGATTAATCGCGGGTGTCTATCGAACCAATATCGACCCGTCGTCTCTCTAACACCCCAACAAACCTGCTACATCAAACCAACAAGCAAGGTGCTTTGAAATTGATTGGATGCGGATGAAGCGATTGTGTCACTAACCCGCAAACAAGAAATGAGCAACCAAATCCTTGGATAAAGCAATTCGCACACTCATGAACCTGTGACAATACTGAATTTGCCACTTTTGGTCAAGTATTTATATCAGCGCGCGCCGAAAAATCCTCTATCCCCAACACAAAAACCACATACTTGCAGTTTTTACGCGTCATTGCGTCTGTTGGATAATGATTTTTTCGCTACTCGGGCAAAGGGCTCACGCCCTAAGCGATACGCCTCTACCTCAAAGCGATTGTCCCAATAATAATGTCGCCCGCGCAGCCACTGCCACACGCTTTCTAAGCCGTACGCCAGCGGAAACAAAAAGCCCCAGCGCATGTACTGACGCACATGAGCAAATTCATGCGCGCCGATCGTGCGCATGTTCCACGATTGGCGAAACAGCACCACATGCCCCAGCGTAACCCCATCGACCACACCCAAAGGCATCCGTTTAAGCAAACCATCCAATGCGCCGCCCCACACCGCCAGCGCCACCGTATCGCCATACGCCACGCGCGCCCAGCGCACACCGCCGCCCAGCCATTTCGGGCGCAATAGCAACGCCAACACAAAAGCCAGAAAACTGATAGGCAATACCCACAATACCCCCAGCCATCCCAAAAAACGACACCTCATTTTTGTAAAGCACTCCAATTCAAACGCCACCCGCAAAAGGATGTGCGATAATTCATTCAATCATCCATCTTGCAATCTTGTTAACCCAATTTAATTATTTTAACGGCACACACCATGCTCACACGAATCAGCGGTACCCTCATTGACAAAAAGCCACCGACAGTGGTTATCGACACACCTTCAGGCTTGGCCTACGAAATTGACGTACCGATGAGTACATTGTACACGTTGCCTGAAGTTGGGCAAAAAGTCAGTTTATTTTTGCACTTGGCCATCCGCGAAGACGCACACGTACTGTATGGTTTTGCCAGCGCCGCCGAGCGTGTCAGCTTTCGCCAACTCATCAAAATCACCGGCATTGGCGCACGCACCGCATTGGGCATTCTCTCAGGATTGTCTTCGGACGATTTGCAGCAAGCCGTTGCCGCGCAAGACATTTCACGCCTGACCAGCATTCCCGGCATTGGTAAAAAAACCGCCGAGCGGCTGGTTTTGGAGCTTAAAGACAAAGTCGCCACGCTCTCTTTTGACCACAAAACGGCGGACAAAGCCATCGATACCTCCGCCCGCGTGGACGTCTACGCCGCACTGATTGCGCTGGGCTATGCCGAAAAAGAAATCAACCATGTGCTGAAAAATTTCCCGAACGACATGGACGTGAACAACGGCATCCGCTGGGCGTTGCAACAATTTTCTAAATAGAAAAACACAACAAGCATGTTACAAAATACCACCTCGATAACAGCATTAGTAGCTATATTGCTATTCCTTATAAAGGAAATTTTTGAACTGTTCAAAAGCAGAAACAAACAAAAACGAGAGTTAAAGTCCATATATTTCCTGCTTCAACAGGAAATTACAAAAAATATTGAATCCCTCAGAAATCTAGAGAAATTTTGCAAATTCATAGATGAGAATAAAGATCGAGATAAAACCAGACTAGATATTCTTTTGGCCAATAATAATTTTTACTATTGTATGGCAACAATTGGAGAGAAGGCTCAAATACAATTACCCTTATTACCTTACTACACCGACCAATATAACAGATATATTCATCGCCTCATCGAACTAGATAGTAAACACGCTTTAGAAATATCGGAGAATTATACCCAGATATGTTTTCATCAAGAAAAACAAGAGAAAATAATCAAACTAATTGAGGGAAAACTTCAAGGATTCCTATATGACTCAACGGTTATGATGATGGTCAATTTTATACCTTACAGTTCGCTAGAGCTCATCCAGCAGTTAAATCTACTTACTAAAAAGATATCCTTTTCTAAGACAAAACAATCATGAGCCAAATCATCACCGACGACTTTTCCGCCCACCTGCCAAACAAAGCCACGCAGGAGCGCCTGATCGAAGCCGAGCCGCTGAGTATGCAGGAGGAGCAGTCCGAGCGCGCCCTGCGTCCGAAAATGCTGGACGAATACGTCGGGCAAATGAAAATTCGCGAGCAACTCGATATCTTCATCGGCGCGGCACGCACGCGCAAAGAGGCGCTCGATCACACCCTGCTGTTCGGCCCGCCCGGACTGGGTAAAACCACACTGGCTCACATCATTGCACGTGAAATGGGCGTCAATCTCAAGCAAACTTCAGGCCCCGTGCTTGAACGTGCGGGTGATCTCGCCGCGCTATTGACCAATTTAGAAACCAACGACGTTCTATTTATCGACGAAATTCACCGACTTTCGCCCGTTGTGGAAGAAATCCTCTATCCCGCGCTCGAAGACTACCAAATCGACATTATGATCGGCGAAGGTCCCGCTGCGCGTTCGGTCAAACTCGACCTCAAACCCTTCACCCTGATCGGCGCAACCACGCGCGCAGGGATGCTCACCAACCCGCTGCGTGACCGATTCGGTATCGTCGGGCGGCTTGAGTTCTACACCATCGCCGAGCTAACCCACATCGTGACGCGTTCGGCGGGCTTGCTCAATTGCCAAATTGACCCAGAAGGCGCAAGTGAAATCGCTCGCCGCTCGCGCGGTACACCGCGTATTGCCAACCGATTGCTGCGTCGTGTGCGCGACTACGCCCAAGTCAAAGGCAACGGCAGCATCAGTCAGCGTATCGCTGATGCTGCGTTAAAAATGCTTGATGTGGACAGCGCCGGTTTGGACGTGATGGATAAAAAGCTACTCGAAGCCATTTTGTACCGCTTTAACGGCGGCCCTGTCGGGTTGGACAACCTCGCTGCGTCCATCGGCGAAGCCAAAGACACCATCGAGGACATCATCGAACCGTATTTGATTCAACAAGGCTATTTGCAACGCACGCCGCGCGGACGCATCGCCAGCGCGATGACGTATCAGCATTTCGGTTTAACCCCTCCGGCGAGTGAAAGCAGTTTGTTATAACCGATACTAACTATGCAATATCGTGCGGTGGTGTAAAAACCGAAACGCTATCAAATTTTACCCCTGAGTAGGGTATGATATGGAACATTGAAACGCGCATTTTGGCGTTTGCTGCATTATCAGCACTGCCGCAAACTCACACATTCTGCGCATTATCGGATTAAAATAGTTCAGCTTTTGTAAATTGACTCACTTTGCCTGAAGGAACACGATTCTATGAGTTCAAAGACATCCTCACAAGCCCCCATCAATTGGCCTGCCTTGATCGTACTTTCTCTAACCCCCATCGCTGCACTGATCCTGATTCCTTGGTACGCTTGGTCGCATGATTTCAGCACGACGGCTTGGGTATCATTCTTTATCATACTGGCGCTGAACGGCCTGAGCATCACCGCAGGCTACCATCGCCTGTGGGCGCATCGTGCTTATGAAGCAAGCTGGCCGGTGCGCTTCGTACTCATGATTTTTGGCACGATGGCAACGCAAAACTCCATCTTGAATTGGTGCTCTGGACACCGCAATCACCACCGCTTTGTCGATGATGTCGATTTAGACCCGTATTCGGCCAAACGCGGCTTTTGGTTTTCGCATATTGGCTGGATGTTGCGCGACTATCCGAGCGGCCAATTGGATTACAAAAACGCGCCGGATTTGCTCAAAGATAAAATGGTGATGTTCCAGCACAAATACTATGTACCTTTGGCGCTGGCCATCAACTTCGGCATTCCCATCGCCATTGGTTATATGGCGGGTGATGTCGTTGGTGTGGTCTTGTTGGCCGGTTTATTGCGCTTGGTGGTGAGCCACCATTTCACCTTTTTCATCAACTCATGGGCGCACGTCAGCGGCAAACAACCCTACACCGACACCAACACGGCGCGCGACAATCCTGTATTGGCGCTGTTCACTTGGGGTGAAGGCTACCACAACTATCATCATATTTTCCAAAACGACTACCGCAATGGCGTCAAATGGTGGCAGTACGACCCAACCAAATGGTTGATTTACGGACTATCGCGCTTCGGTTTGGCGAGTAACTTACGTCGGATTCCGCGCTATACAATCGTCAAGGCCGAAGTAGAGATGAAATTCAAACGCGCCGAGGATTCTTTAGCGGTCTATGGTTTGGAGTTCAAACAAGACATCAAAACCCTTAAAGATAAAATTGGTCAAGAATACGAGTTGTATAAGCAAACGGCCAATGCATGGACGCAACTGAAGGAACAAGAGCTCAAAGTCAAAAAAGAGCAGGTCAGTCAAAGCATTAAAAGTGCTGACAAAAAACTGCGTGCTGAATATAAGCTGGTTGAGCAAAAAATGGTCGCTCATTCAGAACGCATGCAGGCTTTACTCAAAAACCTCAATAAAGAATTGGCGTTGGCAAAAGCCTAATGAGGCAATACCTATCTTGGTAATAGCGTAGGCTATTTTTGAGATGTAAGTTCATCGATCAAAACACGAAGCGTATGCTTCGTGTTTTTTTATCCACTCCATTCAGAGAAACTGAGATTCGCGCCATCGGCCGATCACATTCGACACCGCATCCGACATCGTGTCTGACGCAACATCTTTATGCGACTCCTTCAAGCGTAGTTCGAACAGCGTATGTTCGCCATCCTGAGTTATTTTTATAATGCCTTTGTCTATGATCGAAGGAGCTAAAAATGAATGATTTCAGCATGTGGCGCGATACACCATTTGCCACTTTGACCGCGCACATCCGTCAGCGTTACCACGATACGCACCGTGTTCAATTGGACGATTTATGGGTATTGGCGCAAAAAGTCAACAGCGCACATGCGGGCGTTTTTCCCGCCGAGATTTTGCCCTTGTTAAAAAATATTCAGGCTGAACTACTCAGCCACATGATGAAAGAGGAGCAAATTTTATTTCCCATGCTTGACCGAGGCATGGGACGCGGAGCAGCCATGCCGATCCGCATGATGATGCACGAGCATACCGAGCATGAGGCCGCCATTACACACTTGCTCGAATTGACCCATCAGCTCACACCACCGACGGACGCGTGCGGCAGTTGGCAGCGGCTGTATGCAGAGGCGCAAATATTTGTCAATGATTTGAACGAGCACATGACGTTGGAAAACGAGGTTTTATTTGCGCGCGCCTTAGCGTCGTGAAAAGCAGATACGCTTATTTCAGATCACCGCATCCTCAGACTCATGCCGCAGCGCACGAAAGCAGGCGGGTAATTGGCGGACAATCATGCTCAATTGTTGCCACAGAATCACACGCTGCCTATCGGTGGTGTCGCTCGCAGGGCGCATAGCACTCAATTCGGCGGTCAAACCACTGTGAAGCGCGTCAAAAGCTGTCGGCTCCAGTGTGGCAATCGTGTCCAGCAGATCGGCCACGCGGTAGGCCAGTCGATAAAATGGCTCGGTGAAATCCGTGCTGGCCTGCTCCAGTTGGGTAAGTAGATGTGGACGACGATACGCGCCCAACGCAGAAATATAGCCAATCAAATTGTAATTGAGCCGCAGCAGGTTAAACCCATTTTGCAGATGATTGGTGTATTTTTCCGGCTCACTGCTCATATTGGACAAGGTATTGCTCAGCGCCACCGCACGTTCATGTGCTTGACGCCGTACACTGCGATACCCCACATCATCCATACCGCCACGTTGTAATTGATTCAGAATTGCCTTGAGGTAAGTACCGTTATACGCAATGGCGCGACGGGCGGTATGATCCAAAGTCAGATAACGCCAATCCGGCCACAGATACGACACCGCCACCCACGCAATCGCCGAGCCGATGAGTGTATCGACGATGCGCAAAGGCATGGCGGCGTACATATCCAAACCCGCCAGCGAAAAGCTGGTCATCGCCTGAATGGTGATGAAAAAGGTTGAGAAACGGTAATCATTGTTGCGAAAGAAGAAAAACAGCGTGGTTGCCGCCACCACAATCCACAGCTTGGTTTCAATGGATGGTGTGAAATACGGAATCAGCGCACTGACCAACACGCCCAAAATCGTACCGATGATGCGCTGATTGACACGATTTTTGGTACTGGAATAATTGGGCTGGCACACAAACAACGCGGTCAACAAAATCCAATAGCCCAGCTTCAAATCCAACACTTCGACCGCCATACACGCAACGAACACCACAATAGCCAAGCGCACCGCATGACGAAACACCACTGACTCAAAACTCATTTGGCTGCGCAGCGTACGCCAAGCGTGTTTCCAACCGGTTTGTTCCAATGCCGCAATGCGGCTCGCCTCCGAATCCGTTTCCAAATCCGTCGCATCCTGAGTATTGAGATGAGCGAGCTGATAATCAATACTGCTCAAATTATCCAGCAGGCGTTGCAGCGCATGCACGTCAATGCCGCTGTGTACATCCGCGTAGTGATTGAGCGACTGCCGACTGCCCTCAATCGCGCGGCTCAAACGGCTGCTATACGCATACGGCTCATTGCTGCGCAAACTCTCGGCAATATCGCGGCACGCCTGCGCTTGCAATTCCAATAGCCGCTGAATGCGAAAAATCAAATCGGTATTTTTGAGTTTATCCGCCAACTCACGGTACTCAAAATGCGCCGAACTGATGCGCTCATGAATATCCTGCGCTGTGAAATAAAAACGCAACATCCGCACCGTGCGCGGATGGCGATTTTGCCCACGCATACGGTAAAACAACGCACTGCGACACTCATTAAACGCCGCAATCACCCGCGCATTTTTCATCGCCAATTCAACTTGCCGACTGTCGAGCAAATCCGCCTCATCCGGATCAAAAAATGCTGACTTCGCATCAAAATACGCGCCCAATGCCGCATACGCACGCGCGACCGTTTGCTGCACCGCCCGATGCGGGAAAATCATGTGGAACAAAAATGTCACGCCACTGTACAACGAGGTACCGAGTAAAATCATCAACGGATTCAGCAACAACATGCCATCCGGCTTATGCGTCAAGGTGGTGTACGTCGCCACCGCCAACGTGCCAAACGCAATCGTGCGGTAACGCAAACCAATCGCGCCCAGCCAAGTAAAACCGAACGTAATGGTGGTCATCCACAGCACAAACCACATACCCTTGCCCAACATGATTTGCGAGCCCACGGACGCAAAGGCAAAGGCGCACAAGGTAAACAGCATATTTTTCAGCCGCCCCGTCAGACGATTGTCCAAATCCACCAAGCCACCAGCGATGATCCCCAGCATCAGCGGCATCGACAATGTCGGCACATGGAAATACCACACAAACACAGCGGCGATCAGCACACTGATGAACACCGGAATGGTATTGATGATTTTGGGGTGGAACGAACTGATTTTCATGGCTTTGCGACAGAGAAATTAGGGCGCACTGTTTTTACCGCGTGGCAAAAACATCCGCAAACGCTATTGTAACGCAGAGTACGAACGAGACGCCGATGAGGTGATGGCAGGGTGAGAACTATAGCCCCAAAACTTGCGTCTAAAATGAGCAAGCGCGCATTACCGCATTACTGATCGAATTGAGATTTCGTCCAAATGATTCCAAGTGAAAAACGGTCATGAATTATGGCGACGCCTATTTGCCGATTTGAATCATGCGGGAATATTCAATACCTGCGTACGATTGTGCCATTGTGCCATTGTGCGACTCTGCGATTGCACCACTCGTCGTCGCTACGACTGTACCGCTTTTAACCGCTCCCACACCAGCGCCGCGAGCACCAGACTGGTGATGAGGTAGAGCACTTGCGACACGCCATGCAGTTGCATAAACGCACTGGCGTTGCTGAGCATATTGGCTTTGAGCGCCTGCATTTTCGGCGTGATGACGGCATATTGAATGATAACGATGAACAGAGCCACCAACATCAGCCACAGATTTTTGTTGTGTAATAATTGATGTGCATAACGTACGCGGTAGTCAATCAGCACAAACACGGCGCAAATTAGGCTGATGACGTAGGTTGCTTGGAGCAACTCACCGGTGATTAGTCCCGCTTCGATTTTCGGCCATTTGGCAAACATCAGCGGCGCAAACACATAGCCAGTACCCCATGTAATCACCGCCCAGATCATCAAGGCCAAAGTGGAAAACCGCGCCAGCCAAGCGTGCCAACGCGGTTTTTGTGCAATCTCAGTCATTGTCTTTGTGTCCATGACCGATGAGCTTGATTAAATATACAGCACGTCGATGACTTCGTACTCGCGCACGCCCGAAGGCGCCTGCACTTGCGCAACGTCACCCGCGTATTTGCCGATCAGCGCACGCGCAATCGGTGAACTGATGGAGATTTTTGACAATTTGATGTCGGCTTCGTCATCGCCCACGATTTGGTAACGCACTTTTTGCGCATTTTCCAAATCTTCCAATTCGACAGTTGCACCAAACACCACACGGCCTTCTGCGTCCAGCGTGCTCGGGTCGATCACTTGCGCATTGGCCAATTTGGCTTCCAGCTCAATGATGCGGCCTTCCACAAACCCTTGTTTTTCTTTGGCAGCGTCGTACTCGGCGTTTTCTGACAAATCGCCTTGCGCGCGCGCCTCGGAAATCGCGGTAATCACAGCCGGACGCTCAACGTGTTTGAGGTGTTGTAATTCGTCACGCAAGAGTTGTTCGCCAATTTTGGTAATCGGGGTTTTCATACTTCCTCTCCAACAGCAAAGGTATTTCGAATACATCTTTCGCGCATTCGAGTTGTTTTTGAATGTAAAAAATCACCGCAGTCCTCGCACGGTTGTGCACTGCGGTGGCGCGGGTCTTTTCAGACCTTAGTGGTGTTATTGTACACACAACACGCACCATTGTGGCGAGAATTGTGGTGTTGTGTGTTGCTGTTGCCCGCAGATTTGTGCGTTTATTTATGCGTTTGAATCGCTCGCCAATTGTGGCTCGCTCTGGTGTTCGTCCAGAGTATTGCCGCAATTGGAGCAGAATTTAAAAAATGTGCTACACCGCGTGCTACAACGCGCGCAGGCTTTGAAGACACACAAGCCGCAATGCACGCAGTAGTCTGCCGGCACACCCGATGCGCCGGTATTGAGCGGGCGCTCGCAGCTTGGGCAGACGCTTTTCGCCAGATGACCGAGCGCCTGTTCATAACTAAACTCTTTGCGCCTCTCTTCCTGTGAGCTTTGGCTCATTTTCAGCTCTTCTTCCTGCTTGCGCCGCAGGTATTTTTGCATTTGTATGATGCCGTAGTAGCCACCAATCAGCGTGAGCAAAATGCCAACGATGTAGCGCACATAGCCGCCGTAGCTCGGTAGATACGGTACCAATTCGATGAAAAAAACGATCAGCGCGAAGAAGATAAACCCCCAAACAAACGGCCAATAGCGACTTTGACGCTTTTTGGCGAACAGCCATACACCCAACGCCAGCGCAGGCAAGGCAATCAGCAGACGCCACAAAAAGACTTTCAAGTCATAGGCATTGCGTGCGCTTTCATAATCTTTGTAGGCTTGATCGCGTAATTCTTGCTCATGCGTCGCATCCACCGTGCGCTCGTTGTTCAAAATCGCTTGATTGAGTTGCTCAACGGATTTTTGCGCGGCACTGACCCGCGCTTGCAGTTGATCCAAAGCACGCGTCCGCTCAAGAACTTGCGCATCCTGTGCTGTATTGCCCGTCGCAGTGCGGGTCTGAATCCAGTTGTCGAATTTATTCTTTTCTTCGTCGTAGCGCTTTTGCTCGGTTTCCAGCGTCAAATAGGCTTGCTCTAACTCCCGCCGCACCTGCTTATTTTTTTGCTCGACATTATCGCGTTGCGTTTGCAGATTTTTTAGCTCGGCCGGTTCGTATTGTTCCAATTGCGGCGCATTGCCGACTTTAGGTAAATCGCCAAT
Source organism: uncultured Burkholderiaceae bacterium (assembly GCA_964293815.1). Lineage (GTDB taxonomy): Bacteria > Pseudomonadota > Gammaproteobacteria > Burkholderiales > Burkholderiaceae > CTSOIL-112. Next base: position 140,286 of record CAXYYC010000002.1, read on the forward strand.
GATTTTACCGCCCAGTCCAGTCAAAAATACGGCAAATAATACGGCGATACACCACATCACCACAGTGAATATTTGCTCGGGTAAGCGTTTGTTTTTATTCATTTTAAACATAGCGTCCTCGGATATTGCATGATGAATGACAGGGCTGATTGCTCACTCGTATGATAGCCGAGTTTGTCTGTCAATGCGCGCTTTATGCCACTTTTCCTTGCTCTTTGAATCACTCGAATCAATGCGTTGGTTGTGAATCTAAAATCAAAGAAATGAGTTTTTATAGGCAGCGCAACTGCTCATTCAATTGCTCTTCAATTGCTTATTCAACTGCCTTCGACACGGCAAATAAGTGCCGACATCTGTATAAATTGTTACTTTTATGTTGAAATTATGTTCAATACTAAAGTAATTTTGTTCAAATATGAAATTTGTGTTACTCTGTCATTGCACTCAATCAGTGCATGTGACAAGCCTCAATAAGATGATAGCGAACAAAACAATAAAAGGTGAAAATCATGTTTAACTTCCTTAAACCTGCTCCGTATAAACCGGAGCTTCCTCCCGATCAAATTGATCCCACATATAAGCGGCTTCGCTGGCAAGTTTTCCTAGGGATTTTCTTTGGTTATGCCGCTTACTACTTGGTGCGCAGTAACTTTGACCTTGCGCAAAAAGGTTTGATTGAAGCGGGTATGTATAACAAAGCGCAACTCGGTATCATCGGTACCGGTGCAGGTTTGGCGTATGGTTTATCCAAATTCCTGATGGCCGCATGGTCGGATCGCTCCAATCCGAAAAAATTCATGCCGCTGGGTTTATTGTTATCCGGTATGTGTATGACCTTGATGGGGATTATGCCGTGGGCAACTTCCAGCATTGCGATCATGTTCATCATGATTTTCCTCAATGGTTGGTTCCAAGGTATGGGTTGGCCGCCATCAGGTCGCACGATGGTGCACTGGTGGTCAAAAAAAGAACGCGGCAGTATCGTATCCATTTGGAATACGGCACATAATCTGGGCGGTACGATGCCCGGTTTGCTGGTGGTATTGGCCACAGTGATTTTCGCCAGCAACCACCCTGATATCGCCAAAGTCACCGCCAAACACGTTTGGCAACAGGCTTTATACTATCCGGGTATTTTGGCAATGATATTATCCGTGCCTCTTTATTTCGCGCTCAAGGATACACCGCAGTCTTGTGGTTTGCCACCGATCGAAAAATACAAAAACGACTACCCCGAAGACTACGACGAAAAAACCTATGAAAACAATATCAGCACCAAAGATATTTTCTTCAAATATGTGTTTAACAATCGTCTGCTGTGGTACATCGCGATTGCCAACGTGTTTGTTTATCTGATTCGCTACGGCATTTTGAAATGGTCGCCAGTGTATTTGGGTGAAGTGAAGCACTTTGACATCAAATCAACTGCGTGGGCGTATTCGGTATACGAATTGGCCGCTATCCCTGGGACCTTGCTGTGTGGCTGGATGTCGGACAAGGTATTTAAAGGCAAACGTGGTTTGACTGGTTTTATCTTCATGGTATTGGTGACCATCGCCGTGGTGATATTCTGGATGAATCCAGCCACACCTGAAGCAGAATTGGCGCACTATGCGAACTTGCCTTGGTATCAAAACCCGTACAAATTAACTGACTTTATCATGATGACCACCATTGGTTTCTTGATTTACGGTCCGGTGATGTTGATTGGCTTGCACGCCTTGGAATTGGCGCCGAAAAAAGCAGCCGGTACATCCGCAGGTTTCACAGGCTTATTCGGCTACCTCGGCGGCACTGTATCAGCCAGCGCGGTGGTTGGCTGGGCGGCTGAACACTACGGCTGGGTGATCTGCCCTCGTTTCAACGGACAGTTTAAGCGGCTAATTTCATGTTAGCCG
>CAXYYC010000003.1:0-124523 GCA_964293815.1 uncultured Burkholderiaceae bacterium
AAACCGTCAACCTCGGTGCCGGCTTCGTCTTCACCGACGACGCCCCAACCGTGACGATGACTGCGGCAGCGGGTGTGAATGTAACGATTGATGAAACTTCGGCAGGAGCAACCACCAATGGCACATTCACAAGTGCGATTACTGCAACCAGTAGCGCGTCTGTATTGAACCCAACCATCAACTATGGAGCAGATGGTGCAGGTTCTACCGTATATAGCTTAACTGCTGTGACGGGTGCATCTGGTCTGAAGACGGCCTTTGGTGATTACAGTATTAACTTGGTTCAAACCAATAGCACTACTGTCACAGGGACTTATGTTGATGGCTCAGGCGCGACGAAGACTGCTTTTACGATTGTTATGGGTGCAGATGGTAAGTTGACTGTGACTCAAAACGTGGCTTTGGAACACAATACTGATGGCAGTACGGCTGCGGCTTATGATGATATTTTGCAATTGGCTGCGGGCAAATTGACTGCCACTGTGAAGGTAACGGATAAAGATGGTGATAGCGCCAGCGTAACCGGTGTTGATATCAGTAGCCAAGTGATTTTCAAAGATGATGGTCCGAGTGCAAGCAATGTGACGGCCACAACTATATTGGATGAAGATGGCTTGCCGAATGGTATTCCCGGTGGTCCTGGTGATGTGGCAGGTGCTGCCATTACGGCAACCGGCTCACTGGTTTATTCCGGCGGTGCTGATGGTGCTGCATCTATTGTGTTGTCTTATAGCGGCACGACTTTGGGTACGGAGTCTGTGACTTCAGCTTGGGATGCTTCTACCAGTACATTAACCATCAGTTCGACTCGTGGTGCATTGATGACGATTTCTGTTAATCAGACGACAGGTGCTTACACTGCCAACTTGTTACAGCCATTGATGCATCCGGTTAATAGTACTGAAGATAATATCAGCTTGCCTGTAACATATACCGTTACAGACAATGATGGTGATAAGGCCTCAGCGACATTGACATTGACTATTAACGACGATACGCCAACGGTTGATTCAGGTACTCAGGAATTAGGGATTCAGCCGGCGGCAACGAACTTGATGATTGTTCTTGATGTATCCGGTAGTATGGCTTGGGATGCTGCTACAGGAAGCCAGTATGTATCTACTACTTCTCGGTTAGCTATGGCCAAAGATGCGATCATGAATTTGATTACGGCTTATGATAAGCAGGGTGAAGTTCGTATCGAGATGGTGACATTTAGCAGTTATGGTCAAGCGAGCACGGTATGGATGACCACGGCGCAAGCATTGGTGTATATCAATACCTTGACTGCGGGTGGCGGTACCAATTATGACGATGCTTTGCAAAAGGCCATGGATGGTTTTGCTTCTCCAGGCAAATTGGAGGGTGCGCAAAATGTGGCCTACTTCTTGACGGATGGTAAGCCAACCTATAGCCAAGGTGGTACCAGTTCGCTGAAGGGTTCTACATTGTTAGGTAATGGTAATTCACCAACAAGTTCGTCAGATAATGGCATTCAATCAAATGAAGAAGCGATTTGGAAACAATTCCTGATTGATAATAAGATCATTACTTATTCTTTGGGTATGGGCTCTGATTTGAGTTCGACGGATCGCAGTTATATTGATCCAATTGCCTATAATGGTGCAACCAATGCTGAGTTGAATGGCATTATTGTGTCCGATATGTCTCAGTTGGATGCGACCTTGCAAAGTTTGGTGATTTTGCCAAAGGTTGAAACCAATCTGTTGCGCGGTAACTTGGCAGTCGAGACAGCAGGCTTTGGTGCAGATGGTGGTGAGGTATTGATTTTCACTATGGCAGGCCAAACCTACAATTACAACTCAGCCACAGGTGCTTTGACGGCAACGGGTACGAGTACTTCAACATACACCTATGATGCAACCAATCATGTGGTGACCATCACGACTTCCTCTGGCGCGAAGATGATTCTCGATATGGATTCAGGTGATTATTCGTATCAGGCGGGTAATGCTGGTTCTTCATATCAAGAGCAACTGTCATTCTCCGTCAAAGATAAAGATGGTGATGTGGTCTCTGTACCGAGTAAAGTGTTGCAGGTTTATCAAATCTCCGCAATGGATGACAACATCATTACCAATGATAATGATGGTAGTTTGTCGATTCCTGCTGCGGTGTTGATGGCCAATGATGTTCATAGTGCAACCACGGTGATTAGTTCTTCGGCAGGTGTTGATGGATTGAATGCGACGGGCACTGATCCTGTTGTGGTTACCAATACATCGGGTAACGGGACTTTTGAATACACCTTGACAGAAGGTTCTGTTAATGACACGGCGATTGTGGATGTAACGACGGTTTCCGGTACAACCATCAATGGCACAGCCATGAACGATACCTTGATTGGCAAAGATGGTCAGGCCGATACGCTCAATGGCGGTGCAGGCAATGATGTTCTGTATGGTGGTACGGGCAATGATATCTTGACCGGCGGTGCAGGAGCGGATAAGTTTGTGTTCGCATCGGCATTGAATGCGTCAAGCAATCTCGATAGTATCCGTGACTTTGTCGCAGGTACAGACAAGATTGTGTTGGACAACAATATCTTCACGGGCTTTACCGCAGGGCAGACTTTGGTCAATGGATCAACATTTGTATCAGGCTCCGCTCCAGTGGCAGGTACGACTAATCCAACGATTTTGTACAACACCACAAATGGTGTGTTGTCCTTCGATGCGGATGGTAGTGGTGCAGGAGGTGCGATTGCCTTTGCTGATTTGACCAATAGCTCAGGTATTAATCCAACTATTTCGACATCAGATTTTATTATTCTGTAAAGAATATGTCGGTTTGATTGTTGATGAAAGCCCCCAGCAGTGATGCTGGGGGCTTTTTTATGGAATACGTTTTGGGATACTTATGTGCTGACAATGAAGGTCATGGGATTTTATAGCGTTGTTTATTATTCCTTTAGCCAGACCGTGTGTGTGCCGGACAGTCGCTCATGCAGGGCGATTCTTTGTGGATGAGCCAATCCGGTTCCGAGCAGAGCCAGCCAATTGAGCAGAGCCAAGCCAATCGCCAGTGTGTAAATCGCTGAGGCGCCAAGTGCCTGCGTGTGGTTGTGGATTTGTGTCCATGCAATTAAAAAGGCGGGTAGTACGCCCAAATAGGCGAGGGTGTAGCGCAGCCATGCTTGTCGATAGCCGATCGCATTGCCGTTGGTTTGAGTGACTTTTAAACGCCATGTGCGCTGCGCCAATGTTTGCCCGCCATGTGTCCAACAGTAGCTGAAATAGAGTCCCATCACGCCGAAAAAGATTAACGAGTGCGCCCAATTCGGTAAGCGTGCATTGATCAGCGTTAGCAAAATTTGTACCACCAGCGCGGTGACGAAATTGATACCGAACAGCAGTGCCAGTTCGTATAGAGATGACCAAATGCGGCGTGCAATGGGTGCGTTGTATGTGGTTGTTTCTGCTTTTTGGATTGGCATTTTATTGGGGTTCATAGGCTGGCTTGGTTTTGATCGGCGGGTGTTATGAATGAATTGGGTTTGGATGGTTTGTTTGGATAAGCAAACACCGCTGAATCATTCAGCGGTGTTATTTTAGCTGGTTTGGCTGATTTTATAAATCAATCCGTTGGATTGACAGGGTTTTTCAATGGCCGATAAATTCATTCCACAGCTTGGCTCGAATGCCAGGGTCGCTCGCAACGCTGTTTTTAACGCGGTTTTGTACTTCGTAGCGTTGTTGTTGTGACAGCGCGCCCCATTCGGCCATGCGCGATTGCGCGGTGTTGCGTTGTTCTTTGGGCATGGCTTTGAGTTCGGGTACGCGTTTGAGCCAGCTTTGTTTTTGTACTGTAGATAGTTCGTCCCAATTGATGCGCAAAGGTCGTAAGACTTGCTGACTATCACTCGATAAATCTTCCCATGCCTGTGCAAAGCTCAGTGGTGCATAGCATAGCGCTCCGATGAGCAGCAGGGTGGAGGTGATGTGTGTATACGGTTTCATTTTTGTGTACTCACTTAATTTTTTGAATAGGATGTTTTATTGCTCGGGGGAAGCGCTGCTGTTGGTATTACTGAGTTTTTCAATAGTGCTCAGGCCTTGGTGATTGGCAAAGCGCGCAAAATCATCATTCAGATAGGCTTGTAATGGAATTTGTTCGTGCAGTACCAAAGTAATTTCATCATCAACGGAAGCAGCGCCATTGGCTGAATTTGCACCGGCCAAAACAGGTGCGGGTGCTTGATAGGCCAAGTCTGCTATGGCGATGGTAGGGACTGAGCTGGTATTTCTTTTGGCGCTTGTGTTGCGTCCATGTTGGTGAGGCACTGTTTCTGAATGTAATGTGGCTGTATTGGCGCTACTCACCAGTGCATGCGTGCTTTCAGGGGAATTGATTGCTTGTGCATTTTGCGTGTTTGCCGTGCTGGTCGATGACGACTCCGCCATGCTGATGGCGCGATCAGATACCGCTACATCAGTGGTGAGTTCTGAGCGAATCGATACCACGGAAATTATGAGTGCGAGGCCAAAAGCGCTGACGGCGACACCGGCCTTGAGCCAGCCCGCTAATTTATCCCGCCAATTGAATATTTCGGTCACAGCATTGGTTTTTTCTTGCTCGGGCTGTTGGGTATTTTGCTTGGCTTGAGCGAGGGCGCGAACACGCATTGCACGTAGGCGTTCGCTGACTTCGTAGGATAGTTCGTCGGTACCGTGATCCAAGGCGGCGCGCGTCACCTGTACGCTATAGGCGATCTGCTCGACGCTTAGTTCGATTGGGGTGTTTTTGTGTTCTTTGTTTTGTGTATCTGCTGTCATAGCGTACTTCCTGTAATGCCCAGTTCGGTCAGTGCTTGTGCCAACGCGTGTGCGGCGCGTGAGCAATGGGTTTTAACGCTCCCTTCCGAACAACCCATTGCTTCGGCAGTCTCTGTGACTGAGAGGTCTTCCCAGTAACGCAACAGAAATGCTTCCCGTTGACGCGTTGGCAAGTTTTTTATCAACTCTTCGATTTTGTTCAAAATTTGCTCGCGCGTGACCACATCCTCGGTCGAAAAGCCCGCTCGATCCACGTTTTTGTTCATGATCGCTTCGATCACATCCATCGAGTTGGATTCTTCTTCGGCTTCGCTGGTGTCAAATTGTGAAAAATTCGGCGTCCAGTAGTCGCGTACTTTGTTGCGGCGAAAATGGTTGTGAATGGCGTTTTGCAAAATTCGGGTGAACAGCATCGGCCATTCGGATGCTGGCTTGTCGCTGTAGGATTGAACCAAATTGAGCATGGCGTCTTGCACAATGTCTAAGGCGTTTTCTTCGTTGCGCACAGCGTATAGTGCGTGTTTGTAGGCGCGGCGTTCGACGCTGGCCAAAAACGCATCCATGCTCTCGATGGTATTGGTATCGTTGCTTTTCGAGTTCATGGGAAAGGTTCTATGGCCTGTAAATGTGTGGCGTAGTGTTGTCCACGTGCCGAGTAGTGATGGGCATTATTGGGCAGACGGTTGATTTCGTCCTTGGTCAATAGGCGTAGGACTTTGGCCGGCGAGCCGACCAGCAGTGCGCCATCGGGAAACTCTTTGCCTTCGGTGACCAGCGCACCGGCGCCGACAATGCTGTTGGCGCCGATTTTGGCGTGGTTGAGCACGGTCGCGCCCATGCCGATCAAGCTGTTGTCACCGATGGTGCAACCATGCAGGGTGACGCTGTGACCGATGGTGACATTGTTGCCGATGGTCAGCGGTGCGCCGATGTCGGTGTGTAGGACGCAGTTTTCTTGGATGTTACTGTTGTCACCGACAGTGATGGGTTCGTTATCGCCGCGCAGTACCGCACCAAACCAGACGTTGGCGCCGGCGTATAGCGTGACTTGGCCGATCAATACGGCGGTTGGCGCAACATAGGTGCGTTCGGCCAACTGTGGGCGGTGTTGATCTAAACGATAAATGGGCATGCAATGGCTCCAATAGTAATATCAATACTCAAACGTCTTTTAATCGGGCGATACCGTTCGATTGATTCGGCGCTTGGGTACTGTGAAATTCGTTTGACAATGTAATGATCTGTGTCGCCAAACTGTATTTTATCGGTTTTTGCCTGAGCAAAAGGTTTAAAATGAAGCATTTTAACCGACTTATTAGTCAATGACTATGCTGATTTCTTCTGTGCCAAATGCGATGCCTACGGCGCCCAAGACACCTATTGAGCAATTGTATACATTCGAGCAGTGGCTCGATTGCGCCGAGCCGCATGTGCCGGAGCAGGTGTTGGTTGGGTTGGCGCAATTCGGGGCGGAGTTGCGCGGTTTGGCTTTGTGGGTGTTGCAACTGTGTCAGCCGCACGAAAAATTAAGTGCTATGCGCGCACTGTATCGTATGGGGCAAAATGGTCAATTGCATTTGGATGCGCAGACTGATTGGCGCAGTAATGCGGTATTGCAACACGATTGCCCAGGTAGACCTGAGCGACCGGAATTAATTCCCGCGACGCAAACCCTGCGGCGCAGTATGAACAGCGTGGAAGGGCGCGCGATCATGGTGCACGCTTTGGCACACATTGAGTTCAACGCGATTAATCTGGCTCTGGACGCGCTGGTGCGTTTTGAGGGTTTATCCGCTGATTATTATTGGGATTGGTGGCGCGTGGCGGCAGAGGAAGCGTATCATTTTTCCTTGATTGAGCGCCATTTACGGCAATTGGGCGCGCAGTATGGCGATTATCCGGCGCATGACAGCTTGTGGGATATGGCCGAGCGTACCCAACATTCATTTGCCGACCGCATGGCGATGGTGCCGCGAACCTTGGAAGCGCGTGGCTTGGATGCCTGTCCGATTATGCAAGAGAAATTTCGCCAAGCCGGTGATGAGCAGGCGGCGCGAATTTTGGACATCATTTTGCGTGATGAAATCACCCATGTGGCGCTCGGACACCGTTGGTTTATTTATGCGTGCGAGCAGAATCAGACCGAACCGATCTATACCTATCGGCGTTTGAGCGAACACTACCATGCGCCGCGTGTGCGCCCACCGTTTAACTGGGCGGCGCGCAAAGCCGCAGGTTTTTTTGAAGAAGAATTATCCGCATGGCAAACCGAATCCTAAATCATCCCTCAGCGGTTGAGCATTTAGACACCACCGCGCCGCTCAATCCCAATGCTTTGCGTGCCGCGCAGGGGCCGAGTTTGGCGCATTTGCGTGATGGGCCGATTGGCGTATTTGATTCCGGCTTGGGCGGTTTGAGCGTGTGGCGGCATTTGCACGCGACCATGCCGCACGAGGATTTTATTTATGTCGCGGACAATGCGAATGTGCCGTATGGCGACAAATCCGAGCAATGGATTCGTGAACGCATGATGCGACTGACGCAGTGGTTTTTGGCACAGGGGTGCAAGGCAATTGTGTGGGCATGCAATACCGCGACCGCCGCCGGTGCGACCTATCTGCGCGAGCAGTACCCCGATGTGTTTTTTGTCGGATTGGAGCCGGCCATCAAACCCGCGGTGCAATTGACCCAAAACCACAAAATCGCCATGCTCGCCACGCGCCGAACAGTGGACAGTGCCAAATACCAAGTGCTGGTGAAGCGCACCATTGCTGCCGATAGTCCGGTGCAACTGCGCTCGGTCGCCTGTGTTGGCTGGGCTGATGCGATTGACAGCGGCCGCATGGACGATGCAACTTGGCAACAATTACTGGCGCAGTATCTGACGCCGGTGCGTGAATTTGGTGCGGATGTGGTGGTGTTGGGCTGTACTCATTACCCGTTTATCGCTGATGATATTCGCGCATATTTGGGCGAACAGGTAATTTTGCTCGACTCGGGCGCGCCGGTGGCACGCTACACCCAAAGTGTTTTGGCTAAGCGCGATGGCCTGACGATGCGCCAAACGTTGGGGCAGACGCACAATTATGCAACGTTTTTGGATGAGTCGGTGCAGGCGCGTTGGCGCGTTTTCAGTGATGTCGCCTCGGCGCAGATACAATTATTAGCACTATGAACCATAGGCTGACAAAGTGTCTTGTGTCGGGTTTTCAAATCCTTATCATCTGGCGCCAAGATGGGTAAAATAGCACCATATGGCACTATATAGCACCATAGCGGCTTAGATATGCATACAAGCTATCTCTGTCCATAATAAAATGAATCGATCACACAGGAGCTTTCCATGCGCAAGCGCGATGAACAGCACATCATTAAAAAATACCCCAACCGTCGTCTGTACGATACGCAAACCTCGACCTATATCACGTTGGCCGATGTCAAGCAGATGGTGCTGGCACACGATACCTTTCGCGTGGTGGATGCCAAAACCAATGACGATTTGACCAGAAGCATCATGCTGCAAATCATTTTGGAGGAGGAGAACGAAGGCGTTTCACTGTTCACCACCGAGATGCTGGCGCAAATCATTCGCTCGTATGGCAACGTCATGCAGGGCATGCTCGGCTCATATTTGGAAAAAAACATGCAAGCGTTTGCCGACATTCAGAGCGATTTGGCTGAGAGTGGTGAGAAAACTGACGTGCAGCAGCAGATTGACAGCGAAGTGTGGCAACAACTGCTGGCCATTCAAACACCCATGATGCAAGGGATGATGAGCACCTATATCCAGCAAAGCCGTGAAATGTTCTTGCAAATGCGCGAAGTCATGGCCTCGCAAACAGCGGTCTTGTTCCAAAACCTCAGCGGTAGCGGCGCGATTAAGCCCGAATTGCTCAAGCCTGAAACGGTTAAAAAATCCATCAAATCCGCTAAACCCGCGAAAAAAACCGAAAGCTAAACAGATGATATTTGATTTTCACTGCCACTCCACCGCCTCCGATGGCGCGCTTTCACCAGAAAAACTCATGGCGCGCGCTGCACGCAATGGCGCGAAACACGTCGCGTTGACCGATCACGATCAATTGGCCGGATTGGCCGTCGCGCGGCAAACTGCCGAACAGCTCGGGATGCAGTTCATTGATGGCGTGGAGGTGTCTGTCTCGTGGCGTGGGATGAGCGTACACATCGTCGGGCTGAATTTGGATATTCACAATGCCGCTTTGCAGCACGGTTTGGCCAAAAATGCCTCAGGGCGCGCCGAGCGTGCAGTGATTATCGGGCAACAGCTCGAAGAAATTGGCGTGAAAAACGCCTTGGCGCGTGCTTTGGTCGAGGCCAACGGTCGTATGGATTTGCTCGCACGCACGCATTTTGCCCGCGTGATGGTCGCCGATAAAAAAGCCATCAGCGTGCGCCATGTATTTCAAAATTACTTGGTCGAGGGCAAACCCGGCTTCGTTGCGCACGAGTGGGCGGAGTTGGCGCAGGCCATCGAATGGATCCACGGTGCGGGCGGTATCGCGGTACTCGCTCACCCCGGGCGCTATCCACACGACGCGGACAGTGAAATGGATTTGGTGCGTGAATTTGTTGGTTTGGGCGGCCAAGCCATTGAGGTCGTGACCGGCAGCCACAGCAAACAACAGTTCAAACACTATGCGCAGATGTGCGAGACGTTTGATTTATTCGCTTCAGCCGGTTCGGATTTTCATGGCGCAGGTGAGAGTAAAATGGATATTGGTAAAGCGCCTGCTTTGCCCAACGGGCTGCGTCCGGTGTGGCAGTTGTGGAATTAATCCCTGTCAGAACGATTATTTGGGTAAAATAACGCCTTATTTATCATTGGATGCGTCGCTGTTGTTTTCTTGATGGGCGGTGCATGAATCAATAGGAATTTCATGGATTACACCGAACTGCTTCGCAACATCACCTTGTACATCATCCCCGTCATTTTGGGTATTACGCTGCATGAAGCCGCACACGCTTATGCCGCCCGCTGGATGGGCGATGATACGGCAGAGCGCTTGGGACGTATTTCGCTCAATCCAGCGCGCCATATTGACCCTGTTGGAACCATCGTGATGCCTTTGTTGCTCTTGGTGTTGACCAAAGGGGCGTTTACCTTTGGCTACGCGAAGCCGGTTCCCGTTAATTATGTTCGCCTGCGCCGTATGAATATGCGCTCGGCCATGCAGATCGTGGCGTTTGCTGGTCCGGCGGCGAATTTGGTCATGGCGATTGGCTGGGCGATTGTGTATGCGCTTTCTACCAGTTTGTTGGGCGGGGAAGAGTTTTTTGTGCTGATGAGCCGTGGCGGGATTTTGATTAATTTGGCGTTATTTGCGTTTAATCTATTCCCGATTTTGCCATTGGACGGTGGTCGGGTCTTGAATGGTTTTTTGCCGCGCTCGTTATCCGCGCAGTTTGAGCGATTGGAACCCTACGGTATTTGGATCGTATTGTTTTTGGCGTATGCCACGCCGGTTGTGTTTTACTATTGGATGGGGCCGATTATTTCGATTTTTCAGGCGCTATTGCAACCATTGATTCATTTGATACAGTCTATTTTTTCGTAATTCTGACGGCCGATTTTCTTTAACTTTTTGAGTTTTTTCATGTTTCCAGAACGCGTTTTATCAGGTATGCGCCCAACCGGCGCACTGCATTTGGGTCACTATCACGGTGTGTTGAAAAACTGGGTACGCTTGCAAAGCGAATACCCTTGTTTGTTCTTTGTCGCTGATTGGCACGCATTGACCACACATTATGAGGATCCGAGCATCATTGAGTCCAGCACGCACGAGATGGTGATTGATTGGCTGGCGGCGGGCGTTGACCCTTCTCAGGCTACCGTATTCGTACAATCACAAGTGATTGAGCACGCTGAATTGTTCCTATTGTTGGCGATGTCGGCGCCGCTCGGTTGGTTGGAACGAGTGCCCACCTACAAAGAGCAAATCGAAAAATTGCGTGAAAAGGATTTATCGACCTATGGCTTTTTGGGTTATCCCTTGCTACAAGCGGCGGATATTTTGATTTACCGTGCGCAGCATGTGCCTGTTGGCGAAGATCAAGTGCCGCATTTGGAAATGACGCGCGAAATCGCCCGTCGTTTCAATTATTTGTATGGCCGCGAAGCCGACTTTGAGGAAAAAGCACAAGAAGCTGTGAAAAAGTTGGGCAGTAAATTGGCCAAACAATACATTGAACTGCGCAACCGATTCCAAGAGCAGGGCGAAGAAGAAGCGATTGAGCAGGCACATGCCTTGCTCGATGAGTCAAAAAATCTGACGCTGGCAGACCGTGAGCGCCTGTTTGGCTATCTCGAAGGCAGTCGCAAAATTATCTTGGTTGAACCGCAAGCGATGCTGACGGAAAATTCGCGCATGCCGGGTTTGGACGGGCAAAAAATGTCGAAAAGTTATGGCAATACCATTGCGATTCGCGAAGACGCCGACTCCATTACTAAAAAAATTCGCACCATGCCGACTGATCCGGCGCGTGTGCGCAAAACCGATGCGGGTGATCCAGAAAAATGTCCGGTTTGGGCATTTCACCAAATTTACAGCGATGAAAATACCTGCATGTGGGTGCAAGACGGCTGTAAAAATGCCAAAATCGGCTGTATCGAATGCAAACAGCCGGTCATTGAAGCGGTTTTGCGTGAACAGCAACCGCTACTGGAGCGCGCGCAAGTTTATTTGGACGATCCAACCTTGGTGCGCAACATCATTGCCGATGGTTCGGAAAAAGCCCGTAAAATGGCACAGGAAACCATGCGCGATGTGCGCGAAGTGATGGGATTGGGCTGATTTTGCCGATCAGTTCCAAACAAAAACCGAGCGATTTAGCTCGGTTTTTTTGTATTCAAATTCAGCGAAGAACGGGTTCACATGCCCTGAAAGGGCGCGTGGCGGTACAACCACTCAGGATTATAAGTCGCAATGAGCGCAATGGCCGCGCCGCTGAGAAAACCTTCGCCCCAGCCCAATAAAATCGGACTGGCCCAGACGATGGCATTGCCTGCCAGCGGGATGAAGCCAAATACCAGGCCGATCAGACTGAGGTTGATGAACATGGCCAGCATCATACCGATGGCCGCGACAAAAAAACCGCGAATAAAAATATAAACAAATAAACGGTGCGGTAGTGTGCGTTTGACCAGATGATGCAGCAAGGCAATAATCATCAACGGCAACACGGCTGCCAAAATAAACTGCATGCCCCAAATCCACGGCGAGGTTTGCAAGGTGATGCAGGTAATCAATGTGGTACACGCCAGAGCCAATAAAGCCAAAGGCATGCCGAGCAATAGAAAGGCCACGCTTGCTCCCACCAGATGAAAGTAAAGGTTGTCCATCACTTGCCCCTTGATGAGCCACAGACAAATCAAGGCGAAACTGAGCCACAGCCATAAATTGAGTCGAGTTGAGTGATGAAAATCTCGGCGATGAACAGCGACGCTGAGTGCGCCTAAGACAATACCCAGTGCGATGAAGTTAATCAGCGTCCAGATGATGGGTGACCAATATTGCAATGGATGAGCGAGGGTGAACATAAACAATCAAAATTAAAGCAAATGTTAGGCATGAATGGGTTAGGAACTGCTTGAACATCATTTTCTGACAGCCCAGAATATAGCACAATCAGGCGTGATCAGCCGAAGCTTCTCATGAGCAAGAATGATGGAGTAGCTTGAATACTTACATACAATAAAAAATGCCTGAACAATTGTTCAGGCATTTTCAGTCAAGCATGTTTAATTATGCTTCACGAATGTTCGCGGCTTGTTTGCCTTTAGGGCCATCAACGATGTCGAAGCTAACGCGTTGTTCTTCTTTCAATGTTTTGTAACCATCCATATTGATAGAAGAGAAGTGAGCAAATAAATCTTCACCACCACCATCAGGAGTGATAAAACCAAAACCCTTGCTATTGTTAAACCATTTTACGGTACCGGTAGCCATACCCAGCCATCCTTTTTAAAAACAAATAAAATACATCCTCTGTTTACGCTTCGCTTTATTACTGCCCACACAAACCTTGAGAATCACTAACTGCGTCTTTAATTACATACGCATGTTGCGATTGTTGACCCTTTTGAGAAGCTTGTCAAGCGATAACGTTGAATTTAATCGTTTTACCCCTAAATACTTATAAAACTAACCAAAAGTGGTTCTATAAATCGGCTTGGAGCGTATTTTCAAGAAGATTTGTATCGCTGAGAATGGTTTTTTTCAAGTCTGCGAAGACTTGGGTTTTGGGTTAAGATGGTGTTGAGATTCCTGCTTTGCAGGGAAGTATTGTACAGAGATGAATTTTTGAGTTTGTTTAAAGATGGCTACTAAAAAATCGAATCGAACCGAGCATGGCGAAGTGGCGCAATTGGAGCGCAAACAGGTTGTGGCGCCGCCGCCGATGTACCAAGTTTGGTTATTAAACGATGATTACACGCCGATGGACTTTGTGATTACTGTGTTGGAGCGCTTTTTTGCCAAATCGCCCGATGAGGCTGAAGTGGTGATGCTCAAGGTACATCATGAAGGCAAGGCGATTTGTGGCGAATATCCGCGTGATATAGCCGAGACTAAAGTGGTTCGTGTGACGCGGTTTGCGCGTGAGGCGGGACATCCGCTGCAATGCGTATTGGAGGGACTATGATTGCACATGATTTGGAAGTGACGCTGCATTTGGCGTTCGTAGAGGCGCGTAAAGCGCGCCATGAGGATTTGACGCTGGAGCATTTGCTCTACGCTTTATTGGATAATCCGCCGGCGGCTGATGCCTTGAAGGCGGTGGGTGTGAATATGGCGCAACTCAAGGCGGATTTGCAAGAGTTTATGGCCAAAAACGTGACGGTGCTCAAAGGCTCGGATGAGGTGGAAACCACGCCGACGATGGGCTTTCAGCGTGTGATGCAGCGTGCAGTGGTGCATGTTCAGTCATCTGGTCATGAGGGCAAAGAGGTTACAGGCGTGGATGTGTTGATCGCGATGTTTGGCGAAAAAGACTCGCATGCGGTGTATTTCATGCGCAAACAGGGGATTGAGCGGCTTGATTTGACGCAATACGTCTCGCACGGGATTCGCAAAGCGTCGTCGGAGGCTACCGATTCGCCTGCGGCAACGCAAAGTGGCGCGGGTGATGGCAAATCAACCGAGGAAAAAGCGGAAACCGCATTGGACAAATATGCGCAAAACCTCAATCGCATGGCGCAGGAAGGGCGGCTTGATCCGCTGATCGGGCGCGAGGCGGAAGTGTTGCGTACCGTGCAGGTGCTTTCGCGTCGGCGCAAAAATAATCCAGTGCTGGTCGGTGAAGCGGGCGTGGGGAAAACCGCGATTGCCGAAGGTCTGGCGTGGAAAATCGTGCGCGGTGACGTACCCGAGGTGTTGGCGCATGCGACCATCTACGCTTTGGATATGGGCGCGCTGATGGCGGGAACCAAATACCGTGGTGATTTTGAGCAGCGTTTAAAGGATGTGCTGAAGGATTTGGCGGCGCACGAAGGCGCGATTTTATTCGTGGACGAAATTCACATGCTCATCGGCGCAGGCTCGACCAACGGCAGTTCGATGGACGCGAGCAATTTGATCAAACCGGCTTTGTCCAATGGCTCTTTGCGCTGCATTGGCGCGACCACGTTTGAGGACTACCGCCGCGTATTTGAAAAAGACACCGCTCTGGCGCGCCGTTTTCATAAAATTGATGTGGTGGAGCCGAGTGTGGCGCAGACCATTGATATTTTGAAGGGGCTGAAATCGCAATTTGAAAGCCATCATCATGTGAAATATGCGCCATCGGCGATCATTGCGGCGGCGGAATTGTCGGCTAAATACATGAACGAGTGCTTTTTGCCGGACAAAGCGATTGATTTGATGGACGAAGCGGGCGCGGTGCAACGCGTTTTACCAGTTGAGCAGCGCAAGAAAAATATCACCAAAGCCGATATCGAGGAATTGATTGCCAAAATCGCGCGCATTCCGCCGAAGTCAGTCAGCGTGGATGCGCGTACCAAGCTCAAACATCTAGAACGCGATTTGAAAAATACCGTGTTCGGTCAGGACGAGGCGATTGTCGCCGTGGCTTCGGCGATCAAAATGGCGCGCGCGGGCTTGGGTAACACCGATAAACCCATCGGTTCGTTTTTATTCACGGGACCGACGGGCGTGGGTAAAACCGAATTGGCGCGGCAATTGGCGTTTACCTTGGGCATTGAGTTGATTCGCTTTGATATGTCCGAGTATATGGAGCGCCATGCGGTCAGTCGGCTGATCGGCGCACCGCCGGGCTATGTGGGCTTTGAGCAGGGCGGCTTGTTGACTGATGCGGTAACCAAAAAGCCGCATGCGGTGCTGTTGCTCGATGAGATTGAAAAGGCGCATCCGGATATTTTCAATATTTTGTTGCAGGTCATGGATCATGGCGCGCTGACGGATAACAATGGACGCACGGCGGATTTTCGCAATGTCATCATCATCATGACGACCAACGCGGGTGCGCGCGCAACGCAAACGCACGCGCTCGGTTTTACCAAAACCACGATTAGCCAAGACCACAGCGAGGACATTAAACGCGCGTTCAGCCCTGAGTTTCGCAATCGTTTGGACGCGATTGTGTCGTTCAAAGTATTGGATGAGGAGATCATCCTACGCGTGGTGGATAAATTCTTAATGCAGCTGGAAGATCAATTGCACGAGAAAAAAGTGGATATTGCTTTCTCAGACACCTTGCGCAAGCATTTGGCCAAAGTTGGCTTTGATCCGTTGATGGGTGCGCGGCCTATGGCGCGGCTGGTGCAGGATTCGATTCGCAAAGCCTTGGCCGATGAATTGCTGTTTGGCAAGCTGAAAAACGGTGGCGTGGTCACTGTTGATTACTCTGAGGCCGAGCAAAAAGTCGTGTTTCAAGTAGAGTCGTCACGCAAAAAATCGGCTGAAAATGCCGATGCTGCGGTGTAGCCGTTGAAAAGTTCGGTTCATTTAACCCTTATGTCGAGGAGGAACATGAATAGCAATCTTCAAAATCAGCCGGTGATGGATGGAGCAGGGAATGGCTTTGGTAGTGGCTTTGGTAATAGCCTCATGCCGCCATCAGCCTACGCTGGATTTTGGCGGCGCTTGATTGCCTATGCGATTGATTCGTTGATTATTGGCGTACCGTTGATGGTGATTGGCCGGATGTTTGGCTGGGTGGCGATTAATCAGACGGCCAATGGCGCTGAGGCATATACCACTTCAGATGGTTTTGCTCTGTTTGCGGGGGTGGTGGCAACTTTGTATTTTGTGCTGATGGAGTCGTCGGATAAGCAGGCAACTTTGGGGAAAAGGCGTGTTCGGTCTGCGCGTGAGCAATATGCAAGGCGGGCGCATCAGCTTAGGTCAGGCATTCATCCGTTATTTTGCTAAATTTTTGTCAGCGATGATTTTGTATATTGGTTTCATGATGGCTGGTTGGACAGAGAAAAAGCAGGCTTTGCACGACAAATTGGCGGGAACGTTGGTGGTCAAAAGATAGTGATTCGCTGTGGTTGAAGCATTTGTCTGCATCAATTCATGTTTTGACAGCAGCGTGTATTGAGCTTTCTACTAATGACGAATGTCATGGTTTTTTTGACCTATGAGCGCATCATCCTTTTGGCTGATGCGCTTTTCCATATCCGGCGGAGCGTGTGGTTGTTTCGGGCAATGCTTTATTTATCCATATTTTTCAAACACTTACATTGAAAATATTATTTTCTTTTTGGATTGAGTAGCAGATCTTTTGCCATTAGTATCTGTCTGGAGAATAACAATTTGACATGAAGTCAGCAGCTTTGTTATTCAGTGAAAGGACACATTATGGTTGACTCAAGGTTTCAATTGCGTATCGGAGAATATTCACTCATTCCGATTGTGCAAGGCGGTATGGGTATTGGGATTTCTGCGCACCGTTTGGCTGGTGCGGTCGCGCGGGAAAATGGCTTTGGCACTATTTCAAGCGTTGATTTGCGGCAGTTACATCCGGATTTATTGGCTGAGTCCTTGGTGGCGCCGAGCGAGGAGAAATACAATCGCCTCAACCATCAGGCTTTGGATCGAGAAATTCGTTTGGCTTTGTCTGAGAGCAATGGGCGCGGTTTGATTGCTGTAAATGTAATGAAGGCAGTCAAGGATCATGTGGCTTTGGTTCGACAGGCGTGCGAATCCGGTGCGCATGCGATCGTGATGGGAGCCGGCTTGCCTTTGGAATTACCCGATTGGATTAAGGATTTTCCTAAAGTAAAAACCTTGCCGATTTTGTCGGAAGCGCGTGGTGTGGGGTTGATTTTGAAACGCTGGATGAAGAAGAACCGTTTGCCGGATGCCATTGTGATTGAGAATCCGCAGTTCGCTGCTGGTCATCTGGGTGCGACAGTGATGTCTGATATCAATCATCCAAAATTTGAGTTCAAACGGGTATTGGCTGATTTATTTGAGCTAATCAAGCAAATGGGGTTGGAGCGTGAGCGCCTGCCAATCATCGTGGCCGGTGGTTTGGCGGATTCGGCTAAGGTCAGGCAGGCAATTCTGGAGTGGGGCGCCTCTGCGGTGCAAATCGGCTCGGCTTTTGCCGTGACGCATGAGGGCGATGCCGATGTACGATTCAAGCAGCATTTGCTCAACAGCACGCCTGAGGATGTCGTGGAATTTATGTCGGTCGCTGGTTTGCCTGCGCGTGGAGTGCGTTCGCAGTTTCTCACACAGTATTTAAAACGTGAGCAGAAATTGCAAGCGAATGCGAAAGCGGACCCGAGACGCTGTGTGCAAGGCATGAATTGTCTGAGCGTTTGTGGCCTGCGCGATGGAATCGCCAGCATGGGGCAGTTTTGCATTGACCAAAAGCTATCGGCAGCTTTGCATGGCGATGTGCGCCGAGGTTTGTTCTTTAAAGGCAGTACACCGCTACCGTTTGCCAATCGCATGACCAGTGTACGTGAGACCATTGTACATTTGCTAAAGGATTTGAGTTTGGCTACGCCTGATTAAATGATAAGTAGCAAGATGAGATGTGCTTCTTCCGCTCATGAAAAAGGACAGTCGTTGACTGCCCTTGATTTGTGTCGCGCTGAGTGAGTTACGCCATCACTGCCGCAAATGCATCAGCAACGTAGTCCACATTGCCACTATTCAACCCCGCCACGCACATACGGCCTGATTTGACCAGATACACGGCGAATTCTTCGCGCAAGCGATCCACTTGCTCTGGCGACAGGCCGGTGTAGCTGAACATACCGCGTTGTTTGATGAGGTACGAGAAGTCTTTACCCGCGATTTTGGCGCTCAATACGTCGTACAGTTTTTGACGCATGAGTTTGATGCGGTCGCGCATTTCGTTGACTTCGCCTTCCCACATGGTGCGCAGTTCGGCGTCGTTCACCACGTTTGAGGTGATGGTTGCGACGTGGTACGCAGGGCTGGAGTACATTTTGCGAATGGTCAGTTTTAATTGACCCAGTACGCGTTCGGCTTCCTCGGCATTGACGCAGACCGCAGACAGGCCACCGGCGCGCTCGCCATAGTACGACAGGTTTTTCGAGAACGAATTGCTGGCAAAAAAGTTAATGCCGGACTCTGCAAATAGGCGAATGGCGTAGGCGTCTTCTTCAATGCTGTCGCCAAAGCCTTGGTAGGCGATGTCCATGAATGGAATCAAGCCGCCTTCTTTGATAACGGGAACCAATGCTTGCCATTGCTCTTTGGACAAATCAACGCCGGTCGGGTTGTGGCAGCATGGGTGCAGCAACACCACGGAGTTTTTTGGCAGGGCTTTGAGTGCAGCTAACATTTCGTCAAACTTCACGCCACCGCTCACGGCATCGTAGTATGGATAGGTTTTAACTTCAAAACCAGCGGCTTCAAAAATCGCGCGGTGGTTGTCCCACGTTGGGTCAGAAACGTACATTTTTGCATCGGGGAAGTAGCGTTTCAAAAAGTCTGCGCCCACGCGCAATGCGCCGGAAGCACCGACGGTTTGCACGGTGGCGACGCGTTTTTCCGCCAATACATTGCTATTCGCGCCGAACAACAGGTTTTGGCAAGCCGTGCGATACGCGGCCAAACCTTCCATCGGCAGGTATGGGCGTGGCTCCAGATGTTGGGACAATGCAGTTTCGGCTTTGACCACAGACGGCAGCAACGGTAAACGGCCTTGGTCATCATAATAAATGCCAATCCCAAGGTTTACTTTGGTTTCGCGCGGGTCTTTTTTGAAGGTTTCTACTAAGGATAAAATCGGGTCGCCAGCATAGGCATCAACGTGTTCAAACATCATGTGCTCTCATCAGGTTTAAGGAAAATAACAGTTTATTATACCGAGGTTTATACAGGCGTCAAAGCAAAAAATGAGCCAAAACGGTGCAAAATCATGTGCTTGGTCTGAGGGCTTTTTATGATGGAGCACCGAAGGCTTGTTTCCTTAGCCAGAGTGATACAATAGCGTGTTTAACAAAGGATTTTTATGAGCACTCAGATCATCACCTACCCAAATTCGCCGTTTGAATTGCACCAGCCGTTTGCACCGGCGGGCGATCAGCCGACGGCGATTGCGGCCTTGGTCGATGGCATCAACGATGGTTTGAGTTTTCAAACGCTATTGGGCGTGACTGGCTCGGGCAAAACCTACACGATGGCGAACGTGATCGCGCAGACAGGGCGACCCGCACTGGTGCTCGCACCGAATAAGACCCTTGCAGCGCAGTTGTATTCGGAAATGCGCGAGTTTTTTCCGAACAATGCGGTCGAGTATTTCGTGTCCTACTATGATTATTACCAACCTGAGGCGTATGTGCCGCAACGGGATTTATTCATCGAAAAAGACTCGGCAATCAACGAGCACATCGAGCAAATGCGTCTGTCCGCGACCAAAAGTCTGCTGGAGCGACGCGACACCATTATTGTCGGCACAGTTTCGTGTATTTATGGGATTGGTAATCCGCAGGAATACCACCGCATGATTTTGATCGTGCGTGAGGGCGATAAAATCCCGCAGCGCGAAATCATCAAGCGCCTCGCGGCAATGCAATACAACCGCAATGAGCTGGATTTTGCGCGCGGAACCTTTCGCGTGCGTGGCGACACAATTGATATTTTTCCTGCCGAGCACGCCGATTTGGCGGTGCGTTTGAGCATGTTTGACGATGAAATCGAGTCGATCCAGTTGTTTGATCCGCTGACGGGTAAAGTGGTGCAAAAAGTCCCGCGTTTCACGATTTATCCATCCTCGCACTATGTGACACCTCGCGATACGGTACTGCGTGCGGTGGAGGACATCAAGGTTGAATTGCGTGAACGCCTCAAGTTTTTCCACGAGAATGGCCGCTTGGTCGAAGCGCAACGGCTGGAGGAGCGCACACGTTTTGATCTGGAGATGCTGGCGCAGGTCGGTTTCTGTAAAGGGATTGAAAATTACTCGCGGCATTTGTCGGGCACGCAGCCGGGCGAACCGCCGCCGACATTGATCGATTATTTACCCAAAGACGCATTGATGTTTTTGGACGAATCGCACGTCATGATCGGGCAATTGGGCGCGATGTATAAAGGCGACCGTTCGCGTAAGGAAAATTTGGTCGATTATGGTTTTCGCCTACCGTGCGCATTGGACAATCGCCCGCTCAAATTCGAGGAGTTCGAGGGCAAAATGCGTCAAGCGGTGTTCGTTTCGGCCACGCCCGCGAACTATGAAAAAGACAAAGCCGATGCGGTGGCCGAACAAGTCGTGCGCCCAACCGGTTTGGTCGATCCACAGATTCAGGTGCGTCCGGCCAGCACGCAGATTGACGACGTATTGAGCGAGATTCGCATTCGGGTTGGCTTGGGTGAGCGCGTGCTGATTACCACGTTGACCAAGCGCATGGCGGAGGATTTGACCGATTACCTGAATGACAATGGCGTCAAAGTGCGCTATTTGCACTCGGACATTGATACCGTTGAGCGCGTGGAGATCATCCGCGATCTGCGTTTGGGCGAATTTGATGTGCTGGTCGGGATTAACCTACTGCGCGAGGGTTTGGATATTCCCGAGGTGTCGCTGGTGGCGATATTGGACGCGGACAAAGAGGGCTTTTTGCGCTCCGAGCGTTCGCTGATTCAGACCATCGGCCGTGCGGCGCGTAATATTCACGGTACAGCGATTTTGTACGCCGACAAAATCACCGATTCGATGCAACGCGCGATGGATGAAACCGAGCGCCGCCGCAATAAACAGCTCGCATTCAATAAGGAGCACGGCATTACGCCGAAGGGCGTGCAAAAGCGTGTGAAAGACATTATTGACGGCGTGTACAACGATGCGAAGAAAAAAATTGATAAGCCGCGTCAACCAAACCGAACGGACGCACGTTTTGACCAGCTGAGCGAGGTTCAACTTGGCAAGGAAATTGTGAAGCTCGAGAAGCAAATGCTTGATTTAGCTAAGAATTTAGAGTTTGAGCAAGCCGCAAAAACTCGAGATTTGATTCATGAGCTGAAATCACGGCTATTTGGATCGTAATTCACAATCGAATCGTATGAATACAAAGATGCAAAATTTTTATTATTTGTTTCTTAATATTTAAACGATTACCCAAGTCCTGAGCCTTATTCGATAAATGCGCCGTTTTGCCAATCTTTAGGAGGACAATATGCGCTTTGAGATGGTCAACTCAGACTCAACAAAAACAAAAATTTTGTTTGTATGCACCGGAAATATCTGCCGCTCGCCTGTAGCACAAGCGATTTTACAAAAAAATTGATACAATCTGGAGACACTGGAAAAGTATACGTTGACTCAGCCGGAACCCACGGCTGTCACGTTGGTGAAAAAGCCGATTCACGCAGTCAGCATTCAGCCGCATTTCGTGGTTATAGCCTGATTGGGCACAGCGCGCGTCAGATCGCGATTGAGGATTTTGAGCGTTTCGATTTGATTTTAGCGATGGACTGGAAAAACCTGCGTCAATTGCAAAGCATGGCACCGGAGCATTGCCGTCATAAAATCGAGCTGATTATGCGCTATGCGCAAAACTACGATGATGCCGAAGTGCCTGATCCGTATTATTCTGATCAAGCCGTCTTTAATTTGGTGGTGGAGTATGTGGAAGACGCGATCAACGGCCTGATGGATTCGGTTTTGCGACGCATTGCACAAGCGGCATAATACTGCTCGGGCATGACATTGCCATCTTAGGGAGAGATGGTGGTCACCTAAAAATTGTAACGAAAGACTGTAGCGTTAGCGCTCAGTCTTTTTGTTTATCTGAAAGCGATTACATTGTTGCTGCAGCCAATTTCAAATAAATGTCCTTAATCAATAAAAAATTTCATTTTTCCACCACAAATACCCTTGAAATCTATTTTCCTGTCGCTATTTATTGAACAAGGCGTGCTGGAGGGCTTTTGAAGCAATCTTTTGAAGTAATAGCCACTCAACACAACGAAAAAATTTAATTGGCAGAATGGAGAAATTCAAAATGGGTAAAATTATTGGTATTGACTTAGGTACAACCAACTCGTGCGTGGCCATCATGGAAGGCAACACGCCGAAAGTCATCGAAAATGCGGAAGGCGCGCGTACCACACCATCGATCATCGCGTATCAAGAAGACGGCGAAATTCTGGTCGGGGCATCGGCGAAACGCCAAGCGGTCACGAATCCGAAAAATACCTTGTTCGCGATCAAACGACTGATCGGTCGTCGTTTCACCGACAAAGAAGTACAAAAAGACATCGAACAAATGCCGTTCGAAATCATCAAGGCCGACAACGGCGACGCATGGGTACAAGTGCGCGATCAAAAATTGGCTGCACCGCAAATTTCCGCAGAAGTCTTGCGCAAAATGAAGAAAACCGCCGAAGACTACTTGGGCGAAACCGTCACCGAAGCGGTGATTACCGTTCCGGCATACTTCAACGACGCGCAACGCCAAGCGACCAAAGACGCGGGTCGTATCGCTGGTTTGGACGTAAAACGCATCATCAACGAGCCGACCGCAGCAGCATTGGCCTTTGGCTTGGACAAAAAAGAAGGCGGCGACCGCAAAGTAGCCGTATATGACTTGGGCGGTGGTACATTTGACGTGTCCATCATCGAAATCGCAGATGTGGACGGCGAAAAGCAGTTTGAAGTATTGGCGACCAACGGTGATACATTCCTTGGTGGTGAAGACTTTGACCAACGTGTGATTGGCTACCTGATTGACGAATTCAAAAAAGATCAAGGCGTGGACTTGTCCAAAGACGTTTTGGCTTTACAACGTCTGAAAGAAGCGGCTGAAAAAGCGAAGATCGAATTGTCATCTGCGGCGCAAACTGAAATTAACCTGCCGTACATCACTGCAGACGCCAGTGGTCCGAAACACATGGCGATCAAAATCACCCGTGCGAAACTCGAAGCATTGGTGGACGATTTGGTTGCGCGCACCATCGAACCATGCCGTGTGGCACTGAAAGACGCGGGTTTGAAAGTATCCGACATCGACGACATCATCCTCGTGGGCGGTCAATCGCGTATGCCGAAAGTTCAAGAAAAAGTGAAAGAATTCTTCGGCAAAGAAGCGCGTAAAGACATCAACCCAGACGAAGCGGTTGCCGTTGGTGCAGCGATTCAAGGCCAAGTGTTGGGCGGTGGTCGTACCGACGTATTGTTGCTCGACGTGACGCCATTGTCCCTCGGTATCGAAACCATGGGCGGCGTGATGACCAAGATGATTAACAAAAACACCACGATTCCGACCAAGTTCAGCCAAGTCTACTCGACAGCGGAAGACAATCAACCAGCGGTAACGGTCAAAGTCTACCAAGGTGAGCGCGAAATCGCGGTACACAACAAATTGCTCGGCGAGTTCAATTTGGAAGGCATTGCGCCCGCACCACGCGGTATTCCACAGATCGAAGTGACTTTTGATATCGACGCGAACGGCATTTTGCACGTCCATGCCAAAGACAAAGGCACAGGCAAAGAAAACAAAATCACCATCAAAGCGAACTCAGGTTTGTCTGATGAGGAAATCCAGCAAATGATTAAAGATGCTGAAATGAACGCCGAAGAAGACAAAAAAGCGCGCGAATTGGTCGATGCGAAAAACTCAGCCGATGCCTTGGTTCACTCAACCAAAAAATCATTGGAAGAGTACGGCGACAAAGTCGGTGCGGACGAAAAAGCCAATATCGAAGCAGCGGTGAAAGCCTTGGAAGAAGTCATTCCGACCGGCACCAAGGAAGAAATCGAAGCCAAAACCGAAGAACTGGCCAAAGTCTCACAAAAACTCGGTGAAGCCATCTACGCCGATATGCAAGCCAAAGCGCAAGCGGAACAAGGCGCAGCAGAAGGTGCCGATCAAGGTGCGCAAGCCGCTGATGTGGTTGATGCAGACTTTAAAGAAGTCAAAAAAGATTAATCACAGACTTTTTAGTCAGATAAAACCAGCCCACGCTTTCGCGTGGTCTGGTTTTTTTAGGCATTCACTCAAAATACATTTTCGAGGGTTTAATGCTCAATAAGTTACACCGGTCAAAGGTAAGGCAAAGATTAGATAAAGATTAGATAAAGATTCAAGCAGCAGAATCAATCTACTGGTTGTTGCCACGCCAATAGGTCTCTTGCACCTGTGCCTGCTGATTAAATAAACGTGCCATGATGAAAAACAGGTCGGAGCAGCGGTTGAGGTATTTCAGGCTGGCTTCGTTGAGCGGTTCGGTTTGGTTGAGCGTGACCAAGCTGCGTTCAGCACGACGTGCGACGCTACGGCACACATGCGCTTGCGTGGCGCTGCGTGTGCCCGATGGCAGGATAAATTCTTTGAGTGGTGGCAGTTGGGCATTGGCATTTTCTGCCCAACATTCGATGTGTTCTAATGCGTCATCGCGCAGAAAAGTCATCCCTGGGACAGCGAGTTCTGAGCCGATTTCAAATAGGTGGTGTTGGATTTTGCTCAAAAATACGTCTAATGCTTGTTCAAAAGGGCTGTTGAGGCTTTGACGCAGAACGCCGATGTGGGAATTGAGCTCGTCCACATCACCCATTGCGCTAAAACGCGGGTGTGATTTGGACAGGCGCGTACCATCGGCGAGCGACGATGTGCCGTCGTCGCCGGTTCGGGTGATGATTTGGTTGAGACGTTCCGCCATGTCAATTTAATCGCGGAAGTTGTCGAAACTCAGTGGTAAGTCGCTCATGTCTTTGCGCAGCATGGCCATGACGCTTTGCAGATCGTCTCGCTTCGCGCCGGTGACGCGCACTGCGTCGCCTTGAATCGAGGCTTGAACTTTGATTTTTGAGTCTTTAATCAGTTTGACGATTTTTTTCGCGTCGTCTGAGGCGACGCCGTTTTTGACTTTAATAACTTGTTTGACTTTGTCGCCGCTCATTTTTTGGATGTCTTCTTCGACGAGGAAACGCACGTCTACGTTGCGTTTGGCGCATTTGTTGCGCAGTACGTCTAGGACTTGACCGAGCTGAAATTCGGAGTCGGCGAAGGCGGTCAATTCGAATTCTTTTTGTTCTACTCGTGCGTCGGAGCCTTTGAAGTCAAAGCGGCCGGAAATTTCTTTGTTGGATTGTTCGACCGCGTTGCGCAGTTCGACTGAGTCGGCTTTGAGTACGGTATCGAATGAGGGCATGATTTCTCCTAATCTGTGCGGGAATGGTTCGTGAAATAATGCTCAAATTATACCCGATAGCCTTATAATGCGGGCTGATAAGTTTTGACGGTAGCAATTGAAAATAATGATAAACGGGCTTTTTACAAACACTCATTCAGCACCCATACAGATGATGCACGGCGTGGATTTGACCGCGTATAACACGATGGGTTTTGCGGTGCGCGCGCATGATTATGTGGGCATCAGCGATTGGTCGGCTTTTCTCGATTGGTGGCGCGCACCTGCGCAAGCGAGTGTACACGCGCAACCGCGTTTCATTCTCGGTGGTGGCAGTAATTTGGTATTGACGCAGGACATTGCGGCATTGGTTTTGCATGTGCAAACCACAGGCATTCATGAAGTGCGACGCGATGCTAAGCATGTCTGGTGCGAGGTTGCGGCGGGCGAGTCGTGGCATGATTGGGTCATGCACACGGTGGCGCAAGGCTGGGCGGGTATTGAAAACCTCGCGCTGATTCCGGGGACGGTTGGTGCGTGTCCCGTGCAGAATATCGGCGCGTATGGCATGGAAGCGGGGCAGGCGATTGAGTATGTATCGGTGCTGGATTTCGTTTCTGGCGAAATGGTGCGTTTATCCGCTGAGGATTGTCGTTTTGCCTATCGCGATAGCCTGTTTAAACAAGCCCAGTATGCGGGGCAAGCGCGCTATTTGATCGCCTCGGTGTGTTTTAAATTACAGCATGATTTGTCCGATTGGCAAGCGAGTTTGGGTTATGGTGATGTGGCGCAACGGGTGGCGGAGTTGGCTTCTGGCCGTGAAATAAGGCCAGCTGATGTGGCGCAGGCGGTGATCGCTATTCGTCAAAGCAAATTGCCCGATCCGAAAGTGTTGGGCAATGCGGGGAGCTTCTTTAAAAATCCTGTGGTTACTCAGGTGCAGGCCGATGAGCTGAAGGCGCGCTATGAAAAACTGCCATGCTATCCAATGAGCAACGGTATGGTGAAACTGGCGGCCGGTTGGTTGATCGAGCAAGCTGGTTGGAAAGGCAAAACTTCTGCCAGTGGTCACGTCGGTGTCTACGAAAAGCAAGCGCTGGTTTTGGTGCATCACGGTGGTGGCACGGGTACGCAATTGATGCAACTGGCGCATCAGATCGCCGAGGATGTATTCAAACAGTTTGGCGTCCGAATTGAACCGGAGCCGATCGTTCTCTAAACTCATTTTGTGCTGATTGGTTTGATTGAGTGCGAATCTGCGGCATTTTTTGCCAATCTGAAACAATTCTGTGTGTCCTACCCGTTTATAATGCTCCTTGGTCAGCGCAAATGCTGAAATGGTTTGCTCAAATGTATGTTTGAGTTTCGATGAGTGAGCCACTTTTGCTCAGCGCTTTAAGATCACAACACTGGGAGAATACCGTGAATGGAACAATGATTCAGTATTTCCATTGGTACACAAAGGCTGATGTGTCACTTTGGCAAGAGTTAGCGGAGCAAGCGGGTTATTTGGCAGACTTGGGCATTACATTGACGTGGCTGCCACCCGCCTACAAGGGCAGCGCTGGACACGAATCGGTCGGCTACGATACCTACGACTTGTTTGATCTCGGTGAATTTGAGCAAAAAGGCAGCATCGCCACCAAGTACGGCACGAAAGAGCAATACCAACATGCCATTCACTGCCTACGCGAAAAGGGCGTCGGTGCTGTTGTCGATATTGTGCTCAATCATAAAGCGGGCGGCGACGAGTTGGAGCAATTCCAAGTGGTCAAAGTTGATCCCGAAAATCGCGAACGGGTGCTGTCCGAGCCGTATGAAATACGCGGTTACACCAAATTCACATTCCCCGGGCGGGGCGATCAATACTCAGATTTCAAATGGGACTATCTATGCTTTTCGGGCGTGGATTATGCCGAAGGCGAAAGCGAACATGCCATTTACCGCATCATGAACGGTCATGGTGACGGCTGGGAGGATGTGGTCGGTGACGAAATGGGTAACTACGATTATCTAATGTTTAGCGACATTGACCACCGCAATGTCGAGGTGCGCAAAGAGCTGAATTATTGGGGCAAATGGTACTACGACCAAATCGGTTTCGCGGGCGTGCGCTTGGATGCACTCAAACATCAGTCGCCGGATTTTTACAAAGAGTGGTTACAATTACTGCGCTCCAATACGGGGCAAAATCTATTCGCTGTGGGTGAATATTGGGCGCCGGGCAAATTGGAGTGGCTGGAAGAATACATGACCGTGACCGACGGCTGTATGAATTTATTCGACTGCTCATTGCAATTGCATCTGCACTCGGCTTCGTACAGCGAAGAACCCTATGATCTACGCACGATTTTTGAAGATACCTTGGTTGGCGTCATGCCCGACAAAGCAGTAACTTTCACCGATAATCATGATACCCAACCCTTGCAGGCGCTCGAAGCGCCGGTCGCGGCTTGGTTCAAGCCGATTGCATACGTACTGATTTTGTTACGAGAGGGCGGAATCCCGTGTGTCTTTTATCCCGATTTGTTCGGTGCGCACTATACCGACAAGGGCAGCGATGGGCAGGCGCATGAAATATTTCTCGACAAGGTTGCGGGCATCGAAGAGTTACTCAAAGCGCGTAAATACCATGCCTACGGTACGCAACGGGATTATTTTGATGCGCCGCATTGTATTGGCTGGACGCGCGAGGGCGATGAGGAGCACGAAGGTTGTGCGGTGCTGTTGAGTAATCAAGAGGAAGGCACGCTGTCAATGGAAATCGGTGCGCGCTATGCGGGTAAAACCTTCATCGATACGCTGGGTAAACGTGAAGAACAAGTGTTGATCGATGAAAATGGTTGGGGTGCGTTTTATTGTCCCGCCGGTGGGGTGAGTGTTTGGTTGGTTCAGCATGACGAGCAGTGATTGGATCTGATGCTCTGGCTCTAAAGCCGAATAGTACATAAACAATGCCCCGTATCAATCGGGGCATTGTTATGATGAGGGATGTGGTCTACGTCTTTATTGCCCCACATGCAAACCATATTGCGCTAAATTGCCCAAACCACCCAAATCAACCAAGTTGGTATAGCCCATGCGTTTGAGGGTCGAGCTGGCAATGCCTGAGCGTCGTCCTGAGCGGCAATACAGATAGATTTTTTGATTTTTATCAGGGGCGATTGACGCGATTTTTTGCTCAATGGTGTCGTATGGCGCCAGAATTGCCTGTGCGGCATGGCTGGCTGCGTATTCCTCTGGCGTGCGCACATCAATTAAAATAGCTTGCTGATTGGCAATTTCAGTGGCAATGGCGGGGTTGCTGGTTGGATGAGTTGTGCTGTTACCCATGTTGGCTTCGCAGGCGGGTAATAGACAGCAAAAGAGGCTCAATGCGAGGGTAAATATACGGTGTTTCATCATGGTGAATGATTTTTGTGATGTTGATTTGCTGGTGACCAAAAATAATCCCAATAAAAAACGAGAACTTATGGGCGGGTTCTCGTTGTTTTAAAGTTCTTCTAATCCATCCAACTCAGCGTTAATGAATTCGGAGGTTTGCAGACCGTTGTCGCCGGCAAAATCGAGGAAAAAGCGATAGGCTTCGGGGCGAATTTTTTCCAAGTCGTAGTGGACAATCACACTTTTGACGCCTTCCCAGAGCGTGGGGCGGACATATTGTGAATAGGTGATGTGGTTATAACCGACGGTGTCTTGTTCAAAGCATCGCATCACACCGCACAAACGCTCGGCCCAGTCGCTGGGGCGGAATGGTTTGCCTTGCTGCGTAATGCCTTTGATAATAATGCCATCTTTCAGTGTCGCCATTGGGTTGTCTCGCGTTTGTTATTGTGTGTTTATAGGTAACTGGATTTTAGCTGGTTTTGCGCCGATTCCAAAGTATTCATCAACAACATGGTGATGGTCATCGGACCGACACCACCCGGAACGGGGGTAATCGCACCGGCGATTTGGCGCACACCTTCGTAGTCTACGTCGCCACACAGCTTGCCTTCGGCATTGCGGTTCATGCCGACATCGATCACCACTGCGCCTTCGCGCACCATGTCGGCGGTGAGGATATTGATGCGGCCAACGGCGGCGACGATGATGTCGGCGTTGCGTGTGTGCGCGGCCAAATCACGGGTTTTTGAGTTACAGATGGTGACGGTCGCACCAGCTTGTAACAGCATCATGGCCATCGGTTTGCCCACGATATTGGATGCGCCGATGACCACGGCATTTGCGCCCCACACCGGTACTTTGTGGAACTCCAGCATTTTCATGACGCCGTAGGGCGTACATGCGCGCAACCGTGGTTGACCGGTCATGAGTGCACCGGCATTAATCAGGTGAAAGCCGTCAACGTCTTTGGCAGGCGTGATGGCTTCGAGTACCGCGTGTTCGTTGATGTGTTTGGGCAATGGCAATTGAACCAATATGCCGTGAATGTCTGGATTGTGGTTGAGTTCTTGGATGCGTTGCAATAGTTTGGCTTCCGTCAAATCGGCGGGGTAGCGATCCAATGATGAGTACATGCCGACGGCTTCGCAGGCTTTGACTTTATTGCGCACATACACTTGTGAGGCGGGATTGTCACCGACGAGGATGACCGCCAGTCCGGGACGCACGCCTTGTTCGATCAGTTGATCGACACGGGTTTTTATGTCCTCTTGCGTTGCGCTGGCAATTGCTTTGCCATCGATAATGGTCGCGCTCATAGCATCTTCATCCCATAAATTTTAACTGGCCGCATTATATCATTGTCCTTATGGGTTTTCTATGGCTGAAGGGGGCTGTTTCGGCTAATTGTGAATGGATTTTGTGCAGGGCGCTTGAATTGCCCAAAGGTTCTTGTACAATGCCGCCATTGTTTATCACAAGATGATGCTTTTAAGGTGACTTATGGGAAATCGGTTCTGGTCGTTGGCGCTGTGCGCATCGGTGTGCGTTGGCTTAGTGGGCGCTACGCCTGCATGGGCGCAAGTGCCGACAGATGGCGATGTGTCGCTGAGTGAGCGTGCGGACTCTGCTGCGCTCGCATCTCGTTCCGCTGCATTGACTGCGGTGCGCAAAGAGGATTTTTTAAATGCTTTGGCACAGGCCGTGCCAAGTAGCAATGCGTCGTTTTATGTGCAGGCTGTGGATGAACAGACGCCCTTGTTGGCGTTGAATGCACAACGCGCCCAAAATCCGGCGTCGGTGGTGAAGCTGGTGACCTCGTTCGCTGCCTTGCAAAAATTCGGTGCGAGTTATCAATGGCATACCCGCTTGTTGTCACAGAATGCGCCCGATCAGAAAGGTGAGTTAAATTCACCATTGCTGCTCAAAGGCGCGGGTGATCCGCAACTGGTGATTGAGCGTTTGGATGCCTTGGTTGAGCAATTGAAAAATCGAGGTGTGCGCCGGTTGAATGCGCCGCTGTGGGTTGATCGCTCGGCTTTTTCGCCGTCCGATCAGAATCCGGGTGATTTTGACGGCGAACCTTCTTTGCCGTACAACGCCTTGCCTGACGCTGCGTTGCTCAATTTTCACGCCTTGAGTTTTCGCTTTGATCCAAGCACGTCACAGGTACGTATGGTGCCGTGGTTGGATGGTTTTAATCTGAATAGCCGTGTGCGCTTTGTTGAGGGGGATTGTCCAGCCAATGGTTGGAAAAGCACGGTGAATTTGAGTGTGATGGGCTATTCGGCGGTGGTTGGCGGGGTATATTACTCCGGCTGTGGTGAGCAGCAGTGGCATGTGCATGCGTATCAGTTGACGGCGAATGATTATGCGCGCGGGGTGTTTGGCGCGTTGTTTAAGGGGTATACCAATCTGGATGTCGCCAGCTGTAGCGTTGATCGGATTTGGGACAAAATTTTGCAACGTTGGCATGATTGCTTTGCACCGACGATTACTTGGACACAGAATCAAGTGCAAGATGCGGCGGATATTGATACCGTGGCGAATTGGCAAACCTTAGCCAGTGTTGCTTCGCCGCCGTTATCCAACATGCTCAAGGACATGAATTTTTACAGCAACAATGTCATGGCGCGGCAAATTTATCTGGATTTGTCCCAGCAGGAACATCGTCCAGCGAGTTTGGCGCAGAGCGCGCAAGAAGTGCATCAAATTTTGCAGTCGGTCGGTTTGAGTGATCGCAATCTCGTTATGGGCAATGGCTCCGGCTTGTCGCGCGCCACCCGCGTGAGCGCGCAGGAGTTGGGCAATATGCTGGTACTGGCCAGTCAAAATCCGGCGTTCTACGCCAGTTTGCCGCGCATTGGGCTGGAGGGAACGGTCAAAAATCGCCTGCTGGACACCGATATGGTCGGGCGTGGTCGGATGAAAACCGGCACGCTCAATGATGTGCGGGCGATTGCTGGTTACATTGACGGACGCAGTGGTAAACGCTATGCGGTGGTGTCGATTTTCGACCATCCGAACGCGCAAACCGCTGCCAGCAAGCGGGTACATGATTTATTCATGCAATGGGTGGGCGAGCAATAATTCTGTCCCGAGATAAGCGCTCAAGTGAATGCCAACCGAGTGTCGTGAGCAAAAGACTATATCAATGGATATGACGATGGCTGCGCCTGCCATGAAAGTTTCACTTTAATTGCCTATGATTGGTGAAAGTTTTCTGCCTCGCCACACAAAAAAAATTTATTTTTTTGAATTTTCGAGGTTTGGATCAGACAAATAAGCGGTAAGCTTGATAAATCAATGCCTTACCAAATTTCCAATCTATTTTCTAAAAACATCGATCGCCGAATTGATTGCTCTGTAACTGGTTTCTGTGTGCAATGAGCGTATAATTTAGGGTTGTTAACCGGTTGTATTATTTATTTTTTATATGAAGTGAATATCATGAGTGATGTAGCAATTACCACGAGTCTATTGTCCTTGGCGGCGGTGCTGGGTTTGTGGTTGGGGCAGTTAAAAGTCAAGGGCGTTGGTCTGGGTATCGGGGGTGTGCTGTTCGGTGGTATTTTGATCGGTCACTTCACCAAAAAATACGGCTTGGAACTGGAAGTGCATACCATGCACTTTATCCAAGAGTTCGGCTTGATTTTGTTTGTCTATACCATTGGTATTCAGGTCGGCCCGGGCTTTTTCTCCTCGCTTAAAAAATCAGGCTTAAAGCTTAACTTACTGGCTTTGATGATTGTGGCGCTGGGTTCTTTATCCGTGGTCGCGCTGTATTTGGTGATGGATTTACCCTTGCCTGTGATTTTGGGGATTTACTCCGGTGCGGTAACCAATACGCCGTCACTGGGTGCGGGGCAACAGATTTTGGCCGAGTTGGGCTTGAAAAATAGCACCGAGATTATGGGTATGGCGTATGCGATGGCCTATCCGTTTGGTATTTGTGGGATTTTATTGAGCTTTTGGCTGATTCGCTTGTTCTTTAAAATCAATATTGAGCACGAACACGCGCAGTTTGAAAAGCTATCGGGTAATGATAAAGAATCCTTAAACACCATCAATGTCCGCATCACCAATCCGAATATGGATGAGCTGAAAATCCGCGAAATCCCGGGTTTTGAAGGCAATAACGTGATTTGCTCACGCCTGAAACGTCGTGGCGAATTAATCTTGCCGAGCGCCGATACGCAGGTGCAATTAGGCGATATTGTGCATTTGGTCGGCGATCAGCGCTATATCCGTCGCGTGCAATTGGTGTTGGGGCAATTGGTGGATGAATCCTTAACCACCAAGGGAACGAGTTTGCGTTCGGTTCGTGTGGTGGTGACGCATGAAACCGCATTGGGCAAAAAAATCAGTCAACTCAGAGAGCACGATGTCGTAGTCTCGCGCTTGAACCGTGCAGGGATTGAGCTGGTACCGACGGGCGATATGACCTTGCAATTTGGTGACGTGCTCAATCTGGTTGGTGAAAAAGAGTCGATTGATTCGGTGGTTGAAGTCGTTGGTAACGCGCAGAAAAAGTTGCAACAAGTACAAATGCTGCCAGTGTTCATCGGTATTTTGCTGGGTGTCCTGCTTGGCTCCATTCCGATTGCCATTCCGGGTATGCCAGTGCCGTTAAAATTAGGTTTGGCAGGCGGGCCGTTGATCGTAGCGATCATCCTGTCGCGTATCGGTACGATTGGCAAGTTTTACTGGTTTATGCCGCCGAGTGCCAATCTGGCCTTGCGCGAGATTGGTATTGTGCTGTTCTTGGCCGTGGTTGGGTTGAAAGCGGGCGGTGGCTTTTTCGAGACGCTGATTCGTGGTGAAGGCATCAAGTGGCTGGCAATCGGTATGATTATTACCTTGGTTCCGTTGCTGATTACCGGCGTGGTGGCGCGCGTGTATGGCAAGCTCAACTATTTGACCTTGAGCGGCCTATTGGCTGGCTCAATGACCGATCCTCCGGCGCTGGCATTTGCCACGTCGATTAAAGAGGACAGTGGCGCGGCGGCTTTGGCGTACTCAACCGTCTATCCGCTGGTGATGTTCACACGCATTATCTCGCCGCAGTTGCTGGCCATATTGCTGTGGGCAATCAAGTAGCGACGAGTAAACCGCTGATAAAAAATGGCTGATTTCAACGAATCAGCCATTTTTTATGGGGCAATTAATTATGAAACCATCAATGCCGCTGTTATTCTGCCGCCAGATCAATCGTCAGCGCGCTTTCCAATCGTTCAATCACCGTGTCGCGTCCCAAAATCTGAATCACGCTGTCCAATGACGGACTTTGAATTTGCCCGAGCACAATCGCGCGCAGCGGGCGACCAAAGTTCGGCATTTTCAATTCGTGCTTGGCCAAGGTATTTTGAATCAATTCGTGAATCGTTTCTTTTTCCCACACGACGGTTTTAAGCTGCTCGGTGAAGTCGGCAATCGCTGGGCGATTGGCCGCGTTCAAATGACTGGTAATCAAAATATCATTCGGCGTGTACGGCAGATAAAAAGTTTCAATCGCATCGACCAAATCATTGAGCGTTTCCGCACGCGATTTAAACAGCTCAACCCATGCGCTCAACGACGCATCGTCAATCGGCAAACTGCGCGCGTAGTCATGCAAGCGTTGTGCCAAGCGCGGTTGGATCAGCGCACACAACTCACTGAGCGGTTTTTGATTGATGTAATGGTTGTTCAGCCAATTGAGTTTTTTCGGATCCCACTGCGCAGGGGAGTTCGATAAATTGGTCAAATCAAACCACTCGATGAATTGCGCGCGACTGAAAATTTCGTCATCGCCATGCCCCCAGCCCAGACGTGCCAAGTAATTACACAAGGTTTCGGGCAAATAGCCCAAGCGCTCGTAGTCCATCACCGCAGTGGCGTTGGTGCGTTTGGACAGCTTTTTGCCATCCGGCGCGAGAATCATCGGAATGTGGCCGTACTGGGGCAACGGTGCGCCGAGCGCGGTCAGCACGTTGATTTGCTTGGGCGTATTGCCCACATGATCGTCGCCGCGAATCACATGCGTGATATTCATATCCCAGTCATCCACCACGACGCAGAAATTATAGGTCGGCGTGCCGTCCGCACGGGCGATAATCCAGTCGTCCAGCTCAACGTTATTGATCGCGATTTCGCCTTTGACCACATCGTTCCAAACCACCGCGCCATCCAATGGGTTTTTAAAACGCACCACCGGCTGAACGCCCTCAGGAATCGCGGGCAAGGTTTTTCCCGCTTCTGGACGCCACAAACCATTGTATTTGGTGCGTTCGCCATTGGCTTCCTGCTGCGCGCGCATCTGCTCCAATTCTTCTTTCGAGCAATAGCAGTGATACGCCGTCCCAGCGTTCAACATCTGCGCGATCACCTCGCGGTAGCGATCCATGCGTTGCATCTGATAGTACGGGCCGTCGTCGTGGTGCAAATCCAGCCATGCCATCGCATTTAAAATCTCGGTGACATTTTCAGGCGTAGAGCGCTCCACGTCCGTATCCTCAATGCGCAACACGAACGTACCGCCGAAATGACGTGCTAATGCCCAGCTGTACAGTGCCGTGCGCGCACCGCCGATGTGCAATGCGCCAGTTGGGCTGGGGGCAAATCGGGTGCGAACCGCGCTTTGGGCGGCATTGGGAGCAGTATGATCGGCTGTGGTATTCATAAAATCGACTTTCCGTAATGAGTTCAGGCGC
This sequence comes from uncultured Burkholderiaceae bacterium, assembly GCA_964293815.1. Lineage (GTDB taxonomy): Bacteria > Pseudomonadota > Gammaproteobacteria > Burkholderiales > Burkholderiaceae > CTSOIL-112. The sequence goes on from CAXYYC010000003.1 coordinate 35,467, forward strand.
GCATTATAAACGACGTGGCTTTTTTGAGCCAGTTTTGGATAGTTTTGACGTCATTTTGCCGATTTGGAGTAGGCGATACTTGGCACGCAAGAGCATTTTTTATGGCATTTGTGCGGCGATTAATCATATTTTTGCCTACTCTTTGCGATAAAATGACACAATTTACTGAACGATTGTGCGTAAATAGGCACGAGCGGTGACACAAAGATTGGGTGAAACTCATGACCATGTTTTTGACTTTACACTTGGAAAACGAGCAGGCGACTGAGCAATTGGCGCAGAAATTCGCCGGTGTATTGCGCGCAGGCGAGCTGATGTTTCTGTCTGGCGATTTGGGTGCGGGCAAAACCACGTTCACGCGCCATCTGATTCGTGCGCTCGGTTTGAACACACGGGTGAAAAGCCCAACCTATACCTTGCTTGAAAGCTACGACTTACCCGAATCCGCGCCAGCACGCACCTTGCATCATTTTGACCTGTATCGGCTGTCCGATCCGCGCGAATGGTATTCGGCGGGATTTGACGAAACCTTGTCGGACAATAGCATTGTCGTGATTGAATGGGCGGACAAAGCACAAGGCGCTTTGCCCAAACCCGATTGGCGTGTGCATCTGACGCATGATGAGCCGCTGGATGAGTTGAATGATGGCTCGGGTGGCTTAGACGGCGATCTGACGACAAATTCGGTGCGCCTCATCAATGAGATGGCATTTTTCGATGTGCCGCGCTTTGTGGTGATTGAAGCGGTGGGCGAACACGCGGTACAGACAATTGCGGCACTGCGCTGAGTTTTTGATCTTTTAAGCCATATTTACTAGATTTATGCCCCAATTGCGTGCAAATGGTTCCATAAAGATGGTGTGAATAACCGTAAAATCATTGACAAATGCGTGAAATTTTTACAGACTGACGGCTTGTCAGAAAATAACTTGTCACTTTTTCGGTTGCGCGGTGATATTTTTATGATCTAAGACAAAAAATAAAACCTTTTTAGAGGAGAAAAAATATGAGGTACGAACTGAAACTGGGCGTTTTAACTGCGGCTGTGGCCTTGGCACTGGGCTTGACCGCCTGCGGTGGCGGTGATAAAAAACCTGCGGATGGCAAATCTGCAACTGCTGCGGCAAGCTTGCCTGCGAATAAAACCACGCTGGTGATTAACAACGGTACTGAAGTCGAAACATTAGACCCGCATAAAGCCAGTGGCGTACCTGAAGCCAATGTATTGCGTCAATTACTCGAAGGCGTGGTCATTACTGGTAAAGATGGTAAAACCGCTCCGGGTGTGGCTACCTCATGGGAAAACAAAGATTTTAAAGTTTGGACATTCAAGCTGCGTGATAACGCGAAATGGAGCAATGGCGATCCGGTAACTGCCGAAGACTTCGTGTATAGCTGGCGTCGTGTGGTTGATCCAAAAACCGCTTCACCATACGCCAGCTATTTGGCTGATGTCTCTGTGGTGAATGCGCAAGCGATTATCGATGGTAAAGCCAAGCCGGAAACCTTGGGTGTGAAGGCCATTGACGCGCACACTTTGGAAGTGACTTTGAGTGAGCCGGTTCCTTATTTTGTGGATACGCTGGTGCATACCTCTACCTCTCCCGTCCATAAGGCCACGGTAGAAAAGGGTGGGGAAAAATGGACGCAGGCTGGCAGTTTTGTGGGCAATGGTGCGTACTCATTAAAAGAGTGGGCGGTTAACAGCAAACTCGTGGTTGAGCGCAATAAAAATTATTGGAACGATGCGGCGACCCAAATCAATATGGCGGAATTCTTACCGATTCAAGAAGAAACCACCGATGTAAACCGCTTCAAAGCGGGCGAAATCGACATCACACATAATGCTTTGCCAACCGATATGTTTGCTGCTTTGAAAACTGAATTGGGCGACCAAGTGCGTGTGAATCCGTCATTGTGTACCTATTACTACGAATTTAACACCAAGAAAGCGCCATTCGATAATCCGAATGTGCGTCGTGCCTTATCTTTGGCTTTGGATCGTGACGTGATTACCGAAAAAGTCATGCAACAAGGTCAAACACCAGCTTATGGCTTTACGCCAACATATGCCAATAGTTTTAAAGTGAATAAGCCTGAATGGCAAGGTTGGAGCAAAGAGCAACGTATTGCCGAAGCGAAAAAATTGCTGAACGAAGCCGGCTATAGCGATGCCAAGCCATTGGACGTGACCTTGTTGTACAACACCTCTGAAAACCACAAGAAAGTGGCGGTTGCCGCAACAGCGTTGTGGAAACAGGCTTTGGGTTTTGTGAACATCAATCTGGATAACAAAGAATGGAAAACCTTCTTAGACAGTCGTCGCAGCGGTAACTATCAGTTCGCCCGTGCTGGCTGGTGTGCCGACTACAATGAACCGTCCTCGTTCCTGAATATTCTCAAATCTACGAATACCAATAACTATGGTAAGTACAAGAGCGCTGAGTTTGATGCCTTGATGGCGAAAACTTTGGTACCGGGTACCACCGAGGAGCAGCGCGCTGATCTGTATCAGCAAGCAGAAGTGCAGGCCGATAAAGATATGCCTGTGATTCCAATTTACTACTATGTTAATCCACGCTTGGTTAAATCCTATGTGGAAGGCTTGAGTAAAGATCCACTGGATAACTTCTACTTCAAAGACATGTCGTTCAAAAAATAATAAACGACCGTTTGATTGAACGTTTTATCTTTTAAAACTTAGAAAAATCCACCGTTGTTGTGCCACAATGCGCACCAACGGTGGTTTCTATTTATCCGAATTCATAGAAATGCCATTGCTTTGGTTGGATTGAGGCTTTGGCTTTTCTGGGTGATTGATTTGACTGGCCAGCAGCGTGTGGTCAATCATCCATCAGGGGAAAAACCTGTTCTAAAAAGGGTGTCTCATGCTAAAACTCATTTTTAAACGCCTTTTGGAAGCGATTCCGACCTTGTTTGTGTTGGTCACGATTTCCTTTTTTATGATGCGCTTGGCGCCCGGTAGTCCGTTTACCAGTGAGCGCGGTTATCCGCCTGAGGTCATGGCGAATATCGAGGCGAAATATCATTTGAATGAGCCGCTGACCACGCAGTATTTGAGCTATTGGAAAAGTTTGGCGCAGGGCGATTTGGGGCCATCATTCAAATATAAAGATTACTCGGTGAATGAGTTGCTTGCGCAGGCGTTTCCCGTCTCGATCAAGTTGGGTTTGTATGCGTTTGCTTTGGCACTGGTTTTGGGCGTGACCTTCGGTGTGATTGCCGCGTTGCGACAGAATAGCTGGTTAGACTACCTGCTGATGAGCTTTTCGATGACGGGGGTGGTGATTCCGAGTTTTGTCACCGCGCCGATTTTGATTTTACTGTTTGCTGTGACCTTACGCTGGTTGCCCGGTGGTGGCTGGAATAATGGCGCGTTCAATAATATGATTTTGCCCACAGTGGCATTGGCGCTGGTCTATCTGGCGGGAATTGCGCGGATTATGCGTGGGTCAATGATTGAGGTGATGAACAGTCAGTTTATCCGCACCGCGCGGGCCAAGGGGCTGCCGCTACGCGTGATTGTGTGGAAACACGCTTTGCGTCCGGCATTGTTGCCCGTGATTTCGTATTTAGGCCCTGCATTTGTCGGGATTATCACAGGCTCGATTGTGATTGAGACGATTTTTGGTTTACCCGGTATCGGGCAGTTGTTTGTCAATGGTGCGCTCAATCGTGACTACGGTATGGTACTGAGTTTGACGATTTTGATGGGGATTTTGACCATCGCGTTTAATGCGGTCGTCGATGTGCTGTACGCGGTGATTGATCCGAAAATCCGTTATTGATGCGCTGAATGTGCGTTTGTTGGGAAAATAATATGTTAAATAATAAACAAAATGCCGCAATTGCCGAACATTTGAGCGAGCAGTTGGATGTCAAAGGGCGCAGTCTGTGGCAGGATGCGTGGCGACGTTTTCGCCGTAACAAGGCGGCGTTGGCGAGCTTGATGATTTTGAGTGTGGTTTTGCTGTTTGTGCTGATCGCGCCGTTTTTGTCGCCGTATGGTTATGCGCAGGCGTCGTGGGATGCGATGCAGGCTGCTCCGAATTTCGCGACCAAGCATTATTTTGGTACGGATTCGATTGGCCGCGATTTGTTTGTTCGTGTCGCGGTCGGCGGGCGTATTTCCTTGCTGGTCGGCTTGGCCGGTGCGCTGGTGGCGGTGTTGTTCGGCACGATTTATGGTGCGGTATCAGGCTATGTCGGCGGTAAAACGGATATGGTGATGATGCGTTTTCTGGAGATTTTGAACGCGTTTCCGTTCATGTTTTTCGTGATTTTGCTGGTGACGCTGTTTGGCCGCAATCTGGTGTTCATCTTTATTGCCATTGGCTTGGTCTCGTGGCTAGACGTCGCGCGGATTGTGCGCGGGCAGACGATGAGTTTGAAGCATAAGGAGTTCATCGAGGCGGCGCAGGTCGGTGGCGTGAGCGGCTGGCACATCGTGACCCGTCATATCGTGCCAAATGTGCTGGGCGTGGTGGTGGTGTATGCGTCTTTGCTGGTACCGGCGATGATTTTGTTTGAGTCGTTTTTGAGCTTTTTGGGCTTGGGTGTGCAGGAGCCGATGACCAGTTGGGGCGCTTTGTTGCAAGAGGGCGCGAAAAACATGCAGGTGGCGTTGTGGCAATTGTTGTTCCCAACTGTGTTTTTGGTCGTGACCTTGTTCTGCTTTAACTTTATCGGTGACGGCTTGCGTGATGCGCTGGATCCGAAAGATCGTTGATCTCTGAATAAATAGATAAACGAATGGAGTCGATGATGAGTTTATTATCTGTACGCGATTTGAGCGTGACGTTTCATACCGAGGACGGCGAGGTAACTGCCGTCAATGATTTGAATTTTGATTTGCGCAAAGGCGAAACCTTGGGCATTGTGGGTGAGTCCGGCTCGGGTAAATCGCAGACGGCGTTTGCGATGATGGGCTTGCTGGCGAAAAATGGTCGAGCCAGTGGCTCGGTGAAGTTTAACGGGCAGGAGTTGATTGGCTTGCCCGAGGCGAAACTCAATAAAGTGCGTGCGAATGAAATCGCGATGATTTTCCAAGATCCGATGACGTCGCTGAACCCGTATTTGCGTGTGGGCGAGCAGTTGGACGAGGTTTTGCGCCTGCATAAGGGCATGGGCAAAGCCGAGGCGCGCGCCGAGTCGATTCGTATGCTGGAAGCGGTGAAAATCCCTGCGGCGGCCAAACGCATCAATATGTATCCGCATGAGTTCTCCGGCGGTATGCGTCAGCGCGTGATGATCGCGATGGCTTTATTGTGCCGCCCCAAATTGTTGATCGCCGATGAGCCAACCACGGCCTTGGACGTGACGGTGCAGGCTCAGATCATGACCTTGCTCAATGAGCTCAAGCGCGATTTTGACACCACGATTATTTTGATTACCCATGATTTGGGCGTGGTGGCGGGCATTTGTGATCATGTGCTGGTGATGTACGCCGGTCGCACGATGGAGTACGGCAGTGTGGACGATATTTTCTACCGACCAACGCATCCCTACAGCGTCGGCCTGCTCGGTGCGGTACCGCGTGTGGATGTGGAATTGGAAGAGTTGCGCACCATCGCCGGTAATCCGCCGAATCTACAAAATCTGCCGAAAGGTTGCGCATTCCAAGAGCGTTGCACCTTTGCCATTGACCCATGTAAAGTCAGTTTGCCGGAGTTGACGCATTTTGGCGATCATCGTCAACGTGCGTGCTATCAATCGATTGAAGTGGTGACCCAAACTGAAGGAGCAGGGCAATGAGCAACAATCATCAACCTTTGCTCCGCGTGAGCGATTTGCATGTGCAATTCAAAGTTAAACCCGAGGGCGGCTGGATTTGGCAGAAACCAGATATTTTAAGTGCGGTCAACGGGGTATCGTTTGAGCTGAACGCGGGCGAGACGCTGGGCGTCGTTGGCGAATCGGGCTGTGGAAAATCCACTTTGGCGCGTGCCATCATTGGCTTGGTCAAAGCGCATTCGGGCAATATCGTTTGGCAGGGTGAGGAGCTGACCGGACTGTCGGTTAAAAAAATGCGTCTGAAACGCAAAAACATTCAGATGATTTTCCAAGATCCGCTGGCTTCGCTCAACCCGCGTATGACCATTGGCGACATCATTGCCGAGCCGTTAGAGACGTTTCATCCTGAGTTGGGCAAAGATCAGGTGGTGAATGAAGTGCGGGCGATGATGAAAAAAGTTGGCTTGCTGCCAAATATGATCAATCGCTACCCGCATGAGTTTTCGGGTGGTCAGTGTCAGCGCATCGGCATCGCGCGCGCATTGATTTTGAAACCGAAAATGATTATTTGCGATGAGCCGGTGTCGGCGCTGGACGTATCGATTCAGGCGCAGGTGATTAATCTGCTCAAAGCCATTCAAAAAGAAATGGGGTTGGCGCTGATTTTCATCGCACATGATTTATCGGTGGTCAAACACATCTCTGATCGCGTGCTGGTGATGTATCTGGGCAATGCGGTGGAATTGGGCACAGAGCAATCCGTGTACAGCAATCCGTCGCATCCGTATACACAGGCGCTGATGTCGGCAGTACCAATTCCCGATCCAGAGGCAGAGCGCGTCAAGCAGATTCAATTGCTGCAAGGCGACTTACCGTCGCCGATTCATCCACCATCTGGCTGTGTGTTCCGCACGCGCTGCCCGATTGCCGATGATGGCTGTGCGCAAACTAAGCCGACGTTACAAGGGCGTGCCAATCATCAAATCGCTTGCCTGAAACGGCAGGTGGGATAGTGTTTTGCTGATTGGGGCTGTGCTTGAGTCTTGATTACAGGCAGATTGATGAGGGGAAGGTTTGAAACCTGCCCCTACTTTATATCGGTATTCTCGTTCCCACGCTCCAGCGTGGGAATGCATAGTTAATTGTTTTTATTAAATATTCCGCTCTCCGCCGCGGGGCATTTTTTGGCTACGGCCGCTGACGCTTAACATTGCTATGCAATGTTAGCCTGCGCCGCAATCACTTTGCATGCAAAGTGATTGTGTCTTGAACCAAAAAGTAAGCAAAAAGTTCAAGTACGCGGTAATGCAAACCAATGAACGCTGATATAAGGGCGGTTTGAAACTCGCGTTTGTCCCAAACGCTCAGACAGCAAACCGCCAATTAAACGACAGCGTTCATTAGCATTACAGCGACGTTGGCTCAACTTCGTGGATATGATATCCCGCATTCTCTCATCCAACGCTGGAGCGTGGGATCGAGAACAAATTGCCTGCCTGAAATGGCAGGTGGGATAGTGTTTTGCTGATTGGGGCTGTTCTTGAGTCTTGATTACAGGCAGATTGATGTAGGGGCAGGTTTGAAACCCGCCCCTACCACATCACGGCCATGTTTTTAAAACAGCCCCGAAATTCGCCCCTCGGCATCCACATCGATTTTTTCAGCCGCCGGTACTTTGGGCAAGCCCGGCATTTTCATGATTGCGCCCGACATGGCGACGACAAATCCCGCACCAGCGGATACGGTGAGGTTGCTGATGTGCAGTTGAAAGCCAGTCGCGCGTCCGAGTTGGCTCGCGTCATCGCTCAACGAATACTGCGTTTTGGCGATGCACACGGGTAAGTGGCCGAAACCAAGTGCTTCGAGTTGTGTCAATTGTTTTTTCGCCGCATTGCTCCATTCAACGCCATCTGCACCGTAAACGCGCGTGGCAATGGCGTGTACTTTCTCGCTGAGGCTGGCCGAATCAGGGTAGCAATATTGCATGGCTTCGGTGCGCTCATGCGCGCACAACGCGACCACGGCGCGTGCCAAATCTTCGCCACCCGCACCACCTTTTTCCCACACGCGGCACACGACGATGTGCACGTCGACTGAGGCGCACGCTTTCTGTAGTAGTTGCACCTCAGCGTCCGTGTCGCTGGTGAAATGGTTGATCGCTACTACCACGGGCAGATGAAACACGTTTTGAATGTTTTCAATGTGTTTGAGCAGATTGGGCAAACCGCGTTGCAATGCATCCAAATTTTCCTGCGTCAATTCGGTTTTCGCTACGCCGCCGTTGTACTTGAGTGCGCGAATGGTGGCGACCAAGACCACAGCGTCCGGCACAAGACCACTCAAGCGGCATTTGATGTCGATGAATTTTTCCGCGCCGAGATCGGCGCCGAATCCGGCTTCGGTCACGGTGTAATCAGACAAGGACAGCGCCGCGCGTGTAGCGATGACGGAGTTGCAGCCGTGTGCGATATTGGCAAACGGTCCGCCGTGTACCAGTGCGGGTGTGCCTTCGAGCGTCTGCACGAGGTTGGGTTTGAGCGCGTCTTTGAGCAGAGCGGCCATCGCGCCTTCGGCTTTCAGATCGCTCGCGGTGACTGGCGCACCGGCGCGATTATAAGCGACGATAATGCGCCCTAAGCGCGCTTTGAGGTCGGTTAAATTATCCGCCAGACAAAACACCGCCATCGTCTCACTGGCAACGGTGATGTCAAAGCCATCTTCGCGCGCGCAACCGTCGGTTTTTTGTCCCAAACCGTTGATGATATGGCGTAATTGGCGGTCATTCATATCCACCACGCGGCGCCAAACGATGCGCTTCGCGTCGATGTCCAGTGCATTGCCGTGGTAGATATGGTTGTCAAGCATGGCGGCGAGCAGGTTATTGGCTGCGCCGATGGCGTGAAAATCGCCGGTAAAGTGCAGATTGATGTCCTCCATCGGAATCACCTGCGCGTAACCACCGCCCGCCGCGCCGCCTTTGACACCAAATACGGGGCCAAGTGATGGCTCACGAATCGCAACCACGCTGTTTTGCCCAATGTGACGCAAAGCGTCGGCCAAGCCAATCGTGACCGTGGTTTTGCCTTCGCCTGCGGGCGTGGGGTTGATGGCGGTGACGAGTATCAGTTTGCCTTGTTTGTCGGCTTGCGGCAGTTGGCGGATTTTGGCCTTGTTATTGCCGTAGCGTTCAATGTCGGCTTCGGATAAACCGATTTGTGCGGCGATTGCACCGATGTCTTGGCCGCAGATGCTGCTGGCGATTTCAATGTCTGTTTTCATTTTTATTGTCCTTATGATTTTTATGATGATATTTTAATACTGACTGACTATTTTGTGGTGATATCTATTGGTTAATTTGCTGGGCTTATAAATTTTTTCGAATAGCAATACAGTCCATTTTACGGATAAATCGCCTCGGAAATCTGCTGAATGGCTGAGAAATGAATGGCAATCAACCGCTCGGCATCGGTAACTTGCGCTGGGCGCAGTGTGAGTTTGGATGAATTCGTCATGGATTTTGGCCGATTAAAATGTGCAAACTGAAGGATAATACGTTTTTTACGAAATTGAATTGATTTTATGGCTTTATACACAATAAATGATGCGCAGTTGGCCTATGGTCACGTTGCGCTTTTGGATCACACGGATTTCGCGTTGGAGGAGGGTGAGCGCGTCGGCTTGATCGGGCGCAACGGTACGGGCAAATCGTCTTTGCTGAAAATCATCGCGGGTTTGCAACACGCCGACGATGGCATCATTGCGCGTCAGCAGGGTTTGCGCTGTACCTATGTCGAGCAGGAGCCGATGTTTGAGCCGGAGCACACGGTGTTGCACGCAGTCGCCAGTGGCGCAGGCGATGCGGCAGAGTTGCTGGAGCAATACGATGCGCTGACCGAGCAGTTGGGTACAGCCGAGGATACCGACGCGGTTTTGGCCGAAATGGAGCGGGTGCAAACGGCGCTGGAGGCGTGCGACGGTTGGACGCTACACGCGCGCGTGCAAACTACCTTGACGCAATTGGGCTTGGATGCGCACGCGCTGTGCGGCGCGCTCTCGGGCGGGGTGCAAAAGCGCGTGGCACTGGCGCGGGCTTTGGTGCAGAACCCTGATGTGTTGCTGTTGGACGAGCCGACCAATCATCTGGACATGAGTGCGATTGCGTGGTTGGAGGATTTACTGCGCAATTTCAAAGGCGCGGTGCTGTTTATCACGCATGATCGGGCGTTTTTGGACAATGTTGCCACGCGCATTGTCGAACTGGATCGCGGGATTTTGCGCTCGTATCCGGGCAATTTCACCGCCTATCAAACCACGAAAGCGCAACAGCTCGCCGATGAAGCGGTGGAGAATGCGAAGTTTGACAAACTACTCGCGCAGGAGGAAGTCTGGATACGCAAGGGCGTGGAGGCGCGCCGTACGCGCTCTGTCGCACGCATTGGGCGGCTCAAGGAAATGCGCGAGCAGCGCCTGAATCGCCGTGAGCAAACGGGTAATGTACGCATGGATGTGGCGCAGGCCGATCGCTCGGGTAAAGTCGTGGCCGAAATGGTCGATGTGTGCAAATCCTTTGGCGAGGGCGATGCGAAACGTGTGATCGTTGAGCGCTTCACCGCAAATTTATTGCGCGGAGATAAAGTGGGTTTGCTTGCAGGCAACGGCATGGGCAAAACCACCTTGCTCAAATTGATTTTGGGCGAGCTTGAGCCGGACAGCGGTACGATCAAAAACGGTACAAATCTGCAAATTGCCTATTTTGACCAAATGCGCACGCAATTGGATTTGGAGAAATCCTTGGCTGACACCATCAGCCCAGGTTCCGACTGGGTCGAAATCAACGGCACGCGCAAGCATGTGATTGGCTATTTGGGTGACTTTTTGTTTGCGCCGCAACGCGCACATTCGCCCGTGAAGTCGCTTTCGGGCGGCGAGCGCAATCGTCTGCTGCTCGCGCGATTATTTGCTAAACCGGCCAATGTTTTGGTGTTGGACGAGCCGACCAATGACTTGGACATCGAGACGCTGGAATTGCTGGAGGAATTGCTTCAGGACTACACCGGTACGGTGTTTCTGGTCTCGCATGACCGTCAATTTTTAGACAATGTGGTGACCAGCGTGATCGCCGCCGAACCGAAAGCGGGCTTGTGGCGCGAGTATGTCGGCGGTTTTTACGATTGGCAACGGCAAAGTGGTCAAAGCGTGCCGGTTGGGATTGAACAGATTGTGAACAACGCGTCTGCGCCCGCATCAGCCGAAGCGCCGATGCCAACTGCGCCAGAGCCAGCGAAAAAAACCGTGCCTGCGGCCAAAGTCAAACTCAGTTACAAAGAGCAACGCGAGTTGGAGGCTTTACCCGCTCAGATTGAGGCTTTGGAAACTGAACAAAAAAATATCGAGTCACAACTGGCCGACGGCGTGATTTTTACTGAAAATCCTGAATTGGGCGTGACATTAACCACGCGCCTTAGCGAGATTGAAGAGGAATTGCTCGTGGCATTGGAGCGCTGGGAGGCGTTGGACAGTCGCCAAACCTCATAAAATACCGCCTTTAGCGATATTTGCTGCGCCCATCGTATGGCGTATTGGTGCTAAAAACGCTACAATACGACTCGTTTTGTATCCATCGCGCTTTGAATATTTTTCGATGTTCGCTGGGTATTCAGAAAAAATGCTTACGGGTTGGTCAAACCCAAAATCAGAGGTCAATATGGCAGGAAGTACGTTCGGACACATATTTTGCGTTACCAATTTTGGCGAGTCGCACGGTCCCGCGATTGGTTGCGTGATTGACGGCTGTCCGCCGGGTTTAGCGCTGTCGGTTGAGGACATTCAGCCTGATTTGGATCGCCGTCGTCCGGGTACGTCACGGCACGTCACCCAGCGACAAGAGGCCGATCAGGTCGAGATTTTGTCCGGTGTGTTTGAGGGCAAAACCACGGGTACACCGATTGCGCTGTTGATTCGCAATCAAGATCAGCGCAGCTCCGATTATGGCAATATCGCCGTGCAGTTTCGCCCCGGACATGCGGATTACACCTATTGGCATAAATACGGTATTCGCGATTATCGTGGTGGCGGTCGCTCATCCGCGCGTTTGACCGCACCGATGGTCGCGGCGGGCGCTGTGGCGAAAAAATGGCTGCGTGAGCAGTTTGGTACACAGATTCGCGGCTGTATGACCGCTTTGGGCGAAATCAATATTCCAGTCAACGATTGGTCGGTAACGGGTGTTAATCCTTTCTATGCAGCCGATGATGAGATTGTGCCGGAGCTGGAAGCGTATATGGACAATTTGCGTCGCTCGGGCGACTCGGTGGGCGCAAAATTATTGGTGCAGGCGCATCATGTACCGGTGGGTTTGGGTGCGCCGCTGTTTGATAAACTGGATGCGGATATTGCCTACGCCATGATGGGCGTGAACGCGGTCAAAGGCGTGGAAATTGGTGACGGATTCGCTGTCGTGGCGCAAAAAGGCTCATACCACGGTGATGCAATGCCACCATCGGGCTTTCAGTCCAACCATGCAGGCGGGATTTTGGGCGGTATTTCGTCCGGCCAACCGATTGAAGTACATGTGGCGATCAAGCCGACTTCGAGTATCCGTTTGCCGCGTGAGTCTATGGATATCGACGGGCAGCCTGCGACGGTGGAGACCTTTGGTCGACATGACCCGTGCGTTGGGATTCGCGCGACGCCAATTTTAGAAGCCATGCTGGCTTTGGTATTGATGGATCATGCGCTGCTGCACCGCGCACAAAATGCAGATGTATCTGTTTCAACCCCGAAATTAACCGTTTTAGGAGAATGAATATGCGTCATTGGAAAAAATCGTTATTGGCCTTGGCCGTTGCGGGCACTGCTTTGACTGGCTGTGGCACACCGCAAGAAACCACCAAAGACAACACCGTTGGTGTGAATCGTCAGCAAAAATTCTCCGTATCAAGCGAAGCGATCAATGCCGAAGCGCAAAAGGCATATTCGGATGTTTTGGCCGAAGCACGCGCCAAAAAAGTGCTGGATACCAATCCGGCGATGGTCGCTCGCGTTAAACGCATCACCAATAATCTGATTGCGAAAACCCCAGCAATTCGCGCTGATGCGAAGACATGGCCGTGGGAAATTCACGTCATCACCTTGGATGAAATGAACGCATGGTGTATGCCACATGGTAAAATGGTGATCTACAGCGGTTTGATTGACCAATTGAAACTGACGGATGCTGAAATCGCGCAGGTGATGGGGCACGAAATGGCGCACGCTTTGCGTGAACATTCACGCGAGCAGGTGTCACGTCAGCAAACCACAGGCATTATTGCGGGTGTATTGGGTGCGGTGGGTGAAGCCTACGGTATTTCCAATGCCAGCCAAATCACCGGTTTGACGGCGGATATTGGCTTTAATTTACCATTTAGCCGCACGCATGAAACCGAGGCGGATTTGCTCGGCATGGAATTGGCGGCGCGCGCGGGTTACAACCCTGATGCGGCGGTGACTTTGTGGAACAAAATGCAGGCGGCCAATACCGGCGGCACGATTGAATTCCTCAGCTCGCACCCTGATCCGGCCAACCGTCAAGCGATGCTCAGAGTGAACGCAGACAAAGTGCGCCCGCTCTACAACGCCGCAGTGAAGAAGTAAGCTGATTTAACCCGCATTGATCGATTTTATTTTTGACAGCAGATAGATTGTTTATGGCACAGACTTTATACGACAAACTTTGGGACATGCATGTGATTCGTCAGGAGCAGGACGGCATGGCGTTGATTTACATTGATCGCCAGCTCTTGCACGAGGTAACTAGCCCGCAGGCATTTGAAGGCTTGACGATTCACAATCGTCCCGTGTGGCGCATCAATGCGAATCTGGCGGTGTGCGACCACAATGTGCCGACGACGGATCGCTCTCAAGGCAATGCGGGTATCACAGATCCTGTATCGCGCCTGCAAGTGGAAACTTTGGACAAAAACTGTGATGCGTTCGGCATCACTGAGTTCAAAATTAATGACATTCGCCAAGGCATTGTGCACGTCATCGGTCCTGAGCAGGGCGCGACTTTGCCCGGTATGACCATCGTCTGCGGCGATTCGCACACTTCGACACACGGTGCGATGGGCGCTTTGGCGTTTGGTATCGGTACGTCTGAGGTGGAGCACGTTTTGGCCACGCAATCGATGATGATGAAAAAGGCCAAAAATATGCTGGTGCAGGTCGATGGCGTTTTGCCGGCAGGTTGTACGGCGAAGGATATCGTTTTGGCGGTCATTGGCAAAATTGGCACGGCGGGCGGTACGGGCTATACCATTGAGTTTGCGGGTTCTGCCATTCGCGCGCTGTCTATGGAAGGTCGCATGACCATCTGTAATATGGCGATTGAAGCCGGCGCGCGCGCGGGGTTGGTCGCAGTGGATGATGTGACCATCAATTATATGAAAGGGCGCACTTACGCGCCGCAAGGTGCAGAATTTGAAGTTGCAGAAAAATTCTGGCGTACCTTGGTGTCAGATTCGGGTGCGCAGTTCGATCAGGTAGTCAAATTGCAAGCTGAACAAATCAAACCGCAAGTCACTTGGGGCACTTCGCCTGAGATGGTGGTGGCGATTGACGAATCGATTCCCGATCCTGAATTGGAAAAAGATGCGGTCAAGCGTGATGCGATGGAGTGTGCTTTGCAGTACATGGCATTGGATCCGCGCACGCCGATCAACTCAATCAACGTGGATAAAGTATTCATTGGTTCGTGTACCAACAGCCGGATTGAAGACATGCGTTCTGCTGCATGGGTCGTGAAACGTCTGGGTAAAAAAGTAGCGGGCAATGTGAAGTTGGCGCTGGTAGTTCCGGGTTCTGGGCTGGTTAAGCAACAAGCCGAAGCCGAAGGACTGGATGTCATTTTCAAAAATGCAGGCTTTGAATGGCGCGAACCGGGCTGCTCGATGTGCTTGGCGATGAATGCGGATCGTTTGGATGCAGGTGAGCGTTGTGCGTCAACTTCCAATCGTAATTTCGAAGGGCGGCAAGGCGCGGGCGGACGCACGCATCTGGTCAGTCCAGCGATGGCGGCTGCGGCCGCAATTGAAGGGCATTTTGTTGATGTTCGCGCGTTAGCGTGATAAGTTTGTATTTGTTTTTATAAAAACCCACTGGAGGTAAATATGCGTAAATTATTGGCTTTGTTGGCAATGAGTTTGGTGGTTTTGACCGCTTGTAATACGGTTCGTGGTACAGTGAATGGCGTGGGTAAAGATACCGCCGCCGCAGGTGTGTGGATTCAAGAGAAAGTGCCTGCGAATCAATAATATTTCATTATTGTTTGTAACGTGTTTTTTAACCAAAGGGAGTGCATCATGCGTAAATTATTCGCTTTAGTGGCAATGAGCTTGATCGTTTTAACGGGGTGCAATACTGTCCGTGGCACAGTTCATGGCGTTGGTCAAGACGCATCGCAAGCAGGTACTTGGATTCAAGAGAAAGTACCAGCCAACCAATAAAAAGTTTTTGATTGAATGTGTATCAACTTGGCTATGGCCAGTAATCTGAGCCGTAGCATTTGTATTACCCAAGTAATATCAGTATTTCACCTCCGTTTTTTGGAAAACCTATGGATCAATTTACCCTACATACCGGCTTGGTCGCGCCGCTGGATCGAGAAAACGTCGATACCGATGCGATTATCCCCAAACAGTTTTTAAAATCAATTGCGCGTACCGGTTTTGGTGAAAACCTATTTGATGAGTGGCGCTACAAGGATGTTGGCCAACCGGGTCAGGATAATTCCAAACGCCCGCTCAATCCCGATTTTGTTTTGAACCAAGCCCGTTATCAAGGCGCCAGCGTATTGCTCGCGCGTGATAATTTTGGCTGTGGTTCGTCGCGTGAACACGCGCCGTGGGCACTGCAACAATACGGTTTTCGTGCGGTGATTGCGCCATCATTTGCTGATATTTTCTTCAACAATTGCTATAAAAATGGCTTGTTACCCATTGTTTTAAAAGAAAAAGAAGTCGATCAATTGTTTGATATGACCAAAGCTCATGTGGGCTTTGAAGTCACGATTGATTTACCTGAGCAAACGGTACGCGCGGGCGACGCGGTGTTTAAATTTGACATCAGCGAGTTTCGCAAATACTGCTTGGTTAATGGCTTTGACGACATCGGTTTGACCCTGCGCAACGCCGATGAGATTCGTGCGTTTGAAAATCAGCACTTGACCAAGTATCCGTGGTTGGCCAATGCGCGTTTAAACTCAAACAAACTGGTGCCGTAATAGGGCGTTGGCCGTATTAGATGATTCAAATTAAATGATTTAATTCAATAGTAGATAGTAGATTAAAGGTTCAGTTCAAAATGACTCAGCAGATTTTATTACTCCCCGGTGACGGTATCGGTCCAGAAATCATGGCGCAAGGTGTGCGTGTACTCGAAAAGCTCAAAGCCGATGGCTTGGACATCACTTGGGACAGCGCGCTAATTGGTGGTTGTGCGGTGGATGCGACGGGCGTACCGTTGCCGCAAGAAACTTTGGATAAAGCCTTGGCGGCGGATGCGGTATTACTCGCTGCTGTCGGCGGCCCGCAATACGACGTGTTGCCACGCGAACAACGCCCTGAGCGCGGCTTGCTGGCAATTCGCAAAGAAATGAATGTATTCTCCAACCTGCGCCCGGCGCTGGTTTACCCTGAGCTGGTCGCGGCTTCCACACTGAAACCTGAAGTGGTATCGGGCTTGGACATCATCATCGTGCGTGAATTGGTTGGCGATATTTATTTTGGTGAGCCGCGTGGTATCGAGGTGCGCAATGGCGAAAGAGTTGGTTTCAACACCATGATTTACAGCGAATCCGAAATTCGTCGTATCGCCCACAGTGCATTCAAAACCGCGCAAAAGCGCAGTAAAAAACTGTGCTCGGTGGACAAAATGAACGTGTTGGAAAGCACCCAATTGTGGCGTGACGTGGTGATTGAAGTGTCGGCGGAGTATCCGGACGTTGAACTGAGCCATATGCTGGTGGATAACGCCGCCATGCAGTTGATCCGCAATCCGAAGCAGTTTGACGTGATGGTCACGGGTAATATTTTCGGTGACATTCTGTCTGATGCCGCGTCTATGTTGACCGGTTCGATTGGAATGCTGCCATCTGCGTCATTGGATGCGAACGGCAAAGGCCTGTACGAGCCGATTCATGGTTCTGCACCGGATATCGCCGGTAAAAATTTGGCCAACCCATTGGCGATGATTTTGTCGATTGCCATGATGTTGCGCCATAGTCTGGGTGCAACGGAAGCTGCGGATCGCGTTGACAACGCCGTTAAATCGGTGTTGGCACAGGGCTATCGCACCGGCGACATCATGACCGAAGGCGGTCGTAAAGTCGGTACGGTCGAAATGGGTGATGCGGTTTTGGCGGCATTGTCACTTAATCAATGAAACAATCAAATGGTGGAGCAAAACAGATCGTGCGATTGAAGCAATATTTAGCATTATTAGGGGTTCTACCATTGGCATTGGGGACAACGGGATGTATGATTCCCGTTCCCATCCCATCGTCCATCAAAGTCCCCGAATTTTCCCTTAGCTCAGGTTCAGGGCCGAGCGGAATTAGCTCAGTCGCAGACCAAGAACGCGCGCGCAATGCTCGACTGTTATTAGAAGAAGATGAAAAACTGCAAGCGCAACGTTTAGAAGCGCAGCGTTTAGAGGAGCAACTTCAAGCTCGTCGATTGGAAATGCAGCAGTTGGAAGATCAGCTACAAGAACAAAAACAACAAGCCTTGCGCAATCCCAAAGCATCAGGCACATCGACCACCTCAACTGCGGATGCTCGACGCATCGAGCAACAAAACGCAGAGACAGCCCGCCTGAGTGCACAGCTATCCGAAGCGCAGAAAAAACTCGAAGAGCAACGTATTGCGATGCAAAAACTCGAATCCGAACGCTTCGAGCTACAAAAGCGCGCGAGCGAAACGCCTGACCCACAACGTCAAGAGACCCAAGCGCAAGAAAATCAACGTTTAGAAAGCCAGCAACAGGCTGTGGCGCAGTTAGAAAAACAACTGCAGGAAGCGCAGCAAAAACTGGAAGCCCAACATTTAGAGGCACAAAGAACCGAATCTGAGCGTTTACAAGCGCAAAAGCAAGAGACAGAACAACTCAATGCTCAACTACAAGCGGCACAGAGAAAACTGGAA
This sequence comes from uncultured Burkholderiaceae bacterium, assembly GCA_964293815.1. Lineage (GTDB taxonomy): Bacteria > Pseudomonadota > Gammaproteobacteria > Burkholderiales > Burkholderiaceae > CTSOIL-112. The sequence goes on from CAXYYC010000003.1 coordinate 53,403, forward strand.
GAGCAGCGCTTGGCAATGCAAAAATTAGAAAGCGAGCGATTGACTGCGCGTGAGAAAGACACCGAAACGCAAGCACAAGCACAAATGCTCGAAACCCAACGCTTAGAAGGCCAACAACAAGCGGTAGAACAGCTGACTGCGCAGTTACAGGAAGCGCAACGCAGGCTACAAGGGCAGCAAGTGGATGCACAATCACTTGAAGCACAAAAACGCGAAACCGATCAGCTCAATGCACAGTTGGCGCAAGCCCAGAAAAAACTGGAAGAACAGCGTGTGGAAGCGGAACGTCTGAAAGCCGAACGTTTGGCAGCGCAACAGCGCGAAGCCGAGGTTCAAAATCAGCGTTTGACCGCACAGCAACAAGAAGCGCAGCGTTTAGAGGCACAAAGTCAAGCGGTTGCTCAACTGGAGCAACAGCTCAAAGACACACAGCACAAGCTGCAAGCACAGCAAGTGGATGCACAAACGCTTGAAGCACAAAAACGCGAAACCGATCAGTTGAACGCACAGTTGGCGCAAGCCCAGAAAAAACTGGAAGAGCAACGTATTGAGGCAGAGCGCTTGAAAGCCGAGCGCTTGGCGGTGCAACAGCGTGAAGCCGAGGTTCAAAATCAACGTTTGACCGCACAACAGCAAGAAGCCCAGCGTCTGGAAGCGCAAAGTCAAGCAGTTGCCCAACTGGAGCAACAGCTCAAAGATACACAGCACAAGCTGCAAGCACAGCAAGTGGATGCGCAAACGCTTGAAGCACAAAAACGCGAAACCGAGCAGTTGAACGCGCGCTTGGCTGACGCACAGAAAAAACTGGAAGAGCAGCGAGTGGAAGCGGAGCGCTTGAAAGCCGAACGTTTGGCGGTGCAGCAACGTGAAACCGAGGTACAAAATCAGCGTTTGATTGCGCAGCAACAAGAGGCACAGCGTCTAGAAGCGCAAAGTCAGGCGGTTGCCCAACTGGAGCAACAGCTCAAAGATACACAGCACAAGCTGCAAGCACAGCAAGTAGATACGCAAACGCTTGAAGCACAAAAACGCGAAACTGAGCAACTCAATGCGCAGTTGGCCGAGGCGCAAAAGAAATTGGAAGAGCAGCGTTCGGAAGCGGAGCGCTTGAAAGCCGAACGCTTGGCGGTTCAACAGCGCGAGGCCGAGATTCAAAATCAACGATTGGCTGCACAGCAGCAGGAGGCGCAGCGTTTAGAAGCACAGCGCCAATCCGTGGCCAATTTGGAGCAACAGTTGCAAGAGACGCAACGTAAATTGCAGGCTCAGCAAGTGGATGCACAATCGCTGGAAGTGCAAAAGCGCGAAACCGACCAGTTGAACGCGCGTTTGGCCGAAGCGCAGAAAAAATTGGAAGAACAACGGGCTGAAGCCGAGCGCCTAAAAGCCGAGCAGCAAGCGACGCGCCAAACAGAGACTCAGCGTTTGGAAGCCCAGAGACAGGAACTCTTGCGTCAAGAGGCGCAACGTTTAGAAACACAGCGACAAGAAGTGGCCAAATTGGAGCAACAGCTTCAGGATACGCAACACAAACTGCAAGCTCAGCAGGTTGATACCCAATCGCTGGAGGCACAAAAACGCGAGACGGATCAACTGAATGCACAGCTACAGGATGCGCAGAAAAAATTGCAAGAGCAACGAGCTGAAGCAGAGCGTCTGAAAGCCGAGCAACAAGCGGCTCAGCAAAGAGAAGCGGAACGCTTGGAAGCGCAACGACAAGAGCTTTTGCGACAAGAAGCGCGACGGTTAGAGGCACAAAAGGCTGAAACGGCTCAGTTAGAAGCGCAATTATTAGAAGCGCAGAAAAAATTAGAAGCACAACGCCTTGAGTCGGAACGTCTTGCTCAGGCTCGTGACAGCGAAACAACCAGAGAGCCAATGGCACAAACGCCACAACTGGCGGTACAGACGCCGGATGTTCAGCAGTTAGAGGCGCGTTTGGCCGCGCAACGGGCAGAGTCTCAAGCATTGCAAGCGAAGTTAGATACTCAGCGGGTAGAAATTCAACGGATGGAAGAGCGTCGATTAGCAGTTCAGAGCATTAAGATTGGCGAAAATGTTGCCGGTGGTGAGAAATTTGCGGAACAGCGACGCAGAGCTGAAGCACAAATCATGCAGATTGAGGATCAGAAGCGTAGAGAAGTGCAGCAGCAGTTGGAAATCCAACGTATGGAAGAGCGCGTTAAACAGTTGGAAATGAAGCGTTTGCAGGCTCAAATCCTTGAAGGCAAAGCCCCGAGTGTGAATCAACAACAGTCTTGGGCAAAATATGCCTATTCAGACGAATTGATTTCAGGAATTGCCGATTGGGCGGTAAAATTACACCAATTGGGCGGAATGACGCGACTGGAAACCGAATCGCGTGCCTGCTATGAAAACTCGGGCAATCGTTATCGTTGTCTGTATTTTGATTTGGCGGCGCGGCGCATTGGTGCGGTTCGCACCGGTTCGGCCAATTCGGGCGCAAACCCGTATTTTAATGATGCGAATTTTGGCTATCGCTTGACCACAGTGTTCAAACTGGATGGCTTTGATGAGGCGGCGGTCAATTCATTCTTACGCGCGGAAACTGCGCGGATGAATGTGTTTGTCGTGCAAAAAATTAATATGGACGGATTTGTTAACTGATTGTTTTAAGGAAATACGGAGCAACCAAACCATACGGTGCGGTTGTTTTGTATTTGCTTAAGGATTTTATTGAGTGTTGATTGGAGTAAATGATGCAAAGAGTGGGGTTAGTGGGTTGGCGTGGTATGGTCGGTTCGGTTCTGATGGATCGTATGGTTGCGGAGAATGATTTCGCACACTTTGAACCAGTATTTTTCAGCACCAGCAATGCGGGCGGTGCAGCGCCGACGATTGCGAAGTCGGATGGCGTTTTGCACGATGGTAACAATGTGGATGAGCTGAAAACCTGCGATATTATTGTGACTTGCCAAGGCGGCGACTACACCAACGAGATTTTCCCCAAACTGCGTGCGGCCGGCTGGAACGGCTACTGGATTGATGCGGCGTCCAGCCTGCGTATGGCTGATGATGCGATTATTGTTTTGGATCCGGTCAATATGCCGGTGATTCAAGACGGCTTGAACAAGGGCGTGAAAAATTATATCGGCGGTAACTGTACCGTTAGTTTGATGATGATGGCGCTGGATGGTTTGTTTAAAGCGGATTTGATCGACTGGATGACTTCGATGACCTATCAGGCCGCTTCGGGCGGTGGTGCGGCCAATATGCGTGAACTGGTGACACAAATGGGTTTGCTCAATGCTGAAGTCGCTGATTTATTGGCTGATCCGCGTTCGTCTATTTTGGAAATCGACCGCAAAATCTCTGCGAAAATGCGTGAAGAGAACTATCCCGCCGATCACTTCGGCGTGCCTTTGGCAGGCAGTTTGATTCCGTGGATTGACAAAGATTTGGGCAATGGTCAGTCAAAAGAAGAGTGGAAAGGCGCGGCGGAAACCAACAAAATTTTGGGCAAAGCCGAAGGTCAAGCGGGTTTCATTAATGTAGAAGGGCTTTGTGTGCGCATTGGCGCGATGCGTTGCCACTCGCAGGCATTAACCATCAAGCTGAAAAAAGATGTGCCGTTGGATGAAATCAACGACATGTTGGCCAAAGCGAATGATTGGGTGAAAGTCGTACCGAATGAGCGTACCGCTTCGATGAAGGATTTGACCCCAACCGCTGTGACAGGTACTTTGACTGTACCGGTCGGTCGTTTGCGCAAAATGGCGATGGGCGGTGAATATTTATCCGCATTCACCGTTGGCGATCAGTTGCTGTGGGGCGCGGCAGAGCCGTTGCGCCGCGTATTGCGCATTATTTTGGCACAAGCGTAACGAAAAGGATGTCTATGTCACAGCCAACCACACCCCCGCGATTGAATATCGTACCGTTTGCACAGCCACGCCGCGCATTGCGCAGAGCATGGGTAGCGCTCGTACTGGGTGCGGTGTGTGGCTTGGCAACCGTGACCGCCAACGCCAAACCGATGAGTGAGTCCGCGATTCAATCACGCGTGATTCGATCCGATGAGGCGGGCGTGGTATTGCAAACGCGTCGCGGCGATTCGTTGCGCACGATTGCGCAGTATTATTCGGTCAAAAACAACATTCCGTTTAAACACGCTTTGGAGGTCTTAACACAGACCAACCAAGCGCAATTTCCTGGCGGCGACCCCGACCGAATGCAGGTGGGTGCGCAGATTATTTTACCCAAACAAGACGGTGCTACGGTCAGTGAAAATAGCAAAGCGGAGCCAACTACCGTCGTAGCGAATCCAGTGACTGAAACAACGGTAGCGCCATCTGTTGGTGCTTCGGATAGTGCTTCGGTTAGTGCTTCAGCTGGTGCGTCGATTGGGGCTTCAGCCAATGCCACTCAAACTGCGCCGCTACCTCAAACAGAGCCGAACGCATCCACGCACGCTGAAACGGTCGTTGCTCAAGGTGGCGTTGCCCAGCTCAAAGCATGGTTCTTGCGTGTACCCAAATCACTGTGGCTGGTGATTATTCCAGCATTGCTATTGAGTGCGCTGGTTGGGCTAATGATGCGCGGTTCGCGTCATGGTAAAGACGATGAGTCAACTGATCTGATGGCAAGTGATGCCGTGGAGAAAAATACGCCATCAACAGCGGTGTCTCCAGCGGTGGATCAAACACCAGCGCCTATAGCGGTGCAAGCGGCGGTTTCGGTGCGTTCGCATTCTGACAAACTGATTTCCGATGAAGCAGTAGATTCATGGCTCAATGGTTCAGAAACACCTGCTCAGGTCGTCGCTGCATCCACTCAAGCCGCAGAATCCGCTGTTGCTGTAGTACCTGCTGTGCAAGCGCCAATGACTACCGAATCATCGACTGAACCAGAAGTCACAATAGCACAAGCTGAATTTGCCCAGACTGCTCCAGCGGGCTCGGTTGGAACCAGTCATGCAGTGGCACAAGACGAGACGTCCGGCAAAAATGTGGCAGACGAAACGCTGGATGTCATGCCGGAAGCAGCACAGGAGATCGAACTTCGCTTCAAACAAGCCTTGCACGGCTTGACGCCGGAAAAGCTGGATTTGCGCAGCACCAGTGCCAGCAAAGTACAGTTGGATATGCCTGTAACGACGGTTGTGCCAACAATGCCTGCCACACCGCACACTGCGACACCAACGGTGGCATCTGCAAATACAATGCCAGCCAGCAGTGCCGCGAGCACAGCGCCAAGCGATTCTGGCACTTCGGGTTTGAACGTCAATCACTTGCTGCGTCAGTATGCCAACCACACGGCGGAAAAATCGGGGCAAGCAGTCAATTATTACGCGCTGGCGGAGCGTACCCGTTTGCAAAAATGGATGAGCGCCCAGTCAATTGATGATTTACTCGATCACGCGCAGAAAGCCTACGCGCAAGCCTATCCAAACGTGGCGCATCATATTTTGAATGAAGTGATTTTGCGTGGCAATGCGGCGCAGAGTACACAGGCTTTGGATTTGCGCAATCAGTGGCACATCCAATATCTGCGCCAGCAGGCACAAGAGAGCCGAGGTCATTGATGCCGCGCATTGCTTTGGGTATGCAATACGATGGGCGTGCGTTTCAAGGATGGCAATCACAAAGCCACGGTCTAACGGTTCAAGACCATTTACAAACCGCTTTACGCCAGTTTGCCAATCAAACCTTAGCGGTGCAATGCGCCGGTCGTACCGACACCGGCGTACATGCGCTGGGGCAAGTGGTGCATTTTGACGTGCCATTTGAACGCGATGAACACGCATGGGTGCGAGGCGTCAACGCATTTTTGCCCGAAACCATTGCCGTGCGCTGGGCGCGCCGTGTCGCACCTGAATTTCATGCGCGCTTTGATGCGCATCAGCGCACCTATCATTACCTGATTTACAATCATGCGGTGCGTTCGCCGATTTGGGCGGGACGCGCGGGCTGGTACCATCATCCGCTGGATGTGGAAAAAATGCACTCGGCGGCGCAGGTGTTGGTCGGTGAGCATGATTTTTCGGCGTTTCGTGCGTCAGAATGTCAGGCCAAATCGCCGGTGAAAACCCTGCATCAGATCTGCGTGCAGCGTTATGGCGATGCGGTGCTGTTGCGCATCACCGCCAATGCCTTTTTGCACCACATGGTGCGCAACTTGGTCGGTAGTTTGGTGTATATTGGTGCGGGCAAACAGCCAACGGACTGGTTGGCCTTTTTGTTACAGCAAAAAGACCGCAAACTATCTGCGCCGACATTTTCACCTGCGGGATTGTATTTGTCGGCGATTCATTATCCCGAACACTATCAATTGCCCGCGCCATGCGATGATTTTGCCCAAGCTTTGGGGCTGGCTTAATACCTAAATTTTATGAGAACCCGAGTGAAATTCTGCGGTTTTACCCGCGAACAGGATGTGCAACAGGCTGTCGCGCTGGGCGCGGATGCGTTGGGCTTCGTGCTGTATGAGAAAAGTCCGCGCTATGTCACGCCCGAGCGCGTGGCGCAGTTGTGCGCCGGTGTACCGGCGTTTGTGTCAACGGTGGCGCTGTTTGTCAACGCGGATATTGAGCAGATTCGCGCTGTATTGCACCAAGCACCGATACAGATTGTGCAATTACATGGTGATGAATCGTTTGAGTTTGCCGTACACTTGCAACAGACGCTTAATATACCGGTCATCAAAGCCGTGCGTGTGAATGTCCAAACCGATTGGGCGGAAATAGCTTTATATGCGGATCAGTTGGCAGGCATCCTGCTGGATTCGGACAGCGCGGGCTATGGTGGCTCGGGGCATGGTTTTGATTGGCACAGCATTCCTGATGAACTGCGCGGGCGCATTATTTTGAGTGGCGGTTTGAGCGTGGATAGTGTGGGCGAGGCGATGGCACAGATTGCACCGTATGCCGTTGATGTATCATCCGGCATTGAATTGTCCAAGGGCGTGAAATCCGCAGACAAAATGCGCGCATTTATGCAGCAAGTGTTGCGCAACCAAAGATAAATAGTAGAGGAAACAATGAGTTACAACTATCCTGACGAAAAGGGACATTTCGGTATTTATGGTGGACGTTTCGCATCAGAAACGCTGATTCCGGCGCTGGATGAGCTGAATGACGCATATCGTCATATCGTTCCAACCGAGGCTTTTCAGCAAGAATTCGCGTATGAATTGAAACACTTTGTCGGGCGTCCGTCACCGATTTACCATGCGAAACGACTGTCTGCTGAAAACGGCGGGGCGCAAATTTACCTCAAACGCGAAGATTTGAACCACACCGGTGCGCATAAAATCAACAACGTCATCGGGCAAGCACTGCTCGCGCGCCACATGGGTAAACCGCGCGTGATCGCAGAAACTGGCGCTGGGCAACATGGCGTTGCCACCGCAACCATCTGCGCGCGTTTTGGCCTGCAATGCGATGTGTACATGGGCGCGGAAGACGTGGCGCGTCAAGCCGCCAACGTTTATCGTATGAAATTACTCGGGGCGCGTGTGATTCCAGTTGAATCCGGTTCAAAAACTCTCAAAGACGCGCTGAACGAAGCCATGCGCGACTGGGCGACCAATGTCGAAAATACCTTCTACATCATCGGAACGGTGGCCGGACCGCACCCATACCCTGCGATGGTGCGTGATTTTCAACGCATTATCGGTGATGAATGTGTGAGCCAAATGCCTGAAATGCTGGGTGAAAATCGTCAACCGGACGCGGTGGTGGCCTGCGTCGGTGGCGGCTCGAATGCGATGGGGATTTTTTACCCGTATATTCCGTTCGGCACGGTCAAATTCTATGGCGTGGAAGCCGCAGGCGATGGTATTGATACAGAGCGTCACGCCGCGTCGTTACAAAAAGGTTCTGCGGGCGTGTTGCACGGCAATCGCACCTATGTGTTGCAAGACAAAAATGGTCAAGTGATCGAAACGCACTCGATTTCTGCCGGTTTGGATTATCCGGGCGTGGGACCTGAGCACGCTTGGCTCAAAGACATCGGTCGTGCCCAATACGTACCGATCAATGATGCTGAGGCGCTGGACGCTTTTCACACCCTGTGTCGCGTGGAAGGCATCATCCCCGCGCTCGAATCTTCGCACGCCGTGGCGTATGGATTGAAATTGGCAAAAACCATGTCGCCCGATCAAGTGGTATTGGTTAATCTATCCGGGCGTGGCGACAAAGACATGCACACGGTTGCGGAAAAAAGCGGTTTAACCCTCTGAATTTTTTAGTGAAAATCCATCTTCTGTAATTTTTGTGGTTTAATGGCAGAACAAATTCATAAATAATAAAAGGAGATGACAATGAATCGATTCAAATTTGGCTGGATGGCTTTGGTGGCATCGCTATTGATGACGAGCCTGTCGGGTTGTGCGACGCTTATGGCCAATGAAGCGACCGAAACCACCACCGATATGGTGAAAACCTTGGCTTTTGAAGATGCGATTTTGGGCATGGGACAGCCGACGGGGGAGAATATCAGCGCGGAAGCACGCAATTTTCTCGCGCTGATTGGTGAAAAGCAAAGTTATTTGCTCACTGATGGGGCCGATGAGATCAAAGCCATTGTAAAAAATTTGGATGGTCGTCTGATTGGAGTGAATCAGGATCAGCCGAAGATCAATATGCTGGTATATCAGGACAGTGATGCGATTCAAAGTGTGCGCGGCGATGTGACCATCACCTACAACAAGGCGAACAATCGTTTGAGTGAGCAAGAGCGTAAGACTCTGACTGATCTGAAATTCACGCTGGCAGCGGATGAGCGATCCTATTGGCGTTCATTGCACATTCAAGGTGTCGTTTATCCACCTGTGAAAAACTTAGCGGCGATTGCCTCGCAATTCAAGCAAACGCGACCAGTACAGTTTTATAAAACTGAATATAAACAAAACCATAATCCGCTGCGCGCGATCTTGCTCCCGCTGGGTGTGGCGTTTGATGTGATTACGGCACCGATTCAAATTCCGTTTTGGTACTTTAGTTTGAAAGACATGAAGTTTATGTAAGGCTGAGCGCAATACAAAGTACAAAGGCGAGCTATATGCTCGCCTCAGATTTTTGACAAACCGCTGGCTTTGAATTTCAGCACAAAATTTCAGAAAATGAGGTCATACCCGCGCAGGTGGGTATCCAGAAATTTTAGTGAAAACAATGAGTTAGAACAATAAACTGGATTCCCGCTAAAATCATGCGAGAATGATGGAGTTCTATTTAAGCAAAAGAGCTGCTTTGTTAACAGCCTCAGGCGAGCTATATGCTCGTCTTTTTATTGATAGGGCGGCCTCATTCGCTTGATGCATCGCCCATCGCTTGAGAGATTTCCCGCGCCGCTTCGCGCAGTAGTTCTAACCAAGATTCTTGCATCAAGTTGGCAGGGGAGGAAATGGACAGTCCGGCGATGACTTGGTGTGCATCGTCGTAGATCGCGGCGGCCATGCACGACACGCCGATTTCTAGCTCCTCATGATCGCGTGCGGTTTGGGTTTTTCGCACGTTTTCTAATTCTTTGGACAGTTTTTCCAGCGAGTTGATGCTGTTCGTTGTGTTGCCTTTGAGTTGGGTGCGTTTTGCGTAGTCCAGCAGTGCGGCTTTGTCATAGGTGGAGAGAAATAGTTTGCCGGTGGAGGTTAAATGCAGTGGCGCGTGACCGCCGATGGCGCGCACGACTTGCATCCCTGAGCGCTCAGAGAAGGCGCGCTCGATGTAGACGATTTCATCATTTTGGCGAATGGAGAGGTTGATGGTTTGGCCGATTTTTTGTTGCAGTCGGCGCATGATCGGCAGGGCGATGGCGCGCACATTGAGCCGTGCTTTGACCAGATTGCCCAGTTCGAGTAAACGCATGCCGAGTTGGTAGTGCCCTGAGCTGGGGCGATGCACGATGCGCGCGAGTACCAAATCATTCAAAATCCGATGCGTGGTGGAGATGTTCAGCCCCGATTGTTCGGCCAGGGATTTGAGCGAGAGCGGCTGGTTGTATTTGGCTAAAATATTCAGCAGTGTGTTGGTACGCTCAAGCACTTGTATGGTCGGGCGCATGGCTTCGTCCATCGGTGCGGTGTTGGACTCGGCTGTTTTAGTATTGGGCGTTTTCATAGTAGTCTAACTGTTGCATCAGTCGTAAATAAAATTCGTAGCGCAGGGGTGAGATTTCGTCGTGTTCCACTGCGTCGATGATGGCGCAGGCCGGTTCGTGGACGTGTGTGCAGTTGTGAAATTTGCATTGGCCGATCAGGGGCGCAAATTCGGGCATGGCGTGCTGGATTTGTGAGAGCGAAAATTGTGCCATGCCGAATTGTTCAAAGCCGGGCGAGTCGATGATCTGCGTGCGTTGTCCGCTGAGATCGCAGTCGAACAAGCGGGAAAAAGTGGTGGTGTGCTTGCCGGTATTGAGTACGTTGGAAATCTCGCGTGTGCGCAAGTTGGCCGATGGGATGAGGGCGTTAATCAGGGATGATTTGCCCATGCCGCTTTGCCCCATAAATAGCGTGGTTTTGCCGGTCAATACGGGGATCAATTCGGCTTCGAGCGTGTCGGGCTGTGTGGCGGCCACTTCGATGACGTGGTAGCCGAGCGATTGATACAGTTCCAGCCGTTCACGGGCAAAGGGCAATAGTTCGAGCACATCGGCTTTGTTCAATACAATCACAATGTCAATCTCGGCAACATGCGCGCAAATCAGCGCACGACCGAGTAGTTCATCCGAGAAACCCGGTTCGGTGGCGCAGATAATGGCGACTTGGTCAATGTTTGCCGCGAGGTTTTTTTGCTTATTAAACTCAGAGCGATAAAATAAATTGCGCCGATCGTGTACCTGCTCAATGGCTCCCTGAAATGGAATGGAGGCGGTTTGAGTGAGTGTGGTTTTGACCACATCGCCAACGGCATAGCCTTGCTTTTTACCGCGCGCGACCAGTTGTACCCAGTTCGGTTGCGCATCATCCGTGCGGGCGTTATCCATCAGCCCCAAATATTGATGACCGTAATTGGCGATGATACGCACCAGTGCAGACGATTTACTCATGGCGCGCATCCGAATCAAGGGTTTGGTCAATTTGTTTTTGCAAATGCGCGACGCGTATCGTAGCCGGCGGATGACTGTCATAAAAGCGTGAATACCACGGATCCGTGCCGACGAAACTCGCATTGTCATGGTACATCGCCACCAGTGCGTCAATCATATCCTGACCGCTGCTGTGGCGTACCGCGAACGCATCGGCCTCGAACTCATCTTTGCGCGATTGACGTGAAAAAATCGGGGTAAAGAGAAACAAAAATACGGGCAACACCAAGCTGAATAGCAACAAACCCACGGCGAACAAATGCGTCGGCTGCTGCGCCAAAGAATCCAGCAGCATGAAATCATCCGACACGCCCAAGCCCGCATAAAACCACATTTTGTTGACCAAAAATCCGAGCAGCGCAAAGCCCGCCAAACTCAAAGGCAACATCCACGCCATGCGTTTCACAATATGCTTGTGGTGAAAGTGTCCCAACTCATGCGCCAGCACCGCCTCGATTTGCGGCTCAGTCAATTGTGAAAGCAGGGTGTCAAAAAACACAATGCGCTTGTTGCGCCCAAAGCCCGTAAAGTACGCATTGCCGTGCCCTGAACGACGCGAGCCATCCATCACAAACATACCGTTCGAGGCGAAGCCACAGCGCTGTAATAACGCCTCCAGACGGGTTTTCAACGCACCATCCGGCAACGGCGTGAATTTATTAAACAACGGCGCGATCAACGTCGGATACAGCCACACCATCAGCAGATTAAACGCCAAAAACAACGCCCACGCCCAAAACCACCAAGTATCGGGGAACATTCGCATGAACGACAGCACCGCATACAGCAAAGGAATGCCCAACAGCGCCGAGAGCACCGTATTTTTCAGCAAATCCATCAGCCACATACCGACGGTCATCCGATTAAACCCAAATGCCGCCTCCACATGAAATTGACTCACATACGCCAACGGCAAATCAAACAACGAATTAATCAGACTAAAAATCACCAATAAAGCCACCCCGAAATGCAAAGGATGCGTACTCAAATGCTGAACGACCGCCGCCAAACTCGCGATACCTCCACCCAAAGTCCAGATCAGCAGAATCGACGTCGCGATAAACAAACCCAAGCGCGCCAAGCGCAACTTCACGAACGCATAGCGAGCGGATTTTTGATGCGCCGCCAGATCAATGCGCCGATCAAACGGCGCAGGAACGGCATTCTGATGCGCCATGATGAACGCAATTTGCCGCATATTCAGCCACAACTTTAGCGTAAAATACACAGCAAGCGCGATGATAAACGCCAGCATCATCAGGATTTCAGGTTGTTTCAACATAGCAAACATAGACGCACAAACCTCAATTTTTCGGATTATGAAAGACGATTGCATTATGACAGAAAGCACCACCATGACACAAGCCCAAAACGCACCGCGTGATGATGACCGACTGGTCTGGCTCGATATGGAAATGACCGGCTTGAACCCATTACAAGACCGCATCATCGAACTCGCAATCGTGATTACCGACAAACACCTCAACACCATCGCCGAAGCACCGGTTTGGGTGGTACATCAGTCCGCCGAAGTGCTCAACGGCATGGACGCGTGGAACCAAAAAACCCACGGCGGCTCAGGATTGATAGACAAAGTACGCGCCGCCACAATGAGCGAAGCGCAAGTTGAGCAAGAAGCACTGGACTTCATCAAACGCTACATCGGCGCAAACAAAAGCCCGATGTGTGGCAACTCCATCGGCCAAGATCGCCGCTTCATGGCCAACTACATGCCGACGCTGGAAAAATACTTCCACTACCGCAATCTCGACGTCTCAACGCTCAAAGAGCTCGCTCGTCGCTGGTACCCGCGTGTGTACGACGGCTACAAAAAACAAACCCGCCACACCGCACTGGCCGATGTGTACGAATCGATTGATGAACTGAAATACTATCGGGAAACGATTTTGGTGAAATAAAGATCGATTGAATCAATAGATATTTCAAAAGCATTGTGTGGTTTTAAACTGAAAAATTTAAGTCTTATTCATCATAAAGATATACAATCGAACAAAATTACTGAATGACTTATTTTATTTGCTCTTGGGTATAATAAAAAATTAGTTTAAAAACAAAGGAGTTATGTATTTGAAATTATATGCACGTTATTTCTCATATTGTGTGCCATGTTAGCGCATACATATAGTTAGTTTTACATAGTTGAACCGAGAAGGGACTTATGGCAAAAGAAAAGAAAATCAGAAAAGAAAAGCTATCTATCTATTTGGCGAGAGATGGCAGTAAGCCAGATTCTGATGTTATAAAACTAGAAAATGCTAAGCAACCTATTGAACTGAACTTGTCCGAGACAGAATCAGCCCGTCTTTACATAAAAGAGCAGCCACCTAAAAATGCTCCTCCTTGGACTAGATTGTTCACAGCAGATAACCAAATTGATGTTTCTGAATTTGGTACCTCTTCAAATGTAGGGGCTGTATTTGTAGTAAGAATATCAGGAGCTACATTTCTATTATCATTTGGCACTGGTTTTCATCTTTTAAAGCAAGAGTCCATTGAGCGCGATTTCGGTCTAAAGGTGACACTAAACTCTGTAGATCCTGACAAACTGAGAAGTTTAGATAAAGCCAGTTATGATCACAATCCATTGAATTCAAGAACTCAAAGTACCCGAGATGTAGATATATTTAATCTCCATTTAGATTCTGAGATGGAGATGCTTTACGCAGTCACAGGCGCATCATTAGTAAAAGAATTTGGTAGTCATGTAACTGGTAGGGATGCCCTGACAATAGCAGTAGAAACTAACCTTTCAGATATACCCGCGATTCTTGCAAAGTCGATAAAACAATATCGTTCGAATCTTCCAGACAAATTTAGCTGGATAGAAAATATCAATAGGGTTCGGGACTATGATGAGATTGAGATACTAGATTTAGAACTAGATCAATACTTGAGCAGTAACAATGTTTCTAATTTCTGGCTAGGGGAACCGGAAATAGTAGACTGGGAAGGTCAAATCGGCTATTCATTTGATATGCAGCAGAGAACCCTTCGACATGTGGTTTTATCTTTCGATGACTATATAACATACCTTGGTGGTGTTACTCCTACAGTTGAGTTAATGAAGGACAACGTTGTTCACGTAAACAACAATGAGTATCAGTCTGTGAAAAGTTGGCCTGTCTACCGCTGCTTGTATGCTGAAATTAAATTTGGAAACGATCACTACATTTTAAGGAATGGAGTATGGTACAAAATAAACTGTAACTTTCTGTCAGCAGTTGATGATTACCTCAGCGATATTGATATTCATCCATTCTCATTCCCCATATATTCTCATGATGATGAGGGCGACTATAACGAGCTGCTTGCTAAGACAAACAGCGTTTTTTGCTTGATGGATAAAAAGAATATCCAGATTGGCGGCTCTTATGACAAGTTAGAGCACTGTGATTTGATAAAGGATGGAAATGAATTTGTTCATATCAAGTTATACAGAAGCTCAAGCACACTCAGCCACCTGTTCTCTCAAGGATTTGTGGCTGCGGAAGCGTTCATAAAAGACTCTGACTACAGAGAGAAATTGAACCCAAAATTGCCTGCATCAATCAAATTAGCTGATCCAAAACCAAGACCTGATCCAAGTAAATATCGGGTGGTTTATGCAATTGCTACAAACAAAGATATACCTAAAGAGCTCCCATTTTTTTCAAAGGTGACGTTAAAGAATTCTTTAAAAACACTAAGGGCACTAAATTACAATATTTCTTTATCTAAAATAGATATTGACCCTAATTGGTTAAAGACTAAAAAGTGCAAGCCAAAGAAAAATTAACAAGGTGCTCATATTGGACAAATTTTCCGCTGTGCTCCAAAATTGCCGCACCACGTACCCTCGATTCCGTAAGTCGCTATGAGCGTAGCGAATCGCGACGCATGGAGTATTTGAAATGACATGCTTTTGCTTGAGGGATTTTCAAAATACAATGAAATGGGTGTGAAATTCCATAAACCCACGATTCGCTACGCTCATGGTGGGCTACAAGTGAATCCTGCCATTCACCGAATACTATGAGATAAAGCCACTCAGCGTCGCCGCTTGCTCAAACGTTATCCACAATAAAAAACAGGACGCGCATTGCGTCCTGTTTTTTCCTGATTACGGATATTTAGTGTTTCGCCAAACTATCCAACCAAACGGTCATGCCTTGTGTATTGAGTTCAATATCACCGGCGAATATCTCGGTAACTTGATCTGCGGACAGCTTGCAGCCGAACATTTGCGCTTGCATGATGATGTAGTTGCGTAGGGCTTCTTTTAGGCGTTGGTGACGCGTGTCGTAATCCAAGCCGAGGCTTTGGACGTATTCGGCCATATTGACGATGGCGCTGAGGTGGCGCAGGAAGTCTTGAGCCAGTTTTTCAGGATGTTGTACTGCGCCGTAATGCGTGAGGTACATGGATTTTGGCTGGTAGGTGAGTAGACGCGCGATGGATTTGCGCATTTCGTCCGGCTCAAATTGGGTCGGCGTGGTGGTTGGGAATATGAATTGTCGTCCGTCGGTGTCCAGTTCGCGGTAGGATAGTCCGAACATATCGCCGGTAAAAATGCCTTCTGAGGTTTTATCAACGATACACATGTGGTGGCGCGCGTGACCGGGGGTATCGATGCACAGCAGTTCGCGTCCGTTGAGTTTGAAGCTGAATTGGTCCGGCGCTTCGATGATGCGTTCAGCGGGTATCGGTAGAATTTCGCCGTACATTTTTTGTACGTAGGGTGCGCCGTAGACGGCTGTGACACCGGCGATGAGCTTGGATGGCTCGATCATGTGGCGCGCGCCGCGTGGGTGCACGACGAGTTTGGCGTTCGGGAATTTTTGCATCATCAGTCCCGCGCCGCCGGCGTGGTCCAGATGGATGTGGGTGAGGATGACGTAGTCAACGGTGGACTCGTCCAAGCCAACTTTGTGCAGCGCTGCGATGGCGTTGGGCACGGAGTCGTTGCTGCCGGTATCGACGAACGCGGCGCGTCCGTTTTCTACAATCAGGTAAATCGCGGCCAATTCGGGGCGAACGTAGCCTGAGTCGAAGCCGTATACGCCGTTGCCGTAGTCGTTCCAATTAAACATGCGTGTCTCCTTTATGGTGTGGTTTTAAATATTAGAACTCATGATAAATGGTACTGCTTGATCGTGACATGAGCCTTACCGCGAAGGATGGTTTATTCTTCGTCGGTATGTTCGTTCGCTGGCGCTGCCTCGTCGTCACTTTCATCGCCGTTGTGTTCGAGTACGGCTTTGATGAATTGAAACAGCTCGCGAAATGATTTCGTCGGTTTGGCCTGCTCGGTTTCTTTGCGCGTGTTGCGTACCAGCGTGCGCAACTCTTGCACCGAGGCGTGTGGAAAATCGCTCAAAAATTGGGTGATGGCTTCGTCTTTGGCGATCATTTCGGTGCGGTAGCGTTCAATGCGGTGGAGCATTGCCGTTGCGGCGGTGGAGGAGCCTCTGATTTGCTCCAGCTTTTCGCGGATTGGCGCGGTGTCTTCTTTGCGCATGATTTTGCCGATGAATTGCATTTGGCGACGGCGTGCTTCGTGCGCGTTCAGTCGTTTGTATTCTTTGATGGCTTCGAGCAAATCCTCGGACATCGGGATTTTGTTCAGGGCGTCTTTGGACAGCTCGACCAATTCTTCGCCGATATCCTGTAATTCGTGCATTTGTTGTTTGCGTTTGGTTTTGCTGATTTTGTCAACGGCGCGTGTGCCGTCAACGACGTAAAAGGTTTCTGACATAGATTCACCATTATTTTTAGTCAGGCCACGCATTATACGAGCCGTGCAAATCGAGCACAAAAGCGGTATGATGCGGGCACAATTCATTGAGATTTAGACATAAAGTAGATAAGGATCGTTTTCATGTCCGTCAGCTTCGATTATACACGCAACGACTTTGAAACCGTTGCGCATCACACAGTACACACCGCAAAAAAACTGGGCGCACGCGCTTGCGCGGTGGAGGTTTCCGAATCCAACGGCCTGTCGGTCAGCTCGCGTAACGGCGCGGTGGAGACGGTCGAGCACAACCGCGACAAATCGCTTTCGGTCTCGGTCTATGTGGGCAAACAGCGCGGCTTTGCCAGTACTTCGGATTTTTCCGAACCGGCGATTGCCAGTACGGTTCAGGCGGCGTATGACATTGCACGCTATACGGCGACCGATCCATGCGCGGGTTTGCCGGAGAAAAAATATTTGTATCAACCGAAAAAATCCCATGCGGATTTGGATTTATACCACCCGTGGGATTTGAGCACCGCACAGGCGATTGAATTGACCTTGCAGGCGGAGCAGGCGGCGTTTGATGCCTGCAAATACATCAAAAACTCGGATGGTGCGAGTGTTTCCAGTCACCAAGGGCATTTCGTGTCAGTGGCGAGCAATGGCTTTATGGGCGGTTATGCCTACTCGCGTCACTCGACCAGCTGTGTGCCGATTGCGCAAAAGGGTAAGCACATGGAGCGCGATGTTTGGTACGCCTCGGCACGCGATCCGAAAAAATTGGCCGATGTGCGCGAAATCGGTGCGTATGCGGCACACCGTGCGGCGGCGCGCTTGGGCGCACGCAAGATCAGTTCGCGCTCATGTCCGGTGTTGTTCGAGGCGCCATTGGCTGCGGGCTTACTCGGTAATTTTGCCCAAGCGATCAGCGGGGGCGCACTGTACCGCAAAACCTCGTTTTTATTGGATGCGTTGGGTCAACGGATTTTTCCGAAACACATTCAGATTGTGGATGACCCATTCATCGCGCAGGGCATGGGCAGTAGCTATTTTGATGACGAAGGCGTGGCGTGCCAGCGACGTGAATTGGTGGACGGCGGTCGTTTGACCGGTTATTTATTGTCAATGTACACGGCGCGTAAACTCAAAATGCAGCCGACCGGCAACGCCAGCGGTTCGCATAATTTGCGTTTGAGCAGTTCAAAGACCAAAAAGGGTGACGACTTTGCGGCTATGTTGAGCAAAATGGGCACGGGTTTGCTCGTGACCGAATTACTTGGCAGCGGCGTAAATTATGTGACGGGCGATTATTCGCGCGGCGCGAGCGGTTTTTGGGTGGAAAATGGGGTGATTGTCCATCCGGTGGAGGAAATCACCATCGCAGGCAATTTGAAAGACATCTTCCGTCAAATCGTGGCGGTCGGCGCGGACGAAATCGTGCGCGGAACCAAACAAACCGGCTCGATTTTGATTGAGCAGATGACGATTGCAGGGTAGGTACGCTAAATAGAGGAGTGCATCATGGATAAAAGCATTGGACGCGGTTTGGCGATTTTGGGCGTGTTGTTGGCCTTGGGCATGTCAATTGGTGCATTTATCCTCGGTGTACAAGCCAAACAAATCGGCTCGGCCAAGCAAACCATCACAGTTAAAGGTGTGGCTGAGAAACCGATTGATTCAACTTCTGCCGAATGGCAAATCACGCTGAATGCGCGGGCGGACAGCTTTGCCGATGCGCTGGCGCAGATTAAGCAAGAAAAGCCAGCGATGCAAAGTTTCCTCAAACAATTTGGTTTTGATGGCGAACAGCTGATGTTCGATGCGGAAAGCGTCACGCCACACATGGTGGATGAGCGCGATGACCGCGGCTACAGTGTGTCGGTGCAACGTGGCTTCAACGCTTCGCAAACGCTGCATATCAAGACCAATGATCTGGCGAAGATTCAAGAAGCCCGCGCCAAAATCATTGAGTATCAGGCGCAAGGCCATGATTTGGACGTATCCGATGTGGAATTTTTGGTTGGCAATCTGGACGACATCAAGCTCGCTTTGATCGGTGAAGCGACGAAAAATGCCAAAACCCGCGCGGATGAGTTTGCCAAAAATGGCGATGCTAAGGTCGGTAGCATGCGTTCTGCCTCGCAAGGTACGTTTGATATTCTGCCCGCCAATGGTAGCGCCGAAGACAGCATTGGCGGCGTATACGATAAAAGTACGGTGAAAAAGATCGCGCGCGTGGTCGTGACGATTGAGTACAATACCCAACCATAATTTGAGCCGACACAGCAGAGATTTATGTACGAGAACAAGCACCAACAGGTGATTTCACATCAGCAGTTCATGCGTCGTTTGCGCCAGCATCTGTGGGTGGCTTTGGTATTGCTGATCGCGTCTCTGGTGATTGGTATGGTGGGCTACAAAGTGCTTGAGCAATTGTCGTGGACTGATGGTTTTTTGAACTCAGCCATGCTATTGGGCGGGATGGGGCCGGTCAATCCACCGTTGACCGAGGCGGGTAAACTATTCGCGGGCGTGTATGCGCTGTACGCTGGCTTGGTGTTCGTCGTCACTGCCGCGTTGATTGTCACGCCGGTGGCGCATCGCTTGCTCCATCGATTTCACTGCGATGACGATGTGTGATTCGTCAATGACGTTAGCCAAACAGCCAACCATTGACCAGCAGCATATACAGCGCCACGCCGCCGAATAAACTCAGCAGATAATTTTTAAATACCACCTGCAAAACAGCCGTCAGCGCGATGCCCAAGAGCGCAAATTCAATTTCAGAAAAGTGATTGGCCTTGTACGCGCCGGACGCATACACCACCAAAATCAGCATCATCATCAGCGGGAAACGATTTTTGATGTACGCGATAAAGGGATGGGCGTTCAGCCAATCTTTGAAGAAAAATGGCAATGCGCGTAGCCCCCACGTCACCAAGCCCATCACCACAATCATTGAGGCGATATACACGCCGCTCACTTCGCCGCTTACTTCGTTACTCATGCGCGCGCCTCCGTTTTCGGCTGACGATAGTAATCCAACAGCAACACCATCAAAGCCACACCGCTGGCGGTGAGCAAAAAGTAGTTTGGTGCGAGCCAAGTCGCTACCAAGCACGCCAAAATACCCATCGCCACAGTTTTTGTCTCGTGGTTGGCACGGATTTGTTCGACCAATAAAATGACGAACAGCGCGGTCAGTGAAAATTCAATCCCTTTGATCGGCGGTAACGACGTAGCGAGCAGCGCGCCGATGGTCGTTCCCGCGACCCAATACGATTGATTCAGCGCGACGATGGACAGCGCGTTGCTCGGATTGGCCGCTTTGGAGCTGGTCAACAGCGAATAGGTCTCATCGGTGATGCCAAACATGAAATACAAACGTTTTGCCCAAGTGTGCGGTAGAAAATCAAACAGCGACAGGCCGTAAAACACATGGCGCAGATTGATTAAAAACGTCGCAATTGCCGTGTCTAACAGCGAAGCGTGATTAAGCACCAGTCCGACCGCCAAAAACTGCGCCGCACCCGCGTAGACAAACAGGCTAAATAGAATCGGGATATACCAAGCGATACCTTGCGACACCATGAGAAAGCCAAAGGTCATGCCCAAAGGGATATAGCCGAGCAAAACGGGTAGGCTGATGGCAAAAAGGGACGGTCGTTGCATACAAATCATCAAATAAATGGCGGTGCGCGATTGTACTGGAAAATGAAGGTTTGTATAATCAAACCGTGCTTTGAGCCGTCAGGGTGAGATGCTTTGCCGCGACGTCGGTTAAATATTGAGTAAAGGGGTTCTGTATGAATTGGTATTTAGCGGTTTTGAAAAAATATGCGACGTTTTCTGGGCGCGCGACGCGTTCTGAATATTGGTATTTCACTTTGTTCAATGCGCTTATCAGCATTGGCTTGATTATATTGGATCGAGTGATCGGCACATACAATGCAGAGACCGCAATGGGCACGCTGAGCAGTCTGTACTCATTGGCTGTATTGATTCCTAGTTTGGCCGTATCTGTTCGCCGTTTGCATGATACTGGGCGTAGTGGTTGGTGGTTTTTATTGGCATTCATTCCGCTGATTGGTGCCTTGGTACTGATTTACTTTATGGTGCAGGACAGCCAAGCGGGATCAAATCAATATGGCGAAAACCCGAAAGGGAACAATGCTTTATTGACCGTGTCCTAAACCATTATTTTTCGAACTGTATTTGAATATTGAAGGGGTAAGTGATGAAACAGTCATTGATGTTGGGTGTGTCATTGTGTTTGGCGATGGGGGTGAGTACATCGGTATGGGCCGATGGCTCAACTGAGTATAATCCGGCAGAGCAAGCGCGTATTCGTTTATTTGGCCAAAATGGCAAACCTACCATCATGACCAGCGGGATAGACTGCGAGCAAGGTCAAAAAGGTGAAAAAGTCAATGTGGGTGGCGGTTTGGGCGATGCGTTTGGCTCATTTATTGGTTCGGCGAAAAATAAAAGCATCGGTATTCCCGAGACTGAGACCACACGCCATTTATCTGAACAAAACGGTATTTTGTCCAAAGCACTGTACAAAGAGTTTGTGATTCCAGCAAACAAGCCGGTGAATGTACAGGCCGCGTATATCGGGCTGACGACAACGGCGACCGATGCCCAGCAAACAACCATTTTGTACGAAGGTAGTTGTCAGTCCAATACGGTCTCATTTGTACCGCAAGCGGGGCGTGATTACGAAGTGCTTAGTCTCAAACAAGGTAAAAACTGTGGTGTAGCGGTGGCTGAAGTGGTGAACTCCGAAAGCGCGGCGAAGTTACAATTAATTTCGACGAACAAACCGGTAGTTTGCGGTCAGTAAGTGAAAGGCTCTCCTTATGTTTTTTGAAACAGCAGCAATAACTGCTTTAGAAAATTACCGATTATTGGTGTGTGGTGTCAATCCGCGCCCGATTGCGTGGATCAGCACGCAGTCGGCAAGTGGGGTGGATAATCTTGCGCCGTATTCTTTTTTCAATGTGGTTAGTTGCAACCCGCCCGTACTGATGGTGTCGCATTTGCAACCACAAAGCGGTCAGGACAAAGACACCTTGACCAATTTGTTGGAAACCCAAGAGTGCGTGGTGAATGTGGTGAACAGCGCTTTGGCCGAACGCATGAACCAAACCTGCGCCAGTTTGCCGCCTGAGCAAAGTGAATTTGAGTTCGCGCAGGTGAATAGCTGTACCAGTGCGCAGGTCAAACCCTTATCGGTTGCCGATGCGCCGGTGCGCTACGAATGCCGCTTGCGTGAGGTGTCGCGTTTGAGTTCGTTGCCAATGGGCGGAACGATGATTTTGCTCGATGTGCTGTCGATTTATGTGGCGGATGAGTTGCTGTTGGACGGCGGTATGATCAAACAGCCATTGATCGACACCGTGGGTAAAATGGGTGGCGATTGGTACAGCAATACGCGTGAATTGTTTGAAATGAAGCGCCCGTAATTGCTCAAATTGGATAACGGCGTAGCCATTCACTGGTCACGGTAATGGCGAGCAAAATCAGCAGTGTCAGCCACGCGGTCATTTGTTGCCGTCGGGTGCTTTGATAATCGTAGTAAAAAGTTTTTTTCGCCTCGTGTTCGGCCAAACCGCGTGCACGCAGACTCATGGCGCCGCGCGTGGCATGGCGCAGGGCGAATATCAAAATGGGCAACCATTGCAAAAAGCGTTCACGCCAAGTCAATCCGCGCAGTTTGGCGCTGAGCATGATGCGTTTGACTTCCGCGCGCATCAGGCCAATCGCGCCGAATCCCAGTTGCAAGGCATAGGCGACGTTCATGCTGAGCCAGTGGCGTTGTAGCGCGGTGCTGACGACATCGCGCAGATTGACCATCGTGCCGGACATCAGCGCGACCCAAGTCATGGTGGTGACGCGCAATAGAATCTGATTGGCTTTTTGCAGGGTTTCGTCGGTGCGCTCGGCGACGAAAATCATATTCCACAGCCAAATCGACCACGAGAGCAGCAGTGCCAGTCCGAGTCGAATCATAATTGCGCGCCAGCTCATGCCTTGAATTTTCGCCAATACCATCATCGCCAATGACCACGCCACCACGGTGTGCCATGCGACGGGGAAAGCCACGCCGATGAAAAACAGCATGAGTATCGCAAGTACATGGGCATCATGCAGTGGGCGTGAGCGAATGGGCGCGGGGCTGTGCGTGGCGGAGGTCATCGCGACACCTCATTGGCCGCTGTATTCGCATGTATCTGTAATTGTCCGTCGCGAATCTCCCAAGTTTGATCGGCAATGGCTTGATGCAAGGCGACATCGTGGGTGATGACAATGAGCGCGTGGCCAGCGGCTTTGAATGAGCGAATCAGTTGTGTGATGCGTTCGGCATTGAGCGCGTCTTGACCAAAAGTTGGCTCGTCCAATACGATCAGCGCGCGTTGTAATAACACGGGGAACAGCAGGGTGAGACGGCGTTTTTGCCCCTCGGATAATTGATGGGGTGAGCGCTCGGCGCAATCGCTGAGGCCAAAATGCGTCAGCGTACCCGCGATGTCTTGCACACCCAGCTGGCTCAATTCTTCAGCCACCGTGTCAAAGAAAAAATGGCTGTCGGGGTGCTGAAATACATACATCATCTGCTCGCGCGGCTTGATCAGGCGTTGCGTTTCTTCGGCGGAGGCTTGATAGCGCAGCGTGCATTGGCCGCCAAGCGGCTTGCTTATGCCAGCCAAAGTATTGAGCAGTGTGGATTTGCCCGAGCCGTTTTCGCCGCACAAAACGGCGCATTCACCGGAGTGCAACGTCGCATTGGCGGTGAACAGCGGTTGCTTTTTATCGTAGCCGACGCGCAGTTGTTCCAATGCCAAGGTAATCTGCGCGGACAACGGCGGCGGTGCTTGGGTGAGATTCGGCGTAGCGCGTAGCTGTTGCAAGGCGCGCGCAGTTTCGCGCAACCAATCGGCCGGAGAGCGCTCGGACAGCTCGCCTTGTGCCGAAATGTGCCAGCAGGTATCGGCGTAAGGAGCGACCTGCGCATGATGATCCACCAGCAAAATACAGGCGTGCTGTTTGAGCTGTGCGAGCAGTTGATAAAATTCAGTGCGAATCTGTTCGTCCAGAAACGCGGTTGGCTCATCGAGTAGTAAAACGCGCGGTTCGGTCGCCAGCATGGAGGCGAGCAGCAGGCGTTGCGCTTGCCCGTGCGAGAGTTGTGCGGTGGCGGCGAATTCCAATTCACCCAAGCCGTATTGCGCGAGCAAAGCTTTTTTCAAGTGCATTTGCTCGGGCGTGTATTGGCGATGCTCCAT
Source organism: uncultured Burkholderiaceae bacterium (assembly GCA_964293815.1). GTDB lineage: Bacteria > Pseudomonadota > Gammaproteobacteria > Burkholderiales > Burkholderiaceae > CTSOIL-112. The sequence goes on from CAXYYC010000003.1 coordinate 77,474, forward strand.
GCTGAAAAAGAACTCTTCGCCGACGCGCTCATGCACGATTTGCGTATGCGGATTTTGTGACAAATACAGCGCGTCGCGTGCGATGGCCGGATCGCCGCCAGTAACACTGCCGTGGATGAATTCGGGATACAGGCCTTTGATTAGATTCAATAAAGTGGATTTGCCACTGCCGCTTGCACCCGTCAGCCAGACCAAACCGCGCTCAGGCAATTCGAGCGGCTCGGATAAGGCAATGCCCGCACGAGTGCGGGCGTAGTGAAATGTAAACGGCTCTAAGCGCATTGTGTTCAGTAGCGGTCGCGGGCAATTAAAAAGCCATCCAGCAAACCGGTTTTCAGCAGGCGATTGCCCAAATAACGGCTCAAACCAGCGGCAAACACCCAGCTCGATACGATGAATACCAGCAATTGAATCGCGTTGAATACCACGGACAAATTCGCCTGCTCTTGGCTCAAATAATCGTAGGTGAAACTGAAGAATGCGGACATACTGGCCGCTAAAATCAAGACGGACCAGTTCCATTTGCGGTACAGAAACAGCGCAAACACCAATTCAGCGCCTAAACCCTGTACCAAACCGTAAATCAACGCGCTCATGCCCCATTGCGTGATGATGCCTTCAACACCAGCGGCGACCAAGGAGCCAAACAGCGCCATGCCCGGTTTGCGCACCATATAGCCAAAAAATACCGGCGCCATCAGCCAAAAACCATCCAAAGCGCGTTTGATGCCCAGTGGTTTGAGCAACGGTTCTTTCAAAAAGTCATAGACCAAGGTCCAAGCCCAATACGCCACACCCATCGCGGCAGCCATGACGGCGACTGTGACCCATTCTTGTAAGGTGATCGAACGGAACAAAGCAAAAGGTGAACGGGAAGTAATAGCAGAATATGATTGATTCATTTAGAGTCCTTTCCTACGCGAGTATTAACTCACAGGTTCAAAGGGTATATCTCAGATCGAGCCGCCCCATGCGGCTGACCACCCCCAGGTGTTTGTTTGCACGATGAAACGAATGGCAAACAGGCCGCCATGATATTGACTAAAGTAAAAAAAGTCAAATGACAGATTGATGCGACTGTATTTCTTGCCGAGTTTATAGACAATGGATCGTGAGAAAAAATGTGGGAAAACTGGAATGGAGGGCGCTTGCGCTGATGTATTGAAAAGTGGTTAGGCTTTTCAGCACACAATCTGTATCTGAGCGTGGGCTTGCGTTATAATGCCGTCGTAGTTTTGTTTAATTGATTGATAAGGAAAAAACATCATGGGTTACGAAGCAGTTCCAGCAGGTAAAGACATTCCGAACGATTTTAACGTCATCATCGAGATTCCGGCGCAAAGCGATCCGGTGAAATACGAAGTGGACAAAGACACGCAAACCCTGTGGGTGGATCGTTTCATCGGTACGGGTATGCGCTATCCGTTGAGCTACGGCTATATTCCGCAAACCTTGGCGGGTGACGGCGATCCGGTGGATGCTTTGGTACTCGCACCATTCCCAATTATGGCGGGTGCGGTGGTGCGCTGCCGCCCGATTGGTATTTTGAAAATGACCGATGAAAAAGGCGCGGATGCCAAACTCATCGTTGCGCCAATTGACAAGGTTTGCCCGATGACCGCGGACATCAAAACCATCGACCAAGTCCCACAATACATCAAAGACAATGTGCAACACTTTTTCGAGCAGTACAAAGCGCTGGAAAAAGGCAAATGGGTGAAAATCGAAGGTTGGGGCGGTTTGGAAGATGCGCATAAAGAGATTTTGGACGGCGTGGCAAATTATCAAGGCTAATTGATCTCATCCTGTTTGGTAAGGCAAAAAAGGAGCTTGAAAGAGCTCCTTTTTTATTGAGAATTTTTTGCTAAATTGGTAAGAATGAGTTCGCTTAACCTTAGAGCAAAGTTGCTTTGAGCTATATTATTTCAACTTCCATGCCAAACCAGCACAGATTAGGTATAGCGATAGCATTGTCATGCTGAGTGCTTGGGGTGTTGTGGGAATTGGGCCAAAAAGGCTATAAATTTGAGTAACGCTGAGAACGATACACAATACGAGAACACGCACTTTTGAGGCGTGATTGTTTTGAAAAAGTCGATTGGATAAAAACAATGCAGATAAGCAGATAAGTCCTAATTCTAAAGCCAAAGCAATGTACGGATGATTCCAAAGTCCCAAACCGACTTTGTGACTGTCACCAATCAATGGTAAGTCAGGTGTATGAACAAGTAAATCAAGTAACCAGTGTGATAGCACGGCAACGCCCAGCCAAATGGCTAATATCCACGGTTTGATGTGAGGAATAAAGCGATAGGCCAGCAGAGATCCCAATGCCCATAACAGTGCGGCAAACAAGCTGTGTGTGTAGGGCATGTAATATAAATCCAATGGATTTGAAGCGGTAAAATAGGGAATGATTCGTACCTTTTCAACGCCGATAAAGATGAATAATGTCCAAGCGATATCCACCAGTTGCACGGCAATCAGTAACAGCCATAACGGTAATTTCGGTTGTAGGCTTTTGATGATAAAAGCCGGAGCGTAGTGACCTACAAGCATGATAACCTTCCAATTTAGTTGTGGTTATTGGCTTTGGTTTTGAACCAAGCTACAGCAGCACTAACAACGAGTAGCACCTCTACTATGACAGCCAGCCAACCGGATGAGTTAACCGTACCGCTTATAACTCCTTTTGTGCTGATGATCGCCATGCCTGCACCGGCGACGATTACACCGATTAGGATGACTCGCTGTGTGGAAATGGATTGGGTTTGGCGCATTAACCAAAGCATGGTGGCGTAGCCAAAAAACATGACGCCATAACGTTGCGCCATGTAGCACGCCAAAGCATCTGGTTTCGTTCCCCAAGTGTTCAGCATGAATTCGGGGAACACGACAAAAAGGATACCGAGCGTTAACATCAATACGGCAAAAGTGCTAAGCAGTTTACTCATTGAATCATTCCTGTGATGGATGGTAGAAATTGCGCTCTATTGGGAGCTACTTTTATCATTACGGCTGAGTTATTTAATTGTGCCCTGCTGAGTGACCAACAGCCGTTGACCAATGGTAGATGGATTTTCGGCTGCATCCAACATGGCTTTAGCCACATTGGCACGGGATACTTTTGGCAATCCAGAGACCTTGTTGACTTCGGATAATGACCGTACTTCAACGGCTTGGCTCAATGGTGCATCATTGAGAATGACCGGATAAATGCCCGTCCAATCCAAAGCAGAACGAAGTAACGCGGTTTCGGAGTGTTCTTTATCGCGATAAACCGCACCAACGACCCATTTATACGCAAGGCGGGCAATGAGTGAGGCGCTTTGGGCAGTATCGCCGACGCCATAGGCCGATAATAAGACCAATCGTTGTGTCCTCGCTTTTTGCATGGCGTTGATGATGAGGGGCAAATTGGTTTGCATCAAGGTGGTATTTTTACGTTCGTGCGTTCCCAGAGTGCACAGCACAGCGTCTGCATCGCGTATAGATTTTTCTAAAGCCGTTGCATCGTTTAATTGACCTGTCGTGATGGTTAAGCCCGTGCGAGGCTGGAGCGATTGAGCTTGTCGAACATAGGCGGTCACTTGATGACCTCGTGCTAAAGCCTGCTTGATAACAAGACGCCCCGTACCTCCGGTGGCGCCAATAACGGTGATATTCATTTTTTGTCCTCTCATGGAAAATCTTGCTGTGTGACGGGTAGTCGTGAAAGCCCGTCAATGGGCGTCCCCGTGGCGGTTATTAGAACCTGTATGCAGGTGTCTATAACGCTGTCAACTGCGATATGCGGTTGATCTGCCAATTCTTTGGTGAAAGTGGTGACGAAATTCAACCATGCGTTGACTGCGGCTCGCATATGCGGTTCATTTGATAGCTGCAATGTCTGGATGAGTCGCTCACTCAATAGAGCATGGTTGTTTTGGATGCGGGCGCTCACAAGGTCAGGTACTTGCTCGGCTTGTAAATGTAGGTGAATGGTGCGCCCCTGTCGTGGGGAGAAGTGTTCCCAATAGGCAAGTATTGCTGCTCGAATATTATCAATCGGGTTGCGTTGCGGATCAAATTGTGTGGCAGCCAAGAGCGCTTCGGATTCACTGCGCAAGACGGCTTCCAACAAAGCAGATTTACCCGGAAAATAATGGTAGATCAAGGCGCGCGTTACGCCCGCATCGGCGGCAATAGCCGCCATTGAGCTGGCATCGTAACCATCGCGTGCAAAATGTACAGAAGCCACATGAATGATTTGAGCTTGCCTGTCATCCGGCTCCATGCGAAGAGATAAATGGTTTTTGTTTGACATATGTATAATAATAGGGGTGATTTGACTATTTGTCAACTGTAAAATAGTGCTATTTGGTATGTCAACCGACAGAACTTATTTTGGGTGAGTTTAAAAATAGTATGTGTCGGTTGGCCGATGAAGGCGCTGATGGAATCATGAGGCTTATTTTTTCCAACAGATTCTCGTGTATGATATTGCCCGATGAACCCAAAATGGGCTATTTGATAACAACGGACAGACATATGCTAAAAATTTCTTGCGCCCAAATTCCCGCGCGCATCGGCGATTTTGATTTTAATTTAGCTCAGATTGTGGCGGCAGCGGACAATGCTCAAAAGCAGGGCGCGCATCTGCTCATCACCCCCGAGTTATCCATTACCGGCTATCTGCCGGAGGATTTGCTCATGCGTCCCGCATTTCGTGCGGCGTCAGAGGCGGCATTTGGGCGTTTGAGCGACGCGTTAAAGGCTTATCCCGATTTATATGTGCTGGTTGGCGTGCCAACGTGGTTCATGCAGGGCGTGAAGTTGCGCGTGTATAACAGCGTGGTGGTACTGCAAGGTGGGCAGGAAATTCAACGGATTCATAAGCAAAAATTGCCGAATCAGTCGGTATTTGACGAATTGCGCTACTTCACCGTTGGCCCGAAACCCGAATTGACCGAAATTCACGGCGTGAAAATTGGCGTCTTAGTCTGTGAAGATGCGTGGCATCCTGAACCGGCGGCGCATTTGAAAGCTTTGGGTGCAGAGGTTTTGATCGCGCTTAATGCCTCGCCATTTCATGTGGAAAAAGTGGCGAAACGCCGTCGCTTTTTCAGCGCGCGTGTGAATGAAACCCATTTGCCAATTTTGTCGCTGAACCGCATTGGCGGGCAGGACGAGTTGATTTTTGATGGTGCGTCGTTTGCTTTGCAACCGAATGGCGGCGAGGTCGAATTGGCGTTGCAAATGCCGATGTTTGTGCCAGTGTTGCATGAAGTCGTGTTTGATACGCAGAAAAAAACTTGGCACAAAGACATGATTATCGAAACGCCGAGCGAGGAGGAGGAAGCCTACCGTGCGATGGTCATGGGCGTGCGTGATTATGTGCATACGACGGGCTTTAAAAAAGTTTGTCTCGGCTTGTCCGGCGGCGTGGATTCCGCTCTAACCCTTGCGGTGGCGGTTGATGCCTTGGGTGCAGAAAACGTTCACGCCATCATGATGCCCACGCGTTACACCGCGCAAATGTCGCTGGATGATGCGAAAGAAATGGCCGAGCGTGTGGGCGTTCGTTACGACGTGGTGGCGATTGAGGACATGTTTCACTTATACACACAGATGCTCGCGCCGGTATTTGATGGCAAGCCCGCCGATGTGACGGAAGAAAACTTGCAAGCGCGTATTCGCGGTGTGATTCTCATGGCGGTGTCGAACAAGCACGGCTCGTTGGTATTGAATACGGGTAACAAATCCGAATTAGCCACAGGTTATTGCACGCTGTACGGCGATATGGTGGGCGCGTATGCGGTATTGAAAGACGTATACAAAACCTTCGTCTACCGTATTTGCGATTGGCGCAATCAAACCGATACCTTTGCGCTGCGTGACGTGGTTCCGCAAAACATCCTCACGCGCGCACCGTCGGCGGAGCTGCGGGACAATCAAACCGATCAGGACAGCTTGCCGCCGTATGAAGTGCTCGATGATATTTTGCACCGCTATATCGAGCAACGCCAAACCGTACGCACCATCGTCGCGACAGGGCATGACGATGCGGTGGTGCGCCGCGTAGTGCGATTGGTGCGGATTAATGAATACAAACGCAAGCAGGGCGCGCTCGGCCCGCGCATTACCACGCTGGCGTTTGGCAAAGACTGGCGTATGCCAATCATGAACCAGTTCAGTGAGTAACGGACATATTCTTGCACTCTCGTTAAAAACCGGCTGATTAACGTTCAGACCGGTTTTTTTATGTGCAGACGCATTTTTTAATCATGTTTTCATTATTGCGCATGAAATGGCCTCATTTGGGTGCTTGAAAATGGTAGAAATTGTGTTAGACTTGCGCCGTACAAATGCCAACAGGGACGGATGTTTTACCTTAAAAAGCGTTTACAAATCGTTTTGGCTGTATGGTTGGATTTGACATCGGTACGAATAAATACGATATCACCTTGATTTAAATGGAGAGAGCAATGAAACAAGTAACAATGACTTGGGTAGGCGCGACATTGGTCGCATTGAGCTTGGCCGCATGCGCGCCAAAAGCTGATAAACCGGCAGACAAACCAGCAGCAGCGAATGGTGCTGCACCTGCTGCGGCTGCACCGTTGACCATTAAATTTGGTTCGGACGCAACGTATGCACCGTTTGAGTTCACCAGCCCATCAGGTGAAATTACTGGTTTTGATATCGACCTTGCAAAAGCAATGTGCGAAGAGATGAAAGCCACTTGTACATTCCAAAACCAAGATTGGGACGGCATTATCCCAAGCTTGCTGGCGAAAAAATACGATGTGATCGCCTCATCCATGAGCATCACCGAAGAGCGTAAAAAATCCGTGGCATTCACTCAAAAAATCTGGAATGCACCGAATAAATTCGTGGCTAAAGCAGGCAGCACTTTGCAAACCACTCCTGAAGGCTTGAAAGGCAAATTGTTGGGCGTTCAACAAGGCACGATTCAAGATGACTACGCCACCAAATATTTTAAAGATGCGGTTATTAAACGCTACAAAACATTGGTAGCCGCACAAAAAGACTTGGTGAATAATCGTGTTGAAGCCGTGTTTGCCGATGGTGTGACGGTTTCTGACGGTTTCTTGAAAACGCCGGCGGGTAAAGGCTTTGCTCAAGTGGGCGCGGATGTACCAAGCTCGGCTGATCCAGCGATCTTGGGCGACGGTACTGGCTTTGCGGTGCGCAAAGAAGACACTGCCTTGTTGGCGAGCTTGAATAAAGCATTCGAAGCGATCCGTGCTAACGGTAAATACAACGAAATCGCGAAAAAATACTTCGATTTCGATATTTACGGTAAATAATCGGCTGACTGTTGATGACCCCGCAAACGATGGATGATGCTTGCGGGGTTTTTTGTCAAACAATTGTCGGTTGTTGCCTTGAATGAGGCTTGGAATGGAGGCGATACTACCGAATCATTCCAAATTTCCGCTTTGAATCGAATCAATTAGTATAAAGGGTAAGAGCTGAAATAGAACAATACCGGCTCAAGCCTAATTACCATTAGTGGTCACACGACACAGCAAGGATGCTCAGATGGATACATCCAATATTGGCGTTATCTTTGAATATTTGCCACGCTTGTTTCAAGGGGCTTTGCTCACCTTGGCAGTGGCGGCAACCTCATTCTTTTTCTCTTTTGTTATCGGTATGATCGGTGCGCAAATGCGTCTGTCGCGCTTCGCTTGGATGCGTGCGATTGCCTCGACCTATTCGTCGATATTGCGCGGCGTGCCGGAGCTGGTTTGGATGCTGTTGCTATTTTTTGGCATTCAGATGTGGCTGAATCAATGGACCGAGTATTTCGGATTTGGTCTGATTGAAATCAATCCGTTCACAGCGGGTGTTTTGGTGCTTTCATTGATTTATGGTGCGTATTTTACCGAAACCATACGCGGTGCGATCATGGCGATTCCGCCTGGGCAAATGGAAGCGGGCATGGCGTATGGCATGAGTGATTGGCAAATTTTGCGCCGCATCACGTTTCCACTGATGATGCGTTTTGCCTTGCCGGGCATTCGCAATAACTGGCTGGCGCTGTCCAAAGCAACCGCCGTCGTGTCCATCATCGGTCTGGAGGATGTGGTGCGCATTGCGAATCAAGCAGGCGCGGCGGAGCATCAGTCTTTGCTATTTAATTTGTGTGCGGCGGTGGCGTTTTTACTGATTACCATCGCGTCATTGTATTTGTTCAAATATTTGGACAGAACCTATCGCAAAGGCATTGTGGAGGTGCGCTATGAATAATGAATTGCTTGAATTGTGGGGCAAATCGTTCTCGCAATGCTTGGAAGGCTTACCTTTGACTTTGGGCTTGACCTTCGTGTCTTTGCTGATCGGTGGCTTGCTGGCTTTGCCTTTATCAGTGATTCACTCGCGCAGAACGACATGGCAGGCGAAAATGGTGCGATTGTTCACCTTTTTCTTCACCGGTACGCCGCTGTTGGTGCAGTTGTATATTTTTTATGATGGCTTTGGTGGTTTGGGTTGGGTACAAAATCTGATGACCAAGGATGGTTTTGGCTTTTTGCGTGATGCGTATTTTTGGGTATTGCTCGGTTTGACGCTGAATACGGCGGCCTACTCGACCATTATCTTCTCTGGTGCAATCAATAATACTGAATACGGTGAAATCGAGGCGGGGCGTGCGTATGGTTTGAGCTCTGCTCAAGTGATGCGTCACATTGTGTTGCCATCCAGCTTACGCCGCGCTTTGCCTGCGTACAGCAATGAGGTGATTTTGATGTTGCAGGCGACTGCTTTGGCCTCCAGTTTCACGCTGTTTGAAATTACCGGTCAGGCGGTGCGCTTTAATTCGACGCATTATCAGCCGTTCGTCGCGTATATTCCAGCGGCCATCATGTATTTGATCATGACGTATATTTTGGTACTGGTGTTCAAGGCGCTGGAAAAACGCTATTTGGCGCATTTACGCCCACGTTCGCATTAATTGTTTCATCGGGGAAAGCCACTTATGAAAATTGAATTTCGTGCTTTGGACGGTACATCTTTGGGGGCGACGCGCCATGTGACCGTGCTGCATTTTGGACCTGAGCAGGCTGAACGAAAAATATATATTCAAGCCAGTTTACATGCTGACGAATTGCCCGGCTCTTTGGTTGCCTATCATTTGCGCCCGCTATTGGAGCAATTGGAGCAAGAGGGGCGGATTAAGTCGCAGATCGTCCTCGTTCCGTTGTGCAATCCGCTGGGTTTGGGTCAAACTTTGATGTATAAGCAATCGGGGCGCTTTGATTTATTCACGGGGCGCAATTTCAACCGCTTGACCAATTTTCCTTTATACGAGAATGTGTTGGCGAAGTTGCGGGCAAATCCCCATGTTTTGGGTGCAGATGCGCAGGCGAATGTCCAGCTGATTCGCGGGTTGATGGCTGAGGAAGTGGCGCGTTATCAGCCACAATCGCAAGTGGATTTGTTGCAGCACACACTCGTGAGTTTGGCTTATGATGCGGATGTGGTGATTGATTTGCACTGTGATGAAAAAGCGGTCATGCATACTTATACACTGCCGCAGTTGTGGCCACAATTAGAGCCGCTGGCACGCTATCTGGGCAGCGAATGCCAGATTCTATCGGAAAGCTCTGGCTCGAATGCCTTTGATGAGTTTTTATCCACCATTTGGCTGCGTTTGAGTCGCGAATTTCCACAGGCGAATATTCCGTGTGCTTGTTTTAGTACCACAGTTGAATTGCGTGGCGAAGCAGATTTGGATCATGAATTGGCTAAAGCCGATGCACAGGCAATCGTACAGTATTTGGCGCATAGCGGTGATGTTGTGCTTGATGCGCAAGCGATTCAGCCAATGCCGCCATTGCTTCGTGAGCCTTATCCTTTGGCTGGATTGCAATATATCTTGGCACCTACGTCGGGGATTGTCGTCTATCGCGTGCGAGCAGGGGATATTGTTAGTAAAGGGCAAACGGTTGCGGAATTGATTGACCCGATTCATCAGATCAGTACGCCTGTATTGTCCTTGGCCGATGGGTTTGTATTCGCGACGCATAGCGCCAATTTTGCTCAACAAGGCGCGACTTTGGTCAGTGTTTCAGGTTCTGAAGATTTGGGTTTGGGTGAGGCTTTGGGGCCTTGAGTGATTAAAAAGCATCAGTACCATTCAATCAAGCAGTTATAAAAATACAAGGCATTTATCATGGAAAAATTAAAAGTCAGCGATATTCACAAACGCTATGGAGACAATGAAGTATTACGCGGCGTGTCTTTGACCGCGAACGCGGGTGATGTCATCAGCATCATCGGCTCGTCCGGCTCGGGCAAAAGTACCTTTTTGCGCTGTATCAATATGCTGGAAAAGCCAAACCAAGGCACCATCGCGCTCAATGGCGAAGTGCTCAATCTCAAGCCGAATAAAGCGGGTGAATTGATCGCCTCGGAGCCGAAGCAATTACAGCATTTTCGCAGTCGCCTGTCGATGGTGTTCCAACACTTCAACTTATGGCAACACATGACCGTGATTGAAAACCTAATCGAGGCGCCAATGCGGGTTTTGGGCTTATCCAAAGCCGACGCAACCGAACGCGCACGTCAATATTTGGCCAAAGTGGGCCTGCAAAATGCGGAAGATAAATACCCGACATCCATGTCCGGTGGGCAACAGCAGCGCGTCGCGATTGCCCGTGCGTTAACAATGGAGCCGGAAGTCATTTTGTTCGACGAGCCGACCTCGGCATTGGACCCTGAGCTGGTCGGCGAGGTACTTAAGGTCATGCGCGCACTGGCGGAAGAAGGCCGCACGATGGTCATCGTCACGCACGAAATGGCCTTTGCGCGTGAGGTGTCCAATCACCTGATTTTCCTCCACAAAGGCGTGATTGAAGAACAAGGCAATCCACGAGAAGTGTTTGCACAGCCGAAATCTGAGCGTTTAAAACAATTCTTGTCGGGCAATTTGAAGTGATTGTTGCTAATGAATGCCAATCTGAGAAAGGTGAATTTATAAATATGACTTATTTTTATAAATTGTTTCTTTACAAAAAATGGGCTAATGAGGAGTTACTTAAAACTGCTAAAGTCCAGTTTGATACCTTACCTCAAGACGATGCACGTTTTTTCATTCGAATTTTGAATCACACCTTGGTAGTGGACCAAATTTTTGCGGCGCATTTGACTGGAAAACCTCATAACTATACCTCAACCAATACAGTGGAAACCCCGAGTTTGGCTGAGTTGGCTGAGGCAATTTCTATTTCTGATGTCTGGTTTTGTGAATATACCCAAAATTTATCACAAGCTGAGCTGGTTCGATCTATCCCTTTTAAATTTACTGATGGTGATACCGGTCGAATGTCTGTGGAAGAAATATTACTTCATCTGATTAATCACGGTAGTTATCATCGTGGTGCAGCGGGTCGTGCATTGGCTGTTAACTCAATTACTCCTCCAAAAGATGGTCTTACCGGATTTTTACATCATTTAGAGCCGGATAGGCGTTGGTAATGGATAAAAGGCGACCAATGCGGTCGCCTTTTGAACATCTGATTTTAATTATTTCCGCATCGCGGCAATATCGTGATGCTTGAGCACGTAGCCTGTGTGTTTGTAGCTTTGCCAGCGGTCACGCGCTTTTTGCTTGGGTTCAGGTTCGTCGGGCACGATTTCGATCAAGCGTTCAAACTGCGCAAAAAAACTTGGTTGTGCATCAGATAAGTTGATGAGCACTTGATGATGCGGCCAATGCTCGTGTTCGCACGCGGTCAGGATAAACGGTGCGACATCGTTCAGCGGGGCGTCGTTTTCCAACATCATCTCATGCGCCAAAAAGCCTTCGCTACGCCACAACGCGGTACTGAGGGCGTTGAGCGTGGGCGCCGAGCCATAAACCACGGCATTTTGGCCACGTTGTTGCACTTTGAGCAATAAACGCGCGACGTATTCGATGCGGTCGGGTGCGTTGCTGAAAAAATCAATTTGGGTCATGACAGTTGTTTGCGAATGGTGTGGGTTGGTTCCGATGAGTGGGCGCAATCAATTGCGCCCCACATCTCTATTATTTCGCCTTTATTAATTACTTCGCACGGTTAAGCAAGAATTGGCTCAGTAGCGGTACGGGGCGACCTGTTGCGCCTTTATTTGTGCCAGATTTCCACGCCGTACCCGCGATGTCCAAATGCGCCCACGGGTATTTTTCGGTGAATTTGGACAGGAAGCAGGCGGCGGTGACGCTACCGGCTGGCATTCCGCCAATATTGGCCAAATCAGCAAAGTTGGATTTGAGTTGTTCGTTGTACTCCGTATCCAAAGGCATGCGCCATGCGGTGTCTTGCTGTGCTTTACCGGCGGTTTGCAGTTCTTGCGCCAGTGCGTCGTTGTTGGCGAACAGTCCTGAATGATGATGCCCTAATGCGACCACGCACGCGCCGGTGAGGGTCGCCATATCGACCACGGCTGCGGGTTTGTAGCGCTCGGCATAGGTGAGGGCGTCACACAAAATCAAACGGCCTTCGGCGTCGGTATTGAGAATTTCGATGGTCAAGCCGTTCATCGTGGTCACGATGTCACCCGGTTTATTGGCGTTACCCGCAGGCATGTTTTCACAGGCGGCGATCAGTCCGACCACATGGATGTTTGGCTTGAGTTCGCCCAGTACTTTGAATGTACCTAAAACGGATGCCGCGCCGCACATATCGTATTTCATTTCGTCCATGCCTGCGCCCGGCTTGAGCGAGATGCCGCCCGAGTCGAAGGTAATGCCTTTGCCAACCAATACGGTCGGCGCGGCTTTGGCTGAGGTTTTGCCGGTATCGCCTTTGTATTCGAGCACGATAAAGCGCGGCGGTTCGGTCGAGCCTTTGGCTACCGAGAGGAAGGAGTTCATTTTGAGCGCGGCGATTTGTTTGCGTTCGAGCACTTGCACTTTGAAGTCGTATTCTTTGGCTAACTGTTTGGCAATATTACCCAGATGTGTCGGTGTGGCGTAATTGGCCGGCATATTGCCCAGTTGTTTGCTCAATGCGCTGCCTTGGGCGATGGCGACGGCATTGTTAAATTCGCGTTTTTGTTGGGCGCTCGGGGCTTTTGCGGTCATCAGTGTGATCACGCGTTTGGCGCTTTGTGCCGCTTTTTTGGCATTTTGCTTGGCGTGCTCGCCGGTGTGCATGCCGTTGGGTGCTTCAAAGGTGTAGGCGGCATCGGCAGCGCATTGGACGAATTGATTGATCGCGTGATTGTCCAAATCTAAATTGTCGTCAATGTAGACGTAGGCTTGCTTGGTTTCGTACTGTTGGCAGTATTGGGTGATCGCTTGCGCCGCAGTTTTGGCCGCTTTTTCGCGTTTTTTGCCCACGCCGAGAATGATGAATTGGCTGTGGCTGGTATGGTCAATGATGCCGATTTGCTGGCCACTGGCGGCAGTAAAATGCTCGGCGGCTATGGCGGTGTTGAGCGCGCTTTGGACAGTCTCAGGTAGTAATTGCAGGGTGTTCGGATCAAGCACCGCTTGAGTTTGCTCATTTTGCAGTGCGATGACGAAAATGCAGTTCAGCTGTTTTTTTGAGCCTTTCGGCAAAGAGGCGGCTTTGATCTGAAATATCATGGTGTTTTCCTGTAAAATAATGCTTATGAATAATAAGCGCGCGCTGTTCCAAGTTTGTTGCATAAGCGCTTAGTGAGTATATTTTTTGCGTCGGGCGCAATGACGTTATTATAGTTCAGGACGCATTTTATTTTTGGATAGGTTTCCCATGATTTTTCAACGCTCGATTTTGCGGGAAAAAATCACGTTAACGGCGGTTATTTTCTTCACCTTGTTTACGATTTTGACGGTGTTCTTTTTGGTACGCTCGCTCAATGACGTGAATAAGGGCAATATCTCGATGGATGTGCTGCTCCAGTATCTGCTGGTGGTGTCGCTCGGGTATTTTCCATTGATTATGGTGGCGACGGTGATGATCGCGCTCATCAGCACAATTGCGCGCATTTACAAAGATTCGGAAATGGTGGTGTGGCAAACCTCGGGCGCGAGCCATTGGGCGATTTTTCGTCCGGTATGGATGCTGGTGTTGCCGATGTTCGGTTTTTTGCTGTTTATGAATGCGGTGATCGTGCCGTGGACGAATCAGAAAATGGCGGCATTCCGAACCGATAATGTTATTAGCCAACTGAATTTGGTCAAAAGTGGTTCGTTTCAAACCACGAAAAATGGTGAGCGTACGGTATTTGTCGGCCAAGTGAAAACCGGTGTATTGCCGGAGTTTGAGCATATTTTTGTGGCGCAACAGCAAGAGGATAAAAATCTGACGGTCATCGCGCAATCAGCCAAGATGCAGGAGAGCGCTGATGGTCGCTCATTTTTGATTTTGGAAAATGGTCGCCAATACCTTTTGGAGCAGGATAAGGGTCAAGCGAGCAGTATGCGTTTTGGCCGCTATGGTTTGTCGCTGGAGGATTTGGTCAAGGTTGATGTGAGTAAAATCAAAGAAAAACCGGTTGATCAGATGTTCACCAATGAATTGCTGGATAAAGGCGGCGCATCGGCGATGAGTGAGCTGTATCGGCGCCTGTCTGACGCGTTTATGATTATTCCGGCGGCTATTTTTGCGGTGGTACTCGGCTATGTGCGGCCTCGCTCGCCCAAAACTTGGGGCGTGTTGATGGGGATTTTGATTCTGATGATTTATTTGAACGTGGTTAAGATTGGCGAGAGCAATATTTCGCGTGGCGACTGGCGCTTTTCGCGTGGTTTACTGCTGGTGCATGGCGGCTTTTTGGCTTTGAGTTTATTGGCGCTGTGGTATCGCTTCAATTCGTGGCGGTTACCGAGTTTCTCTTTGCTTGGCTTGTTAAAGAAAACACAGGATTGATCGGGGTTGATGGGTATGAATTTGGCTGTTAAAACCTTTTATCGTGAAATTTTGCTGTCGATCTTGGCGGTTCTGCTCGGCTTTTTCCTCGTGTTGGTGACGATGGATGGCTTGGAGGAGATGAAGAATTTGGGTGAGCATGATTACACGTGGCGTACCTTGATCTCCGTGGTGCTGTTGCGCTCGCCGGATTATGTTTACCGTCTGCTGCCGATTTGTACCTTGATCGGCGGCGTGTTGGCGTTGTCCAATATGGCGGCGCGTTCGGAGTTGATCGCGTGGCGCGCCTCGGGTCTGAGCGTCAAGCGTATGGTGGGCATCATTATGAGTATGGGCGCGGTATTGGCCGTGGTGGTGATTTTGGTGGGCGAGGCAGGCATTGCCAACGCGGATCAATGGGCGCGCAGCATTAAAAATAAAGCCTTGCATTCGGATTCGTATTTTAAAAATTCTGGCGGTTTTTGGAGCCGTCAGATTTTGGATCACAATGCCAGTCGAATGATTAACGTGCGCACGGTGGTCAATGGTGACACTTTGCAGGATGTGCGCTTGTATGAACTGACGCCGGATTTTGCGCTCAAAAGCATCATATATGCCAAAACGGCTCAGGAGACCGAACAGGCAGGGCAGTGGCAGCTCAAAGAGGTACATCAATATGATTTGAGCCTGAGCGAAAATGGTGTGGTTGCAGGCAAAAGCGAGCAAAAATTGGATGAACAAACGGTCAATTTGGGAGATAACACCTTGTCCACCATCCGTTATCAGGGGCAGTCATTCGTCGGTCTGCCGCTCATGCAGTTGAGACAGCGGATTGACAGCCTGCAATCGACGGGTCAGCGTTCGCGCGATTTTGAGCTGGGCTTTTGGCAAAAATTATTTTATCCCTTGAGTATGTTAACCATGCTTTTGCTCGCATTGCCGTTTGCTTTTATGCAGACGCGTAAAGGCGGCGTGGGTGTGCGTGTGGTGACTGGGATTTTCTTGGGCTTGCTGTTTTTTATTTTGAGCGCCTTGGTGCAATTTTTGGGGCCTTTGCTGAGTTATTCGCCTGCCCTGATTGCGGCCGCTCCGACAGTATTGTTTTTAATCATCGCCATGATTTGGCTGTGGCGTGTGACACGAGTGGTATAGCCATCATCGATTGAGGAATTGACTATGAATATCAATTTACAACAATTGCGCTATGTGCGCGAAATCGTACGACAGGATTTTAACCTGACCCGAGCGTCGGAAGTGCTGTTTACCTCGCAACCGGGCGTGTCCAAAACCATTCTGGATTTGGAAGCGGGCTTGGGCTTTGATTTATTTGAACGCCATGGCAAACGCATTCGCGGTCTGACCAAAGAGGGTACGATTTTGTTGCCGCAGTTGGAGCGTATTTTGCAGGAAATGGATGGTTTTAAGGATTTGGTATATGAATGTAAAAATCCGAAATTTGGCCGTTTGACCATCGCCACGACGCACACCCAAGCGCGCTATGTGCTGCCGCAGGTGATTGCGAAATTCCGTGAAAAATACCCCGATGTACGCCTGTCGCTGATCGAAGGCGCACCATCGCAAATTGCGCAAATGGTGTTACACGATCATGCCGACATCGCTGTGGCGACTGAGCGTCTGGCCGCGACTGAGGGTTTGGACTCGCAAGCGTGCTATGAATGGACGCATCAATTACTCTTTCCGGCGAATCATCCGCTGGTGAATAAGCACAAGCTGAAAATCACCGATATTGCCGAATACCCGATCATCACCTACGAGCCTGCGTTTGCGGGGCGAGCGAAAATTGACAAAGCCTTCATTGATGCGCATGTGCGTGCCGATGTTGTGCTCGAAGCGGTGGATGCGGATGTGATCAAAACCTATGTTGAGCTGGGTTTGGGCATTGGCATACTCGCGGGTATGGCTTTGAATGAAGCGGAATGTGAGCAAAAAGGTCTGATCAAACGCGATGCGGGTTATTTGTTTGGCAAGAACACCACTTATGCCAGTGTGAAAATCGACCGATTTTTGCGCGAATACGAGCGCTATTTCATCGAGCTGCTCACCCAGCGAAACCCTCAACGGAACACAAAATAATTTATGGCTTCACATAAAACCCAATTCATCGCCCCAAAATCCGACAATCAGCGGCTGGCGCACCTGTGCGGCACATTGGACGAAAATCTGCGGCAGATTGAACAGGCGTACAACGCCACGATCAGCCGACGCGGTGGCAAATTCACCATCAGCGCGGCCAGTGGTCAACGGGCGCAGGAGGTCGCGCAAGCGTTGGCGTATTTTTACGATTTGGCCGGACGTGAGTTGACGATTGATGATGTGCAACTGGGCATCGTGCAGTTACAAGCCGGATTTGCTAACAAACGCTCCGCCAGTACGGACGAACAGCGCGCTGATGCACGGCTGCTGATTCACGCCTCGCGCGCGAAAGTAGACGACGATGAGGCACGTTTGCCCAGCCACGCACTCAATCCGAATCTACCCGTATTGGATGATGCGGGACCGGTGTTGTACACCCGTCGGCCTGACTTGCAGGCGCGTACGCCGCGACAAAAAACCTATCTGGAAAATATCCTCTCGCACGACATCACCTTTGGTACGGGACCTGCGGGTACGGGTAAAACCTATCTCGCAGTCGCCTGCGCTGTGGATGCGCTCGAACGTGATATGGTCAAGCGCATTGTACTCACGCGTCCTGCTGTCGAGGCGGGCGAGCGTTTGGGCTTTTTACCCGGCGATTTGACCCAGAAAGTTGATCCATATTTGCGTCCGTTGTACGACGCGCTATACGATCTGATGGGCTTTGATAAGGTACAAAAACTATTCGAAAAGCAAATGATTGAAATTGCGCCGCTGGCCTACATGCGCGGACGCACGCTGAATCATGCATTCATCATCTTGGATGAGGCGCAAAACACCACACCTGAGCAGATGAAAATGTTCCTCACGCGCATTGGTTTTGGTGCGCGGGCGGTGGTGACGGGCGATCCATCACAACTTGATTTACCTCGCGGTATGAAATCCGGCTTGGCTGATGCGGTGCAAACCCTGCAAAAGGTCAAAGGCATTGCCTTTTCGCAGTTTACTTCCGCCGACGTGGTGCGTCATCCACTGGTGGCGCGCATTGTTGATGCGTATGAGGCGCGCGATAAAGCCCGCGCCAAAGAGGAAGCGCGTTTGGCGAAATTGGCCAAGTTGGAAGCTGAAGTTCAAACGCGTACAGGCCAATGAAGGGCTCAAACATGAATGCTACGCGAAGAAACTGGCTGAAATTGTGCTTGGCGATCATGGCAAGTACACCTGTTTGGGCGCGAGCGACAAATCAAACGTTAAAAAACAAGGTGAATAAAAAAGTCATCGTTGTTGGCGCAGGGCTGGCGGGTTTGGCCGCAGCGCGCAGTTTACACAATGCGGGTTATACGGTGACGATACTCGAAGCGCGCGAGCGCGTCGGCGGACGTACTTATACCAGTCATCATTGGCCGGACATGCCGCTGGATTTGGGTGCGTCGTGGATACACGGCGTTCAAGCGAATCCGATCACGAATTTGGCCAAGCAAATACAGGCAAAAACCATCAGCACTTCGTTGGAAAGTGCGCGGATTTTTTATGCCAAGGATGCGGCGCTGCAAAATGATAATGACTACGATGCTGCCGAAGAATTAATCGCAATGGCGATTGACGCCGTGCGAGAAGGCGATGAGGATGTCTCGGTACGCGCCGCCGTGGATGCGTATCTCAGCAATAAACGCATCACAGCTGCGATGGCGCAGCAGATTGAGTTTTTACTCAATTCCACGCTGGAGCAGGAGTATTCCGGCTCGGTGGAACAATTATCGGCGCAATATTTTGACGAAGATGAGCCATTCGATGGCGCGGACGTGGTGTTTGAGCAGGGTTATCAAACCATCGTGCAGCATTTGTCGCAAGGCTTGACTATTCTGACCCAGCACGTCGTTGAGAAAATCGAGCATACCGATGCGGGTGTGACGGTTTCGCTCCACGGACAAAACGCCCTCAAAGTGGATGCCGTGGTGGTCACGGTGCCATTGGGGGTGCTCAAAGCGGAGAAAATTGCTTTTAGCCCGTCGCTACCCGAAGCCAAAAAGCAAGCGATACAGGGCTTGGGCATGGGGGTTTTGAACAAAGTCTATCTGCGTTTTGATCGAATTCATTGGCAGCCTAAATCGGTTTGGCTCGAATGGGTGTCCAATCAAACAGGGCAGTGGAGCGAATGGGTGGACTTTGCGTATGCCGCGAAAATCCCTGTGCTATTGGGCTTTAATGCTGCCGATTATGGGCGTGCGATTGAGCGCAAAAGCAATGATGAAATTGTTCGCGAAGCGATGAATGTCGTGCGGCAGATGCTGGGCAGCGATATGCCGACCCCGATTGATGCACAGATCACCCGCTGGGCGCAGGATGAATACAGCTTTGGCTCCTACTCGTTCAACGCGCTGGGTATGGAGGAGGATGCGCGCGATGCGCTGGCGCAGCCGATTGCACAACGCGTGTATTTCGCAGGCGAAGCGACGCATCAACATTATTTTGGTACGACGCACGGGGCTTATTTGAGCGGTATCCGTGCGGCGCAGACGATTATTCAGCACACTTGATGACAGGTATTTGTATGGCAAAACTCTCTTTATCCGTTCAATACGCCGATGCCAGTCACGACTGGGCGGCTACTTTGCCACGACCATTGTTGCGCCGTTGGGTCAACGCCGCGTTGCAACAGGATGCGCGTCTGACTTTGCGTTTTGTCGATGAGGCCGAAGGACGGGCGTTGAATCAAGAGTTTCGTGGTAAGGACTACGCGACGAATGTATTGACCTTTGCATACAACGACAGCGATGACTTTGCGGATTTGCCCGAAGAGGTGCGCGCGCAGTTGGCCGAGGAAATGGGCGACGATCAGCTCATTGAGGCGGACATCATTTTCTGCGGGGCGGTATTGGCGCGCGAGGCGCAGGAGCAGGGCAAAAGCATTGAGGCGCACGCCGCGCATTTGGTGGTGCATGGCGTGTTGCATGCGCAGGGTTTTGATCACATGGATGATGATGAAGCCGAGCTGATGGAGGATTTGGAGCGGCAGATTTTGGCGCGTTTGGGTTTTGACGACCCGTATGTGCAGGGACAGCGTTTATAAACATCACATCATTATTTGAGAACGAAAGATATTTGAGACAGCATGGCGAAAAGCACCTTTTTACAAACTTATCTGAATACCTTGGCGGAGCACGGCTATACGCCTGATTATGCGCAGGAAGCGGCGGCCAAACGTTTGCAGCAATGCGAGGATGAGTGGACGGAATACAAAGCAAAGCGCGCGAATAAATTCATGCGTTTGTTTACCAAACCACCGATTCCGAAAGGCGTGTATTTTTGGGGCGGCGTGGGGCGTGGCAAAAGTATGCTGATGGATACCTACTATCAACAAAGTCCGGTCGAGCGCAAAATCCGCATTCATTTTCACGAGTTTATGCACGGTGTACACCGCGAATTGGAGACGCTCAAAGGCCAATCAGACCCGCTGGAAGAGGTGGCCAAACGGGTCGCGGAGCGCTACCGTTTGATTTGCTTTGATGAGTTTCATGTGTCCGACATTGCTGATGCGATGATTTTGCACCGCTTGCTCGATGGGTTGGTGCGAAATGGCGTGGGTTTTGTCATGACGTCGAACTACAAACCCGATGATTTGTATCCAAATGGGTTGCACCGTGATCGGATTTTACCGGCAATCGAGTTGATTAAACGCGTGACCGATGTGGTCAACGTGGACGCGGGCATTGACTATCGCCGCCGTACCTTGACGCAGGCGCAGACCTACTATGCGCCTAATGACGAAGCGGCGGAAAAAGCCCTGAGTGAATTGTTTTATCGGCTCAGCTCGCACAATGAGGGTCAGGTACTGCACATCAACCACCGTGAAATCAAGGCCAAAGCCTACGCGGGTTCAGTGGCGTGGTTTGATTTTTCTGAATTATGTGTGACCGCGCGCTCGCAGACCGATTATCTCGAATTGATCCGTTTGTTTGACACGATTTTATTGTCGAATGTGCCTGTCATGACGCCGGCGATGGCGTCACAGGCGCGTCGTTTTACTTGGTTGATCGATGTGATGTACGACCACAATGTGAAATTATTTATCAGCGCCGCCGCGCCAGCCGAGGAGTTGTACACTGAGGGGCAGATGGCGAATGAGTTTTTCCGCACGGTATCGCGTTTGGTCGAGATGCAGTCCAAAGAGTATTTGGAACGTGATGTGATTGAGGTGAAGGATTTGTAATTGAGTTGTTTATCAGGGTAGTAAAGGATGATAAAGATAGAAAAAACCAGCGAATGTTTGCATGATTTCGCTGGTTTTTTGTGCCTGATGGCAAGTCAAAAGATGGTATTGATTACGCTTTTGGTGCGCTGTCATCGCCTTTGACTTTGTTGCTTACGTCTTCGGCCAAATCTTTGGCGTGCTCAGCGGCGTTGCTGGCTACCGTTTTGGCAGAATCGAATGCTTGACCTGCTTTTTCGCTGGCAGTAGAAGCGACTTCGGATAATTTATCACCGGCTTGGTCAGCGAATTCTTTTGCGGTTTTTAATGCTTCATCGGCTTTGACAGACGCGGTTGATGCGACTTCGGATAGTTTGTCGCCAGCTTGATCGGCGAATTCTTTCGCTTCTTCCAATGCGTCGCCAGCCAAGTTTTTGGCTTGCTCGGCTGCGTATTCTGCTTTTTCAGCCAATTCTTCACCGACTTCTTTGGCTTCGTTAACGGCTTTTTCTACGATATTTTTAACTGAATCAAAAATTCCCATGGTGCTTACTCCTGTGTTGATTTGTATGAATTGGGTGAGGATTTTTATTATACTGAATTCTGCACGCTCGTGCTGATCTTGTACCGATATTACTGAGTGATCAGCTTAACGGCAATGTCCAAATTTTGTAGGCAATCGTCCACATAATCAGACCGATGGCTGATTCTAAAATCATCCAAGTGATGGATTTTTTGAACAGCGGTGTGAGGATGCGTGCGCCATAACCCAAACTGAAAAACCAGAAGAATGAGCCGAATGTGGCGCCGGTTGCGAAGACGTAGTGTAAAGGTTTGTACTGCGCACTGATGGAGCCGAGTAGCAAAAAGGTGTCCAAATAAACGTGCGGATTGAGAAAGGTGAAGCCCAAGCAGGTCAGTACCGCACTTTTTAAACTGATGTTTTGAGTGAGTGGTGAGTCGCTATTATTGGTTTTGGCGTGGTGCAAGGCGTTGTAAAACGCTTTTGCGCCGTAATAAAGCAAAAAGGCGACGCCAAACCATTTGACCGCCTGCAATGCGAGCGAGTGCTGTCCCAATGCAAAGCCGATAAAGCTTGTACCCAAAAAAATCAATATTGCATCAGATAGCGCGCAAATCAACGCGACGGCAAATACATGTTGACGCAGTAGGCCAAGCTTGAGCACAAAGGCGTTTTGTGCGCCGATGGGTAGGATTAAACTCAGGCCGGTTAAAAAACCGGCCAGCAGAGCATGGGACATGGTGTGTTCCAAGAGTTAAGCGGTTGGCGCTTTATCCTTAGCGCTTAAAAATGCATCGGAGTAGAACGCCGATTCGGGCAATTGGTGTTTCGTGGTATATAACTCATGTGCCAAACGCACCACGATTGGCGCGCCACAGGCATAAACTTCATACGCGCTCATGTCTGGATAATCGGCAGCGACCGCCTCATGGATAAAGCCGGTACGGCCATGCCATTGGTCTTCTGGCTCCGCATCCGAAATCACTGGCGTGTATTTGAAATTCGGAATCTCACGCGCCCATTGTTCGGCCAGCTCATTCATATACAAATCTTTTGGACGGCGCACACCCCAGTAAAAATGAATCGGACGGCTAATGCCTTTGGTCTGCATTCCTTCGATAATGGCTTTGATCGGCGCAAAACCTGTGCCGGAAGCGATACAAATCATTGGGCTGGTTGACTGCTCATTTAGATAAAACGCACCGTGCGGGCCTTCCAGACGCAGAATATCGCGCTCCTTGACTGAGCTGAACAATTGATCGGTGAATACACCGCCAGCCATGTGGCGAATGTGTAGTTCCAAGGTTTTTTGTTCCAAACGCGGTGCGCACGCCATCGAATAACTGCGATGCGAACCATCACGCAAAATCACATCAATGTACTGACCGGGGTGGAAATCAAATTGATCGTTGGCCGGTAACTGCAATTGCACGATCATCACGTCATCCGTCGCACGAGCCATCTCAATGATGCGTGAAGGCAGTTTACGCACGGGAAATGCGCCTTCGCTGGCAATTGCTACCTCAATGGTCGCATCCGAAGTCACAGTGGTTTTACAAGTAATTAACATGCCTTTTTGGTAATCATCGGGTGTCATCGCATTATTCATGCCGATATCCACATCGCCGCAGACATATTTCGCCTTACATGAGCCGCATGCGCCATCTTTACAGCCATAGGGCAACACAACATTGGCGCGCAATGCCGCTTCTAAAATGGTTTCGTTGTCTTCAATCGGGAAGGTGGTTTGAGACGGCAAAACGGTAATGGTATTAGACATGATAAGAGCGATCCGTACGAAAAATAATGGCGGATTGTAACATAGGGTGCTTAGGAAAGGATTAAGGAAAAACGGAGTAACCCCGCCGTCTGAGCTGGTTGATTGGTGTGATGAGGAACAAGGCGTGGCGCTTATCTATGGTCATTCCATAGATAAGCATCAAAACACAGTTAA
This sequence comes from uncultured Burkholderiaceae bacterium, assembly GCA_964293815.1. Taxonomy (GTDB): domain Bacteria; phylum Pseudomonadota; class Gammaproteobacteria; order Burkholderiales; family Burkholderiaceae; genus CTSOIL-112. Next base: position 101,062 of record CAXYYC010000003.1, read on the forward strand.
TCGCGCGCGCCTATTGCGTTAACTCAGCCAGCCTGTCTGGTTCTGGATGCTTTTTGCTCAGAACTCAGGTGGGTTTGGGTTGTTCCGTATTTCCTTAAGGAATTGCGCAATGAAATAGTGCGATAAATTGTCTGAGTAAAATAGTAAGTTAATGGAGTTATGCAACAAAATAAGTGATATTTATTGATATTTGCAGCAAAAATAGACAAAAACACGAATAGCCAATCGGTTAAGATAGAAATAATGGTAGAATTACTTCCTGAATTTGACGCACTATTTGTTAAATAGTGACTGTTTATTACAAAAGAGGCAACTATGCGCGTAGAAAAAAAAGCCAGTAAAACCTTGGATAAAATTGATCGTAAAATTTTAACTATTTTGCAAAACGATGGTCGAATCGTCATGACCGATTTGGCCGAGCAAGTCGGTTTGTCATTGACACCATGCATTGAGCGCGTTCGTCGATTAGAACGCAGTGGCATCATTTTGGGCTATTACGCTCGACTCAATCCTCAGGAATTGGGCGCAAGCCTGCTGGTATTTGTCGAAATCAGCTTGCGCGACATGGCCAATGGCAAGTTTGAAGACTTCCGTCGCTCGGTTTTGGAAGTGGAACAGGTACAAGAATGCCATCTGGTATCGGGCGACTTTGACTACTTAATCAAAGCACGTATTCGCGAGATGAGCGAGTACCGTCAATTATTGGACGTGTTGCTCCGACTGCCGGGCGTCGCAAATTCGAAAAGCTATGTGGTTATGGAAGAGGTCAAAGAGACGCTGGCTTTGGCCTTGGGCGTTTAATGATTATTCAGTGTATAATAATAAACTTGCTTAAAAAGTAGTTTAAGCTGTATAATTAAACGTTTATGACGCGGCTCATGGGTGTGATGAGTTGGTCGAAATAACCAATTAACGCAATAATTTTGTTAATGTCGGTTCGTGCGAGCCGATGAATTTGAAGGGTAAATAAAAATGGTAGTAATTCGTTTGGCTCGTGGCGGCTCTAAAAAACGTCCTTTTTACAACATCGTAGCAGCTGATTCTCGCAATCGTCGTGATGGTCGTTATATCGAACGCGTGGGTTTCTACAACCCATTGGCGGCAGAAGGCGTTGAAGGCTTGCGCATTGAGCAAGAGCGTTTGGCTCACTGGCAAAGCGTTGGTGCTCAATTGAGCCCAGCTGTTGCACGTTTGGTTAAATCTGCAAAATAATACCGCTCGCTTGAGTCGGTCACTGTAAAGCGATTGCTTATGTCAACGTTCGTTCCAAAGAAAAAACGTGCCACAGAGCCAACGCTTTTAGATCATACTCAAGTGACGCGCGATTCTGCCGAACAACCACATGATTTGGTGGTGGTCGGTCGGATCGGTATCGCATACGGTATCAAAGGATGGGCGAAAATCCATCCTTTTTCGCATTCTCCAGATGCGTTGTTGCATGCCAAGCAGTGGTGGATCGCGCCATATATCCCTGAGCAAGCAGTGGAGCAGGTTCAGTGGCAAGCTGTTTTCCCGTCACAATTAAAACCACATGCTGATGCTTGGGTTGGGGTGTGCACGGAATGGACGGATCGCACTCATGCGGAGCGTTTCAAAGGTTGGCAAATTGCCATTGCGCGAAATGATTTCCCGCAAACGGATGAAAACGAGTTTTACTGGGTTGATTTGCTGGGTGCTCATGTTATCAATCAAGATCAGGTGGTATTGGGGGAAGTCGTTGGCTTTCTCGAAAATGCTGCGCACACAGTATTGACTATTCGTGGTTTAAATTCGTCTACAGAGCAAAAGTCGGTAGAGTATTTAATCCCTTTTGTTTCCGCGTTTGTTGGTGAAGTGGATTTACTTGCTACCCCAAAAACCATCGCGGTGACTTGGGATGTCGCGGCCATTGCATAAGTAAGTAATTAATTAATCAATCATTGATTTTCAAGTGGTTGATTAAAATTTATGCTTGATTATCAAGCGCGCGTTCGTTAGCGCTTCATTCTTCTCAATTAATTTTCTATGAGCGATTCTGCTGTTTTTCCAATTGCGATTGATGTGATCACCTTGTTTCCCGAGATGTTTCAGGCATTGGTGGCACAAGGCGTGGTGCGTCGCGCATTTGATTCGGGAAAAGTGGATTTTAACTTGATCAATCCGCGCGAATTTGCCAGTAATACCTATAAAACAGTTGATGATCGTCCGTATGGTGGTGGTCCGGGCATGGTGATGATGGTGCCGCCATTGGCGCAGGCGATTCGCGCAGCGCGAGCGCGTCAAATCGAACGTGGATTTGCGCCGTATGTAATCTTCATGTCCCCGCAAGGTGAAACATTGACGCAAGCGTGGATTTACCAGCAATTGGCGCTGATTCAGCCGAAGGCAACGCATAATTCAGAAAGTTCGGATACTTTGGATGCGCCACGCGGTTTGATCATCTTATGTGGGCGTTACGAAGCAATTGACGAGCGCTTGTTTGATTTGGGTTTGATTGACGCAGAGTTAAGCGTTGGTGACGTGGTATTGTCTGGCGGTGAGTTGGCCGCAATGGTGATGTTGGATGCGTTACTGCGTTGTGTGCCGGGTGTATTGAATGATGATTTATCGGCGGTTCAGGATTCATTTTCGGATGCGTTGAGTGGTCTTTTGGACTGTCCGCATTACACGCGGCCAGAAATTTTTGAAAATATTGCTGTTCCTTCTGTGCTTTTATCAGGAGATCATGCTAAAATAACAAGTTATCGTCGTCAACAAGCGTTGCGTCAAACGTGGCGTAAGCGACCGGATTTGATTGATCGGGCGCGTGAGCGGGGTTTACTCAGTGTTGAGGACGAAGCGTTTTTGGCGTACTTGCTGAATGCTAACGGTTCTGCCGTTACATGATGTGGGTACTCCATTGGGGTTTAGACGGGTGTTTAGTTAACGTTTAAACAGTGTAAATGTGTGGTGTGCTGGGCGCATTTGCTCATACATCATCGCCATCCTCTGGTTATCTATAATAAAAACCGATGACAAACGATGGATTTGGAGTGAATAAATGAACTTGATTCAAATTTTAGAGCAAGAAGAAATTGCTCGCTTGGGTAAAACCATTCCTGAATTCGCGCCCGGTGATACCGTGGTGGTCAGCGTCAACGTGGTTGAGGGTACGCGTAAACGTGTTCAGGCTTATGAAGGTGTTGTGATTGCAAAACGCAATCGCGGTTTGAATTCATCTTTCATCGTGCGTAAAATTTCATCAGGCGTGGGCGTAGAGCGTACATTCCAATTGTACTCGCCAACCATCGCTGGTATCGAAGTCAAACGCCGCGGTGATGTGCGTCGTGCGAAGCTGTACTACTTGCGTGATCGTTCAGGTAAATCGGCTCGTATTAAAGAAAAATTGCCTGCGCGCAAAACTGCGGTGGCAAAATAATCGAGCATACGACTTGATATACATGAAAACGCGAGCCTGTAGGGTTCGCGTTTTTTATTACCTACTTTGGGCTACAATGCCAGATCATGACACAAATCCCACCGCTCATTATTAATCCGCGCGAAGTGCCCAGCGTGCCGTGGCTGGAGGCGGGCATAGCTGTGCCTGCGCTATCGGCGTTTCCTCGCTGGCCAGTCGGTCAGTGGCACAATCTAACTGAGCAGAGCATTCAGTCAGCATTGCATGGAGCCAATCAGGTGGCGCATTTGTGGACACATGATCTGGCGTTTGAGCGCCCGTTGACACCAGCCGCGGTATTGGTCTTATTGATCGTTTCCGACACGGGCTATCAGGTGGTATTGACCACGCGTGCGCAACATTTACGCCATCACCCGGGGCAGGTTAGCTTCGTGGGCGGTCGTTTAGAAGGGCAGGAAACCGTTGAAGAGGCGGCATTGCGCGAGGCATTTGAGGAAATCCATTTGGATATTGAGCGTGTGAATGTGTTGGGCGCGTTGCCGAATTATCAAACCATCTCGGGCTTTTCGGTGGCACCAGTGGTTGCGGTGATGGCGGAGTCAGAGTGGCGCAAACAGAAGATTCGAGTGGATGAGCGCGAAGTGGATCAGGTGTTTTTGGCGCCGCTGCATCGGGTGTTCGATCGGAATGCCATGCGCGTGCACACGTTTGAGTACGCAGGATTGACACGACAGTTTTTGAGTGTGACACACACAGCCGCGCACGATGAATTTTTCATCTGGGGTGCGAGTATGGCAATGCTGCATAACTTTGATTTGATTTTGCGGGCGCACTGGAGTCGTGATTCGCTCAGTGCCTGCGGAGTCTGAATTTATGCACGCTCGTTCATCATATTTTCTGAGTTTACGCTACAATGACAGTATGATTTTAAAAGCGTTTTCATGGGCTTTTCAGCGAACTTGTGTGAAAAGTTGATTGGATCAAGGCGAAGATATACAAGAGACGTAAGGAAACCGATATGAGTTTGATCGCAATTTTGGGTGCTTTGTTTTTAGAACAGATTTTTCCGTTGGCGAGTTATTCCAAGCTGCGGGAGGTGTTGCGCAATGCGATTGATTATATCGAGCGAGCGCTCTCTATGGATCAGGCCAAACCGTGGCAAACATTTTGGTTCATTACCTTGGTGGGTGCGTTGGTTGCTGGTTTGCTCAATTATGCGCTGGATACGACGCATCAGATGTTGGGCTTGATCTTTACCATCGCCGTTTTATATTTGACTTTGGGTATCCGTCAATTCAGTCATTATTACAGCAAAATTCGCGAGGCGCTGACGGCGAAAGACGATGGGCAAGCGCGAACTGCTTTGGCCGAATGGTTACGCGAAGAAGCGGAATTAACTGGGTATCGTGGTCGCGTGCAGGTTGCGCAATTGACCGAAGTACAAGTGATTCGTCAGGCATTGGAAATGGCGATTTTGTCCAGCTTGCGTTATGTGTTCGCGGGGCTGTTTTGGTACTTACTTTTTGTGCCGTTCAAAATCGGTTTGGCAGGCATTGTGTTTTATCGCTTGGCCGACTTGTTGGCGCGTCGCTGGCATTTGCGTGCCGAGGGCAAAGACGATGCATATACCCGTTATGCACGCAAAATGATGAGCTGGATTGAATTTTTGCCGGCACGTTTTGCGGCCGTGGTTTTTGCTGTGGTGGGCAATTTTGAGGAAGCGCTCCATTCATGGCGCACTCAGGCGGCGAGCTTGCGTCAATTGGGCGAATCTGATGCGGCCTCGGTGATTTTAACGGCAGGCGCGGGTGCTCTGGGGGTGACTTTGCGCGAAGGCATTGGCCAACGCACACAGGAAATGATGGATGAGCATGAGCTTGCGCTGTATAACGAAGAAACCATGTCGACAACGCCGAGCAACCAGCACGCCGGTCAAATTGGCAATGGCTCTGCGCCGGATGTTCGCACGCTCAACAGTGGCGTGGGTATGTTTTGGCGAGCAATGATTTTTGTATTGTTCCTTTTGCTGATGCTCACATTAACCAAAATTCTGGGTTAATCACCATCAGTGTCAAAACGATCAAAACATTTGGCTTTTCATACGAATAAACTTGTGAAAAAGGCCAATATTGCTTATAATACTCGTTGCTCATTTTGAGCGCACGGCGCATTGTCAGACCAATGCGACCGCAAGTTAACTTTTAAGGATTAAAAATGTCTATTACTGCACAAAAAGCCGAAGTCGTGGCGAAATTCCAGCGTGCGGCTGGCGATACCGGTTCTCCGGAAGTTCAAGTGGCGTTGTTGACTGCTCGTATCAATGATTTGACTGAGCATTTCAAAGCACACAAAAAAGATCACCACTCACGTCGTGGTTTGTTGAAAATGGTGAGCCGTCGTCGTAAATTGCTCGACTATTTGAAACGCAAAGACGCTGATGCGTACCGTTCGCTGATTGAGCGTCTGGGCTTGCGTAAATAATAAATGCCAAATGCCTGTATCGCTCGATGCAGGCATTTTTACATGAGATTTGTTGGATCAATTGAATTGATTCGATTCGAATGAATTTTTTAACCGGATGGGTTTGTAACAGGTGTTATTCCAAGAGTGTGTTTCATTATTGACGTGTTCTCAGACACGATAAATGTACCGCGCACATTGTTGGAATAGCATGTTAGAACCATCCATTTTGATAAGGATATGACATGAGCATGTTTAATAAAGTCACCAAAACTTTCCAATACGGTCAACACACCGTCACGATGGAAACGGGTCGCATCGCGCGCCAAGCATCAGGCGCGGTATTGCTGAATATGGATGACACCGTGGTTTTGGCCACTGTGGTTGCGAAAGAGCAAGCCAAAGCGGGCCAAGACTTTTTCCCATTGACCGTGGACTACATTGAGAAAGTCTACTCAGCAGGTCGCATTCCCGGCGGTTTCTTCCGTCGTGAAGGTCGTCCGTCTGAAAACGAAACTTTGGTCAGCCGTTTGATCGATCGTCCATTGCGCCCGTTGTTCCCAGAAGGTTTTTACAACGAAATTCAAGTCGTGGTACAGGTTTTGTCATCTAACCCAGAAGTGAATCCAGACATTCCTGCGTTGCTCGCATCGTCTGCGGCGATGGCGATTTCTGGTGTACCGTTCGCGGGCCCCGTGGGCGCAGCGCGTGTGGGTTATATTGATGGTCAATATGTGTTGAACCCAACGTTTAGCCAACTCGAAAAATCACGCATGGATCTGGTCGTTGCGGGTACTGAAGCGGCTGTATTGATGGTTGAATCCGAAGCGCAACAATTGCCAGAAGAGGTTATGCTCGGCGCTGTGGTGTATGGTCATGAACAAATGCAAGCGGCGATCGATGCGATCTACGACTTGGTGCGTGATGGCGGTAAACCTGAATGGAACTGGACTGCGCCTGCGAAAAACGATGCTTTGATTGCCAAAATTGAAGAAATCGCTGGTTCGGACGTGCAAGCCGCTTACCAAATCCGTGAAAAACAATTGCGTACCACCGCTTTGCGCGACGTTTCTGCTAAAACTTTGGCCGCTTTGGCTGAGGCAGGTGTAGAGGCAGATGACGTCGAAGTGGGCAACATCTTGTTTGACCTCGAAGCAAAAGTGGTTCGTTCTGAAATTTTGAATGGCAAACCGCGCATTGATGGTCGTGACACGCGCACTGTGCGTCCGATCGAAATCGATTTGAGCGTGTTGCCGCGCACACATGGTTCAGCACTGTTTACCCGTGGTGAAACCCAAGGTCTAGTGGTTGCGACTTTAGGCACGAAAACCGACGAACAAATCATCGATGCGTTGCAAGGCGAATCACGCGACCGCTTCATGTTGCACTACAACATGCCTCCATTCGCAACCGGCGAAACTGGTCGCGTTGGCTCACCCAAACGTCGTGAAATCGGTCATGGTCGTTTGGCAAAACGTGCCTTGATTGCCTGCTTGCCAAGCGCAGAAGAATTCCCGTACACCGTGCGTGTGGTGTCAGAAATCACCGAGTCAAATGGCTCATCGTCAATGGCTTCTGTTTGCGGCGGCTGTTTGGCGCTGATGGATGCAGGTGTACCGATGAAAGCACACGTTGCAGGTATCGCGATGGGCTTGATCAAAGATGGCGGTAAATTCGCTGTATTGACGGACATTTTGGGTGACGAAGATCACTTGGGCGATATGGACTTTAAAGTAGCGGGTACGGCAATTGGTATCACTGCTTTGCAAATGGACATTAAGATTCAAGGCATTACCAAAGAAATCATGCAAGTCGCTCTGGCGCAAGCCAAAGAAGGCCGTATGCACATCCTCGGCAAAATGCAAACCGCGATCAGCGGCGGTCGTGAAGAAATGTCGACATTCGCACCGCGTTTGTACACCATGAAAATCAATCAAGACAAAATCCGTGACGTCATCGGCAAAGGCGGCGCAACCATTCGCCAATTGACCGAAGAAACCGGCACAACCATTGATATTCAAGAAGACGGTACCATCACCATTGCCTCAAATGACGCAGAAAAAGCGGCAGAAGCACAACGCCGCATCACCGAGTTGACCGCTGAAATCGAAGTGGGCAAAGTGTACGAAGGTACTGTTCTGAAGATTTTGGACTTCGGCGCGATTATCCAAGTATTCCCAGGTAAAGACGGCTTGCTGCATATTTCGCAAATTGCACACGAACGCGTGAACCAAGTCTCTGACTACCTCAAAGAAGGTCAGGTTGTATCGGTCAAAGCCATCGAAACCGATGATCGTGGCCGCGTGAAGCTCTCGATGAAAGCGCTGCTGGAAAAACCAGCGCGTGAGCCGCGTGACACCGCTGCCGTAACACCGGCGGTAGCCGCTGAAGAGGCTGCTGTCGAGCCAAGCAGCGAGATGAAAAACGAAGGTTTTGCATAATTCGTTGATGCACTCAAAACCTGTATTAAAAGAACCGCCGTTCTCTGTTTGAGAGCGGCGGTTTTTTATGGTAAATCATAAGCAATCGGCTGGGTCAGATAACGGCTGGGTCAGGATGCGCTTATTGATTCGCTGTTTCCTTGCTGGTCACTGTGGCAAGGGTATTTATGTTTTGTATACCTGTCCATGCAAATTGGCTGATGTGCTGCGCCAATATATCCGGTTGAAATGTTTTCTCACCCCATACGGCAGTGATGGCTTTTCGGTTGACAAGTAGCGGTAGAATGCAAGGTGCGAGCACGCTCAATACGATATGGGGCAATTTTGGATCATCTTCTTTCAGTCCACTGATTTGGCTGAAAATTTGTCGTAGCACACGACTTTTGGGTACCGCCTGCTGCATGAATATTTCTAAAAAAATATCATTAAAAGCAATGGCTTCTCGAATATAAAAACGAATGCGCCAGTTTTGATCGCCCAGTTGCGCCAGAATTGCCCGAATGATCAGCTCCAGCTTTCTTTGAGCAGGTAGCGGTGCTTGTGCTAACTGGTTTAGAACGTCCAAATTGGCCAAATGTTGATGTACATCCAGCAATGTGGCGCGATACAAACCCTCGCGACTGCCAAAATGATAGTTAACTGCAGCTATATTGACCTGAGCAGTTTCACAAATCATCTTGCTGGTAACTGATTCGAAGCCATGAGTAGCAAACAAACGTCCGGCTACCTCGATTAAATGAGATCGTGTGTCATCACCATCCGCGCGCGGACTGCGTGGATGTGCGTAGGAAGTTTTTTGTTTAGGTATATCCATCGTATTTGAAATTCCAATCTTAATGAAATCATACCACGGAATAAAAAATCCTTGCACCATAATTCAAATTCAAATTATAATTTGAATTATGAGCGTGTATCCGGCTGATGTCATTAATCAAGTTTCACTCACGAAAGATTCGTATGAAAATCAATAAAAAAATCCTTGCGTTGCTTGCCTTGCTCCTTGTATTGATCGGAGCAGGTGTGAAGTGGTATCAGAGCAAACACAGCGACACAGCGGCTGTCTATCACGGCAATGTGGATATTCGTCAGGTGAGCTTGGCATTCAATGGCTCAGATCGGGTGAAAGAAATATTGGTACAGGAAGGCGAAGCAGTTGAGGCTGGGCAAATACTGGCGCGATTGGATACGACAACGCTGAATTTACAATTACTGCAAGCCAAAGCACAATTGGCGGTGCAACAACAAAGCCTGCAACGTTTGAAAAATGGCAGCCGACCAGAAGAAATCAATCAGGCTAAAGCCAACCTGAATGCCGCACAAGCGGATGCACAATATGCGACCCAGCAGTTTCAGCGTATGCAGAGCGTACATGCGAGTACCGATCAAAATGCGGTGAGCAAATCCGATTTGGAAGCGGCACGCGCCCGCTATCAAAGCGCGCAAGCCAAAGCCATCGTTGCGCAAAATAATTACCGGCTCACGCAAGCCGGCCCTCGTAAAGAAGACATTGACGCTGCCGCCGCACAGACGGATGCAGGCAAAGCGCAGGTGGCGTTATTGGAGCAACGATTGCAAGATGCTGAACTCAAAGCGCCGATAGCAGGGGTTGTACGCAGCCGCTTAATCGAAGTGGGCGATATGGTCTCACCACAAAAAGCAGCATTCACCATCGCATTGACACAGCCTAAATGGATTCGTATTTACATACCAGAGACAGACCTGAGCCGCATTCATCCGGGTGGTGTCATGAATGTTCAAATTGATGGGCTCAAAAACAGCTTGAGTGGCACGGTTGGCTACATCTCTTCGGTAGCAGAATTCACGCCAAAAACGGTGCAAACGCAAGAGCTGAGAACCAGCTTGGTCTACGAAGTGAGGGTGCAAGTGGATGATCCGAATAATATATTACGTCTTGGCATGCCGGCAACGGTAACATTAGGCGAGACGCATTAATGATGCAAAATGCTCACTCAAACTGGGTTGTCCAAGCACATGATCTGTCGCTCACTTTTCCGGGATCGATCAAAAGTGCACCGCCGGTACAAGCATTGCGGCACATTGATATGCAGGTACCTGCTGGACAAATTGTCGGCTGGTTAGGGCCTGATGGTGCAGGTAAAACCAGCTTGGTACGTTTGGTTACAGGATTGATTCAACCCAGTAGTGGAACAATGACGGTGCTGGGACAGGACAGCGTGCGCGATGCGCAAACGATTCAGAATCGAATCAGCTACATGCCACAAAAATTCGGTCTGTACGAAGACTTATCGGTGCGTGAAAATTTTAGGCTCTATGCCGAGATTCATGGCGTTTCGACACAACAGCGCGACCAACGCTACGAGCAACTGATGCACATGACTGATTTAGGACGCTTTGCGGATCGTTTGGCGGGGCAATTGTCCGGCGGGATGAAACAAAAACTCGGTTTGGCGTGTACCTTGGTGCGTTCACCGGATTTATTGTTACTGGATGAACCGACGGTGGGGGTTGACCCACTGTCACGTCGTGAGTTATGGCAAATCATTCAAAATCTGGTCAGTCAGGAGAAGCTTTCGGTCATTATTGCAACTACTTATCTGGATGAAGCTGAGGCCTGTGACGAGGTGTTCGTCTTGCACCAAGGGCGGTTACTTACGCAAGGCAAACCAGCAGAAATTGCCGCCGTCGCACGCGGCTTGTGCGCGCAATTACCGGTCAGTGAGCAGCACAACAGCCGTTTACTGCAAGCGCATATATATGATCGTCATGATTGGATTATTGATGCGGTACCGAAAGGCGATTCGATTCACTTGATTCGTCGGCCAGAGGTGGAGGCAGCGACCATTCAAGTTTGGTTGCCGCACGGCTTGACGCCGGTTGAGCCGACATTAGAGGATGGTTTCATGCTGTTGCTACGACAGCAAATGGCGCAGAACCCGAATCAGAGTGATTCCACAAAGTTGCCATCGGTTGCTCCCTCATCACTGTCTGAGCCGAGTTCTGACGCGTCGGCCAAATCGGAGGTAGTGATTGAGGTGAAAGATTTGGTTAGAAAATTCGGAGATTTTACCGCTGTGGATCGTACCAATTTTAGCGTTCGACGGGGCGAGGTGTTTGGCTTGCTCGGGCCGAATGGCGCGGGCAAAACCACGACGTTTCGTATGCTCTGCGGTCTTTTACCTGCGACCAGCGGTTTTCTGCAAGTGGCAGGGGTTAATCTGCGCACGGCGCGTGCGCGAGCGCGACAAAACGTCGGTTATGTGTCGCAAAAATTTGCACTGTATGGTTTGCTCAGCGTAATGGAGAATTTGACGTTTTATGGCAAAGCGTATGGCTTGAAAGGTGAACGTTTGGCACAGCGGATTCAGGCTGTATTGCAACAGTTTGATTTGCAGGACAGTACGGAAGCCATCAGTGGTCAACTGCCGGGAGGATTTAAGCAACGCTTGGCGATGGCGGTTGGCCTACTACACGAGCCGGAAGTGTTGTTTTTGGACGAGCCGACCAGCGGCACCGATCCGATTGCACGACGCGAGTTTTGGCGGCGAATCACTGATTTATCACAAAACGGCACGACCATCGTGGTCACCACGCATTTCATGGAGGAGGCCGAGTATTGCGACCGCATTGTGATTCAGGATGCAGGTAAGGTGTTGGCGCTGGGAGCGCCGAGCGAGGTGCGGCATTTCAATGGGCAATCGTATGCGACGATGGATGAGGCGTTTATTGGAATTGTCGAGATGGCGCGCGGGCAAGGGAGAAAAGCATGATGACAGTATCTTGGCGGCGCTTGCGCACACTGGTTCAAAAAGAATTTTGGCAATTATGGCGTGACAAAAGCAATTTGCTGTTGGCCATCGTGTTACCGGTGATGTTGATTCTGCTGTTTGGTTACGGTATCACGATGGATGTGAAAAATGTACCGGTTGCCGTGGTTTTGGAGGATCCCTCGCCGAATGCACGCGATATGCTCAGCGGTTTGAGCGGTTCGGCGTATTTGACACCAGTGGTGGTGCACTCAATGTCTGATGCGGAGAAGTTGTTGCTCAACCATCAGGTTGAATCGATTGTGAGGGTTCCGAGTAATTTCTCCAGTTCGTTAGCGCAGGGTGGTGATACGAAAATTCAGGTGATTGTGCATGCGGTGGACGCACAACGAGCCGGTGTTGTCAGAGGTTATATTCAGGCGGCGATTGGTTTGTGGAATGCCAAACAGCAAGACCGTGTGGGTTCGCAAGGCACTACGAGCGCGATAGGGCAGGTGAGCATCGAGCAGCGGCAATGGTTTAATGATGCCAATACCAGCACATGGTATTTAGTGCCGGGTTTGATTGTCTTAGTGATGACCATCATCGGCGCCTTTTTGACCGCTTTGGTCATGGCGCGCGAATGGGAGCGCGGTACGCTGGAGTCGTTGTTCGTCACACCTGTACAGCCGGTGGAAATTTTATTGGCGAAAATTATTCCGTATCTCGGGGTTGGGATGCTGGGTTTGATGCTCTGTCTGCTCGCCGCACGATTTTTGTTCCATGTACCGATTTTGGGTTCGATGGCGATTATTTTATTTTCCAGTGTATTGTATATGTTGGCAGCTTTAGGGTTGGGTTTACTGATTTCGTCTGCGACGAAAAATCAGTTTTTAGCCAGTCAGATGGCGCTCATCGTGAGCTTTATGCCGGCGATGATGCTCTCAGGTTTTATGTTTGATTTACGCAATGTGCCGCTGATTATCCAGATCATCAGCCAGATTTTTCCGGCGACACATTTTATGGAATTGATTAAGAGTTTGTTTTTGGCCGGTAATGTGTGGTCGCAGATTGTGAAAGACTGCGCTATTTTGTTGGTGCAGTCGGTCGTGCTTTTGGGTTTGGCTCTGCGCTTTACCCGTAAACGTTTGGATCAGTGAGGTCGTGATGTATGCTTCGATACAGTCTGTCATCTTACGCATCCTTAACTTGATGCAAAAAGAATTCAAGGTGATTTTTAATGATCCGGCCAACCGAATTATTCTGTTTGTCCCAGTGTTTGTACAGAGTTTGCTATTTGGTTATGCGGCGACGTTTGATTTAAATGATGTGCCTTATGTGGTGATTGACCAGAGTCAAAGCGCGCCCTCGCAGGATTTGCTGGCGCATCTGGACAGCACAGGAGTTTTTCATCGCGTTGCGACTTTGCAGAATGCAGATCAAATCGCCGCTGTGATTGATCGACAGGATGCATTACTGGCGATCCAAATTCCGGCGGATTTTGAGCGTTTGCTGGTCAATGGTCAGAATTCGCCCGTCCAGGTGATCTTGGATGCACGAAATTCAAGCACTGCGGGGATGGCGGCTCAATACTTAAGTTCTGTCGTGGGACAGTTTAATCAAGATTGGCGAGTGGCGCATGGTGGTTCTGCGATGGCGATTCAGATTGAAACACGCGCTTGGTACAACCCTAATTTGGAATCCCGCTGGAATATCATTCCGGCGCTAATCGCTTCGTTGGCTTTTTTGCAAACATTAATGATGACTGCGTTGTCGGTCGCGCGTGAGCGTGAGCAGGGTACTTTCGATATGTTGATGGTCACGCCAATGTCGCCGTATGAAATTATGGCTGGCAAGGCTCTGGCGCCGGTACTGATCGGTGTGGCGCAATCCATCATTGTGCTGCTGATCTCAATTTTTTGGTTTCATATTCCATTTGCGGGATCAGTATTGACGTTATTGATTGGTTTGCTGATTTTCACCATTTCGTCGGTGGGCATCGGTTTGGCTATCTCAGCTCTCTCTGCGAATATGCAGCAGGCGATGTTGTACAGCTTTGTGTTGCTTATGCCGCTGATGCTGCTCTCGGGTCTGATGACGCCGGTGAAAAATATGCCGACGGTATTGCAATGGATTACTTATGCCAATCCGTTGCGCTTTGCGATGGATTTTGTTCGGCGGGTTTATTTGGAAGGTGCATCGTTTGCTTTGGTTGCGCCAGATTTGGTACCCATGTTGTTGGTTGCGGCGATAACTTTGCCTTGTGCGGCTTGGCTATTTCGCAACCGTCTGGTTTAAAAGGATAAACATGAAATTGATCGATCAACATAAAAAATATATCGGGGCGATCCTCTGTGTATTCGCATTGGGCGGCTGTGCAGTCGGCCCCAAATACACGCCATTACAAACTGAAACGCCTGATAATTGGCAAAGCTGGCACGGCGGCGATCAAACTTTGGCAAATCCGCAATGGCGGCAAAACAGTGAGGCGCTGGCATTGCGCTTTGCCGATGGCTTTCAAGATCCGGTGTTGCACGAGTTGTTGGCGCAATTGAATACACAGAATTTCGATTTGCAAACCGTCACCTTGCGCTGGGCGCAGGCGCGTGCGCAAACAGGCAGCACTCAGGCTCAAGCGGGTCCAAACGTTAATCTAAATGGCGGTGTGAATCGCCAGACCGTGAGCGAAAACGGGCCAAGTACGCGCACGATTGACGCGATGGGTTTGTCGGGTGCGGCAAAAGATAAGGTACTGAAAATATTGGGCGAGCCATTCACGGCGTACCAAGGTGGCTTGGATGTCGGCTGGGAAATTGATTTGTGGGGACGTGTTCGCCACAGCATCGAAGCGGCGAATGCCAATGAACGGGCGGCACAGGCGCTGCTGAGCCAAGTACAAATCAGCCTGCAAGCGGAGTTGATGCGGCAGTACATCGAGTTGCGTGCGTTGCAGCAGCAGTTGGCTGTACTGAATCAGCAACTGGATGCGGCAAAAACCAGCCAGCATTTGCTGGCCGCTAAATTTAACGGTGGTTTGCTTGATGCGCGCGAGCCAATCCAAGCGCAGACCGTGGTTGATGAGTTGCAACAACAGCGCAGTCAATTACTGGCACGGCAAACTGCGCTGATGAATCAAATCACATTGATGGTTGGAGGTTTGCCCGGTTCGATGAATGAGGCGTTACTTCAGCCAAAAGTACAATTACTCAATCACACGTTGCCATCTTTGCAATTGGGATTGCCATCGCAGTTGACACAGCGTCGTCCGGATATTATTCAAGCCCAAGCGCAGTTCCAAATGGCAGTTGCCAATACCGGCGTGGCGGTGGCCGACCTCTACCCGCGTGTGCAACTGGGCGCAAATGCAGGCTGGAGCAGCCTGAATGCCGGTACGTTCTTTGACGTCACCAGCTTTCAATGGAGTATTGGCCCGAGTATTTCGTTACCGATATTTGATATGGGGCGACGGCGCAGCATCGTGACTCTGCGCGAATTGCAACAACAAGAAGCTGCGGTCAATTATCAAAAAACTGTACTCACCGCGTGGCATGAGGTCGATTCATTGCTCAGCCAATATCAATCCGATGCGCAACAAGTCAAGGATTTAACCGATAAATCCAAACAAGCGGCAAAACTGTATCGTATGGCTCAGGCACAGTTTCGCGGTGGTTTGATTGACGAACTGCCGGTTCTGGATGCACAACGCAATTGGTTACAAATAGATAATCAGCGAATAGATGCCATACGACGGCAGTGGTCGGATGGCGTGTTGCTGTACAAAGCACTGGGTGGCAACGACTGGCAAAATTTGTGATGTGGGGTTAAAAGTAGTTGGCCGAAACCATGCGTATGGATTATTGTTGTGGCTCAAGTACCCGCGTTTGGACGCGCACATTGTTGCGCTCAAACCACCCTTGATTGACCTCTAAGGCGTATAAAATCGGTTGTTTCGCGCAATGGTGCTCTAAGCTGCGTGGTTGCATATGGTTGATTTGTACCAGTCGGCCTTGCGCATCGATAAAGCCGACGGATAAGGGAATCAAGGTGTTTTTCATCCAAAAACAATACGTTTTCGGCGTTTCAAACACAAACATCATGCCGGCGTTTTCGCCCAAATGGTTGCGGTTCATTAAGCCTTTTTCACGCTCAGCATAAATATCCGCCCACTCTAAACGCAGCTGATCCAGTGGTGCGAGAGGCTTGGGGGCGTTCGCAGGCGGTAATTGGCAACCCAATAACAGCAGGGAGCTTAGTAATACCGTACGACGAGTGATATAAAAAGGCGATTGTCGCATTCAGTTCTTATATTCGGATGCTGCCGTTCTTATCGCCATAGACGATGTATTTCAAGCTGGTTAATCCTTCCAAACCAACCGGACCGCGAGCGTGCAATTTATCATTGGAAATACCGATTTCTGCGCCTAAACCGTATTCAAAACCATCGGCAAAGCGGGTGGAGGCGTTCACCATGACCGAGGATGAGTCAACCTCGCGCAAAAACTGCTGTGCGGTGGTGAGGTTTTCGGTGATGATCGCATCGGTATGCGCAGAACCGTAGTGATTGATGTGGCTGATGGCGTCATCGATCGTCGCTACGGTCTTGATGGATAAGATCGGAGCAAGGTATTCGGTTGACCAGTCTTCTTCAGTCGTGTTGACTAAGTTGCTCAAACCGGCGTTTTCCAGCGTTTGGCGGGTCGTTGTGTCGACACGAAGTTCTACGCCTTTTGCTTGGTAAATCTGGCACAACTCGGGCAATACTTTTGGGGCGATATCGGCGTGTACCAACAGTGATTCCATCGTATTGCACGGCGCATAGCGCTGGGTTTTTGCGTTGTCACAGATTTTGACCGCTTTGTTGATGTCGGCGGCAACATCAATATAGGTGTGACAAATGCCGTCCAAATGCTTAATCATCGGTACGCGCGCATCACGCATCAGACGTTCAATCAGTGATTTGCCGCCACGCGGTACGATCACGTCCACATATTCGGTCATGGTGATGAGTTCGCCAACAGCGGCGCGATCCGGCGTATTGACCACTTGCACCGCGGATTCGGGTAAACCGGCGTGCGCCAAGCCCGCTTGGACAATTTTTGCCAAGGCTTGATTCGAGTGTAGCGCTTCGGAGCCGCCGCGTAGAATCGTGGCATTGCCTGATTTGATGCACAGCGCGGCTGCGTCGATGGTGACGTTTGGCCGTGATTCGTAAATAATGCCAATCACGCCCAGTGGCACGCGCATTTGGCCAACGGTGATACCGGAAGGCAGGGTTTTGAAACCGCTCATTTGTCCAATTGGATCAGACAGTTCGGCGATTTGGCGCAAACCGTCGATCATGGTTTTGATGGCTTTGTCGGACAGGGTGAGGCGGTCGATAAAGGCGCTATCCAATCCTTTGGCGTGCGCTTGTTCGAGGTCTTTGGCATTTTCTGCTTTAAGCTGATCGGCTTGTTGCTCGATGAGCACCGCCATTTGCCGCAGGGCAGAATTTTTCATGGCGGTGTCGGCGCGCGCCATCGCACGCGAAGCGGTGCGAGCGGTTTGCCCGAGTTGTTGCATATAGTGTTGAATCTCAGTATTCATGATGTACCTGCTGGATGAATGAGCCTGCAATGCGTTGTTGGCCTTGGGGCAGTTGCTGGCGATAAATTTGAAGGTTTAATTTTATCGGGTTTTGCGACGCGGTGCTGTGCCGATTTGTAGCGCAATTTGATTGGCCAATTCGAGCGTGGCAGACCACGGGTCGGTTCTGTCCAAGCCTTTGGCCATGCGGTCTAAATCACTGGTGCGGCGCAAGGCAGTTTTGAGAAAAGGGCTGCTCAGATGCGGCAACGCCTGCGGGATGAGTTTTTCGCGGATGCCCCAGATGCGGTTTTGCCGCATCAGGTTGGGCAAATATTCGCCTGCCTCGACCTGTGTTTTGAATAGATTGAGCTTGCGCACCTCATCGATCAGCGCCCAGACGATGGGCACGATGGATTCGCCTTCGGCGCGCAGACCTTCGATCATGCGGCTGGTGCGCGCGACGTCACCTGCGAGCATGGCTTCGGTCAGTTTGAACATATCGTAGCGTGCGACATTGAGCACGGATTCGCGCACATCGTCCTCACGAATTTCACCCGTGGGGTAGAGCAGAGCGAGCTTTTGAATTTCCTGATGCGCCGCGAGTAAATTGCCTTCGAATTGTGTGGCGAGCCATTGTAGGGTTTCTGCGGACACGTTTTGGCGATTGCGTCGCAGGCGCGTGGCAATCCACGCGGGCAATTGGCTTAATTCGACCGTACCGATTTCGAATACATGTCGTCCGGCAGCGGCTGACAGCGCCTTGAACCAGACCGATGATTTGCTGGTTTTGTCCAAACGCGGCAAGGAGATAATCACAACGATGTCTTCGGATAGGTTGTTCACCACATTTTTCAGAGCGTCGCCGCCATCTTTACCCGGTTTGCCGGATGGAATACGCAGTTCGATGATTTTTTTATCGCCAAACAGTGACAGGCTTTGTTGTGAGGCGATGACGTTGTGCCATGCGAAATGACCTTCGACGTTGTAAATTTCACGTTCGCTAAAACCTTCGGCTCGTGCGGTTTGACGCAGCTCGTCAATGGCTTCTTGGAGTAACAGTACCTCATCACTGCAAAAAACATACAGCGGGGCGAGTGGGGTAGAAAAACGGTGTTCGCTCATGATGTGCGATTATTTCTGCTGGGTGCGCGTGAACCAAACGGCGCGTATCCGATAGGCAATGCTATTGGCCAATTCTTGCGCCATATCGGTGTACAGACGCTCGTATTCCACATCCTCGGCGGTGGCGTAGCCTGCGCCAATGATTAAATTACGACTGGTGCTCAGGCGGGTGGGTACGAGTAATTGATTTTTCTGCGCGTCGTATATCTGCACGATGACCGACATGGTGACGCGGTATTCAGTCGCCGTGCCTTGCGAATTGGTTGAGAGCACGCTTTTACCGGTGTTGATGCTGCTCATATCGAGGGTCAAATCGGCTTTATCAGACGGTGCGTAGGTGACATTGGCCGGTTTTTGCTGCTTGAGAAAATCAGCGATTTGGTTATCCGAATCGCCGACAAAGGCCACGCTGTGCGGCAATTCACCCCAGCCAATCGAGCCATTTTGTATGGAACCGCTACTGCCCAGCAGGTGAAAGCCGCACGCCGACAAGCTCAGGCTGATCGCCAAAACGATCAGTCCTTTGAGGCCGAAATGGCGTGACTTGAGTCCTGTCATCTTGCGCACAATTTGCTCCTGTTTGCCATGTATTGGCTTACGATACCACAATATTAATCAATTTTTTCGGTACAACCACGCATTTGCGCACGGTCAGACCGTCAGTAAAGCGTTTGACGTTTTCTAAAGTCAAAGCCATTTCCTGTAAGGTTGCGTGGTCTGCGGCTGCCGGAGCGGTCAAATGATCGCGCAGTTTGCCGTTGACCTGCACCACATAGTCCACTTCGTCACGAGCGAGCGCGGATTCATCAACTTCTGCCCATTGTGCATCCAACAAATCGCCGCAAGACTGTGCATAGCCCAAGTCTTGCCACAGTGCATAAGTGATGTGCGGAACCATCGGGTAGAGTACGCGCAGCAGGATTGAGATGCCCTCGGGTAATGCTTTACCCAAAGCGGTCACATCGCCTTTGCACGCGGCTTCGAGTTCATTCAGCATTTTCATCGCGCCGGAGGCAACGGTGTTGTATTGAATACGCTCGTAGTCGAAATTAACCTGTTTCAGCAGTGAATGCATGATGAAACGCAGATTTTTCGCCTCGGTGCTTGGCGTCAAATCAGCATCTTTGAGTGCAGAAATAGCCTCTTTTTGCGCTTGGCAAAATTGCCATACGCGGCGCAGGAAACGGTTCGAGCCTTCCACGCCCGAATCAGACCATTCCAGAGTTTGTTCGGGTGGCGAAGCAAACATGGTGAACAGCCGTGAGGTGTCCGCGCCGTATTGCTCAATCAATGCTTGCGGGTCAATGCCGTTGTTTTTCGACTTGGACATTTTCTCGACGCCGCCGACCGAAACGCTTTGACCATCGGCACGCAATACCGCGCCGATAATACGACCTTTGTCGTCAGTGGTCACGTCTACGTCCGCCGGATTGAACCAATCTTTCTTGCCATTGGGTAGCTCGCGGTAGTAGGTTTCGTTCAATACCATACCCTGCGTGAGCAGGTTTTTGAACGGCTCGTCAAATTTGACCAAGCCCAAATCGCGCATGACTTTCGTCCAAAAACGCGCGTACAGCAGGTGCAAAATCGCGTGCTCAATCCCGCCGATGTATTGATCCATCGGCATCCAGTAGTCGTTGCGCGCGTCAACCATTTTGTCCGTGCTGTCGGGGCAGGTATAGCGCATGTAATACCAGCACGAATCGACGAAGGTGTCCATCGTATCGGTCTCGCGGCGCGCCGGTTTGCCACATTTTGGACAATCGACGTCGGTAAAGTCCGCGCGTTTGTTCAATGGATTGCCTGTACCGTCGGGGATGCAATCCTCAGGCAATACAACCGGCAAATCGGATTCAGGTACGGGAACCACGCCGCATGATTCGCAGTGAATCAGCGGAATCGGCGTGCCCCAGTAACGTTGACGTGAAATGCCCCAATCGCGTAGGCGGTAGGTGGTTTTGAGTTCGCCCAAGCCTTTGTTCGCCAAATCAGCGGCGATTTTTTGTACCGCTTCTGCGTGGCTCAATCCGTCGTATGCGCCGCTGTGGATGCATTTTGCCCGCTCTTTGTCGGCATACCATTCTTGCCACGCGTCGGTGGAGAAGCTTTGTCCGTCAACGTCAATCACGGCTTTAATCGCTAAATCGTATTTTTTCGCAAAGGCAAAATCGCGCTCATCGTGTGCTGGTACGCCCATCACCGCGCCGTCGCCGTAGCTCATCAGTACATAGTTACCAATCCAAACGGGCACTTGTTCGCCTGTGAGCGGGTGCGTCACGGTCAAGCCCGTGTTCACGCCTTCTTTTTCCATGGTCGCCATGTCGGCTTCCATCACCGAGCCACGTTTGCACTTTTCGATAAATTCGTTCAATTCGGGCTTGAGTGCCGCCGCGTGCGCCGCCAGCGGATGCTCGGCCGCCACCGCGCAGAAGGTAACGCCCATGATGGTATCGGCGCGGGTGGTGAAGACGTACATTTTGCCGTCTTGGATCAACTCGCCTTGCGCGTCACGCAGATCGTGACTGAAGGCAAAACGCACGCCGTGGCTTTTGCCGATCCAGTTCTCTTGCATCAGTTTGACGCGCTCCGGCCAGCCGAGGCCGTCCAAATCGTTCAATAATTCTTCGGCGTAGGCGGTGATGTTCAGGTAATAACCCGGAATTTCGCGTTTTTCCACCAACGCACCCGAACGCCAACCGCGTCCGTCGATGACTTGCTCATTCGCTAAAACGGTTTGATCGACCGGATCCCAGTTCACGGTTTGGGTTTTGCGGTAGGCAATGCCTTTTTCCAGCATTTTCAGGAACAGCCATTGGTTCCATTTATAGTATTCGGGTTGGCAGGTGGCGACTTCGCGCGACCAGTCAATTGCCAAACCCATCGCCTGCATTTGCTTTTTCATGTAGGCAATGTTGTCATACGTCCACGCGGCGGGCGGCACTTGATGGTTCAGCGCGGCGTTCTCCGCCGGCATACCGAATGCGTCCCAGCCCATCGGCATCAGGACGTTAAACCCCTTCATGCGCAATTGGCGCGTCATCACGTCGTTGATCGTGTAATTGCGCACATGCCCCATGTGCAATTTGCCCGACGGGTACGGCAACATCGAGCAAGCGTAAAATTTCGGCTTGTCCGACTGCTCGTTCACGCGGTAGGCGTCGGCGGCGTTCCAAGCGGCTTGTACCGCAGATTCGATGGCAGAAGGATGGTAGTGATTCGGATGGCTGGTGGTCATAATGGATTGGAATGCTAAAAATCGGGGTTTTATAAAAGAAATCGCTATAATCGTCGCGACAAATGTGCGCAAAATAGGCAAAATACAGGCGCTCAATTCAAGTGCGCTATTATAAACCGCTATTGGCAGGCTGTCGCCTGTTTGCTGTGGTTAACGAGCTGAAAACATGCTGAAAATGTGCGAATCTACGAAAGGCAGAGAAAAAATGCTGGGATATCATCGCTGCTGCGCTCACCTCATCGCTTTACTGACTTTTGGGTGTGCGGCGCTGTCCGCTCATGCACAAACCCCCGAAATGATACTGGCCAAAACCTTGCCTGAGCATGTGGACGTGCGCGACTACTGGGTCAGCGAAAAATACGACGGCGTGCGCGGCTACTGGGACGGTCAACAGCGACAAATGTACTCGCGCAACGGCACAGTCATCGCACTGCCCGACGGATTGGCGCAACAGCTACCCGATCAATCACTCGATGGCGAATTATGGATCGCACGCGGGCAATTCGAGCGGGTGGTCAGCGTCGTGCGCGATGCACAGCCCGACGAAGCCGCGTGGAAACAGGTCAAATACATGGTATTTGAACTACCCGACCCGCAACAACAACGCGGCGACTTTACCCAGCGCATGGCGCAGATCGAACGAATCACACGACAAATCAACTCCCCTAATATCCTCGCGGTCAAACAATGGCGCGTGCGCAATCGCACCGAACTACTGCAACAACTCGACACCATCACCCAAGTGGGCGGCGAAGGACTGATGCTGCATCTGGCCAACGCACCCTATCAAACAGGGCGCAGTGAGGCGCTGTACAAACTCAAACTGCGCCAAGACGCCGAAGCCACCGTCATCGCACACAATCCGGGGACGGGCAAATACGCGGGCAAAGTCGGCTCACTGCGCGTGCGCACCGACGACGGACGTGAGTTCAATGTCGGCAGCGGTCTGGACGAAGCAACGCGCGCTCATCCCCCCGCGATCGGGACCGTGATTACCTATCAATTCAACGGCTTAACCCAAAAAAGACTGCCGCGATTTCCACGGTTTTTACGGGTGCGGGCAGATGAGAAGTTGAGTTTTTGAGGTGAAAATACTGTAGAATTTGCGAATAAAATATTGTGGACGATGGTTTTTGTCCATTTTTAGGTTGTATAAAATACCGATCTTGAATAATTATTGAATAAAATCAAAAAGTTATTATCGGATTTGGAATATTATACGTCATTATTAAATCATGTTATGTGTCATTTTTTGCCGCATGACAGTAGTTAGCAGCCTATCAAAATTTGTGTATTAAAACTAACTCTAAATAAGGAGATAAATATGTGGGGTAAGATCTTAGCAGGTGTAGCTGTTGGTGTTGGTGCGGTTGCTGCCGCACCATTTACTGGTGGTGGTTCATTATTGGGAGCAACGACCTTGATGGCCTCACTTTCAGGTCCAGGAACTATTGCAGCCGCAGTGGGGGCCGGTGCAGGAGGGGGGGGGGTTGGTGCAGGCCTCACCCGCGGGGGCGCGGGCGGAAAAAAAAACC